>JBCCEC010000060.1:0-24076 GCA_039030475.1 Bacteroidota bacterium
GACTATTTGGTCGAGGCCATAAATATTTATGGATTTGATAAAAAGCTTGTTATTTTGCTCCATGTCGGAAAATGAATTTCACATAATATTTAAGAATATTTTATGTATTAATTTTCTTAAAAATTTAACATTCCTTGTCTTCTTGATATCTCTTTAAGAAAGTGCCATTTTCATACCTTAATATAATGTTGCTAAGATTGTTTTGAATGGAGTTTATATTTTTAGGGTTTGGATACTTGTAAAAGGTTGAGTAGGCTATTCCATAATAATTAATACTGTCCAAAATCCAGGTGATTTTCACTTTTTTTGAAAGGAAAATAAAATTAATCTAAAGAGATTTGAATTATTCCGAAATATCACTACATTTGCAGCCCTCAAAAAGAGGGTTGTTTACATTTATAACAAAAATTTTAATGCCAACAATTTCACAATTAGTACGAAAAGGAAGAGTCACAATTACCAAGAAGAGTAAATCGGCTGCTTTGGATTCGTGTCCTCAAAGAAGAGGGGTTTGTACGCGTGTTTATACAACTACACCAAAGAAACCTAACTCTGCAATGCGTAAAGTTGCAAGGGTAAGGTTAACAAATGGAAAGGAAGTTAACGCATATATCCCTGGTGAAGGTCACAATCTACAAGAGCACTCGATAGTATTGGTTAGAGGTGGAAGAGTAAAGGATTTGCCAGGAGTTAGATATCATATCGTCCGTGGTGCATTGGATACTGCAGGTGTTGCAGGTAGAACGCAACGTAGATCTAAATACGGAGCAAAACGTCCTAAAAAATAAGAAGAGATGAGAAAAAGACAGGCAAAGAAAAGACCGCTTTTACCAGATCCAAGATTTAACGATCAGCTTGTTACGCGTTTTGTGAACATGATGATGTGGGATGGCAAGAAATCAGTTGCTTTTAAAGTTTTTTATGATGCAATTGATATCGTTGAGGAAAAAAATACCGACGAAGAAAAAACTGCTTTGGAACTATGGAAAGATGCACTTTCCAATGTAATGCCACATGTTGAAGTAAGAAGTAGAAGAGTAGGTGGTGCTACATTTCAAATTCCAATGCAAATCCGACCAGATAGAAAAATTTCTACTGCAATGAAGTGGTTGATCAGTTATGCAAGAAAGCGTAACGAAAAATCTATGGCACAGAAATTGGCTGCGGAGGTTTTGGCTGCTGCAAAAGAAGAAGGAGCGGCGGTTAAGAAAAGAGTAGATACTCACAAGATGGCGGAAGCCAATAAAGCATTCTCTCACTTTAGATTCTAGTTGGTAAAATGTCAAGAGATTTAAAATTTACAAGGAATATTGGTATTGCAGCACATATAGACGCTGGAAAAACCACTACTACAGAGCGTATTCTTTTTTATACTGGTGTAAGCCATAAAATAGGTGAGGTGCACGATGGTGCTGCAACTATGGACTGGATGGAGCAAGAGCAAGAGCGTGGTATCACCATTACCTCTGCTGCTACAACCTGTACTTGGGAATTCCCTACAGAAAATGGTAAGCCTACAGCAGATGCAAAAGGATACCACTTTAATATAATAGATACTCCCGGACACGTTGATTTTACCGTAGAGGTGAATCGTTCATTGCGTGTTTTGGATGGCTTGGTTTTCTTGTTTAGTGCGGTTGATGGTGTTGAGCCGCAATCTGAAACTAACTGGAGATTGGCTGATAACTATAAAGTGCCACGTATAGGATTTGTGAACAAAATGGACCGTCAAGGATCTAACTTCCTTATGGTTTGTAAGCAGGTGAAAACTATGCTTGGTTCCAATGCTGTTCCAATTGTGTTGCCTATAGGAGACGAGGCTGATTTTAAAGGAATCGTTGATTTGGCAAAAAACAGAGCTATAGTTTGGCATGATGATAACTTCGGTTCAACATTTGATGTTGTTGATATTCCAGAAGAAATGAAAGCTGAAGTTAAGGAGTACAGGGCTGCTTTAATTGAGGCTGTTGCTGAATATGATGAAGAGTTGATGGAAAAGTTCTTCGAAGATGAAGACTCTATCACTGAAGAAGAAGTACATGCAGCGCTAAGAGCGGCAGTAATGGACAGAGCTATCATTCCTATGATTTGTGGTTCTTCATTCAAGAACAAAGGGGTTCAGTTTCTGTTAGATGCTGTTTGTCGTTACTTGCCATCACCAATAGATAAGGATGATATTGTAGGTACTGACCCAAATACAGGTAATGAGATTACTAGAAAACCTGATTCAAAGGAACCATTTTCTGCCTTGGCTTTCAAAATTGCCACTGACCCATTTGTAGGTCGTTTAGCTTTCTTTAGGGCATATTCAGGTCGTTTGGATGCTGGTTCCTATATATTGAACAATCGTTCAGGCAAAAAAGAGCGTATTTCACGTATCTATCAAATGCATTCCAACAAACAGAATGCTATTGATTATATCGAAGCAGGAGATATAGGTGCAGCTGTAGGATTTAAGGATATTAAGACTGGAGATACTATGTCTTCAGAAAAACATCCTATTATCCTTGAGAGTATGGACTTCCCTGACCCGGTAATTGGTATTGCTGTTGAACCTAAGACGAAGGTTGATGTAGATAAGTTGGGTATGGCCTTGGCCAAATTGGCTGAAGAAGATCCTACATTCCAGGTAAAAACAGATGAAGCTTCAGGACAGACTATTATTTCTGGAATGGGAGAGCTTCACTTGGATATTATTGTTGACCGTTTACGTCGTGAGTTCAAAGTTGAAGTAAACCAAGGTGAACCACAAGTTGAGTACAAAGAAGCACTTACTAAAATGGCTGCTCACAGAGAAACTTATAAAAAGCAATCTGGTGGTCGTGGTAAGTTTGGTGATATTGTATTTGAAATGAGTCCTGCGGATGAAGATTTCGAAGGAACTGGGTTGCAATTTATTGATGAGATCAAAGGTGGACGTATTCCAAAAGAATTCATTCCATCTGTTGAGAAAGGATTTAAAGCTGCAATGAAAAATGGTCCTCTGGCCGGATTTGAAATGGATACCATGAAAGTGGTGTTGAAAGATGGTTCTTTCCACCCTGTGGATTCTGATGCACTTTCTTTCGAATTGGCAGCGAAAATGGGCTACAAAGCTGCTGGTAAAGCTGCTGGTGCCGTTATTATGGAGCCAATCATGAAAATTGAAGTGCTTACACCTGAAGAAAACATGGGTGATATTGTAGGTGACCTTAACAGACGTAGAGGTACAATCAGTGATATGAGTGATAGAGCTGGTGCAAAAGTTGTAAAAGGTGAAGTGCCATTATCAGAAATGTTTGGATATGTAACATCATTGAGAACATTGTCTTCTGGTAGAGCAACTTCAACCATGGAGTTTTCGCGTTATGCAGAAACTCCTACCAACATTGCAGAGGAAGTAATTAAATCAGTAAAAGGGGTAACCGCTTAATTTTTCAGCAAGATGAGTCAAAAAATTAGAATAAAACTTAAATCTTACGATCATAATTTAGTGGACAAATCCGCTGAGAAGATTGTAAAGACAGTTAAGACAACTGGTGCTGTGGTTACTGGTCCAATTCCATTGCCAACGCACAAAAAGATATTTACTGTTTTGCGTTCACCGCACGTGAACAAAAAATCAAGAGAGCAGTTCCAATTAAGTTCTTACAAGAGATTATTGGATATTTACAGCTCTTCATCAAAAACCATTGACGCCCTTATGAAGCTTGAGCTTCCCAGTGGTGTTGAGGTTGAGATAAAAGTATAAGTAAGTTATATACTGTCTTGGTTTAGACGGTAGACATGTCCTTAGCGTTTCGCGAGGGAAAAATGGTTAAAGAAAAAAATCTGGGTCAGAGGATTTTCTTGGCCCAATTTTTTTGCCAATAAGTGGCGTAACAAAAAGTAAACAATTAATAAGTATAAATATGTCTGGGTTAATAGGAAGAAAAATCGGTATGACCAGCATCTTCGACGAGAATGGAAAGAATGTTCCATGTACCGTTCTTGAGGCTGGACCATGCGTGGTTACCCAAGTCAGAACCGAAGAGGTTGACGGGTATAGTGCCCTTCAGCTTGGTTTCGATGACAAGGCAGAAAAGCGTGCTAACAAGGCGGAAATTGGCCATGTTAAAAAAGCAGGTGCTTCTCCAAAAAAGAAAGTCATTGAGTTCCGAGATTTTGAAGGTGAATATAAATTGGGAGACACCGTAGGTGCCGATCTTTTTATAGAAGGTGAATTTGTTGATGTTATTGGAACATCAAAAGGAAAAGGTTTTCAAGGTGTTGTTAAAAGACATGGCTTCGGTGGTGTTGGACAAGCAACCCATGGTCAGCACAACAGATTAAGAGCTCCTGGTTCTATCGGTGCTGCTTCTTATCCGGCTCGTGTATTCAAAGGAATGAAGATGGCCGGTAGAATGGGTGGAGAGAGAGTGACGGTTCAAAACTTGAGAGTGTTGAAAGTGGTTGCTGAAAAAAACCTTATCGTAGTTAAAGGCTGTGTTCCAGGTCATAAAAACGCTTACGTAACAATTGAGAAGTAATGAAGGTCGCAGTTTTAGATATTAAAGGAAAAGAAACAGGAAGAAAGGTAGACCTTTCCGATGATGTTTTCGCCATAGAGCCTAATGAGCATGCTATTTATCTGGATGTTAAGCAATATTTAGCGCACCAGAGACAAGGTACCCACAAGGCAAAAGAAAGAGCTGAAATCGTAGGTAGTACCAGAAAGATCAAAAAGCAAAAAGGTACGGGTACGGCAAGAGCTGGTAGTATAAAATCTCCAATCTTTAGAGGTGGTGGTAGAATTTTTGGTCCTAGACCGAGAGATTACCAACAAAAATTGAACAAAAACGTCAAGCGTTTAGCGCGTAAATCTGCCCTAACATTAAAGTCTAAAGAGAAGGCTGTTGTGGTAGTAGAGGATTTCAATTTCGAAGCTCCAAAGACTAAGGATTTTAAGGCATTTTTAGCTTCGCTTGGGATAGAAAATAAAAAGTCTCTTATCGTGTTGGGCGATTCAAATAATAATGTATATTTGTCGTCGCGCAATTTGGAACGTTCTGAAGTTGTAACTAACTCAGAATTAAGTACTTATAAAATAGTTAATGCAAATAATGTGGTGTTGACTGAAAGTGCTTTGGAAGGAATAGAATCGAACCTTAAGAAATAAGAATAGCATGAGTGTGTTGATAAAACCAATCATTACGGAAAAAATGACCGCAGACAGCGAGCTTTTCAATCGTTATGGTTTCTACGTTGACCCAACGGCCAACAAACTTCAGATCAAAGAAGCGGTTGAGGCTACTTATGGTGTTTCCGTGGAGAAGGTAAGGACCATGAACTACGGTCCAAACCGTAAGAGTCGTTATACAAAAACAGGAATCCAACACGGAAAAACCAATTCTTTGAAAAAAGCAATTGTTGACGTGGCGGAAGGAGATATTATTGATTTTTACAGTAATCTATAAAGACAAGAAATGTCAGTTAGAAAATTAAAACCGATAACCCCTGGACAGCGTTTTAGAGTAGTGAATGGATTTGACGCCATCACTACTGATAAGCCGGAGAAAAGCTTGCTTGCTCCGTTAAAAAAGTCAGGTGGTAGGAACAGTCAAGGAAAAATGACCATTCGCCATAGAGGTGGAGGGCATAAAAGAAGGTATCGTGTTATCGATTTCAAAAGAGATAAACAAGGAGTAGATGCTACAATTGTGTCAATCCAGTACGATCCTAACAGAACTGCATTTATCGCTTTGGTCGAGTACAAAGATGGTGATAAGAGATATGTAGTAGCTCAAAACGGAATGCAGGTAGGTCAGAAAATATCTTCTGGTTCAAAATCCGCCCCTGAAATTGGAAATGCACTTCCTTTAAGTGAGATTCCATTGGGTACTATTATTTCATGTATTGAGCTAAGGCCTGGTCAAGGAGCTGTGATGGCAAGAAGTGCAGGTACTTTTGCACAACTAATGGCCAAGGATGGAAAATTCGTCACGATTAAACTGCCATCCGGTGAAACGCGTATGATTTTGGCCAATTGTTTGGCTACTATTGGAGCTGTTTCCAATTCTGACCACCAATTGTTGGTATCTGGTAAAGCAGGTAGAAGCAGATGGTTAGGTAGAAGGCCAAGAACTAGACCAGTAGCAATGAACCCTGTTGATCACCCAATGGGAGGTGGTGAAGGTAGAGCTTCCGGTGGTCATCCAAGATCTAAGAACGGTATTCCTGCTAAAGGATTTAGAACTCGTTCCAAGACTAAAGACACCAATAGATATATCATAGAACGTAGAAAGAAATAAAAGAAAAAGTAAATGGCACGTTCATTAAAAAAAGGACCTTACGTTCATCATAGTCTGGAAAAGAAAGTCCAGAACAATATAGATTCAGGTAAGAAATCGGTTATCAAAACATGGTCAAGAGCCTCAATGATAACACCGGATTTCGTAGGACAGACCATAGCGGTGCACAACGGGAGGCAATTTGTTCCTGTTTATGTAACAGAAAACATGGTAGGTCACAAACTTGGGGAATTTTCACCTACACGATCTTTTAGGGGTCATGCAGGAGCTAAAAACAAAGGTAAAAAGTAAGTAAGCTATGGGAGTTCGTAAAAGACAAATGGCCGAAAGGTTAAAAGAAGAAAAGAAGCAGCTTGCTATTGCCAAGTTGAACAATTGCCCAACTTCACCAAGAAAAATGCGTTTGGTCGCTGACTTGGTTAGAGGAAAGCAGGTTGAGATGGCACTTGCAATTTTAAGGTTCAACCCTAAAGAAGCTTCAAGAAAGATAGAGAAATTGTTGCTTTCAGCTATTGCTAACTGGGAAGCTAAGAATGAGGAAGCTAACATTGAAGATGCTGACCTTATCATAAAGGAAATCCGTGTGGACGGTGGAACGATGTTGAAAAGACTACGTCCTGCACCACAAGGAAGAGCACATAGAATTAGAAAACGTTCCAACCATGTTACCATGATTTTGGAAGCTAATAACAACGTTCAAAGCTAGAGTATAATATGGGACAAAAGACCAATCCGATAGGAAATCGCTTAGGAATCATCAGGGGATGGGAATCCAACTGGTACGGTGGTAATGATTACGGCGATAAGCTGGCTGAGGATGATAAAATCAGAAAATATATCCATGCACGTTTGGCAAAGGCCAGTGTGTCCAGGGTAATTATAGAGAGAACCTTAAAATTGATCACCATTACGATTACCACGGCTAGACCTGGTATTATTATTGGAAAGGGTGGACAGGAAGTTGATAAACTTAAGGAAGAACTTAAGAAAATTACCAACAAAGAGGTTCAGATTAATATTCATGAAATAAAGAGACCTGAGCTTGATGCCAATTTGGTCGCTGCGAGTGTGGCAAGACAGATTGAGAGCAGGATTTCATACAGACGTGCCATCAAAATGGCTGTTGCGGCTGCAATACGTATGAATGCCGAAGGAATCAAAATTCAGATTTCTGGACGTTTGAACGGAGCTGAAATGGCACGTTCCGAATCTTACAAGGAAGGAAGAATTCCATTATCAACGTTTCGTGCTGATGTAGATTATGCTTTGCATGAAGCGCATACAACTTACGGAAGATTGGGAATTAAAGTTTGGATCATGAAAGGTGAGGTTTATGGTAAGAGAGAGCTTTCCCCATTAGTAGGATTGTCCAAAGGTCAAGGAAAAGGCGACAAAAGAGATGGTAAGAAGCCACAACGTCGTAGAAAGTAATAAGATAAAGTAAAGGTAAAATGTTACAGCCAAAAAGAACAAAATTTCGTAAAGCCCAGAAGGGGCGTATGAAAGGGAATTCCCAAAGAGGACACCAGCTTTCCAATGGAATGTTCGGTATCAAGTCTTTGGACTCACACTTCATTACTTCCCGTCAGATAGAGGCTGCACGTATTGCTGCGACAAGGTATATGAAAAGGCAAGGTCAATTGTGGATTAAGATATTCCCAGACAAGCCTATCACTAAAAAGCCTTTGGAAGTACGTATGGGTAAAGGTAAAGGTGCTCCTGAGTATTGGGTAGCTGTAGTTAAGCCGGGAAGAATCATGTTTGAAGTTGCCGGTGTTCCTATGGACATTGCAAAAGAGGCATTAAGGCTTGCTGCTCAAAAGCTTCCGGTTAAAACTAAGTTTATCGTAGCAAGGGATTATTCCGCTTAATATTTAATTGAGAAGAAAGATGAAACAGTCAGAGATAAAAGAACTTTCAATTGAAGAGCTAAAGGAGAGATTGTCCGAGTTCAAAAAGCAACACGCTGATTTGAAGATGGCGCACACAGTAACTCCTCTGGAAAATCCTCTACAGATAAGAAAAACGAGAAGGACGGTAGCACGACTTGCAACAGAAATAACTAAAAGGGAATTACAATAATTGGTTTTGCCTTATGGAAAAAAGAAATTTAAGAAAAGAAAGAATAGGGGTTGTTACCAGCAACAAAATGGAGAAATCTATTGTGGTTGCCGAGGTAAAGCGAGTTAAGCACCCTATGTACGGTAAGTTCGTTTTGAAGACCAAGAAGTATGTTGCCCATGATGAAAAGAATGATTGCAACGAAGGTGATACCGTTAAAATAATGGAAACCAGACCATTGAGCAAGACAAAATGCTGGAGATTGGTTGAAATCCTTGAAAGAGCTAAATAATTATGTTACAGCAAGAATCAAGATTAAAGGTTGCAGACAATACAGGAGCAAAGGAAGTTTTGACTATCCGTGTCCTTGGGGGAACAAAAAGAAGGTATGCTTCGTTGGGTGATAAAATCGTTGTCACCGTTAAGGAAGCTTCACCAAATGGAACAGTCAAAAAAGGTTCTGTTTCAACAGCTGTTGTAGTGCGTACAAAAAAAGAAGTAAGGAGACCTGACGGTTCTTATATTCGTTTTGACGATAATGCCTGTGTGTTATTGAATCCTACGGGTGAAATGAGGGGAACAAGGGTTTTTGGCCCTGTTGCCAGAGAGCTTAGGGATAAGCAGTTCATGAAGATAGTTTCACTAGCTCCAGAGGTACTTTAAAAGAAATATCAAGATGAAGTTGAAAATTAAAACAGGAGATACCGTAAAGATAACCGCAGGTGACCATAAAGGAACTGAAGGTAAAGTGCTTAAGGTTGATCGTGAAAAAAACAAAGCTATCGTGGAAGGCGCCAACATGGTTTCCAAACATGAAAAGCCAAGTGCAAATAATCCTCAGGGAGGAATTGTAAAAAAGGAAGCTTTTATTCACATTTCCAATCTTTCTTTAATCGATTCTAAATCGGGAGAGACCACAAGAGTAGGTTTTGAAGTGAGAGATGGAAAAAAAGTTAGGTTTTCCAAAAAATCCAATGAAGTAATTTAGTTATGAGTTACATTCCAAGATTAAAATCAGAATATAAGGAGCGTGTTGTAAAAGCGCTATCGGAAGAATTCGGTTACAAAAATGTAATGCAGGTTCCTAAATTGGAAAAAATTGTAGTTAGCCGCGGAGTTGGTGCTGCAGTTTCTGACAAAAAGCTTATCGACCATGCTGTAGATGAGTTGACCAATATAACCGGACAAAAAGCAGTTGCCACAATATCCAAAAAGGATGTTGCTACCTTCAAATTAAGAAAAGGCATGCCCATTGGTGCTAAAGTGACACTAAGAGGAGAGCGTATGTATGAATTTCTTGATAGATTGATTACTTCTGCACTTCCAAGGGTACGTGATTTTCAAGGTATAAGAGCTACTGGTTTTGATGGTAGAGGTAATTACAATCTTGGAGTTACCGAACAGATTATCTTCCCAGAGATAAATATTGACAAAATCAACAGAATTAACGGAATGGATATCACATTTGTTACTTCTGCCGATACAGATAAAGAAGCAAAATCATTATTAACCCAATTGGGACTACCCTTTAAAAAGAACTAATATGGCTAAAGAATCAATGAAGGCCCGTGAGGTAAAAAGGGCTAAAATGGTTGCAAAGTATGCAGAAAAGAGAAAGGCTTTAAAAGAGGCTGGTGATTACGAAGCTTTGCAGAAACTTCCTAAAAATGCATCTCCGGTACGTATGCGCAATCGTTGCAAATTGACTGGTAGACCAAGAGGATATATGAGAACATTTGGTATATCCAGGGTTACTTTTAGGGAAATGGCCAACCAAGGCTTGATTCCAGGTGTTAAAAAAGCGAGTTGGTAAACAGATAAAGAAAAGAAATGCTTACAGATCCAATTTCAGATTATTTGACCAGAATTAGAAACGCTAGTAGCGCCGGTCATAGGGTGGTAGATATTCCTGCTTCCAATCTTAAAAGACAGATTACCAAAATATTGTTCGATCAAGGATATATTTTGAGCTACAAGTTCGAGGATAACAAAGTCCAAGGAAATATTAAGATTGCCTTGAAATATGACAAGTTTACCAAAGAGCCTGTAATAAAGAAATTACAAAGGGTAAGTAAACCTGGGCTGCGTAAGTATGCAGGTTCAGATGAATTGCCACGGGTGCTTAACGGGTTGGGTGTTGCTATTGTTTCAACATCACATGGTGTTATGACGAGCAAGCAAGCAAAGCAGGATAACGTAGGTGGCGAAGTATTGTGCTACGTTTATTAATTGAGTAAAGAGAAAAGAAATGTCTAGAATAGGTAACAATCCAGTTGCAATACCAGAAGGTGTCACTGTAGAGGTGAACGAAAATATGGTTACCGTAAAAGGTAAGTTGGGAGAGCTTTCCCAAGAATTTTCAGGGGTTGCTATAAAAGTTGAGGATGGAAACGTTCATATAGCTCGTCCTTCTGATTCAAAGGAGCACAAAGCGAAGCATGGACTATATCGTTCTTTGGTGAACAATATGGTTGATGGTGTCTCTAAAGGATGGACAAAAGAATTGGAATTGGTCGGAGTTGGATACAGGGCCAGTAACCAAGGTCAAAAATTGGATTTAGCTTTAGGTTTCTCACACAATATTGTTTTGAATGTTGCACCAGAGGTGAAAATTGAAACTATTTCTGAAAAAGGGAAGAACCCTATTGTAAAATTGACTTCACATGACAAACAATTGGTAGGTCAAGTTGCCGCCAAAATCAGAGCTTTCCGTAAGCCTGAACCTTACAAAGGAAAAGGAATCAAGTTTGTTGGTGAGCAATTAAGAAGAAAAGCAGGTAAATCAGCATAATTAACAGTACGATGGGATTATCTAAAACGGAAAGAAAATTACGAATCAGAAGAAGAATACGAAAAGTTTCTGCTGGTACTGAAGCAAGACCAAGACTGTCTGTTTTCAGAAGTAATAAAGAGATATATGCTCAATTGATCAATGATGAGAACGGGGTTACATTGGCCGCAGCATCATCACGTGATAAAGGAGTTGAGGCAAAAGGAACAAAGACCGAGATTGCTGCCCAAGTGGGTAAGTCAATTGCGGAAAAAGCACAAAAGCTGGGTGTTGAAACCGTAGCTTTTGATAGAGGTGGAAACCTTTACCACGGTAGAGTAAAATCATTGGCTGAAGGAGCAAGGGAAGCCGGACTTAAATTCTAATATACTATGTACCAGAAATACAAAAACGTAGAAACAGTTAAGCCAGGTGGACTGGAGTTGAAAGATCGTTTGGTGGGAGTCCAAAGGGTTACTAAAGTCACAAAAGGTGGTAGAGCATTCGGGTTTTCGGCAATTGTAGTTGTTGGAGATGAGAATGGAGTAGTAGGTCATGGTTTAGGAAAATCAAAAGAAGTTGCAACGGCAATTGCTAAAGCTATTGAAGACGCAAAGAAGAATTTGGTTAGGATTCCGCTTAACAAAGCAACACTTCCCCACGAACAAAAAGGGAAGTACGGTGGTGCCCGAGTTTATATTCAACCGGCATCAACCGGTACAGGGGTTATTGCAGGTGGAGCCGTTAGAGCCGTATTGGAAGCAGTTGGTGTACACGATGTTTTATCAAAATCCCAAGGTTCTTCCAATCCACATAACGTTGTTAAGGCAACTTTTGATGCCCTTTTACAATTAAGAGGTGCTCAAACTGTAGCAAATCAAAGAGGTATTTCTTTGGAAAAAGTCTTTAAGGGATAAATATAGAGGATATTATGTCGAAAATTAAAGTTAAACAAGTAAAGAGCGCTATCAAAAGAACCCAAAATCAAAAAAGAACTTTGGAAGCTTTAGGTCTGCGTAAAATTGGGCATGTTGTTGAGCATGATGCAACGCCTAATATCCTTGGAATGATAAATAAGGTAAAACACTTGGTTTCCACTGAGGAAGCTTAAAATATAACGGTAAATGGATTTACATAATCTTAAACCAGCAGAAGGCGCTGTAAACAGAGACGGAAAACGATTGGGTAGAGGAGAAGGTTCTGGAAAAGGGGGCACTTCTGCAAGAGGACATAAAGGTGCCAAGTCTAGATCTGGTTACTCCAAAAAGATTGGTTTCGAAGGAGGTCAAATGCCTTTGCAACGAAGAGTTCCCAAGTTTGGTTTCAAAAATATCAATAGGAAAGAATACCAGGGTATCAATCTTAATAAACTACAGGAGTTGGTGGACAACGGTGTAGTGAAAAAAGAAGTCACTTTGGAAACACTTGTTGAAAATAGATTGGCAGGTAAGAACGATTTAGTGAAAATTTTAGGTAATGGTGAGTTGAAGGCATCCCTAAAAATTTCAGTACATAAATTTACAGCTTCTGCTAAAGCAGCTATCGAAGCCGCAGGAGGAGAAGCAATAAGTTTATAAGGAAATAGCATGAAGAAAGTAGTCGAGACCATATCAAACATTTGGAAGATAGAAGAGCTAAGGCAACGTATCCTGATAACATTAGGTTTGTTATTAGTATATCGCTTTGGTGCACAGGTTGTACTTCCAGGTATCGATACCTCACAATTGGCACAATTGACTTCAAATACAGAACAAGGTATTTTGGGTATTCTTAACGCGTTTACAGGAGGTGCCTTTGCCAATGCTTCTGTATTTGCTTTAGGTATTATGCCTTACATCTCTGCTTCGATCGTAGTGCAGTTAATGGGTATTGCTATTCCTTATCTTCAAAAACTACAGAAGGAGGGAGAAAGTGGCAGAAAGACTATTAATCAAATTACCCGGTGGTTGACCATAGCCATATGTATTGTTCAAGCTCCAGCATATTTGTTTGGTTTAGGTGCATTGGGTGTTCCCGACAGCGCTTTTGTTTTGGGTAAAGGACTGGATTTTATAATACCAGCGGTAATCATCTTGGTTACTGGATGTGTTTTTGCGATGTGGTTAGGAGAAAAGATTACGGATAAAGGTATCGGAAATGGTATTTCTTTATTGATTATGATTGGTATCATTGCAACCATGCCACAGTCATTTGTTCAAGAATTTATTTCAAGAACGACCAATAATACTGGTGGTATCATGTTTATGCTAATCGAGGTTATCATCTGGTTCTTGGTTATTTTGGCCAGTGTACTTTTAGTAATGGCAGTAAGACAGATTCCAGTTCAATATGCGAGAAGGACGGCTTCTGGCGGATATGAGAAAAACATTATGGGGTCTAGACAATATATCCCGCTAAAGCTGAATGCGTCTGGTGTAATGCCTATCATTTTTGCACAAGCTATAATGTTTGCACCAAATTTAATTGGGAAAACATTCAACAATACAGCTGTAGGCCAATGGATGGAAGTACAATTCGCTGATATTTTTGGATTGGCTTATAATATACTTTTTGCAGTTTTGATTATCATCTTCACATATTTCTATACGGCGATTACAGTTCCTACAAACAAAATGGCTGATGATTTAAAAAGAAGTGGTGGTTTTATTCCAGGAATACGACCTGGAAAAGAAACAGGTGATTATTTGGATAAAATTATGTCGTTGATAACACTTCCTGGTTCAGTTTTTCTTGCACTATTGGCAGTTTTACCTGCAGTAGTTGTAAAATTAATGGATGTTCAGGCAGGTTGGGCACTCTTTTTTGGAGGGACATCGTTATTGATCATGGTCGGTGTTGCAATTGATACGGTACAGCAAGTAAATTCTTATTTGTTGAATAGACATTATGACGGTTTAATGAAGACCGGAAAAAACAGAAAAGTAGCATAGGTTAGTTAATGGTTGATAGTTGCTAGTGAAATCAGCAACGAACAACGAACAACAAACAACTAAATAATATGGCAAAGCAGCCAGCAATAGAACAGGACGGAACAATTATAGAAGCATTATCAAATGCTATGTTTCGGGTGGAATTAGAAAATGGGCATGTGGTTACCGCACATATCTCTGGGAAAATGCGCATGCATTATATAAAATTACTTCCAGGGGATAAGGTGAAGTTAGAAATGAGCCCATACGATTTAACAAAAGCAAGAATTACTTACAGATACTAATACGATGAAAGTAAGAGCATCAATAAAGAAGAGAAGCGCCGAATGCAAGATAGTTCGCAGAAAAGGCAGGTTATACGTAATCAACAAAAAGAATCCTAGATTTAAACAAAGACAAGGGTAATTATGGCAAGAATCGCAGGTGTAGATATACCTAAACAAAAGCGTGGAGTTATTTCACTTACCTACATTTACGGAATTGGTAAAAGTAGGGCAGAAGAAATTTTGGAAAAAGCCCAAGTAAGTGTGGATACCAAAGTTTCTGATTGGAGTGACGACGAAATAGGAAGAATTAGGGAAGCTGTTTCATCTTATACCATAGAAGGTGAACTTCGTTCGGAAACGCAATTGAACATCAAACGATTGATGGATATTGGTTGCTACCGTGGAATTCGTCATAGATCAGGATTGCCGCTTAGAGGTCAGCGTACCAAGAACAACTCTAGGACAAGAAAAGGAAAGCGTAAAACAGTTGCTAACAAGAAAAAAGCAACTAAATAATCTGTAAATAAGTATTGGGTTAACAGTATTGAGTAGTGAGTTAGCGTTCACTGCTATTCCGCCAAGGATAAGACTAAATACTAACTACTTAATACTAAATACTAATATAAATGGCAAAAACAAGTACTAAAACAGCTAAGAAACGCAAGGTTGTAGTAGAATCTACTGGCGAGGCACACGTAACCGCTTCGTTCAATAATATTATTATCTCTTTGACCAATAAAAAAGGAGATGTAATTTCTTGGTCATCTGCTGGTAAGCAGGGATTTAGAGGCTCTAAAAAGAACACTCCTTATGCAGCTCAGGTAGCTGCTGAAGATTGTGCAAAGATTGCACATGAAGCAGGACTAAGAAAAGTAAAGGTTTACGTAAAAGGACCGGGAAATGGCAGAGAGTCTGCTATTCGTTCCATTCACAATGCTGGAATAGAAGTAACGGAAATAGTTGATGTTACACCAATGCCACACAACGGTTGCAGACCTCCTAAAAGAAGAAGAGTTTAATAATCATATTTATAAATCGGCCCATTATAGGGTCTTCACGAAAGTGCAGTATAGATTATCGAAGGATAAGCCTTAATTCATAGTCGCACTTTTCAATTTAAAAGAAGATGGCAAGATACACAGGACCAAAATCAAAAATCGCTAGAAAATTTGGAGAAGCGATTTTCGGAGACGATAAAGCCTTCGAAAAGAAGAGTTACCCTCCAGGACAGCACGGTAACAACAGACGCCGTGGAAAGAAATCTGAATATGCAATCCAGTTAATGGAGAAGCAAAAAGCCAAGTACACTTACGGTATCTTGGAAAAGCAGTTTAGAAATCTATTTAAGAAAGCTAACCGTAGTAAGGGAGTAACAGGTGAAGTTTTACTTCAGTTGTGCGAGTCGCGTCTAGACAATGTTGTTTACAGAATGGGACTTTCTCCTTCAAGAAGTGGTGCTAGACAATTGGTTTCCCACAGACATATCACCGTGAACGGCGAAATCGTTAACATACCGTCTTACTCATTAAAGCCAGGTGATGTTGTTGGAGTAAGAGAGAAATCCAAGTCCGTTCAAGCAATACAGGATTCTTTGGATAATAATAGCAGTGTTTACGAATGGATTACATGGAATTCTGAAAAGAAGGAAGGTGCTTTCGTAGCTATCCCAGAAAGAATGCAGATTCCTGAAAATATCAAGGAACAATTAATCGTCGAGTTATACTCTAAATAAAATCAACATTAATCCAATATGGCATTACTTAATTTTCAGAAGCCCGATAAAGTTATAATGATTGATTCTACAGATTTCGAAGGGAAATTTGAATTTCGCCCTTTGGAACCTGGTTATGGATTAACAGTTGGAAATGCGTTAAGAAGAGTTTTACTTTCCTCTTTGGAAGGTTTTGCAATTACTTCTGTGCGTATCGATGGAGTTGAACATGAATTCTCTGTCATTCCTGGCGTTGTAGAAGACGTTACAGAAATGATTTTGAACCTTAAACAAGTTCGCTTCAAAAGACAGATAGATGATGTTGAGAGCGAAACAGTTTCTGTTTCGGTAAGTGGAAAAGAACAATTGACCGCTGGAGATTTCCAAAAATTCATCTCTGGTTATCAAGTGCTCAATCCAGATTTGGTTATTTGTAACATGAATTCCAAAGTAAGTATTAACCTAGAGGTTATTATTGAAAAAGGAAGAGGTTACGTTCCTGCCGAGGAGAATAAGAAATCCAATGCGCCTATAGGTAGCATTGCCGTAGATTCTGTTTACACTCCCGTTAAGAACGTAAAATATAGTATAGAAAACTTTAGGGTTGAACAAAAGACGGATTACGAAAAATTGGTTTTCGAAATCGTAACGGATGGTTCTATTCACCCTAAAGATGCATTGACCGAAGCTGCTAAGGTTTTGATTCATCACTTTATGTTGTTTTCTGATGAGCGTATTACATTGGAAGCCGATGAAATTGCGCAAACAGAAACGTACGATGAGGAATCATTGCACATGCGTCAATTGTTGAAGACCAAATTGGTAGATATGGATTTGTCCGTTAGGGCATTGAACTGTCTTAAAGCTGCCGAAGTGGATACGTTGGGAGATTTGGTATCCTTCAATAAGAACGACTTAATGAAGTTTAGAAACTTTGGAAAGAAATCATTGACCGAATTAGAAGAGTTGGTTATCAACAAAGGCCTTCAATTTGGGATGGACTTATCCAAATATAAATTGGACAAAGATTAAATAATCATATTTTGCTCTCTCGATAGCTATTGGGATTTGGAAGCAAGATGATAAAACAAAAACATGAGACACGGAAAAAAGTTTAATCATTTAGGGAGAACGGCAGCGCACAGAAAAGCAATGTTGGCCAACATGGCATGTTCCCTAATAGAGCATAAAAGAATCAACACAACAGTTGCCAAGGCAAAAGCTTTGAAGCAATTTGTAGAGCCGTTGATTACCAAGTCTAAAACCGATAACAATCAAACTACCGAAAAGGGTACGCACAACAGAAGGATTGTATTTAGCAATCTTAGAAGTAAAGAAGCGGTTACCGAACTTTTTGGAACAGTTGCAGAGAAGGTTGGCGATAGACCAGGAGGATACACAAGAATTATAAAGTTGGGTAATCGTCTTGGTGATAACGCGGACATGGCAATGATCGAGTTGGTAGACTTTAACGAAATCTATAACGCTGGAAAACCTGCCAAGAAAACTACAAGAAGAAGTAGAAGGGGCGGAGGTAAGAAAGTTGAAGCTGTCGCTCCAGTGGCGGAGACAAAAACTACTGATGATTCAGAAGAATAAAAGATGTTATTAACTATTGTATTAGTAAAGAAAGGATAAGTGAAAACTTATCCTTTTTTTATGTTTTTTTGTCAAATCGAAATTCACAAATAAATGAAGTATCACTCAAAGAAAAGAGCACTAGTATTACTGGCAGATGGTACTATTTTTTATGGCAAGGCCATAGGAAACAAGGAAGGTACCGCCGTAGGGGAAGTATGTTTCAATACTGGAATGACAGGATATCAAGAAATCTTCACCGACCCATCCTATTTTGGACGATTAATGGTGACCACCAATGCACATATTGGAAATTATGGTACCAATGCAGATGAAGTGGAATCTGATTCAGTTAAAATAGCCGGACTTATCTGTAAAAATTTTAGCTACGAGTATTCAAGGCCCAGTGCCAATATGAGCTTGTTGGAATTTTTGGACCAAAACAATCTTTTTGCAATTTCAGATGTAGATACAAGGGCTTTGGTAAGCTACATTCGTGATAACGGTGCCATGAATGCCTTGATCTCCACTCGCGTTGATGAAATCGATGAGTTGAAAAAGGAATTGGCAGAAGTGCCCAGCATGGAAGGTTTAGAACTCTCCTCTAAAGTGTCCACTGCCCAGCCGTATTATTTTGGTGATGAAAACTCCGAGTATAAAATATCAGCATTGGATATTGGAATTAAAAAGAATATTCTAAGAAACTTGGCAAAAAGAGGCGCTTACATAAAGGTGTTTCCGTACAATACGCCATTTGAGGAAATGGAAAAATGGAACCCAGATGGTTACTTTATATCCAACGGACCCGGAGATCCAGAACCGTTGACAGATGCTATTTCTGCAACGAAGAAGATGATTACATCCAATAAACCATTATTTGGGATATGTTTGGGGCATCAGGTACTGGCACTGGCCAATGGCGTTTCAACATATAAAATGCACAATGGGCATAGGGGCATCAACCATCCAATTCTTAACCTGGTTACCGGAAAAGGAGAGATAACTTCTCAAAATCATGGTTTTGCCGTAAATAGGGAAGAGACTGAGTCAAATTCGGCCTTAGAGATAACCCATTTACATTTAAACGATGATACCGTTGCGGGAATAAAAATGAAAGATAAAAAGGTGTTTTCTGTTCAATACCATCCAGAAGCAAGCCCGGGACCGCATGATGCCGACTATTTGTTCGACCAATTTTTTGATGCTATAAAAACTGGTCGTAACTAAGAGACTGTTTCGGAATGTGTGATTAGAATTTTTATAGTTCATTTTTTATGCACTTTTAGGCAAAATTTTCGAACATAGCCTTAGCTACGATCTAAAATTTTAACGGCGAAGGGCGCAAAAGGGGCATAAAAAAATAATTGACATATTTCAAAATAGTCTCTAAAACGTTATAGTTTATTTTTAGGTTATTATATGCGTTTTTATGACTCTTGTCATGAAGCATAAAGAGTCTCCTTTTGTATCTTCGCTGAATTAATTTCAACCATAAACAACAAGTACACATGAGTATTATTATTAACATACACGCAAGACAAATTTTAGACTCTAGAGGTAATCCTACAGTAGAAGTAGACGTCGTTACCGAAAACGGTATTTTGGGCAGAGCTGCAGTACCTTCTGGTGCATCTACAGGGGAACACGAAGCTGTTGAGTTAAGGGATGGAGGAGATTCGTTTATGGGAAAAGGCGTTGGTAACGCCGTAAACAATGTCAATACAACTATTGCTGAAGAATTGGTGGGAACTTCTGTTTTTGAGCAAAATTACATAGATGAAACCATGATCGCTTTGGACGGAACTCCAAACAAATCCAAATTAGGTGCAAATGCAATTTTGGGAGTGTCACTTGCAGCGGCAAAAGCTGCAGCAAACGAATTGGGAATGCCTTTGTACAGATATGTAGGTGGCGTTAGTGCCAACACTTTGCCAGTGCCTATGATGAATATCATAAATGGAGGTTCACACTCCGATGCTCCCATTGCTTTCCAAGAGTTTATGATTATGCCCGTTAAAGCAAATGACTTTAGTCATTCCATGCAGATGGGTACCGAAATTTTCCATAATCTAAAGAAAGTATTGCATGACAGAGGACTGAGCACTGCGGTCGGGGATGAAGGTGGATTTGCACCAACTTTAGAAGGTGGTACAGAAGACGCTTTGGACACTATTGGAAAAGCTGTTGAAAAAGCCGGATATAAATTAGGTGATGATGTAATGATTGCTTTGGATTGTGCTTCTGCCGAGTTTTATGTGGATGGTAAATACGATTACACCAAGTTCGAAGGAGATAAAGGAGTTATCAGAACGTCT
This sequence comes from Bacteroidota bacterium, assembly GCA_039030475.1. Classification (GTDB taxonomy): domain Bacteria; phylum Bacteroidota; class Bacteroidia; order Flavobacteriales; family Flavobacteriaceae; genus Flagellimonas. The sequence goes on from JBCCEC010000060.1 coordinate 19,901, forward strand.
GAAGAGCAAGCACAATACCTTGCCGATTTATGTGGTAAATATCCAATTATATCCATAGAAGATGGTATGGATGAAAACGATTGGGACGGTTGGAAAATGTTGACGGATAAAGTCGGTGACAAAGTACAATTGGTAGGAGACGATTTATTCGTAACAAACGTGGAAAGATTATCTAGGGGAATTGAAAATGGTATCGCCAATTCAATCTTGATCAAGGTAAACCAAATAGGAACACTTAGCGAAACTATCGCAGCCGTAAATATGGCAAAAAATGCGGGATACACTTCTGTAATGTCACATCGTTCTGGAGAAACAGAAGACAATACCATAGCCGATTTGGCAGTAGCTTTGAATACAGGACAGATAAAGACGGGTTCTGCTTCAAGAAGTGATAGAATGGCAAAATACAACCAATTGTTACGAATTGAAGAAGAGTTGGGAAGCACCGCGTACTATCCAAAAGAAAAAGCGTTCAAGGTAAAGTAATTGATAAAGATTTTTTAGCATACAATTAAGCCTTTCTTATCCAAGAAAGGCTTTTTTTTGTCTTCGTAATAAACTTTGGCTAACTTAATAGAATAAACCAAACGTAACTTATCAAAACTAACTTAATGAACAATTTTCTTTTTGTCGCGGCCGAGAATGACGCCTTAGCCAATTGTAAAGCAGGGGGAATGGGAGATGTGGTCAGGGATGTTCCAAGACAGATTTCTGAACGCGGCGATAAGGTGCATGTAATAGTCCCTTCTTACAGTAGACTCCATAAAGATGGTCTTTTTAAAACAGACCTAAAATTTAGCCTACGGGGTCTTACCTACAATGCAGAACTTTATGAGGTAAAACCTAAAAAAGAGTTTTCCAACATTGTCCATTACGTACTTCACCATCCAGAGATTGAAGCCGGTGATATAGCGCACATCTATCATAATGATCCAGAAGAGCCCTTTTATACTGATGCCATAAAATATTTTATTTTTTGCACTGCGGTAGCTGAAGCCATTAAAAAAGGAGCTTTTGGGCAACTGGATATTATCCATCTACACGACTGGCATTCAAGTTTGCTTTTATTTTTAAGGGAGTACCATGAAAACTATAAAAGCCTTAAGGACATCCGTACAATATATAGTATTCATAATCTGGCCATTCAGGGAATTCGGCCATTTGCGGACAATTACTCTTCGGTAAAAAATTGGTTCCCCAATGTTGATTTTGATTATATGTCCTTGATGGATTATAGATACCAAGATTGTATCAATTTAATGGCAGTGGGAATTCGTTTTGCAGATGCAGTGCACACGGTTTCGCCATCCTACAAGGAAGATGTATTATTGCCAAGTTCTCCGCCAGAATTTATTGGAGGAGAAGGCCTTGAAAAAGATTTGCTCAAAGCAGATGAAGAAGGTAGGCTCTTTGGTATTTTGAACGGATGTAATTATAAAAATATCAATAAAGAAGAAAAGGGACTGATTTATAGAAACACCGTAAAAGCACTTTTTAGATGGCTGCAAGAAGAATCTAAAAAATATAAAGCGGATTTTCTGGCACATACAGGTGAAAAAATAATGGAGTTTGTGGACGAGAGGCCCAAATTCATTGCATCTAGTGTGGCTAGGCTAACGGAACAGAAGTTTTATTTTTTTAGACGTTCGCCAGAAGCTTTTGTCGCCATTCTAGAGAAATTGAAAAAAGTAAATGGCATTTTTATGCTCTTGGGAACAGGTGCACCCGAATATGAAGAGCTTTTCAGGAAATTAAGTTACGAGCATAAGAATTTTATTTTCACAAACGGTCAATCAGAGAATCTTATAGATTCTATTTATTTGGAATCAGACCTTTATTTTATGCCTAGTCTTTTTGAGCCCTGTGGAATAAGTCAGATGCTGGCCATGCGCAACGGCAACCCATGTTTGGTACATCATACGGGAGGATTAAAGGATACTGTTTCACATTTAAAGACAGGGTTTAGTTTTGATGGGGATACGTATGAAGAGAAAATTACAAGTATGTTGGATTCCTTTGACTTGGCATTGGATGTTTATGCGAATGATAAGCCCACTTGGAAAAAAATACAAGCTGCAGCCAAGAAAAAGCGTTTTACTTGGGCAAAATCTGTAGATAATTATTACAAGTACTTATACAATTTCGACAAGAGCTAGTCGAGCTGTTACTTAACATTTATTTGTGTTTTTGTAGGTATAGAAATAAACAGCATAAATTGTTAATGGCTGTGCTTTTTCGTAATTTCCCCTTTCTATTTTTATTAAACTCTTAAATTATACAATGTCGGATAAAGCTATACTCGAGTATGAAGGTAAAAGATATGAATTCCCAGTTATAAAAGGCACTGAGGACGAACTTGCTATAGATATTAAAACACTACGGGCAGTGAGTAGCATGGTGACCATTGACCCTGGGTATAAGAATACGGGCTCTTGTGAAAGTGCCATTACTTTCTTGGACGGGGAAAAAGGCATATTGCGTTATAGGGGTTATGCCATAGAGGATTTAGCGGAGAAAGCTGATTTTCTGGAAGTAGCCTATCTTTTAATCTTTGGTGAATTGCCTAATCAAGAACAGCTTACCAATTTCCATAATGACATAAAAGAAGAATCACAAGTAGACGAGGAAATGAAGAAGATTTTGGATGGGTTTCCAAAATCAGCGCACCCTATGGGTGTGTTATCATCATTGACAAGCGCTTTGGTCGCTTTCAATCCAACATCGGTAGATGTCTCTTCCGAAACGGCAATGTATAACTCTATCGTTCGTATTTTGGCCAAGTTCCCGGTATTGGTGGCATGGGCGCAGCGAAAGAAGAAAGGATTGCCATTGGATTATGGTGACGATAGTTTGGGATATGTAGAAAACATTCATAAGATGATGTTTAAAAAACCCAATCAGGAGTACAAAAGGGATTCAATAGCCATTGATGCATTGGATAAACTATTGATTTTGCATGCAGACCACGAGCAAAACTGTTCCACTTCTACAGTGCGTATTGTAGGTTCCTCACATGCCGGCCTTTTTGCTTCGCTCTCAGCGGGTATATCCGCGTTGTGGGGCCCACTTCATGGTGGTGCCAATCAGGCAGTTTTGGAAATGCTGGAAGCGATTCAAGCTGATGGCGGTGATACCAAAAAATATATGGCCAAGGCCAAGGATAAAGATGACCCGTTTAGATTGATGGGCTTTGGGCATAGAGTATACAAAAATTTCGATCCTAGGGCTAAGATCATCAAAAAATCTGCAGATGAAGTTTTGGGGAATCTAGGAATACAAGACCCTATTTTGGATATTGCCAAAGGTCTGGAAAAAGAAGCTTTAGAAGACGAGTACTTCGTAAAGAGAAAATTATATCCAAATGTTGATTTCTATTCTGGGATTATCTATCGCGCATTGGGAATCCCAACAGAAATGTTTACGGTAATGTTTGCTTTGGGCAGATTGCCTGGCTGGATTGCACAATGGAGAGAAATGCGTTTGAGAGGTGAACCTATAGGAAGACCAAGACAAGTCTACATAGGCGAAAACCTGCGGTCTTTTACCAAGGTAGAAAACAGATAACGTATCGTAAAAAGTTTATAGAGAGGGCGGCATTTCAGCAGAATTGCCGTCTTTTTTGTTTAAAGCTTTTACAATACTATCACCAGAAATTAAATTCAAGTCTTTGTCTTTTTCATAGCATATACGCATAATACCAAGGTGATAGTAGGTTTTTATTTCCGACAGCGAATTGGTACTGATTTTATCCTTGCTTCTTTTGTATTCTTTATGTAAGAATTCATGTGAATCTAAAGTATTCAGATTTTTTATGGTGTTGTCCAATGTGTTTTTATATTGGCTCAAACATCTGTCCATCTCCTTGAGCAAAACAGGCCGTTCCTTTAATAATTGACTTATATCTACCGAGGAAAATTGGGATAAGTCGGTTTCTTGAATACAATCGGAATATTTTGTGTCATATTCTTCGAGCTTATTTTTCTTAAAATCGAAAGTATGGGAAAATGAAATACTATTGGGTAAGGAATCCATGGATAACAAACCAACACATACCATAATCACAAAACAGAAAGAAAAAACAACTTTTTTCATAGCTAAAGTTCTTTGTTGTTTAAATGTAGTAATTATGAAGAATTTTTAGCACTTTTAAAGAAGAAAAATCAAGATAAAAATCAA
>JBCCEC010000061.1:0-23795 GCA_039030475.1 Bacteroidota bacterium
ATTGCATATAATGGGGCGGGTTCAATTAGCTTAAAAATAGGTGAAGATTTTACTTCTACAGGAGAAATTAGAGATTTAAAATCTAAATCATTCGATAATTCAACTGGAATACATAGAGCAATTATTCCAAAACCCAAATTTCACAATTTCCCCATTAGATATATTGAATCAGAAGGTTTCAATGTTGGTTCTTCAATAAGAGTCGCAGGCTATTTTTCCATAAAAATAAATAATAAGCGATTTGGAGTTTATGACTATGAAGTAAATGAAATTAAGTCATTAGTTATTGAAAACTATGATAACCTAACAAGTAATGATTTCGAAAACTACACTTCAAAAATAATTTGTTGTTTTGGTATTGTTAGTGGTCAGCTATTTCGAGATGAAGTAGTTATTTTAAAGTACGCTAATCCTAGTTTCGAGAAAGTCATAGCTTTTCATTATAAAAAATTAGAAGATTCTATATCAGGAATTCCAGCATTAGACCCACAAATATATTGGCAATTATCGGAAACAAGTCAAATCAGACCTTATTTACAAAAAGTAGTTTTTGAAAATTTAGTAAATAAAAGTTTAAATGATTTAAGACTATTTCGAGCTATTAGAATTATGTCTGAAAGCTGTCAATATCCAATAGAAATAAAAGCTTCAACATATTCGGTTGCTTTAGAAACTGTTAAAAACATAATTATTGAAGAAAATGGAGAAAAGATAAATCCATTCAAAATAAAAAAGAAAGCTAGTATTACGATTAAGGAATTAAAAAAAATAGTAGATGAAATTCCGGAATCTGAATTTAATAGCAAAAAAATGGTTTTAAATAAATTAGAACAAATAAATCAAGTTGGCAATAAGGATAGTTTACTACTTTCTTTCAAACTTTTAAACATCAAATTAAGCGAAGACGATGAAAGATGTATAAATATGAGAAATGATTTTTTACATGGCAGAATTCCGTTTGATATAGAAAATGACCCAAAAGCATATGAATTGCATCATATAGTTTATAAACTTCACTTTTTAGTTTGTTCATTAATTTTAAAACATTCAGGCTTTTCTGGACTTATGCTTAACAATTTAAAATTAGCCGACTTAATACATTTCAATAAGAAACTGGAGGAACCTTTATTCCGAAAAATATAAAAACTGATGCCCCCGCTCGCTCGAGTTTGTAACTCGTAAAAGCTTTCCTTTAAACTAAGTTTGAGTTACGCTACGCCACCGTTCCCTGACAACTACTTCCCGCACCCGCAGTGCACCCGTAACAATGCTGAGAAATAATGATATTCCTATCATTTAGAATGTCCTCGTTATAATCCTTAATGTGTTTTACCTTGCTAGCGACCTTTAGGTCGAGCATTTGGTTAAAATCGCAATCGTACAACCAGCCGTCCCAACTAATGGAAATGGTATTGGTGCACATCACGTTGGCTACCGCGGCTGGATTGTAGGCTTCCACCAAAGCATACATATAATCCTCATAATTTTCAGAGGCGATGAGGTAATCCAAGAAACGGGCAATGGGCAGGTTGGTAATGGCAAAGAGATTATGAAACTGAATGCCAAAATCTTCGTCCAGTGCCTTTTTAAAATCTTTTTCCATCGCCATTTGGTCTCCTGGCAAATACGCCCCAGAAGGATTGTAGACCAAATCTAATCGCAGATCGCTACCGGGCATTCCGTAACCTCTTGCATTCAATTCTTGCAATGCTTTAATCGATTTATCAAAAACCCCGTCCCCACGTTGCTTGTCCGTTTTGCCACGGGTATAGTGCGGCATAGATGAAATTACATGGACATTGTGTTTTTTAAAGAAGTCAGGTAAATCGTGATACTTTTTATTTGCACGGATAATGGTGAGATTAGACCGTACGATAAAGTCTTTGATGCCTGCTTTGGCAGCTTCTTCCACAAACCATCGAAAATCCGGATTCATCTCGGGTGCCCCGCCTGTTAGGTCTAAGGTATGTGCCCCCGTATTTTTAATGACTTCTAAGCACTGCTGCATCGTTTCACGGGTCATGATTTCCTTACGGTCAGGTCCGGCATCCACATGACAGTGTTCGCAAACTTGGTTGCACATATACCCTACATTGATCTGTAGAATCTCCAACTTTCTGGGCCGAAGGGGAAAATGTCCGATTTCAGCTATTTTGTCCTTGAAATACGGGAGCTCCCCATCTGCAAAAATCCCACCGTTTAAGATTTCCAATTGTTTGTTTACCTGTGCTAAATCCTCCCCTTTAGCTTTTAATGATTTTGTAGCCATTTTTTTGTTGTTCGTTGTTCGTTGTTCGTTGTTAGGTATTTCCCAACAACTTATTACGTGCAACAATTAAATTGATTTTCCTTTTTGCATGTTATGTGTTCAGTACCAGTATTAACTGGGTTATAAAAACCACTAAACAGGTACTACATTTAATCTAATTTCTAACAGCAAAGTGTTCTCATATCTAAGCGCTTAGCGTCCCATTAATTTTATTTACCGATTGGGGGTCAGGGGGCGTTACATCGACAACTTGTTGTATTTATTCATCATTTGTACGCCATGTACCAATGTGGCACCACTTTCTATAGCGGCCCCTGCATGTACGGCCTCCATCATTTCTTCTTTGGTAATCCCCTTTTGCAAACCATCCTTGGTATAGGCATCTATGCAATAAGGACATTTGACCACATGGGCCACAGCCAGTGCTATTAAAGACTTTTCCCTAGCACTTAGTGCACCTTCTTCGAAAACCTTACCATAATAATCAAAGAATTTTGTTCCGAGCTCCTCGCTCCACTCTGTGATTTTACCAAATTTTCTTAGGTCTTTGGGGTCATAATATGAATCTGCCATTTTGTTGTTTTTAAATTGTTTTGTGTGAGTATTACTTTGCTGTTCCTACAGTAGGCCATCTAGTATAGAAGTTTTACTGTACTTAAAATGCTGATTTTTACAAGCTATAGCTGCGGAGTAAGGGGAAAAAAATACGGGCCAAATAAAATACCTATAAGTATTTTATTTCAAAATAATTTAAAATCCCCAGAAACTATGATTGGAAAAGCTGAAAGGGCGAGCCTTTGTTATAAAGAATGGTGAAAGCATATACCCTAAAAAAAGTAATACTATTTGATGCAATGCTTACATATTTTTTGAACATTGCCCTTGCAATTAGTAGAAGGGATAATGGAAGTGTCTTGGAAAAATTCAACAAAACCTTTACATCTTCACGATTATCAAGGTCCTGCATGACTGGCAGTCTAAACAAATGGGAATCATAACTGGCAATTAGCTTTGATATCTTATTGAAAAGACCAAAACGTTGCCAGGGTAATTCTCTGAAAAGATTAGGGTCAAAATTTGAGTGATGAAGCCCCATCAAGTAAAATCCCCCATCTAGGGTAGGCCCAAGAACGGTTTTTCCCAATTGCAACTGTTGTTCAGCTTCAAGAATATGTGCGGTTTTTAATTGTGGGCTATCGTTACCGATTGTTATGATATTTTTATAACCTTTCCCATAAACCGTTTGAATGGCATTTGAAAAACGTTCGCCGAAGGAAGTTCCTTGTTGTTCTTTTTCGGTAAAGTGGAAATAGGGCAACCCAGATGCACTGACAATTTGAAGCGTACGCTTGGTCAATGCCTGAAATAAATCCGGATTTGCCATCGTGTTTTTAAGACGAGCATCCTCAATCGCGGAATTCGCGAATATTAAAACTGCCGTTTCTCTTTGGAAAGTATTCTTCAAGATTTACCGCTTATACTATAAACATACGACATATATGTCTATCAAGTTTGGTCGAAAACAGGTATTCTTGATTACAATTTTTGTGTACAATCATCAATTTTAACATACCGACTGTCTGGTCGGTTTTGAAAATCAACACGTTAGAATTCTATAGATTAAAAATAACAAGTGTTCGATGTATGGTAAAATTACCTTGTATCTGAATGCTTTACAGACCCAATAGTCGGTAATATTGTCTTAAAAAACACGTTGAAGTTGCTAGGTTTGACCTTAAGGAACTAATTTTATGATGCTTTAAATCAATATAAATCATGGGAGTTGACATTATTGGGGCAAAAAACATTGGATTGGTTCTTTCGGGAGGGGGAATTAGAGGAATGGCACACATTGGCCTTATAAAAGCAATGCGAGAATTTGATATAGAAGCGAATACTATTGCAGGCTCAAGTGTAGGTGCTTTGGTTGGGGCATTATATGCCAACGGAAATTCCGAAAAAGACATGTTGGAGTTTTTTAAACAGACACCCTTATTTCAATACAATTTTTTTGCTATCAGCAAACCTGGATTTATAGATACGGAAAGGTACTTCGATATCTTTAAAAGCTATTTTCCCAAGAACTCATTTGAGAGTTTGGAAAAATCCTTGTATGTAGTTGCGACCGATTTATTAAAAGGAAAGGAAAAGTTGTTTTCTGAGGGCGAATTGATTAGGCCGCTTTTAGCTTCGGCGGCACTAACACCTGTTTTCAGCCCTGTTGAAATAAATGGAATACTCTACGCAGATGGCGGTATTATGAACAACTTTCCAAAGGAATGTGTGGACGACAAAACAGATTTCATCATAGGGAGCAATGTTTCCATAGTAGGGGAACTTGAAAAAAAGCACCTAAAAAATTCTTTTCAATTAGCGGGGCGGGTAACTGGATTAATGATTTATGCATCCAATAATCAGAAAGTAAAAGCATGCGATTTCTATATTGAGCCAAAAGAGTTGGAAACCATTGGCATGTTGGATAAAAAAGGGATTGAAAAGGCTTTTACCTTAGGGTACGATTATGCCAGTAGAGCGCTTGAGAATGAATTGAAAATGGAAAAGTCAAAATAAAAATTTGCAGTAATTTTCAACTTATACCTTTCAATTAGTAATCAAACATCGTCGTAATCCAACTTTAAAGTGGGAGTAGTCGGATGTGCTTGACAAGTTAAAATCAATCCTTCAGCAACCTCACCATCGGTTAAAATCTGATTTTTCACCATTTCGGCCTTTCCTTCGGTCACCCGTGCAATACAACTACTACATACGCCACCTTGACAAGAATAAGGAGCGTCTATATTTTCTTTAAGAACGGCGTCGAGGACCAGTTCTTTTTTATCCATGACGATGGAGAAGGTTTCATCGTCGACCAGAACTTCTACTTTTGTTTTTCCTTCTAAATCCTCGGCCAACGTATCTTTTTCATCAGAACTTGTAAAAAGCTCAAAAAAGATTTTTTCTTCAGATATGCCATTGTTTTTCAAGGTATCGGATACTACGGTAATCATTTCTTCGGGCCCGCACAAGTAGTAGGCATCAAAAGAAGTATCCTTGAATTTGTTTTTAGTGAGGAGGTTGACCGTTGAGGTTTCAATGCGGCCAAATAAGCAATCCGGTTCAGAAGAACGACTGTACACCCATTGAATAAAAAACCGGTCAGCATATTTTTCTTGTAATTGTAATAAAGCATTGCGATACATGGTCTCATCTGGAGTTTGATTTCCAAAAACGAGCACAAAAGTGTTGTCAGCATTACTTTCCAATACCGTTTGGGCAATGCTCATGATAGGCGTGATTCCACTTCCTGCCGCAAATGCCATAATATGTTTTACGGTTTCAGATTTTTCAAAAACAAAGCGACCTTCGGGTGGCATTACCTCTGTAAGATCACCGCTAGCCATATGTTCATTGGCATAAACAGAAAATATACCATTTGGTACTTTCTTAATCCCTACCGTAAGTTTTCCTGATGATGGCGCAGAGGATATCGAATAAGCTCTACGCACTTCTTCACCATTTACTTGATGTTTCAAGGTAATGTACTGCCCGGCATCAAAGACAAATGTATCTTTAAGGTTTTCTGGAATTTCAAAAGTAAGGGCTACTGAATTTGGTGTTAGGGAATCTACTGCGGCAATTTTTAATGCGTGAAAATCACTCATGGACTATCAATTTTTTTTGCAAAATTACGGATTCGGTCTATTTTGAACGTTGAATTTTAAAAAAAGCACACGTTTTGTAACAAATCGTGTACTTTAGGTACTAACTTTTGGAAAACCACCAACCTATGTTCAAACACTTCATCAACCTTCAATGGAAATCCTTTTTTAGGTCGGCCTCATTTCGAACGGAAATTTGGTTTAAAATCCTAATGGCCTTTGGGGCACTTTACTTTATCGGCGTTTTTTTAAGTTTGGGCGTAGGGATTTATTTTATTATTGAAGATGCAGATTTGGGAGACCCTTTGCGCGTGGTCAATCAATTTATGATTTATTATTTGGCCTTTGATATGGTTTTTCGGTACATGTTGCAAAAAATGCCGGTTACCAACATTAAGCCCTTGTTGTACTTGCCTTTTAAAAAGAGCCAGGTAGTTTACTATTCTTTGGGTAAGACAGCGGTGTCTTTTTTCAATTGGTCACATGCCTTCTTTTTTGTGCCATTCAGCATTGTTTTACTAACGCAAGATTATGGCGTTGCCAATGTTGTTGGATGGCATTTGGGGCTGATGGCCTTGATCTATTGCAATAATTTTATAAATGTATTGGTCAATAATAGAAACAATGTCTTTTATGGTATTGCGGGTCTTTTCATCCTACTGGGAGTTTCTCAATACTACGGTTGGTTTGATATTACAACCTACACTGCCCCATTGTTCGATATACTGTTCGATATACCTGTAACAGCATTGATTCCATGGGCCATTCTTTTGGCCTTGTTTGGTTCTGCGTTCAATTATTTTAAGAAGAATATGTACTTGGATGGTGGATTGGCCACCAAAGCTTCCGAAGCAAAAACCGAAAACCTTGATTGGTTAAATCGCTTTGGTAATCTTGGCACCTTCCTAAAAAATGATATTAAGCTTATTAAAAGAAACAAACGTGCGCGCACGGCAGTGATTATGGGATTCTTTTTTATTTTCTATGGCCTTCTATTTTTTGGAGGAGCCGTTGAATCTTACGATAATCCATTCATGAAGATTTTCGCCGGAATTTTTGTTACGGGTGGATTCCTCTTTAGTTTTGGACAGTATGTGCCAAGTTGGGACAGTAGTTATTATCCTTTGATGATGAGTCAAAACATTCAGTATAAAGAATACCTGAGCTCCAAATGGTATTTGGTCATCATCGCCACTGTGATATCAACTTTTTTAGCAACATTTTATCTCTATTACGGATGGGAAGCTTATGCAGCCGTTTTAGCTGGGGCAATATATAACGTGGGCATTAATTCGTATTTAGTGCTCTGGGGCGGAGCTTACGTAAAGACTCCTATTGACCTTACGTCAAATAAAAAAGCCTTTGGGGATAAGCAAGCGTTCAATGCAAAGACCTTGCTCTTGACCTTACCTAAACTTTTATTGCCCATCATTATTTACACAATAGGACATTTTGCAATTAGTCCGGCCGCTGGATATATTTTCGTAGCGTTATTCGGCATACTCGGCTTTGTTTTTAAGGACAAGGCTTTTGAGATAATCGAAAAAATCTACAAAAAGGAAAAATATAAAACGTTAGTTGCCTACAAACAAAAAGCATAATTAAAACCAACACATGATCGTTTAGCGAAGTCGAAACGACCAAATCAAAACACCAAATATATGATTACAGCACATAACCTTTCAAAAACCTATGGTTCACAGACTGTTTTGAACGTTGAGTCTTTAGAAATTCCAAAAGGGCAAAGTTTTGGCCTTGTAGGCAATAATGGTGCGGGCAAGACCACACTCTTTTCGTTATTATTGGATTTGATACAGCCCTCCACTGGCCACATCATCAACAACGAAGTCCAAGTAGATCAGAGCGAGGCATGGAAACCATTTACCTCGGCTTTTATTGATGAAACCTTTCTGATAGGCTATTTAACCCCTGAAGAATATTTCTACTTTATCGGGGAGTTACGAGGTAGAAACAAGGCAGACGTAGATGCACTGTTATCACAATTTGAAGATTTCTTCCATGGAGAAATTCTTGGGCAGAAAAAATATCTGCGAGACCTTTCCAAAGGAAACCAAAAGAAAGCAGGTATCGTTGCTTCATTTATTGGCAACCCCGAAGTGGTGATTCTTGATGAGCCTTTTGCAAATTTAGACCCTACGACCCAAATACGCTTAAAGGGGATTATTAAAGAATTGGCGACCAAGGAAAATGTTACCGTGTTGGTTTCAAGCCATGATTTAATCCATGTCACCGAAGTTTGCGAACGTATCGTAGTATTGAACAAAGGTGAAATTGTAAAGGACATTCAAACCTCTACGGAAACGCTTAAAGAACTGGAAACTTTCTTTGCGAGGTAAAAAAAGCGCTTCAATCTGAAGCGCTTCATTTTTGGATTGATATATAAACTCCTATGACATTACTGCAGGATCATAAAAGAACTGCGCCTTCATGATTTTTCCATTTTCCACCTCATATACGCAAAGTTCCTCCATTTTGCACCTGCCCATTCCCTTAAAGGTGACATCGCTGGTCATGGGAACTGTAAAATGATTTCCCATAACGATTGGGTCACCAACAGTACCACCATGGGCCTTTTCGATATTGTTTGCCCATTGCTCAAAACCTTTTAAGATGTTATCCAACCCTTCGGTTTTTTCGTTTGGCACACCGGGCATTTCAAGACTTACCGCATCTTTGGCGTAAAGACCATAAGCTTCATCGTATTTGCCTTCTCTACAAAGGCTTACCAATTTGTCTGCTACTTCTTGTGTTGTCATGTGTTTGTGTTTTATGATTAATAAATATGTTTTGCTAATCCAATGCTCGGTTTAAATAGGCATTCAGTGGTCGAATAATTTTAAAGTGATTCAAAATTTCTTCCACCAAACTTTCAGAATCGTAAAAAGTGGCCAAGGGGAATTCCGCCATGGCATAAAATTGTTTATTGAAAACCAAATTTGTCTTTTCAGCTGCAACCATCAACTCCTTATCCAATCGTTTGGCTTTGTCTCCTTTTAATTTTCCGAAGTTTTGGATAAAATCCGGTTGCTGCACAATGGACAATAAAGCTTCAGGATTTTCCGCAATGTTATACCGAAGCTTTTTTAGTTCTGGCGTACCTATCATAAAAAGTCCCCCACCTAAATGAATATTTTCAGCATCAATGCCCAAATAGAAGCCAGGTAACTCCGATTTTTTGCCTCCCGAGGAAAAACCAGCTTTCATTATGGTGTGGTAGGGGGATTTATCTTTGGAAAACCGAATGTCCCTATTGATGCGAAACAAGGCTTTTTTTGCATCTTCATCAATTTTCCTTTCCCATTGCTTTAAAGTAGGAAGGATAGCGTTCAAGAGGTTTAAAAACGGGACTTTAACGTCATTTTCATAGCGTTTTTTGTTGGTATGGAACCATCCCTTGTGGTTGTTTTTGGCCAACTCTTTAAAAAAAGAACTATATGCTTCGCTAATCATCTAGTAAATTTTAAGGTTTATTTTTAGTAAGACGATTCAATGGGTCTCATTTGGACAAAATCTTCAAGAGTTTTCTTTAGCTAGGCTCAACGCCAGTTCTGTTAGTTCTTCCCAAGCCTCTTTTTCTGTAAAATCTGCTTCATACCAACCAGATAAAGGACCTTTGTTTTTGAAAGGATTGAACTCCTTAAGTTCAACATTGATTTGACCAACCCTGAAGTGTTTACCTAATCTAAAGACCATTTTATGGTTCCTGGAAAAAAAGGCAAAGACCTTGTTGTTATAGTGGATTGCAGGTGAACTCATCATTTTTCCTTCAGTCACAAAAGGATGTTTTGAACATAACAGTTTCCTGATTTCTTTGAACGTATCAAACTCCATAATCCAAAACTACAAAAGCAACAGACCCAAAGAGAGGGCAAATAAGACACTTTTAAGGGTTGATTGCGCCAATTTTTACAACTACATTTATCATGTTAAAAGTATTGATAATGAAACATGTAAGCATTCTGGTTCCCAGGGGAGATGCAATTCTGAGCAGTATTGTAGGCCCACTTAAAGTCTTAATGGCAGCAAACAGCCATTTGAAGCAGACTGGCGCAGTAAGCGAGGATTTTTTTAAGATCCATTTAGTAGGGTTGGAAAAGGACTACTCGCTATACAACGGTTTGTTCAGCGTTCACTGTAGTGACACTATTCATGATATTGAAAAAACTGATTTGATTTTGATACCTGCGCTTAGACCGGACAAATTATTGGAGGATTTAGGGCAAAACAGGGAATTTGTACCCTGGATACTTCGACAAAGAAACAAATATGGAGCAGAAGTCGGCAGTATGTGTATTGGGGCATTCGTACTGGCCCAAACAGGTTTAGTGGATGGCAAGCAATGTGCCACCCATTGGGCAGCAATGGATGTGTTCAGAAAAATGTTTCCCAAAGTTGATTTAGTTTCCAATAGAATAGTTACCGATCAAGATGGAATTTATTCAAGTGGCGGAGCATATTCATTTTTAAATTTAATGCTCCATCTGGTAGAAAAATATTGTGGTAGAGCGGTTGCTGTCTATATCTCAAAGTTTCTTGAAATCGACATTGATCGTGAGAACCAAAATCAGTTTGCTATTTTTCAAGGACAAAAAGACCATGATGACCTTACCATAAAAGAGGCGCAGAAATACATAGAGCGTAATGTCAACGAAAGAATATCGGTTGAAAAATTGGCAAGAGAATATGCCATTAGCAACAGAAACTTTGTGCGCAGGTTTAAAAAAGCGACCCAAAATACACCTTCACAGTACATTCAAAGAGTAAGGATAGAAGCTGCCAAACGCAGTTTGGAATCTACGGAACAAAATGTGAACGAGGTAATGTACCAAGTTGGGTATGTAGATCAAAAAGCTTTTAGAAAGGTGTTCAAAAAATATGCTGGGATTTCCCCGGTGGCCTATAAGTCAAAATACAATCGGAGCAGAGTAGATTTTGAACGCCCCACCGCTTGGTAAAACCACTTTTTTGTTAATGTTTTTGAAGCTGGTGAAAAATATTGCATTTTACCGATGAGCTATATAATATTCTCACTGTTTTTAAGTTAAGAATAAACACGATTACCTATAATTTTGAAGCTTCAACATACTTTTATTATCGTATTTGTCCTTGCAGGCCTGACATTTAATTCATGCTCTACCAAAAAGGACAAGTTCGTCAACCGCAATTGGCACGCGCTCAACACCAAGTACAACACCTTGTACAATGGCAATATTGCTTTCGAACTGGGGAGGGAAGAGTTAAATACAAGCTACCGTGACGATTATTGGGAAATACTGCCCGTAGAACGTTTGGAAGTGACCGAAGAGATTAAACTGGACTCAGAGGACAATAACCCAAATTTTATCATTGCTGAAGAAAAAGCTACAAAAGCGATCCAAAAGCATAGCATGGACATTAAAGATGAAGAGCGAAATCCACAAACGGATGAAGCTTTCCTTTTGTTGGGCAAAGCACGGTATTTTGACCAACGTTACATTCCTGCTTTGGAATCCTTTAATTATATCCTTAGAAAATATACCGAAAGCAACAAATTGAACGAGGCTACTATTTGGCGCGAAAAGACCAATATGCGCTTGGATAATCCCGAACTGGCCATTAAGAACTTGAGGAGAATGTTCAAGTTCGAGACATTGAAAGACCAAGAATATGCGGATGCCAATGCAGTTATTGCACAATGTTTTATCAACATGAAAGCAAAGGATACTGCGATTCAAAAATTAAAAATAGCACAAGCGTATACGAAGAAGAATCCAGAAAAAGGAAGATATCTATTTATCATTGGACAGCTTTACAATGAACTAGGATTTAAGGACAGTGCCAATTATGCCTATGACAAAGTAATTGATCTCAACAGAAGATCTCCCAGAGTGTATATGATCAATGCCCATCTAAAGAAAATCCAAAACACGGAGATTACAGATTCCAATAGAGAGGAATTACTGGAATATCTCACAGATTTGGAGGAGAATAGAGAGAATAGGCCTTTTTTGGATAAAATTTACAGGGAAATAGCACAATATCATCTGGCAAACCAAACAGATAGTTTGGCGATAGTCTATTACAATAAATCACTTAGGGCCAATCGAGGTGATCGCAAATTGAACTCCTTAAATTATCAAACGTTAGCGGATTATAATTTTGATCAGAACGAGTACAAAATTGCGGGTGCTTACTACGATAGTACGTTGACCAACCTTAAAGAAAATTCAAGAAAACACAGAAGAATCAAAAAGAAACTGGACAATCTTGAAGACGTCATTAAGTATGAGGACATTGTGCAATATGCGGACAGCACCATCACCGTTTACGAAATGCCAGAAGCCGAGCGTAAAGCGTACTTTGAAGATTACATAGCAGAATTAAAGCGCAAAGAAGCCGCAGCTCTAGAGAAAGAATTAAAGAAGACCGCAGCAGGTTTTGCAGCATTTGCAGAGACCAAAGGAGGAAAAGAGAACAAAGGAAAGTTCTACTTTTATAACGTAACCAGTCTTGGATATGGAAAAAACGACTTTAAGACCCGTTGGGGAAATCGCGAGTTGGAGGATGATTGGCGATGGAGCAATAAAAATAGAGCCTTACCCTCGGAAGCTACCGGAGAAGACGTGTTAGCAGAAGGGCAAGCTACAGAACAGCTAACCGAAGAACAAAAATACTCGGTGGACTTTTATTTGGAGCAGGTCCCAACAGATGTCACCGTTATTGATAGTTTACGAACGGAAAGAAACTTTGCCAACTATCAATTAGGATTGATTTACAAAGAGAAGTTCAAGGAGAACGTGCTTGCTGCGGCAAAACTGGAACAAGTGCTTGCTTCAAATCCAGAACAACGATTGATACTGCCTTCAAAATACAATCTTTATAAGATTTATGAAGAAACAGGTAGTCCGTTGGCACGTAACATGAAACAAGATATCATTACCAACCATGCAGATACGCGTTATGCCGAGATTCTTTTAAATCCCCAGGCCGTGTTGGAAGGAAATACGGACAGTCCAGATGCAAGGTATGCATCGCTGTACAAACGATACCAAAAACAGGAATATCTAGAGGTAATTACAAGGGCGCAGTTATACATTAACCAATTTACGGGAGACCCCATAGTTCCTAAATTTGAAATGTTGAAGGCAAATGCCATTGGTCGCCTTCAAGGTTTTGAGCCCTTTAAAGAGGCCTTAAATTATGTTGCGCTTACCTATCCCAACAATCCCGAAGGTAAAAAAGCGGGACAAGTAATTGCGGATCAATTGCCAAAATTAGAGCGCAAAGACTTTTCTCCAGAAACGGGTTCTTCCGGAGCTGGAAATTGGAAAGTGGTTTTCCCCTTTAAAATAAAGAACAACGAAAAAGCGTTGGAACTTAAAAAGCGCTTAGAGGAGTCTATTGTAGATTTGAAATATAAAAACGTGATTTCCAAAGATATTTATAACTTGGAAGACCAATTTGTGGTAGTACACGGCTTCAAATCCAAAGATTTTGCGCTAGGCTATGCGGAGCTTATAAAAAACAACAAGGACTACCGCATCAAAGACGAGAATTTTGTAGTTTTATCGGACAATTACAAAATAATCCAAGTTCATAAGAATTTAGAATCATACAAAGAACATATATTAACCCCAAAACCCTAGAAAACAATGTTTTCAGACAACAAAAAACCTCGCCCTATGACAGAATTTGGTGGACAACCCAACAGAATTGAAAAGAACACAAAGATTAAAGGTGACATTACTTCCGAAGCTGATTTCAGAATCGACGGAAAACTGGAAGGTAACGTAAAGACCTCAGGAAAAGTAGTTATTGGAAAAGATGGTTACATTAATGGTAAAGTAGAATGCGTAAATGCTGATATTGAAGGAAAGTTCAATGGAGAACTTTTGGTTAAAGACTTACTTTCCCTAAAAGCTTCTGCATTTATTGAAGGTAATGTAACCGTTACCAAATTGGCCGTTGAGCCGGGAGCCACGTTCAATGCTTCATGTACAATGGGCAAGGGAGCTGTTGGTGGAACAGCTACACCAAATAGGTTGCAGCAGCAGTCGACAAAGACCAATGAGCCAGCAAAAGTCTCCTAAGAAGAACAATTTTAAGAATGCGGCAATACTGTCCGGTATTGCCTTTGAAATGGGCGTTATTATTTTTTTGGCCGTCAAGGGTGGAAAATGGTTGGATACCCATTATGAAAATGAGAAAAATATTTTTACCGTAATTGCCACTTTATTAGGAGTGGCAATTTCGATTTGGGTAGTTTTGCAGCAATTGAAACGTATTAAGTATTGATGTCCAAATTCAAACTGCCCACTCAATTTTTTGTACTACTTGTATTGTCTTTGCTTCTTTCCTTTGGAATACATGCATTTGTTCTAGAAAGTAAGGACTTTCCCATATTTGACAACCTTATTGTGCGGTCTTATCTGGTAAATGGCTTTTTAGCCGCCGTAGTTTTTATCTTGTTGAATCATTTTAAGGAGAAACTAAAAAACCAGATTGGATTTTTGTTTATGGGAGGAAGCTTCTTAAAATTTATATTTTTCTTTCTATTCTTCTATCCAACCTACAAGGAAGACGGGGACATGTCTGCCTTGGAGTTTGCAGCCTTTTTTATTCCATACTCGATAGCACTATTTTTAGAGACCTTTTTCACTTCCAAAATGCTCAAAAATTTGGAAGATTCTTCTAACCCATAGTTCGCTTAAGACACTTTTAAATAAAAGTTTGAAAGCTTTTTTCTTTTTGTTAGAAAGACTTACATTTGCACGGATTTTGAGAGACCGATATTCTGAGCGAAATGCGAAAAACTTTTTTTACAAAATTTCTTTTAGTTGCAACACTTTTTATAGGTCAGTTCACTTTTGCAAGTGAAAAGGATAGCGAAGCCGGAGAACATGGCAAAGACCTAAAAACTGAAATAAAGGAATACATCACCCATCACCTTCAAGATTCTCACGATTTTTCATTGTTTTCTTACACCAAGGATGACGGGGAACACAAATATGTCGGCTTCCCATTACCAGTTATTTTATGGGATAACGGACTAAAAGTATTTTCCTCTTCTAAGTTTCACCATGGTGAAACCTTGGCCGAGGTAGATGGAAGTTATTACAAGCTCTACCACAGTAAGATATATAAGACAGATGCTGAAGGAACCATCAATTATGATGAGGAGCATCATGCCACCAATGTAAAACCTTTGGACTTGTCAATCACCAAAAACGTAGTAATGATAATCATTACGGGGGCTTTAATGTTGTGGTTGTTCTCTAGCCTTGCAAGATCATATGCAAAAAATAATGGTGTGCCAACGGGAGCAGGAAGATTTTTTGAGCCTATTGTACTGTACATTAGGGACGATATTGCAAGACCAAATATTGGTGAAAAGCGTTATGGTAAATACATGCCGTTTCTATTGACCATATTTTTCTTTATCTGGTTTTTGAACATGTTTGGCATGACACCGCTAGGAGTTAATGTTACAGGAAATATAGCCATTACCTTTGCTTTGGCGCTAATGGTATTTTTGATTACTAATTTTACGGGGACAAAGGACTATTGGATGCACCAATTTAACCCGCTTGGTGATTCCATGCCTTGGTATGCTAAGATTCCATTATATATTATATTGGTTCCTATCGAAATTTTAGGACTGTTCATAAAGCCATTTTCGTTATTGATTCGTCTATACGCAAACATGCAGGCAGGTCATATCGTATTGATGAGCTTGATTGGGTTAATGTTCATTTTTAAAAGTTGGTTGGGAAGCCCATTGTCCTTCGGATTGGCCTTTGCTATTTCCTTGATAGAAGTATTGGTAGCATTGCTACAAGCATATATTTTCACGATGTTGTCCGCTCTGTATTTTGGATTTGCCTCTGAAGAACATGAGCACGAACATGAGGCGGAAGCTGCCCATTAATTAAAATTGTATTCCTGCCGTTGATTGAGTGTAGTCGAAATCATAGGTAAGGAAGCATTAAATAGTGAATTTTTAATTTTTAAACTAGATAGATATGGAAATTCCAGTAATGGTAGGTGCAGGTTTAGTAGTTATTGGTGTTGGTATGGGTATCGGTAGAATCGGTGGTTCTGCAATGGATGCCATAGCACGTCAGCCTGAAGCTTACGGAAAGATCCAAACAGCGATGTTGATTGCAGCAGCGTTGATTGAAGGTATTGGTTTTGCTGCTTTATTCGCAGTGTAATCAAAACATCTAAGGCAAAAGGCTGTAACGGTTGGTTGCAGCCCTTGCTTTGTTTAAAAATGTATACAAATAGAAAAAATTATGGCTAAGTTATTAGAAGAGTTTTCGTTAGGACTGTTTTTCTGGCAAACCTTATTGTTTGGGTTGTTGTTGTTCCTCATGTGGAAGTTTGCTTGGAAACCTATCTTAAAAGCTGTAAATGACCGCGAAGACGGTATAAAAAATGCATTGGATGCCGCTGAAGATGCAAAAAAGGAAATGCAGAACGTTACTGCGGACAGCGAAAAACTTTTAAAGGAAGCAAGAGCGGAAAGAGAAGCAATGCTTAAAGAAGCTCGTGAAATCAAAGATAAAATTGTTGCCGATGCCAAAGAACAAGCTCAGGTAGAAGGCGATAAATTGGTCAAACAAGCCCAAGCAACTATCGAAAGCGAAAAGAAAGCTGCCGTTGCCGATATCAAGGCTCAAGTAGCAACCCTTTCTGTGGAGATTGCAGAAAAAGTGATCAAAGAAGAATTATCCGACAAGAAGAAGCAACTGAAATTGGTCGACGATATGTTGGGCGATATCGAATTGAACTAGAAGGAGATGAACGAAAGTAGAGCAGCCATACGTTACGCAAAAGCAACTTTGGATTTCGCAATGGAAAAGAAAGCGGCAGTTGCCGTTGAAAAGGACATGCGAGAAATAGTAGCTGTAATTACTGAAAATACAGAGCTTCAAAATTTCTTGGAGAGTCCTGTGGTAAAAGGTCAGGTAAAAAAAGATTCGTTACAGGAAATTTTCAAGAGTTCAGATGAAATTACAAAGGGCCTTATCAACACGTTAACGGATAATAAACGAATAGCACTGTTGCAAGAAGTAGCTTTAAAATACATCATTCTCCACGAGCAATTAAAAGGAGAAGATGTGGCTTTTGTTACTACTGCGGTTCCTTTGACAGCAGCATTGGAAAAGAAGGTTTTGGCGGAAGTTGCCAAAATGACAGGAAATAAGGTTACCATCGAAAACAAGATCGACGAAAGCATCATAGGAGGATTTGTTTTGCGTGTTGGGGATTTACAGTACGATGCTAGCGTAGCAAACAAATTGAACGGATTAAAAAGAGAATTTACAAATAGTCTATAATATTTTTTGGGACAAAGGATGTCTTGCATCTAAGGTTCTACATCTTATATCTAAATACAATGGCAGGAGTAAAAGCAGCTGAAGTATCAGCAATTTTGAAAAAACAATTATCAGGGTTTGAAGCTACCGCTTCTTTGGACGAAGTAGGTACGGTTTTGCAGGTGGGGGATGGTATTGCCCGTGTCTACGGACTCTCAAACGTTCAGTATGGTGAACTTGTTGAGTTTAACGGTGGCATGCAAGGTATTGTTTTGAACCTTGAGGAAGATAATGTTGGTGTCGTATTATTAGGCCCATCCAAAGAAATCATGGAAGGTGCAACGGTAAAAAGAACACAACGTATCGCATCCATAAATGTAGGAGAAGGAATTGTTGGCCGGGTTGTAAATACATTGGGAACACCAATCGATGGTAAGGGACCAATTGCAGGAGACACTTACGAAATGCCATTGGAGCGTAAAGCACCAGGTGTAATTTACCGTCAGCCAGTAAACGAGCCATTACAAACAGGTATCAAAGCAATCGATGCGATGATTCCCGTAGGTAGAGGACAACGTGAGCTGGTTATTGGTGACCGTCAAACTGGTAAAACAACAGTTTGTATCGATACTATCCTAAATCAGAAAGAATTTTACGATGCTGGGGAACCGGTATATTGTATCTATGTAGCTATCGGACAGAAAGCATCTACAGTTGCTGCCATTGCAAAAACTTTGGAAGACAAAGGTGCCTTAGCGTATACCACCATAGTTGCCGCAAATGCATCCGATCCTGCGCCAATGCAGGTATATGCGCCATTTGCTGGTGCTTCTATTGGAGAATACTTTAGAGATACAGGTCGTCCAGCGTTGATCATCTATGATGATTTATCAAAACAAGCGGTGGCATATCGTGAAGTATCCCTTCTATTAAGAAGACCTCCAGGACGTGAGGCTTACCCTGGTGACGTTTTCTACTTGCACTCAAGATTATTGGAACGTGCCGCAAAGGTAATTGCAGATGATGATATCGCGAAAAACATGAACGACTTACCAGACACCCTAAAGCCCATGGTAAAAGGGGGAGGTTCATTGACCGCTCTTCCTATTATCGAAACACAGGCCGGTGACGTATCCGCATATATCCCTACCAACGTAATTTCTATTACTGATGGACAGATTTTCTTGGAACAAGATCTATTTAACCAAGGGGTAAGGCCAGCGATTAACGTAGGTATCTCGGTATCTCGTGTAGGTGGTTCGGCTCAGATTAAATCAATGAAAAAAGTGGCAGGTACCTTAAAACTGGATCAGGCACAGTTCCGTGAATTGGAAGCTTTTGCCAAGTTTGGTTCCGATTTGGATGCTGCTACATTGAACGTTATCGAGAAAGGACGTAGAAACGTTGAGATTCTAAAGCAAGCACAGAACGACCCTTTTACTGTTGAAGACCAAGTAGCGATTATCTTTGCGGGTTCTAAAAACCTGTTGAGGGATGTTCCTGTTGAAAAAGTAAAGGAATTTGAAACAGATTTTATAGCGTTCATGAATGCCAAGCATAGAGATGTTCTTGACACGCTAAAAGCTGGAAAATTAACAGATGAGGTTACGGACACGCTGACCGCTGTTTGTAAAGATCTTTCTTCTAAATATAATTAGGAGTCAAGAGTGCAGAGTTATGAGTAAATTGGATGAAAGCCCGATCAGGGTAAAGAGCTTTCAATTTGCTTGTGAAATTGTGCGTTACTGTGATGATTTAAAGAAAAGCAAGGATTTTGAGTTAGCATCTCAATTACTTAGAAGTGGAACCAGTATCGGAGCCAATACAAGAGAAGCACAAAGAGGAGTTAGCACAAAGGATTTTAAAAATAAGTTTGGTATTGCCTTAAAAGAAGCTGATGAGACCAAATATTGGTTAGAGATTTTAGAAGCGACTGGAAGAAAAGTACCTAAAAAAATGATAAATAATTGTGAAGAGTTAATAAGAATTTTAGTTGCTATAATTAAAAACTCATAACTCTGAACTTTTTAACTCTGAACTTAGAATAATGGCTAATCTTAAGGAAATACGAAATAGAATAGCAACGGTATCATCAACTATGCAGATTACCAGTGCCATGAAAATGGTATCTGCCGCTAAGTTGAAAAAAGCCCAAGATGCTATCACCGCAATGCGACCGTACGCAAATAAGCTTACGGAACTGTTGCAAAACCTTAGTGCAAGTTTAGACGGGGATGCAGGTAGCAAATTCACGGACAATAGAACGGTGAATAAAGTATTGGTCGTAGCCATTACTTCCAATCGTGGATTGTGTGGGGCCTTCAACACTAACATTATCAAACAGTCCGCTTTCTTGCATGAGCAAACCTATAGCGGAAAACAAGTGGATTTTTTGGCTATTGGCAAAAAGGGAAATGACCTACTGGGAAAACGAGGTACTGTAATTGCAAATCATAGTCAAGTATATGATGATTTAACTTTTGATAATATAGCCGAAATTGCCCAAGATTTAATGAATCACTTTACCGAAGGCAACTACGATAAAATTGAATTGGTCTATAACAAGTTCAAAAATGCGGCCACACAGATTGTGATGACCGAGCAATTTTTGCCGTTGGTTCCGGTTGAAGGAGATACTTCTGGAGCAGCTGACTACATTTTTGAACCTTCTAAAGCTGAGATTGTAGAAGAACTGATTCCTAAA
The DNA here is from genome assembly GCA_039030475.1 of Bacteroidota bacterium. Taxonomy (GTDB): domain Bacteria; phylum Bacteroidota; class Bacteroidia; order Flavobacteriales; family Flavobacteriaceae; genus Flagellimonas. The sequence goes on from JBCCEC010000061.1 coordinate 19,954, forward strand.
TCATTAAAAACGCAATTGTATAAAGCTGTTCGAGATTCTTTTGCAAGTGAACATGGTGCCCGTATGACAGCAATGCACAAAGCAACGGATAACGCCACGGAACTTAGAGACCAACTAAAGTTAACGTATAACAAAGCAAGACAAGCTTCAATTACCAACGAGATTCTTGAAATCGTTGGTGGAGCGGAAGCGTTGAATAATTAAGCGTATCTACAGTTGATGAAAATATAATGGCCCTGCATTAATTGCGGGGCTTTTTTTATCCGATTTTTGCAGAATCATGAAATCCAAAAAAACCGCACTCCTCTTTATTTTCATTACTATTTTGGTGGATGTCATCGGTATTGGCATCATACTGCCGATTATCCCGGAATTTATTATGCAGTTGACAGGTGAAGGCACCCACATGGCTGTCATTTATGGGATGTGGTTAACGACCGCTTTTGCAGGCATGCAATTTCTATTTTCACCTATATTGGGCGAGATTTCAGATCAGTATGGTCGCAAACCTATTCTACTGTTATCCTTGCTGGGTTTAAGCATCGATTATTTGATCCATGCATGGGCACCTACGATTATGTGGTTGTTCGTAGGGCGGTTTTTGGCTGGAATCACGGGAGCAAGTTTTACCGTCGCCTCCGCATACATAGCGGATATAAGCACCAAGGAAGAAAAAGCAAAGAATTTTGGCTTGATTGGTGCGGCATTTGGTTTGGGTTTTATTATTGGTCCGGGTATTGGTGGTTTTTTTGGTGATATTGATATTAGACTTCCATTTTACATTGCTGCGGGACTCACCTTTGCCAATTTTCTCTTTGGATGGATATTCGTTCCAGAATCTTTGGCAAAAGAGAATAGAAGGTCGATAAACGTGATGAAGATGATACCTGGTGTTTCCTTGGTCGCTCTAAAAAATTACAAAGGCGTCTTATTGCTGATATTTGCCTTTTTCTTGGCCAATCTGGCTGGCCAAGCGCTACCATCTGTTTGGTCGTACTTCACTATAGAACGTTTTGATTGGAATCCAAAACAGATAGGACTGTCTTTGGTGGTCGTAGGTCTTTTGGTCGCTTTTGTACAAGGGTTTTTAGTGGGTGCAGTGGTCAAAAAGTTTGGAAAGCGCAACGTTGTCACCTTTGGATTTTTGCTTTGGACTTTTGGTATGTTTCTCTTCTCATTAGCAGATGAGCCTTGGATGCTCTATGCCTTCTTGATACCCTATGCCCTTGGTGGAGTGGCAGGACCGACCGTACAAGGGATTATTTCAAACCAAGTTTCAGAAAAGGAACAAGGAATTTTACAGGGCTCTATAACAAGTTTGGTGAGTGTTACCGCTATTTTGGGACAATTGGTCTTCTCTCCTGTGTTCTACTACTTTATCCGTCCCGAAGGCACCATCTATTTCCCTGGTGCATCGTACGCATTGGCGGCAGCTTTTCTAGCCATCGCTTTTGTTTTCGCTACAATTGCGATGAAACGTATGAAAATTGATGAAAATGAGGTCGAGAGCTTATTAGAAAATTAGTTTTTGGTTTGAAGATGACAGATGCAGGTTTTGGGTTAAGGTTTCAAAGTTTCAGGGTTTTGGGGTTTCAAGTTCTAAGCTCTAAGTTCTTGAATTTGACTTCGTACCTCTGACTTCTGACTTCTGACTTCTGACATCCGTCATCAGACATCTGTCAACTGTCAACGAACAACTAACTTCTGACTCCAAACCAAAAAACCACCGAAAAACGTAAAGTTCCCCGGTGGCCTATTGTATTAAAAGTTAAGTTTAATCAATTATCACCACAAAAAATGTTTCCCTTATAAGCAATGCTCCAATCGGAGCCGTCTTCATCTGTAAGGGTTAAATAAGCGTTGACCCCATTACCTATACACAGCTCTATTCCCTCTGCGCTAAGCGGGACATTGTCCTGTACATCTTGTTGGGCCCATCCAATAAGCGTGTTGGAAAAGTTATGGGCGGACATCCCGGAATAACTCAACATAAACTCCATTGTTGTAACATTACTTATTTGCCAACCTCCCAAGTCTTGGTCAAAGCTGTTTGCCTGAAAGAACATTCCACTCATATCTTCAACATTGCTTACATCCCAACCGCCGATATCCTGATTAAATAGGCTGTTGTTATAAAAAGTGAGAACCATACTGGTGACCTTGCTCACATTCCAACCGCTGATGTCCTGTTTGAAATCTGCATTGGCAAAAGCATCATCGAAAGATGTACCTTGCGTAAGGTTGGGTTCGTCCGTTGCATTTATGGCTACATAAACATCATCAATATCCAAGTAAAACATATCCTCCATGCTCTTCCATGCCGTGGTGCCCCATTGTTCCACGGTTCGAACGGCTACTTGGTTTTCGAACGATATTCTGTCCACTTGCCCCTTTAGGGCCACGGTATAGGTGCCCGGAGCTTGATACTCACGGTACAAGATTCCCGCATCGATCACATTTTCCTGTCCGTGTCCATCGCCCCAATCAATTTGAAAATCGACGTTGTTTCCAAAAACTTCTATGAAGAATGGCTGGTCCGCGACAGCGGTCTCCAAGGTAAAGATAAAGGATGCGGGGTCCTCGAACAGGTCCTCGATAACGTTCTGTACGGCTATCTGTACGGTAATCTCGGCCGTGCCGCCATTGCCATCGGAGACGGTCACGGTAATGCTGTGCTGGGTGGCGGTCTCAAAGTCAAGGATTTTGCCATCTGCCAAGGTGACCAGACCGTTCTCATCTATACTGAACAGTCCTTCGCCGTTTCCGTCCGTGATATCAAAGGCAAGTGTATCGCCCGCATCGGCATCTGTGGCGGTCACGGTAAAGATGGTAAGGGTACCGTCTGCATCTTCGTCCACTTCGGTGGTCGTGACCTCGTTGGTGATCACGGGAGCGGTGTTCTGTACTTCCGCTTCGGTCACGGTAAAGGTGTTCCCGGTAACGGTCTGTCCGCCTACGGCAACACTTACCGCTCCAGTAGTGGCACCTTGGGGAACGGAAATGGTAAGCTTGGTGGCCGTGGCGGCACTTACCGTAGCCGTTGTTGCACCGATCTTTACAGTGTTCGATGCCGCGGTCGCACTAAAGTTGGTTCCGTTAATGGTCACTTGCGTGCCCACAGGGCCGGAAGTGGGCGTAAAACCGCTTATGGTCGGCTTGGTCGGTGTCGGCGTTGTCGTTCCATTGTCATCACTGGAACAGGAGACGATGAACATCCCAACGGATAGCACCATCAGAATCAAAAAACGTATTTTTTTCATGAGCTCAATATTTAGCGTTAGAGCTTGCAAGAAAACAGGAATATAGATTGGTGACCCATGTCAATTGACGGATACAGGGTTTGGGTTGACGGTTGGCCATTGACAGTTGGCCATTGACGGATGACGGTTTTGGGTTCCAGAGTTTCAAAGTTTCTGGGTTTCAAGTTTTTGGTTTTGACATCAGACCATTGACCACTGATCTCGGAAGTCGGAAGTCGGAAGTCGGAAGTCGGAAGTCTGAAATCCAAAAAGGGACTGAAATTTTCTTTGATATTGCCAATTAGGTATGGTGCTATTGCTTTTGTCGTAATCGGTACGACCTTCATAACTTATCTTTTTAATGTTTTTGCGTTAACCGAACTAAAAGCGTCAACCGTGGGAGCCTTTGTTTATGTGCAGCCGTTATTCGGGATATTGTTTGCTTTATTTTCTGGTAAGGACCAACTCACATTGATCAAAGTATTGGCCACGACTTTGGTTTTATTAGGTGTTTATCTGGCAAGTAAGAAACCCCGCCCAAAGCCTTGACAATCTCATAATCATATTAGTATTTCTTAAACCGTCAATTCATTTAGGGCAATC
>JBCCEC010000062.1:0-23375 GCA_039030475.1 Bacteroidota bacterium
GTATAAATATCTTATTCGAAATGCAAAAATGATGTAAGTATTTGAAAATCAATCAAGTTTTTGCGCTTCGAGGACTTTTATAATTTTATTTATATTAATTTTGCCTCCCTTTTTTAAGAAAAAGCTTACGAGTATGCAATGTGTTGAATTAAACCCAATTGGAAATTTTGATATATGGGAGTTTGAAAAAGTTGAAGAATTATTGCACCAAGAAATCAGTCAATCTTTGGGGGAAGTATTGGTGTTCGAAAACGAAAGTGTAAAGCTTTGGGATTTATCCCTTAGCCCTGGCAAACGTATTCCTTTCAGAAATCACAATACCAATTACAGTTGGGTTTGTACTACAGGTGGTTTGGCCCTAACACATTTTGGCAACGGTAAAATAAGCATGTTGCAACTGGAACCTGGAGAAAATGAGTATTGGGAGTTCAGGGGTAAAAACTATACCAACGACCTTGAGAATATTGGAGAAACCCCCATAACTTTTAATATTTTGGAATATAAGCAAGAAAAAGTTGGTAACCCGCTGTTATTTATGGACTAGATAGCTTTTATATTCGCTTTTAACCCGGTTATGATTCCCAGAATATTTTGAACAGTGTCTTCTAAGTAGTATTTGATGGCCAAATGAGGTATTCTCACCGTGGTAAAACCATTCTTAAAAGAATGCATAGCCTCTTCTAAATCACTGATAGCCTGTTCATGGGTAATCATATTGTAATCTTTGTCGATTTCAATATTGAGTTTTACCCTGGATATGGCAATATCAACAGATTTTTTCCCGTCCCACCATTCCAACATTGGATTGGCGCCAGCAACTTTTAGTGCGTAAAAAAGTTGTATGGCTTCGACCGGTGTATTATTGTCAAGAATGATTCTTTTAATAAGTCGAGTATGTCTTTCGCAGAGTTCTACGCCCAAAGATTCCATAGATTCTTTGTGTTGTAGATACCCAATGCTTTTACCGCAGTCTTTGCATGTCATGAGTATTGGTCAAGTTTAAGTCAATTATACGATTTGGGACTATTATAACTTTACCATTTTCATATTCGTATAAAAGTTCGATGTATAGCATACCACTTTTAGATGAAATGCATTTTTTTGGATGAAATGCATAGTTTAGTGTAAAACCTGTTAACTTGAATCCTGAAAGAAAAAGGCAATTACATGTTTAAAAAAATAGGACCAGGTGTTCTAATTGCCGCGGCCTTTGTAGGCCCGGGTACGATTACGGTATGTACGTTGGCAGGAGTACGTTTTGGATATACCCTTGTTTGGGCTTTATTATTGTCAATTTTAGCGACCATGATACTTCAAGAAATGGCTGGTAGAATAGGGGTTGTTACTCAAAACGGACTTGTAGATGTAGTAAAAGATGAGTTGAAATCAAAGTGGATAAAACATACTGTAGTAGGAATTGTTTTAGGAGCAATACTCATTGGAAATGCAGCATATGAAGCTGGAAATATTGGAGGGGCGACCCTTGGTCTTGAAGGTATATTTGGACAACGACTATCCGCTTTTTATCCAGCCTTAATAGGAGGTCTGGCATTTCTTCTTCTGTGGTTTAGTGGTTATAAGACCTTAGAAAAGGTATTTGTCGCCTTGGTTGGAATTATGGGTCTTTGTTTTGTTATTAGTGCCTTGATGACCAAACCTTCTGTTTTAGCTATTGTAAAAGGAATGTTTCTTCCTTCGCTACCAGAAAGTAGTTTATTGACCGTTGTAGCCTTAGTAGGAACAACCGTAGTGCCATATAACCTTTTTCTACATGCTTCTTTGGCAAGGGAAAAGTGGAAATCAAAAGATGCTTTGAATACCGTAAAATGGGACACCATTATTTCCATTGCACTTGGAGGATTGGTGTCCATTGCCATAGTAATTACCGCTGCCGCCGCTCCCATAAAAGATGTGACCAATGTAATGGATATGGCAAAAGGATTGGAACCACTGTTTGGGAAAGCGGCAATCTATTTTATGGGAACAGGGCTTTTAGCGGCTGGAATTACTTCTGCTATAACAGCACCTCTTGCAGCAGCTTTCGTTGCCAGTAGCTGTTTTGGATGGGATGAAGGAATGAAAAATAAAAAATTCAAGTTGGTTTGGTCAACGGTACTGCTATTAGGTGTTTTTTTCTTATCATTTAATATTAAACCGATACAGATCATACAATTCGCCCAGATTGCCAATGGTGTGCTACTCCCTGTAATGGCAATGCTGTTGTTGTGGATTGTGAACAAGAAATCTGTAATGGGGCCATATAAAAATTCCATTTTTCAAAACATTTTGGGCTTTGTGATAGTAGGCTTTTCTATCTTCTTGGGAGCAAAGAGTATTTTAAAAGTAACTGGATTATTTTAGATGCAAGGTTGGACTGTAGATATAAACTGTGATGTTGGCGAAGGTGTTGGCAATGAGAAAGCCATTTTCCCTTTTATCAGTTCCTGCAATATTGCTTGTGGGGGACATGCTGGAGATCTAAAAAGTATGACAGCGATTGTTGCGTTGGCAAAACTTCATAACATAAAAATAGGGGCTCATCCCTCGTACCCAGATAGACAGAGCTTTGGCAGAGCAGTAATGAAACTTTCAGGTTCAGAATTAAAACAGAGCATCGCAGAACAGCTTAAACTATTTAATAGTGTGCTTCAAAAAGAAGCTGTACAACTGCACCATATTAAAGCACATGGCGCTTTATACAATCAATTAGCAAAGGATTCTGTGCTTGCCCAAGTATATCTCGATGCTATATCCGAATATAAAAATCAAGTCTACCTTTATGTACCTTTCAAATCGATAATTGCAGAAATAGCGAAGGAGAAAGGCTTCAAATTAAAATACGAAGCATTTGGAGATAGAAATTATAACAATGACCTTAGTTTAGTTTCCAGAAAACTAAAAACTGCTCTTATACAGGAACCGAAAAGGGTTTTAGAGCATGTATTACCGATTGTAAAACAAAAAAAAGTTATCACCTTAAATGGGGAAGAAATAAGAATAAAAGCGGATACAATTTGTATTCATGGTGATACACCTACCGCATTGGAAATATTGATGTATCTTTCAACAGAATTACCTTTTTACAAGGTCCAATTGCAAAAGTGAACAGTTACCCCATCAGCATCAAACCGTTTGGCCAAAGCGCAGTCTTAGTGGAATGGCCCAATAAAGTGGATGAGTCCATTTTACAGGACATTCTTGATTTTACCACTTCATTTAAGAGTCTTGGAATGCCAGATTGGGAAATTTCGGCTGCCTACAGTTCGTTGACCATGGTAAATAATAAGGAGCAGATAGATTTTCAAAGTATCAAAAAGCTTATTGAAGATTGTTATGCTGAAAAAACCACATCCAAGGTTTTAAGAAAAAAATGCTTGTGGAAAATTCCGGTATGCTACGATGACGATTTTGGAACAGACGTTCAGGAGGTCTCCAAAAGATTGGATTTATCTATTGAAAATTTGGTAAAAATGCACACCTCATACGAATATGTAGTTTATGGAATAGGCTTTTTACCGGGTTTTATGTATTTGGGAGGTTTGCCAAAGGCACTCGAAATACCAAGAAGAAAAGAACCCAGGCTACATGTAGTCAAAGGCTCTGTTGGATTGGCAGCTAAACAAACAGGTGTTTATCCCCAGGATTCACCGGGAGGCTGGAATATTATTGGCAGATGTCCTATTCCAATCTTTAACGCTAAAGCTGAGAAACCCTGTTTTGTGAATGTTGGTGATAAGATAATGTTTTATCAAATTACAAGAGCGGAATACGATTTACGTAAAATTGAAGGGGAAGTAGGCATTTATACACCTGAAAAAATCACTTTAGATGCTTAAAGTCCTTAAATCAGGTTTTTTTACTAGTATACAAGATAGAGGTAGGTTTGGATATAGGGAAATGGGTGTTCCCATATCTGGAGTTATGGATGATGACGCACTAAGAAAAGCCAATTTACTTCTGGATAATGCGTTGGATGCCGCAGTACTCGAAATTACCATGACAGGCCCTAAATTAGAGTTTGACTTGGAAACATATATTTGTCTATCGGGAGCGGATTTGTCTCCTACATTAAACAACGAACCTTTAGAATATTGTTCGGTAATTAAGGTTTCAAAAGGCGATATACTTTCCTATGGCAAGTTGAAACAGGGTTTTAGAAGTTATTTAGCAGTTAAGGGTGGATTTCAAACAGACAAAGTTTTAGATAGTCGTTCCCAGTATTTTCCCGTTACAACAAAGCCATGTTTAAGTGATAAGGACGAGATTGCCTATATTGAGACTTCTGCTTTTGCACCAACGATTTCTGAAATAAAGACTAAAGGGAATTTTAACCCCAATACACTTGAAGTACTCAAGGGGCCTGAGTTTTCTATTTTATCTAAAAATCAGTTGGACACTTTGTTCAAAAAAGGCTTTACGATTTCCAAGGAAAACAATAGAATGGCTTATCAGCTCAAAGAACTTATAGACAAACATGAGTATTCCATGTTAACCTCTGGAACATTACCTGGTACCGTTCAGCTCACACCAGCGGGTAGACTCATAATTTTAATGAAAGATGGTCAGACTACTGGTGGATATCCAAGAGTTTTGCAACTTTCAAATACTTCGATGGGAATATTGGCGCAAAAAAAATATGGCGATACGATTTCCTTTAAACTCTTGTAGCTTCACATCTTTTTGTAAATATCGTTAAACGGCACTCTAAATCTAGGCCCATAAACCCCTTTCTTATCCCGTACTCCACAACCTATTACCATATTGATTTCAGCTCTATTGGGTAGTCCAAGAATACGTTTCACCATCAAAGTATCACTTCCCTCCATAGGGCACGTATCATAACCTAGAGCAGCCATGCTTATCATAAAGTTTTGTGCGGCTAATCCGGCACTTTTTTGTGCAACGATGCGCATGTCAGATTGCCGAACTTGGCGATAGGTAGGTTTAAAAATCCCAATAATTTGAAATATCAAGTACTTCAACCATCCAAATATTCCCAAAAAGTCAAAATAAACAGAGGGTATCAATTTTTTATAATAATTCAGTGCAAATTTCTCTCTCCCTGAATATTCCTTTTCCGGTTTATCACCATAGACGGATTTTAAAAAATCCAGATTGGCTTTAGCTCTTTTGCGCCACAAATCCTTTCTTGCGACCACAACGACCATTTGTTTGGCCGTTTTTGCAGCATTTTGCCCTAAACAGGCTTTGGTCATTTGTTCTAGCGTATCCGTATCAGTGATATGATAAAACTCCCATAATTGTAGATTGCTGCTAGTAGGGGCTAAAACTGCATTTTCGATACATTGTTTTACAATAGTCGAATCCAATTCAACATCACTTCTAAAGATGCGTACGGAACGACGATGGTGAATAGCTTCAGTAACTGTTTTTTCCATGTCGTTAAAGATACCGAAACGAACTTTTACAAAATATTTTTGTATCATTGAAATGTGAAAACAAAAAATGTGATTAATAGCGTCGTCATTAACATTCCATATTTGGAGTGATACAGCTACGCCATTAATTTAAAAAAGCCTGTATCAAAAACCGATACAGGCTTTTTTTATGCGTCCTGTAAAATAAGTGGATGTAGGATTTTAAATCAAAGTAAATATCTGAAAAACAATAAATTATGTGTTTTTTATTTTGGATGGATTTAGAACACCTTAAACTGTTAAAATTATTGGATTTTTGAAACATCTATCTTTGATTATAGGAGTAAATTCAACAAAAACCCAGATTTGAAAGAAATACGTTAATGGAATTGAACAAGTACAGTAAGAATGTAACCCAAGACCCAACCCAACCCGCCGCACAGGCAATGCTGTATGCTATTGGATTGACAGAGGATGATTTAAAAAAGCCGCTTATCGGCATTGGTAGTACCGGGTATGAAGGCAATCCTTGTAATATGCACCTAAATGAGCTTTCTACCTATGTAAAAGAAGGTATACAGCAAGGAGATTTAGTAGGATTGATTTTTAACACCATTGGTGTAAGTGATGGAATATCCATGGGTACTTATGGAATGCGGTATTCACTTCCTTCGCGCGATATCATCGCAGATTCTATGGAAACCGTTGTTCAGGCAATGAACTATGACGGATTGGCCACGGTAGTGGGTTGCGATAAAAATATGCCTGGGGCCCTAATGGCGATGATACGATTGGATAGACCCTCAATTCTGGTCTATGGTGGTACAATAGCTTCTGGGTGTTTAAAAGACAAAAAGTTGGACGTGGTTTCTGCCTTTGAGGCTTGGGGCCAAAAAGTTGCTGGTTCCATTGATGAAGCAGAATATAAAAGTGTAATTCAAAATGCGTGCCCGGGAGCGGGAGCATGCGGAGGAATGTACACGGCAAACACAATGGCCTCTGCAATTGAAGCACTTGGAATGGCATTGCCCTATAATTCTTCAAACCCAGCTACCGGAGATAGAAAAAAACAGGATTGCATCGATTCTGGAAAGGCATTAAAACATTTATTGGAAAAGGATATCAAACCAAGCGATATCATTTCAAAAAAATCCTTGGAAAATGCAGTGCGACTTATAACTGTTTTAGGAGGCTCTACAAATGCCGTACTTCATTTCTTGGCAATTGCAAAAGCTGCCGAAATCGATTTTAAACTGGAAGATTTTCAACGAATAAGTGACACGACACCGTTCTTGGCGGATTTAAAGCCAAGCGGAAAATACCTAATGGAAGATTTACATCGGGTAGGAGGGGTTCCCGCGGTTATGAAGTTTATGCTAAAGCATAATATGTTGCATGGAGATTGTCTTACCGTAACAGGAAAAACAATTGCAGAGAATTTGGCGAATGTACCAGAGTTGTCAGAAGGGCAAGAAGTGATGAAAGACTTAAACAACCCTATCAAGGAAACGGGACACCTTAGAATTCTTCATGGAAATTTAGCGACCGAAGGTGCTGTTGCCAAGATTACAGGAAAAGAAGGATTACATTTTTCAGGGCCTGCTAAGGTCTTTGAAGGAGAATTTAAAGCCAATGACGGCATTAGGGATGGATTGGTCAAAAAAGGAGATGTTGTCGTAATCCGATATGAAGGACCCAAAGGAGGGCCTGGAATGCCAGAAATGTTGAAACCTACTGCCGCCATTATGGGCGTGGGACTGGGTAAGGATGTAGCATTGATAACTGATGGTAGATTTTCTGGAGGCACTCATGGTTTTGTTGTAGGGCATATAGCTCCAGAAGCACAAGATGGTGGTGCAATTGCCTTGGTAGAAGATGGGGATATCATTACTATTGATGCAGAAAAGAACAGTATTTCAGTAGATATTCCAGATGAAATACTGGCCGCTAGAAAGGAAAATTGGATACAACCTCCCCTAAAAGTGAAAAAGGGTAGTTTGTACAAGTATGCAAAAACAGTTTCGTCTGCTTCAAAAGGCTGCGTAACCGATATGATCTAAAGAAAGTTAATTAAAAAATTCCCGATAAGCTCCCCCTCCGAAATAGAGGGGGTCGGGGGGAGGACCTATGGAAACACTAAAAGCACAAAAAAAAGAGGAAAAAAATCAGAAACCTATGAGGATTGCCGGGGCAGAGGCCATAATTCATTGTTTATTGGCAGAAGGTGTGGACTTGATCTATGGATATCCTGGTGGAGCGATTATGCCAGTTTATGACGAACTTTACAAGTTTCAAGATAAGCTTACGCATATTTTGACCAGACATGAGCAAGGAGCAACACATGCCGCACAAGGCTATGCAAGGGTAAGCGGTAAAGTTGGTGTTGCCATGGCTACGTCCGGACCTGGAGCTACAAACTTGGTCACCGGGCTGGCAGATGCACAAATAGATTCCACTCCAATGGTTTGTATTACAGGGCAGGTACCAAGGCATTTATTGGGCTCAGATGCTTTTCAGGAAACAGATATTGTGGGAATTTCAACACCTGTTACCAAATGGAACTATCAAATTACCAAAGCAAGTGAGATTCCAGAAATTATGGCAAAGGCCTTTTACCTTGCAAAATCAGGTAGGCCAGGGCCCGTTTTGGTAGATATCACCAAGAATGCCCAGTTTGATGAATTGGACTTTGTTTACGAAAAATGCACTGGTGTACGTAGCTATAAACCATTTCCAAAACCAGATTTAAAATCGGTTGAAGCTGCTGCTGAGCTTATCAATAACGCTAAAAAGCCATATATCGTTTGGGGTCAGGGTGTTATTTTAGGTGAAGCTGAAGAAGAGTTGACAAGATTGATTGAAAAAGCTGGAATTCCCGCTGCATGGACCATTATGGGGGAATCTGCGATACCTACGGACCATCCATTAAATGTGGGCATGGTAGGTATGCACGGAAATTATGGACCCAATGTATTGACGAATGAGTGTGACGTCCTGATTGCGATTGGAATGCGTTTTGACGATAGGGTCACGGGCAGTTTGGATACGTACGCCAAACAAGCAAAAGTCATTCATTTAGAAATTGACCCAGCGGAAATCAATAAAAACGTAAAAGCAGATGTGGCTGTTTTAGGAAACGCTAAGCAGACATTGGGGCTATTGCTGCCTTTGGTGAATAAAAATGAACACAAAGATTGGAAAACCGAGTTCGATAAAAAATATCAGATAGAATATGATACTGTTATCAAAAATGATTTAAAGCCTTCAAAAGAAGGGTTGACTATGGGAGAGGTTATTGAACAGATCAATATTGCCTCAGAAAACCAAGCGGTCATCGTTACCGATGTAGGACAGCATCAAATGGTAGCATGTAGGTATGCAAAATTTAAGCAGTCCAAGAGCAATATTACATCTGGGGGATTGGGAACCATGGGATTTGCTTTACCGGCAGCAATAGGAGCTAAAATGGGGGCAATGGAGCGTGAAGTCGTTGCTATAATTGGTGATGGTGGTTATCAAATGACGATTCAGGAGCTTGGAGTCATCTTCCAGCATAATGTACCTGTAAAAATAGTAGTGTTGAACAATGACCATTTAGGTATGGTACGTCAATGGCAAGAACTTTTCTTTGAAAGTAGGTACGCTTCCACGGTGATGGTCAATCCAGACTTTGTAAAAATTGCTGAAGGCTATCATATAAAATCAAGAAGAGTTTCAGCTAGGTCAGAATTGAAAGATGCCGTAACGGAAATGATAGCATGTAAAGACCCTTACTTTTTAGAAGTTAAGGTAGAGAAAGAAGATAATGTTTTCCCCATGATTCCTTCTGGTGCTTCAGTTTCGGACATTAGATTAAAATAAGATGGACCAAACTACGATTTTAGATACTCCGCAAGTATATCCTGGTTTACTTGCCAAGTCTGAAGAGATAGGATTTACAATGCCTTCGGATATCTATATAGGAACACTTCTAAAAACACTGATAGCTTCAAAACCAAACGGTATTTTTTTAGAATTGGGAACAGGTATAGGACTATCTCTGGCGTGGATGTTAGAGGGAATGGACAAGAACTCTAAACTAATCAGTATTGATAATGATAACGAGCTTATTCGAATAGCGGATAATTTTTTTGGTGAACGGGAAGAACTTCAGCTGATATGCACTGATGCGGCCGTTTGGTTGTCTGAATATAAAAAGGAAAAGTTTGATTTAATCTTTGCCGATGCATGGCCTGGAAAATATGGTTTCTTGAACGAAACATTGGAGTTAATTAAAATTGGAGGGTTTTATGTAATTGACGATATGCGGAAACAAGCCAATTGGCCAGAAGGTCATGAGGACAACGCACATTCACTAATTAAAGTGTTGGAAGCAAGAGAAGATTTTTCAATTACAAAAATGGACTGGTCGACGGGTGTAATCGTTGCCGTGAAAATAAAATAAAAATGGAAAAACATTGGTATACAATTTCCGTGTATTCTGAAAACAATGTGGGATTGCTGAACAGGATATCAGGAATATTCTTAAAGAGACACATTAATATAGAAGGTCTAAATGTTTCTAAATCAGAAATTGAAGGCGTTTCAAAATTCACTATTGTGATTTTTACAACTGAAGATTGGACCCGTAAAATTGTGGGGCAGATAGAAAAGCAGGTTGAGGTAATAAAAGCGTATTATCACACCGATGAAGAAACCATTTACCAAGAGTCGGCATTGTTCAAAATTGCTTCTGATTTATTGTTCGATGAACGACAAATTCAAAATATTATCAAAGAATACAATTCCCAAATAGTAACAGTAGCTAGAGATTTTTTTGTAATCGCCAAAACAGGGCGTAGGCATGAAATAGATGAAATGCACGATGCGTTGGAACCTTATGGTATTATGCAATTTGTGCGTTCTGGAAGAATTGCCGTGAGCAAGGCTAAAATGCCCATTACCGATATTTTACTCGAATTTCAAAATCAATAAATAGACTAAATACAGAATTAAAATGGCAAATTATTTCAATACACTTTCATTGCGCGATCAATTAACACAGTTGGGAAAATGTAGATTTATGGACTCGGCCGAGTTCTCAGATGGTGTAACGGCACTAAAAGGAAAGAAAATTGTAATTGTAGGTTGCGGGGCTCAAGGACTTAATCAGGGTTTGAATATGCGAGATTCCGGATTGGATATTTCATATGCCTTGAGAGAAGCCGCGATTAAAGAAGAACGACAATCCTTTAAAAATGCCAAGGAGAATAATTTTATTGCCGGCACTTACGAAGAATTGATTCCTAGTGCAGATTTGGTCATTAACCTTACTCCGGACAAACAGCACACAAATGTGGTAGGTGCGGTGATGCCGCTTATGAAAAAAGGTGCCACACTATCCTATTCACATGGATTTAATATTGTTGAAGAAGGAATGCAAGTGCGGGAAGATTTAACGGTAATAATGGTGGCGCCAAAGAGTCCAGGTTCTGAAGTTAGGGAAGAGTATAAACGTGGCTTTGGCGTACCAACCTTGATAGCGGTCCATCCCGAAAATGATCCTGAAGGAAAAGGTTTGGCACAAGCTAAGGCATATGCCGCAGGTACTGGAGGTCATAAAGCAGGTGTACTGGAATCTTCTTTTGTTGCTGAGGTAAAATCTGATTTAATGGGAGAGCAGACCATTCTTTGTGGATTGTTGCAAACAGGATCAATCCTTTCTTTTGATAAAATGTTGGAAAAAGGAATTGATGCAGGATATGCCTCTAAATTGATTCAATACGGATGGGAAACCATTACGGAAGGCCTAAAACAAGGTGGAATTACCAACATGATGGACAGGTTGTCTAATCCTGCCAAAATAAAGGCGTTTGATTTGGCCGAAGAATTAAAGGAAATCATGAGACCTTTATTCCAAAAACATATGGACGATATCATGAGCGGCCATTTTTCCAAAACCATGATGGAAGATTGGGCAAACGACGATAAAAACTTATTGACATGGCGCGCTGAGACGGGAGAAACTGCGTTTGAAAAAACTCCCGCAGGTGACGACACTATTTCAGAACAAGAATTCTATGACAATGGTGTATTGATGGTGGCCTTTGTAAAATCTGGGGTGGAATTGGCTTTTGAGACCATGACAGAATCTGGAATCATTGATGAATCCGCCTATTACGAATCTTTGCATGAGACCCCATTGATTGCTAATACCATTGCCAGAAAGAAGCTCTTTGAGATGAACCGGGTAATATCCGATACCGCTGAATATGGCTGTTACTTATTTGACCATGCCTGTAAGCCTCTTTTAGAAGGCTTTATGAAAGCTATTGATACCGATGTTGTTGGCAAGCACTATGGCGAAGGAAAAGATGCTGGTGTAGATAATCAACGGCTTATTGCTGTTAATAAAGCCTTGAGGGAACATCCTGTAGAAATTGTTGGTGCTAGATTAAGGGAATCCATGACCGCCATGAAACCAATTGCATAAGGTCTGGTGAAGCTGAATGATTAAATGAAGAATATTGCCACTACATATTTTCCAAAAGTAGCGGATGTCCGTAAGGCCGCTAAAACAATAAGACAGGTGGCCGAAGTGACCCCTCTTATGGAAAGTATTCGGTATGCTTCAGAATACAATGCCTCTATTTTATTAAAAAGGGAAGATCTGCATAGAGTGCGCAGTTATAAGATTCGCGGTGCGTTCAATAAAATAAGTTCGCTTTCCGCAGCACAGTTGGAAAGGGGAGTGGTCTGTGCCAGTGCAGGAAATCATGCCCAAGGGGTAGCTTTTGCATGTAACCATCTTGGAGTCAAAGGTACTATCTATATGCCAGCGGTTACACCAAAGCAAAAAATCGAACAGACCAAAATGTTCGGTAAAAAGTGGATTGAAGTGATTCTGGAAGGTGATACGTTTGACGATGCTTTCAAAATGGCAATGGATAAATGCAGTGTTGAGGGAAAAACGTTTGTGCACCCCTTCGATGACCCAAAAACCATTGAGGGACAAGCCACTGTAGGTTTGGAATTGATAAACCAGTCCAAAAGCCAAATCGATTACATTTTTGTGGCAGTTGGTGGTGGTGGACTGGCTTCGGGCCTTTGTGGAATTTTTAACGCGTTATCACCGCAAACAAGAATTATTGGTGTAGAGCCGACCGGTGCACCTTCTATGAAAAGTTCTCTTGAAAAAGGAACTATTGTAAAACTGGAGACTATCGATAAGTTTGTAGATGGTGCAGCGGTTCAAAAAGTTGGCGAGTATACCTTTGAAATCTGTAAAAATCATTTGCATAAAATGGTGGCCGTGCCAGAAGGCAAAGTTTGCCAAACCATTCTGGACCTATATAATAGGGATGCCATTGTGGTAGAACCTGCAGCTGCATTGACGGTTGCGGCGCTAGATGACTTCCGCGAGGAGATAAAAGGTAAAAACGTGGTTTGTATCATTGGCGGGAGCAACAACGACATCACCCGAACGGCGGAAATCAAGGAAAGGGCGTTGTTGTATGGAAACCTTAAACATTATTTCATTATTCGATTTCCGCAAAGGCCAGGAGCACTTAAAGAATTTGTTGCCGATATTCTAGGCCCAAATGATGATATTACCCATTTTGAGTACTCTAAAAAGTCGAGCAGGGAAAATGCGCCGGCAGTTGTTGGAATTGAACTGAAGTCTTCGGCAGATTTGAAACCGTTGATTGAGCGAATGAAAGCAAATAATTTTTTTGGAGACTATTTGAACGATAAGCCAGACCTTTTTCAATATCTGGTCTAAGTTTATTAACAAATTTTAGCTAATTTTTGATAAAGCCCAGATTAAAACGTTTTCGTTTTCAGACTATTCTAAATATGGTATTTTTAATGTTAGCTTTATATGGAATAAAATTCCGCACACCAAAACACAAACTAAAAGCATAAAGTTATGCAAGCTAAAACAGCGATACCAGAAGAATTTCAAATAAAAGAGCAAACCCATCAAAGGCACTACTTGGTCAACGGAGAGTTGAAGGAGTGGGGCGGAAGTACCACTAAGGTAATCTCTACAATTTCTTCTACCGAAGAATATAAGCACACAGTCTTGGGCAGTATTCCAGATATGGGTGAAGCGGAAGCTACCGAGGCACTGGATGCAGCATTAAGTGCTTACGGAAAAGGTCAAGGTGTTTGGCCTACGATGAAGGTAAAAGACCGTATTGAGTGTATGGAAACCTTCGTTAAAAAGATGGAGCAAAAACGGGAAGAGGTGGTTAAGCTCTTAATGTGGGAGATTGGAAAATCCAAACCTGATTCATACAAGGAGTTTGATCGTACCGTTGAGTATATTTATGACACTATCGAGGATTACAAGAAATTGGACCGAGATTCGGCCAAGTTCCAAAAACATGATGGTGTTTATGCACACATACGAAGAGGTCCTTTGGGGGTTGTGTTGTGTTTAGGGCCATATAATTATCCATTAAATGAGACTTTTGCACTTTTGATTCCCGCTATCATCATGGGCAACACTACGATCTTTAAACCGGCCAAGTTTGGAGTTTTATTGATTACGCCGCTTTTGGAAGCTTTTCAAAGTAGTTTTCCCAAAGGTGTGGTCAACATTCTTTTTGGTAGGGGTAGGGCGGTAGCGGCACCTATTATGAAAACGGGGAAGATTGATGTCTTGGCGTTAATAGGTAACAGTAAATCTGCCAATGCGTTACAGGACCAACACCCCAAAAGTAATAGATTACGGTTGGTATTGGGTCTAGAAGCTAAGAATCCGGCTATTATTCTTCCAGATGCAGATTTAGACCTCACAATTGATGAATGTATTGCCGGAACACTTTCTTTTAATGGCCAGCGATGTACAGCGTTGAAGGTGATTTATGTCCATGAGAACATAAAAGACGAGTTTTTAAAACGATTTTCGGCAAAAGTAGATTCCCTAAAATTTGGCAACCCATGGGACGATGGTGCAAAGTTGACACCATTACCTGAGCCTGACAAGCCTGCATATATTCAGGAATTGTTGGATGATGCCAAGGCAAAGGGTGCAAAAATCAAAAATAAAAAAGGCGGGAAACAATCCGAGAATTACATCTGGCCCGCTATTTTGTATCCCGTCTCAAAGGATATGCGAGTTTATGAAGAGGAACAATTTGGCCCCATAATACCTGTAGTATCGTTCAAAGACATAGAGGAGCCCTTGGATGATATGGCAGCATCCAATTATGGACAACAGGTAAGTCTTTTCGGTAAAGATGTTTATACACTTTCACCCTTGATCGATACATTGGCCAATTTGGTCTGTCGTGTAAATTTGAACAGTTCCTGTCAAAGAGGCCCGGATGTATATCCCTTTACGGGTAGGAAAGATTCCGCACAATCGACCCTGAGTGTTCATGATGCATTGCGTTCGTTCTCCATACGTACGTTTGTTGCATTTAAGGATAATGAGCCCAATAATCAAACCATAGAACAACTCTTGGAAGCTAAGGTGAGCAACTTTTTGAGTACGGATTATATTTTATAAAGCAAAATTGAAGTTGATCAATGGGATTCTTCAAGTTTTTTATTTTTTACTTCTATCAAATTCAGAATCTCATTTAGCTTTGACAGGGAATCTTTTGCTATGAAATCAGTATAAATGATCAAGGTTTTACGTGGAGTTATCAAAAGGTATGTCGTACTTCCCATTTTTTTAATTTCCAATATTTCACTTAAAAGGATTCTTTTGGGAAAAAACGAGTTCTTTCTAACCGTTCCGTTTCCTATCGTTAGGTATTGCATCTTTAACTCATATAAATAAAAGACAAAGTACAATATGGACATGGTTATGCATACATACAAAATAGGTTTTGTTTTGTTATATAAAACATAGAAGTAAGCGGCAAGAACAATCCATGAAATTGCAAAATATACATTGACCAACATTCGCTTTTTACTAAATCTTATTTTTGTCATTTTAACATTAAATATTTATAGATAAGAAATTGTTTATCTTGGATTAAAACTATGTTTTTCATCTTATCGTTGAGGTGAACAATTGATGTAAGGGGCATATGGATTGACGAATACATGCTAACTTGGTTGTGTTGTAACAATCACACGCGGCATAAGTTTTTAAAAAGATGTGCAGCTATTGAGTTGTTCAGAAAGTATCTGTTGCCAAATATTTGTTTGTGAATAACAAAACCATCAATTTGGTATACCTTGGCAATGGCAATAAAATAGTTTAGTATCGAGTTACTATCATAGATATTCCTATCTATAAAAAGTGTTAAAAAAATCAATTTAGAATAGTGGGCAGAATTAAATTTTTAGGGGTTAGTGCATTGGTAGTTGTTATGCTGTTTATTATCGGTGCAAGGAATAAAGCTGAAGAAACGGCTTCCAATAGATACAATGGCGATGCATTGGAGGATAGTATAGTTGCTAAAAAGGCAAAGCAATTGTATCATGTGCGACAACAAAAGTTAAAAATTGCTTTACAAGATTATTTTAAGAAAGCAATAGCCTCTGGGGATGTTGTAGGAGTTGGGGCAAGTATTGTACACAGTGATTCTATTCTGTTCTCGGGCGGATTCGGAAAACGAAGGGTTGAAGGAAAAACTAGAATAGATGAAAAAACCATATTCAGACTTGGTTCTTTATCTAAAGGATTTGCCGGTGTATTGGCTTCCAGTTTACAAGCTGAAGGAAAATTGGATTGGAATGACAAAGTAGTGGATTATATTCCCGAATTCCAGTTTGGTGATAGTAGTAATACCCAAAAAGTAAGACTCTGCCATATTTTGTCGCATACTTCGGGAACTCCGTACCATAGTTATACCAATTTGGTGGAAGCGGGATTGCCCGTTGCAAACATTGCAAAACGCTTTCATGAAGTAACGCCAATAAGCGAACCCGGAGTTATGTACAGTTATCAAAATGCCATGTTTTCGCTGAGCCAGGAAGTGATGCATAAAGTGACAGGGAAGGATATTAAAACACTGTTGCAAAATCGTTTTTTCAAACCTTTGGGAATGGCTACTATTTCTATGGATCATAATACATTGCTCAATACCAAAAACGTAGCGCTTCCCCATGACAAAAGAAAAAATGGGTGGAAAAGTTTGCCCTTAGAGAACAGATATTACAATGCCGTAGTTGCTGGAGGTATTAATGCCAACGCTACAGACATGGCGAAATGGATGCATTTTTTATTGGGACATCATCCAGAGGTATTAAACCCAGAATCTATTCAGTCAGCTTTTAAGCCTTTTGTAAAGATTGGCAACAACAATAAATATTACCAACGTTGGCCTAATCATGAAGAATCACATTATGGTTTTGGTTGGCGAATACATAAATTAAATGACGCCAATACCTCGCAAAGCAAGACCGTTTGGCACCATGGGGGCAGCGTTAATGATTACAGGAACGAAATTGCATTGTACCCCGAAAATGACTTGGGTATTTGCGTACTGTTCAATGGCAATTCAAAATTGGCACAAACCGTAATACCTGACTTATATAAGATTGTTGAAACTGTTTATAGTGAAGCGGACCATAACGAAGAGTCCAATATGTAGCATCGCCAATTTTAGCTTTGCTGTAATCCTAATATCCAAGAACTTTTAAAAAAGGAAGATTTCCTTACTCATAATGGAGTTTTTGTTCAATTATTTTTAACTAAAAGCACCTTAGTTTTTTGAGTACAGATTATATTTAATAAAAAAGCCCCGCAAAAATAGGGGCTTTCATTTTTAAACAGTATTAATTAATTGTTTGGCGTGGAACGGGTATAGGAAATAGCTCCACCAGTACCTCCAGAACCCCATTCAGTAAAGGTAAGCGTAAGGTAAATGTCTCCTTCTACCAACCATACACCTAGTTTCTTTCCTACTAGATAGGACATTTTAATACCATTTGATTCATCATCACCATCTGCATTAATATAGAAATCGTCAACAACATTGTCAACTGGAATGTTGTCCTCTAAATAATAAAGAAACGAGCAAACATTATGAAAGCTATAAAAATGTGTAGGATCTGCAAGGGTGCCATATAGTTCAAAGTTATCCCAGGCGTCTCCGGGATTCTCGGCACCGGTATCGTCCAACAATGCCCAGCGAACCCCTTTGGTACCTCCTGTAGGGGTAAAGCTTTGCTGGTCTTGATCCCAAAAATCACCATCCAGTTGCTGTGTAGAGGCATCCTGACCAAAAGTATCTTGCCACCATTGATAGTTATATATTGGCTTGTTGTTTTGTCTGGTAAATACCACTTTTTCGGTAAGCTGGTCTTGGTTTGCTGGGTCTGTCCAATCTGCATTTGCAATTTTAGTAAATATGGTATTCTCACCGCTCCAAATAATTGTCGCAACAGCTTGTTCACCATCACAGTTGTTATCAATACCATCATTGGGCAATTCTTCGGCCTTGGGATTAATATTTGGGTTGGTATCGTCGCAATCAGTGCTATCTATTACATAACCCTCAGGCTGTGTGCAGGCATCCAATGGTGCTTCTAAGTTTCCAAAACCATCATTGTCCGCATCTTCATAATACGTAATAATCTCACACCCAGGAAAAACACTGGCATTGGTATCATCAGAATCCGTAGCATTATCAACATAACCGGTAGGTTGGGTACATGAACTTTTAGAATCGATAGTAGTACCAAAACCATCTCCATCAGCATCTTTATAATAAGTGGATTCGGAGCAATCATCATTACTACATGAAGATAAAAGGTTTAATATGGCAATACAGGACAAAAGAAGAATAGAGTTTGATCGCTTCATTTTTGTATTAATTAAAGTTCTATTTAGTGATGAAATCCTTAAATAGTGATAAGGACCAATTGCAAAAATAGCCTTGGTTTTTGCTGTGTTCGTATACGAATTGATGGAGAGAATATATCAATTGATGAATGGGTCATATCAATTGATGGATGGGTTATAGCAATGAAGAGGATTGAGTAGCGACCAAAAAAAGGACATCTTTTGGATGCCCTTTCTTTTATAAGAGTGTAAATAAATTTAAATGTTCTCGGCCAACCAATCGCCAACCTCACTTGTTTTATAGGCTTTTCCATCATTGGCTAAATCTTCTGTCACTACACCTTCGGATAAAGACTTGTTCACAACATTACGAATTGCCTGTGCTTCATCCGTTAAATCAAAATCTTCGAACATCATGGCTGCGGATAGAATTGTTGCAAGCGGATTCGCGATATCTTTTCCGGCAGCTTGTGGATAAGAACCATGTATTGGCTCGTACAACCTCGCCTTTTCACCAACAGAAGCTGAGGGCATCAATCCCATAGATCCAGAAATTACCGAAGCTTCATCGGTCAAAATATCACCAAAAAGATTTTCTGTTATCAATACATCATAAGAATTTGGCCATTGTACAAGACGCATCGCAACGGCATCAACAAATTCATAGGAAACCTCCACTTCAGGGTAGTCTTTTTCCATGGCTTGAACGGTTTCGCGCCATAGTCGGGAAGTTTCCAAAACATTTGCCTTATCTACGCAGCATAACTTTTTAGAGCGTCTCATAGCGAGTTCAAAGCCTTTTTTTGCCAATCGTTTTACTTCTTCCCTATGATAGGTACATGTATCGAATGCGGTCTCGTTATCATTCAATCGCCCTCTTTCCCCAAAATAAATACCACCAGTAAGTTCACGAAGAAAAATTAAATCTGTTCCCTCGATACGTTCGCGTTTTAAAGGGGACTTATCGATTAAAGATGGGAACGTAAACGTTGGACGGACATTGGCAAACAATCCCAATTTCTGTCGCATTTTAAGCAATCCTTGTTCTGGTCTTACTTTTGCGGATGGGTCATTATCAAACCTAGGATGTCCAATAGCACCAAATAGAACGGCATCAGAGGCCTCACAAACAGCATGGGTTTCATCAGGATAAGGCTCGCCAACAGCATCAATAGCAGCAGCACCGGTCAATGCTGGTACCCAGGTTATTTCATGGTCGAATTTTTTTGCAATAGCATTAGATACTTTTACGGCTTGGTCGATAACTTCTGGACCAATGCCATCACCTGCTAAAAGGGCTATGTTTAATTTCATTATATTTCGTTGTTCGTTGTTCGTTGTTCGTTGTTCGTTGTTCGTTGTTCGTTGTTCGTTTTGGCTTCGCTCAGCACAAGCGTTATCAGATATCGGTTGTCGATTGTACAATTTTAGTTCTCGTTTTAATCGCAATCGATAATTTTCAAAACCTAAAACCTGACATCTTTTGTCTAAAATCTATTATCACATATCTAGATTATATTCAGCATTTTTTCTGTGGCTTTTATGGCCGAAACGGTTTGGTCGGAATCCAATCCTCTTGTAACAAATTCATTTTCTTTGGTTTGCCATGTAATTATGGTCTCACAAAGTGCATCTGATGTACTCCCAGGAGGAATCCGCACCGCATAGTCCACTAGTTTTGGCAGAGCTTTTTTTTCTTTTTGATATACCTTTTGGAGCGCATTTATAAAGGCATCGAATTGTCCATCTCCCTGTGCATTTTCCTCATATGATTTTCCATCAATTTCAATGGAAAGGGTAGTAGAGGGTTTTAATCCTTTTGAATGCGTCAATACATACGATTTTACAAATACACGTTGCTGATGCAGCCCACTGTTTAGAACGTCAGAAATAATGTAAGGGAGATCCTCTTTTGTAACACGTTCTTTTTTATCGCCAAGCTCAATAATACGCTCGGTTACTTTTTTAAGTTCTTCTTCGTTTAGTGTTAGGCCAAGCTCCTGAAGATTCTTCTGTATGTTTGCTTTTCCAGATGTTTTTCCTAGGGCATATTTGCGTTTCCTGCCAAAACGCTCTGGTAATAAATCATTGAAGTAAAGATTCTTTTTACTGTCTCCATCTGCATGTATTCCAGCTGTTTGGGTGAAAACATTATCGCCAACAATTGGTTTGTTGTCCGGTATTCCAAAACCCGTAAATGCGGAAACCAATTTGCTTACTTTGTATAGTGAAGATTCCTTAACACCTATGGAAACTTCTGGGACAAAATCGTTGATCACGGCAATTACACTGGCAAGCGGTGCATTGCCTGCACGTTCTCCCATACCGTTAACGGTTAAGTGCAATCCGTGGCAACCTGCTTTGAGTGCTTCCATAACATTGGCAACACTTAGGTCGTAATCGTTATGGCCATGAAAATCAAAATGCGTATCTGGATATTTAGTTATAATCTGTTCAAGAAAATCTGCGGTTTCTTGATAGGTTAGAATACCCAGGGTATCTGGGAGCAAAATACGCTTTACTGGTTGTGTTATAAGAAAATCCAAAAATTGAAATACATATTCGGGTGAATTGCGCATTCCGTTGCTCCAATCTTCCAAGTACACATTGGTTGTAATACCTAAGGCTGCTGCTTTGGATACAACTTTTTTAATATCCTTAAAATGTTGTTCGGGAGTTTTCTTTAGTTGGTGGGTAAGATGATTCAAGGAACCTTTGGTCAATAAGTTTTGAACCTTTGCCCCGGTCTTTGTCATCCAATCCAGAGAAATTCCTTTATCTACAAACGTTAATACTTCCACTTTGGAGAGTAAACCTGCAGGTTCTGCCCATTCGGTAATGCTCTTTACGGCATTGAATTCACCATCCGACACCCTTGCAGAGGCAACTTCTATGCGATCTACTTGTAGTTCTCCCAATAAAAGTTTGGCAAGTGTAAGTTTTTCTGAGGATGAAAAAGATACCCCAGAAGTCTGTTCACCGTCCCTAAGGGTGGTATCCATTATTTCAACCGTCCGTTTGTGCATTTTTGGATTGAATAATCTAGTTATGGATTATTTTAAAGCGGCGTATTGGAAGCAAATTCCTCAATATCATTTTTGATGTTCAGCAAATAATCGATATCATCAAAACCATTGAGCATATTTTCCTTTTTGTATTCATTGATTACGAAACTTTCATGCTCTTCGGTTTCTACAATGGTTATTTTCTGTGATTGTAAATCAATTTCGAATTCAGTATTTGGATTCTTTTCTATCGCTTTAAAAATCTTATCCAAAAATTCTGGACTAACCTGCACTGGCAGAACACCCACATTCAAACAATTATTTCTGAAAATATCAGCAAAAAAGCTTGATACAACACATCGAAACCCATAATCGTAAACGGCCCAAGCTGCATGTTCTCGTGAAGAACCTGAACCAAAGTTTTTACCACCGACCAAGACTTTACCACTGTAAATAGGATTGTTCAACACAAATTGCTCTTTTGGTGTATCATCCTGGTTATAGCGCCAATCCCTAAAGAGATTATCCCCAAATCCTTTACGTTCGGTTGCTTTTAAAAACCGTGCGGGTATGATTTGATCGGTGTCCACATTTTCGATAGGAAGTGGTACAGCGGAACTTTTAAGTATATTGAATTTATCGTATGCCATTTGTATAGATTCTAGAAATTAGATTTTAGAAGTTAGACTGCCTCAACTTGCATTAACTCCCTTGGGTCGGTAACTTTTCCTGTTATGGCCGCGGCCGCGGCTACTAAAGGACTCGCCAATAGTGTACGAGAGCCTGGGCCTTGCCTTCCTTCAAAATTTCTGTTGGAAGTACTAACGGCGTATTTTCCAGCAGGTATTTTGTCATCGTTCATCGCCAAACAAGCGGAACAACCGGGTTCCCTTAGTTCAAAACCAGCTTCTTGCAATATATCCAAGATACCTTCTTCTTGAATTGATTCTTCAACACGGTGTGAGCCGGGTACGAGCCATGCCGTAACATTATCGGCTTTTTTTCTGCCTTTTACAATTGAGGCAAAAGCCCTAAAATCTTCTATTCTTCCGTTGGTACAACTTCCCAAGAAAACAAAATCGATAGGTTTTCCGATCATAGCTTCCCCTTCATTAAAAGCCATATAGGCCAGTGATTTTTTATAGGTCGCATTTCCGCCTTCAACGTTTTCCGCTTGCGGAATGCCATTCTGGATTCCAATACCCATTCCTGGATTGGTACCATAAGTAATCATTGGTTCTATCTCACTGGCGTTGAAGAAAAGTTCACTATCAAAAATGGCATCTTCATCGGAGTGCAGTGTTTTCCAATAGTCCATCGCCTTGTCCCATTCTACTCCTTTTGGGGTATATTCTCTTCCTTTTATGTACTCGAAGGTTTTTTCATCTGGTGCAATCATACCGCCACGTGCCCCCATCTCTATGCTCAGGTTACATACCGTCATTCTACCTTCCATGGACATATCTCTAAATACTTTGCCGGAATATTCAACAAAATATCCAGTTGCCCCAGAAGTTGTTAGTTTTGAGATAATAAAAAGTGCTACATCTTTTGGAGTTACGCCCAAGTTTAAATCTCCGTCAATATGTATTCGCATACTTTTTGCTTTAGGTTGCATAATACATTGCGTAGAAAGTACCATTTCGACTTCACTGGTTCCGATACCAAATGCGATAGCTCCAAAAGCCCCATGTGTAGAAGTATGGGAATCTCCGCATACTATGGTCGCTCCAGGAACCGTGATGCCATTTTCTGGCCCGATTACGTGAACAATGCCATTTTTCTCATGCCCAAGACCCCAATATGGAATGTTGTGCGCTTTAGAATTTTCTTCCAAAGCTTTTAATTGGTTTGCAGAGAGTTTATCCTTTACGGGCAAATGTTGATTCCTTGTAGGTGTGTTGTGGTCGGCTGTAGCAAACGTACGTTCAGGATACATTACCTTAATATTCCTATTCTTCAACCCTAAAAACGCTACTGGGCTGGTAACCTCATGTACCAAGTGCCTGTCTATAAATAGAACGTCAGGACCCTTTTCAATATGTTTCACCACATGCGAATCCCAGACTTTATCAAATAGTGTTTTACTCATGATAATTTCAATAATTTATAAGCGGATAAAGTTAAATTAAGAAAAAAAAAAGAGGCTCATTTTGTTTGGAAAATTACGATGTCCAAGATGGATTTTAAAAGATTTTTAAATGAATTTAATTGTTTTCCTTTGGATTAAACCAAGTATTTATCCTATTACTCCTCAAC
>JBCCEC010000063.1:0-22972 GCA_039030475.1 Bacteroidota bacterium
AGTCTTTTTTTTATTATGTTTTTCCTTTTGCGAAAAGCGAATTCTTCCATTATAAGCTACAGTTGTTCTATGCGAACTTACAACATTTATATAGCTGCTTAGATTTGGATATATCTTAATATTCAAATCATAAGTTTCTATATCATTCTTAATGACAAAATCAATTTCATAGTATTTATCATTTTCATTCTTGGTAATTTTAAAATCTTCAGGTATACCTTCATATTGAATACCAACATGACTGTCATTATACTTACCTGGTATTTGTTGTTCACCAAAATAAGGCAAATCAGTAATTACACTATCTCCTAATATTCGAACAAAGCTATTACTACTTGAAACATCAATTTGATTGGATGTACTTCCCCAAGCAAGTAATCCTGCATTGGCAATACGGTTAAGGCTATTTGTGACCAAAGGTTTAGCCCAACGGGCTTTAATTTCAAATGACTTTTCGGAAATTAGCTTATCCAGTTTCTCAATTTCTTCGGCAGTAACAGTATTTTTTTGTTGGGAGGCACATCCAACCAATATGAACAACAATAAAATAGGCCGGTATTTTAAAAAAATGTTCATAATCAATAAAAATAACATTACACTTCAAAAACCATTGGTAACGGAAATAACGGTTTCTTAATTCTTAGAATCAAATTTTCTTCACACGAACCGCGTTCATGCCTTTCATACCTTTTTCGAGTTCAAAAGATACTTTATCGTTTTCAGCAATTTCGTCAATCAATCCACTGACATGGCAAAAATATTTTTCCTGTGTTTCAGAATCGATAATAAAGCCAAATCCTTTCGAATTGTCATAAAACGAAACCTTGCCGTTTCTAACCGGATCAAACTCCTCTTCTTCAATATCCTCTTTTTTGGGAATCCCAAGAGTAATGTTCTCTGCCTCTATTGCAACTTTTTGTGTGGGATCTGGTGGCGTATCCGTTAGATTTCCGTTATGATCCACGTAAGCAAATTGAATCCCTGATTTGCCGCTTTCCTTGGCTTCGGCTTTTCTGGCATTCTTCTTTTTTTGCTTCTCTTCTCTTTTCTTTAAACGCTTTTTTTCTCTTTCTGATTTGTTATAAGTCTGTTGTGATTTAGCCATAAATTTTACCCGTAATAATAAATTTTAAGTTAGTATATGTTAATAAGAGTATAAAGATAGGAAATGGTTGGGTCGAAATATTTGTTTTTCAGAATATTCAGGTAATAAAATGTCCCTAAATGTCCATTATTAACATTTTTCTATAATTTTTTAGGTTTTACGCATTTAATCGAATCATAAAATGCTTTAAGACGAAATCATTTCAAATACTATCGCTTAAAACGCTCAAAAATAGCCAAGGTTTTTTTGGTATTGATAAAGTATACCCCTGTGAGCAAAACAATTGCTGCAGCAATAGATTGTACAGTAATTTGTTCATTCAGAAAATACCAGCCTAGAATCAAAGCCACTATGGGGTTTACATAGGTAGAAGTAGCTACTTTCTCTGGAGAAACGGATTTTAAAAGATAATTGAACGAAGTAAATGCCAAAATACTTCCAAAAACGACCAACAAAATCATTACCCACTGAACTTTTACGCTCCAAACCAATGGTGATGTCCAATTTTCACCAAAACCCAAACTCATCAATGCCAGAATTATTCCCCCCGTAAACATTTGATACCCTGTATTTACAAAATAATTGGTGGGCAAATCTGCTTTGGCCACGAAGAGGCTACCATATGCCCAACTTAGCATGCAGAAAAATATCATAATCATTCCCACAATAGAACCTTCTTTGCTGATTATCTGTTTTTGACTCACAAGTAGATAAATACCGATAATTCCAAAAACTACTCCTACCACGGACATGGGCTGTATTTTTTTACCTTGAAGAATACGCATCAATAATAAAATAATAAGTGGTTGTGCCGATATTTCCAATGCTGCAAAGCCGGTGTCAACATATCGCAAAGCCCATACCACTATTCCATTACCGAAGCTTAGGAACAAAAACCCTGCAATAGTGGAGTTCAGCAGCTGTTTTTTGGTAATGGTGATTTTAATGCCCAAAATCTTGGCCAAAATAAAAATTAACAGACCTGCCGTAGTAAATCTAATCGATGCCAACATAAATGGAGGTAGCTCCAATACTGCTATTTTATTCAGTAAATACGTTGAACCCCAAATAACGTAGATAGCAAAAAAGGCCAAGATGACCAATGCTCCCTTTGAAGACCTGCCCATTAAAATAAAATTGATTAATTCACTACAATAATACGAATGTTTGGTAGTGTAAAAAATTTAGTGGAAGTAGCATCCATATCGATAGTATGAAAGCCCGTTGTAAAGATTTAGGAATATTGGTTCATGTCCAATAGATAGGCAGCTACATCGCTTTCTAATTGTTTAAAGCGTTCTAGATGCAACTGTAATTCTTTATTTAAATTTTCTGCCATTCCTTTTTTTTGATTTAACAATCGCATAATTTGATTTTGTTGCCCAGAGAAAACCTTAAAATTATGCTTTAAATCATACATTTTTTCAAAACAAGAAGAGTTATGGGGCTCGCAGGTATACGAGTTTAGTTTTTTCGAAAGTCTTTGAATGATATTGTTATTACGCTCTATTTTAATAAGCAACTCTTGTATTTGAACCGTCTTGTTTTCGTTAATATCATTCATAACATTTTGTTTATACTTTCATTACCTCTAAACTTTTATTCAAGTTACTAATTATCCTACATTGCTGTAAAAAATTTAACGTCATTTTAGATATTTAACAATTAAGTTACGTATAAATAATGATTATAAAAAACTGATATACAAATATTTGTGAATTATTAATTTCAATAAGGGTTAATTTCCTCAATCTTAACGAAGGTCATGTAGGAATTTTCTAGTTTACGTGCTAAGAACGTTAAACAGAATTTTGTTTTCTCCACAAATAATTTTGCAATTGTTTCTTTAAAGTCAAATCTGTTATTTTGCAACAAAATATGCTATGAGAAAAATTAAGATTATTGCTCTTTTTGTCCTTGGGCTATCCATCCATACCATAAAAGGCCAGACCAAACGGATAACAAATGCTAAAATTTCTTTTGAGTTTGTTTCCAAGGAAACCAAAGGAACTATTTCTGGGTTTGAGTCAGAATCAGTAATAGACTTTGAAAACCCCGAAAGCTCCCTTCTCAAAGGTTCTGTTGCTACAGAAACTTTGGATACCAACAATGGCCTACGGAATTGGTCTCTTAAAAGCGGAAAGTATTTTGATGCGGATGACTATCCAAGAATACGATTTGAAAGCAAGCAGATAAAATCCGAAGGTGAAAAACTAATTGTCACCGGCAATCTAACAATTAAGGATGTTACCAAATCGATAACCATCACTTTTAACCAAAATGGAAACCAACTTATTGGTACAGCCAGTCTTTATTCTATTGACTACGGTATCAAAATCAAGAAAAACAGAGCTGATAATCTTGTTAAGGTCAAAATGGTTTTTGATATCGAGTAAAGTATATCGACTTATCGCCCAAACAATGTATTGTAAATTTTGGAAACACCCCAATTGCCCAGTGGAAAATACAATGCAAAAAAAAGGGCCATTCCCAAGCTAAAGTTACGGATGTTAAAGAACTGATCTAAAAGATTGTTGGGATATGCATAGGAGGTCTGTAAGGCGTACCCGCCAAACTCCAAAAATCCCATCGCCACCAGTCCGTAGGCATATTGTGCGTGAAAGGGCATTCCTCGTAAGAGCAACGAAATAGGTACCATATAAAAAATATAACATGTGATTACCTGCCACCAAAACGTAAATTTCGCTATTTCCATTTGAGCGCCAAACCAGTTCATGCACATTCCCCACGTAAAATAGACCAAACAGTATAGTAACACCAATCGTTTATCTACCCTGAGCTTACTGGTTGCATAGTTTAGAAAATCTTTCATTTTTCAGCAAGTTTGGTATCGATAATCAATAATGCGTCCTTTACAGTTTGCATACCATCCATATCCTCATTCTCTAGCATAATGTCAAAAGCATCCTCTACATCCAACACAATGTCCACCAAATTAGCAGAGTTGATGTTCAGTTCTTGCGTAAAATTACTGTCCATCGTTATGTTATCTACGGAAACATCGTCCGGTAAATAGATTTGTACGATTTCTTTTAATTTTTGATATCGTTGTTCTTCTTGCATCTTCAATTTTTGGATTTATTACCGATTATATGCGCTAAAAATAATACAGGCATTTACATCGCCAAAACCAAAGCTGGCTTTTGCTATGATTTTAGGTTCAAAATCTATTGTAGTCTGTGGAATTTTTGAAATGTCGACCATTGTACTTATTTCGGGATGTACATCTTCGCAGTTAATGGTCCCAAACAATTGTTTTTCTCGAAATTGTAATAACGTGGCAACACACTCGATACTACCCGCTGCTGCTAAACAATGCCCAAACATACTTTTAAACGAATTGATGTACGGAAAATCTTTATTTGAAAGACCAAGAGCATTGCTCCAATTTTGTATCTCGACCGTATCCTTTGTTGTAGCGGTCAAATGACCGTTGATAGCGTCTATTTCTTTAGAAGTAATACTCGAATCGTTAACAGCTGATTTGATACAACGAACGACTGCCTCATTATTTGGGGCTGTCATAGTACCGCCTCCGCGTTGGCCACCACTATTTATATTTCCTCCTAAAATTTCTGCATAAATGGTCGCATTGCGTTGTAGGGCACTTTCCAAGGATTCTAAGACAAGAGCTCCAGCTCCGCTACCGGGGATAAATCCAGAAGCAGACGCACTCATCGGTCTACTGGCCTTATAAGGATTAGCATTAAATCCCCTAGGAAGTATGCGCATGGCATCAAATCCTCCCCATACATAAGGGCCACTATCGCTACAACTACCCACCAATACACGAACGGCTTTTTTGGATTTTATACGTTCATATCCCATCAAAATAGCTTCAGTACCCGTAGTACAAGCAGAGGAATTCGTTGTAACCTGATTTCCGCAGCCCAACATACCGCCTAAATAAGCGCTAATTCCGCTAGCCATGGTCTGGATTACGGTCGTACTCCCAAGTCTCCGTACATTTCCGTCATCTACTTGATAAATTGCTTCCCGAAACTTATCTACACCCAGAATTCCCGTTCCAAATACAACTCCACTGTCCCAGTCGGGACTTCCCTCCGAAACTATGGGCAGACCTGCATCTTGCCAAGCATCTTTACCCGCAATAACACCATAGAGTACTCCGCTTGCGTTAAGCCCGCGTAACTGTAAATTGGTAAAGTAATTGTTTAAATTAATATTTTCAATAATCGGTTTACCAGCAATTTGACATCCAAATTTCAATTGTTCCAATTCTTCGTAAAAACGTATGCCACTAATCCCATTCTTTAAAGCTTTTGTGAACTCAGGAAGACCAATTC
This sequence comes from Bacteroidota bacterium, assembly GCA_039030475.1. Taxonomy (GTDB): domain Bacteria; phylum Bacteroidota; class Bacteroidia; order Flavobacteriales; family Flavobacteriaceae; genus Flagellimonas. Next base: position 5,434 of record JBCCEC010000063.1, read on the forward strand.
CGTTAGGGGCACAGACTCCCATACCTGTTACAACTACTCTACTCACCATGTTTCTCGTGTTTAAACATTCCTGCGAGAACACCTTTGCACACTAGCTTATCTTCTGAATTGAAAAGTTTCACTTTGCATTTTAGTTTATTAAACCGGAAATATACCTTTTCCGAAACAACCCTTACCATTTCATCTGGGAATACAGGTAGATAAAATTCCATTTCTGAACTACTTAAGGCAATTTGTAGCTTTTTTTCAGATTCGACCTCAATTTCACTTTTAAGCAGGTATATACCAAGGCATACGACACCGATTTGCGCACAGCACTCTGTTAGAATAACACCTGGTGTGACGGGAAAGTTTTTAAAGTGTCCTTCGTAAAAAGAAGAAGCTTTTTTAAACACGAAGGTCCCTTCTACTCCATTTTCATTAATGGCATTGATTTCATCCACAAAAAGGAAAGGAGGCTTATATGGCAATAATGCTATTATTTCTTTTATCATCGTGCTTTATTGCAAACTTTCTCCTCCATCTACTTTTAAAACAGTTCCGGTTATCCATTTGGCCTCTTCCAATGTTAGAAGGTACGTTGCATTCGCTATGTCTTCGGGAGTCGTTAAACGATTATTCGGATTTCTTCTTAAGGACTCCTGTATAAGCAAATCACTATTCGGAATCATTTGAAGGGATTTCGTATCGGTAATACCAGCTTGAATACAGTTTGCCTTGATGCCTTTGGGTGCAAATTCCAACGCTATATTGCGGACAATGGATTCCAAGACTGCTTTAGCCGCGGATACCGCCGCATAACTTCGCCAAGCTTTGGAGCTGCCCTCACTGGTATAAGCCACTACACGCATATCTTTTGCCAAGAGCTGCTTCTCATCCAATGTTTTAACCCAATCATAAAGACTTATCGCCATAGCATCAATAGTCAAATGAAAATCCTGGTTACTCAGCACATTCCCTTCTTCATTCAACATGGAATTCAAGTTACCCTTTGCGATACTATGGACTAGCACATGTATCTTTTCAACCCCAATCAGTTTTATAATTTCTTGTATCAGCCCTTCTCTTTTTTCAGAATTTATGGCATCGATATTAAAACTATACAGTACTTTACCACTTAAAGTAATTTCTCGAAAAGTATCTTTAATTGATTCTAAATCAGACTTTCTATCTCTGTGTATAACTATGATGTTGAATTGTTTTTCAGCCAGTTTTTTTACGGTTGCCAAACCAAGTCCGCTACTGCCTCCCAATATCAATGCCCATTTTGTTGTGTCACCCATTGCTATCCCATCAAATTACCATTCCAATAAAACACGCTGCGCTGAAAACCCAGGACCAAAACTTAATACCATTCCCTGTTCTCCCGTTTTTATATCCTTTTCTAAAAATCGCTCCAAGACATAGAGCACGGTCACGCTGCTCATATTACCATAGGCCCTTAGGACTTCTCTTGTATCATCGATGTTTTTACCCAATTTACCAAATAATTCCTCCACAGTCTGTACAATTTTCTTTCCTCCCGGATGAAATATCAAATGATTCACTTTCTCAATATTTGAATTGAACTTCCGCAAAAACGGATGCACGATATCCGGAAAATGTTCCGCTATCACTTGGGGAACGGCAGGGTCTAAAATCATTTTTAACCCCGTATTCGTTAGATCGAAGCCCATTAAATGTGTTGCATCCTTAAAATGGTACATTTCCTCTCCAACTATTTTAGGACCTTCAGAATCAGATTCCGAAGAAAGCAATACACATGCGGCACCATCACCAAATATAGCTGCACTGACCATATTTGCCATTGAAAAATCATTAAGCTGAAACGTGGCCGTAGGACTTTCCACAGCGACGACGGCTGCGCGCTTCCCGGGGTTTGCCTTTAGAAAATTTGAAGCGTATATTAGTCCAGATACCCCTGCGGCGCAACCCATTTCGGTGACAGGAAGCCTAACAATATTTTGTTTCAACCCTACTGTATCGACCAAATATGCATCCAATGAAGGAATCATAATACCAGTACAACTTACCGTAATTATGAAATCTAAAGATTCGCTTTGCCAGTTGGCTTTTGCCAATGCTTTGACCAAAGCTTTCTCTCCCAGTTGCTTTACTTCTCTAGCATAAATAGTATTTTTTTCTTCAAAAGAAGTAGCCATAAAGACTTCATCGATATCCATGATGCCATAGCGACGATCAACACCTGCACCCTCAAATATCTTGACTACCTTTCTACGGAAGCGTTCATCCTGTCCCGAAAGCCATGTATTTATAAAAGGTATTATATCCGATGTATCTCTACTATAAATGGGCACTTGCTTTGACACCCCTGCAACACGAACTGAATTCATTAACTATACTGTCGTTTAAAGTTCATTATCCAAACATATCTAAAAGCCCATTTCCATTGAATGGTATGGATAACGTTCGGTATATTTTTCGAAAACTCAAGAAGCTCTCTTTTTCTAAATCCTTTGGTTATGGAAACAAGGCCATCATGCTGGGCAACTTTTGTTTTAATAAAGAATAGTCCAAAAATATGGAAAAGCCAATACGCCAGTTTACTGCGCTGCAAATCATTGATGACTATACCAACTTTAGCAAGCTTTGCAAACTGCTTCAAAAAGACATCAATACGGTCTTCATCAAAATGGTGCATTGTCAATGTATTGATCAAAATATCACAAGTAAACTCCGAGTCAGCTTTTAAGATATCCATTTTCTTGAATTGAAGGTTCGGAAAACCTCTTGATTTCTCTTCGGCAATTCGAAGCAAATCTTCTTTTAAATCTACACCGACCAAACTATAGGAAATCCCTCTTTTATCGAGAAAAGCATCAATTTTTCTAAGTATTTCCCCATCCCCGCAACCCATATCTAAAATCGTATACGATTTATCCGTATTGGTTTTAATCAAATCCCAAACTGCATTGATTGTTATTCCATCGCCGCCCAGCATCCTATTGCACCTATTGATATCCTCATACGCTTCACTCAGCTTATTATACTTCAGATTTTCATCGTCCATAATCTCGGGCTGTTTGCTTCTGACCGAAAAATCCATTATATCGTGATTGGGTTTCCATGGGTGCTGCGAATTAAACCGCGTAGCACTGTTTTTGAATTTGCAACCGTATTCATCCCAAAATTAAACCATTTGGTATGCATCATAAGCTTCTGTAACTGCCTCCCCATCCATAACCTTTCCTTAAAATTTTTATCCCATTGCTTTTGATACTCATCTTCCATGTTTTCACGTGTAAAACTGGGCTTTTCCAAAAAGTTGACTACGCTTTCAACTGCCAATTTTGCACTGTGTATAGCCATTGCCATTCCATTGCCACAAAGCGGATGAATCAACCCTGTGGTATCTCCACACATTAAGATATGATTTTCAACTGCCTTTTTCTTTTCAAAAGAAATCTGGGCAATACTTATGGATTTCTCAAATTTCGGCGTTGCATTGGATAAAAATTCACTCAACAAAGGGTTTTTTGCAACTATTTTTTCATTAAAAGCGGCGATATCCTTTTCCTTTTTAAAGCTTTCGTACTTCACCAAACTACAGAAATTCAAGCCTCCATCTTCAATCTGCGATAATCCTGCGTATCCACCAGGAAAATTATGTAACCCGACTAAATTGGAAGGATGGCCATTATACTCATAATGGCATTTTATGCCCAACCACTGGGATTTCTGTTTTATAAATCCACGCTTGAGCTTAACATCTAAGTTAGAACGTTTGCCAAAAGCTCCCAAAACTACCATGGCCGAGATTATCTTCTCGGTCGAAAGGGTCACCGAAAACCTGTTATTCATAAATTGAATATCGGTCACCGTATCAAATTGAAAAGCGACACCCTTTTTTTTTGCTAGCTTGTAAAGATGATAGTCTAGTGCATACCTACTTATTCCGAAGCCTCCCAAGGGTAAATCTATTTGGGTAATCCGCCCTTTTTGGGTACTTATTTGAAGTGTATCGATTTCTGGGAGATTCAAATCTGACAAGGAGAGATCCAAATGTTCTAAATAGGGTTTGACCTCGTTAGAAACATATTCTCCACATACTTTATGATTGGGATACGTATTTTTTTCGACGACCAAAACCTGTTTTCCCCTTTGCGCCAAATCTACCGCGGCAGTCAATCCCGCCAATCCTCCACCAACAATAAGTACTTTAGGGTCATTCACTCCATGAAGATAACGCTTTAAAAGCAAAAATCCCGACCTATTCAGATCGGGATTCTAAAAATAAATACCAGATGGGTTTTTTACCTGTTCGTATTTTGATAAGCTTCTTGTTTCAGTTCTTCACTAGCAACAATGGCCAATTCCACACGACGGTTTTTTGCTTTACCAGCAGAAGTCTCATTGCTTTCTCGAGGCTGGGTCTCTCCGTACCACTTCGTGGTAAATCTTCCTCTGGAAATTCCTTTGGAAACCAAATACGCTGTAACGGATTCGGCTCGCTGTTGTGATAACTTCCAGTTGTACTCTTCACTGCCAGCACTATCTGTGTGACCCTCAACCAAAACATTGGAATTTGGATACTCTTTAAAAATTCCAGCCAATTTATCTAAAGTAGATGCTGAAGTCCCTTTAACGTCAGATCTGCTGGTATCAAAGTAAACACCAGCCTCTTCATTAAAGGTTACGTTGATTCCCTCACCTACTCTGTTAACCTCTGCACCTGGAATCTCTTCCTCAATACGTTCCGCTTGTCTATCCATTCGATTACCGATGTATCCACCAGCAGCTCCACCAACTACTGCGCCTATAATAGCACCTAGTGCAGTATTTCCTTTACCAACATTATTACCTATTACCCCGCCGATTACTGCACCCCCTGCGGCTCCTATACCTGCACCTTTTTGGGTATTGTTAGCATTCTTGATGGCATTACAGCTTAACATCAAACTCAAGGTTAATACAACGGTTGTACTTTTTAAGATTATTCTTTTCATTTGTTTATTTTTTTGTGAATTCATATACTATGGTTACTGGTTGCCCATCTACAGAGACATTTGACTTAAGTGTCATAGCTTGCTCATTGATATTGGCAATGTTAAGGCGGTACCCAAACCCGCCAGAAATGTCTTTGCGTTTTTCGTCAATAAACTTAAATTGTAATTGACTACTGTAGTTTTGAGAAGGTTCGACAACAGACCATCTAAAGAAACGATCACCTCCTTGACACAACGTGCTGGATGAAATCGTGTACCTACCCGTACTATTATTGTCCCTAAAGAACCAGTCGCTGCCTTCAAAGCAGATATCTTCGGCATCATTGAAAATGACGGATTTAAAATTACCTGTATTGTTTTCGTAAGATACGTTGTTCAATGTCCAAGAACCACTAAAAAGATTCCGTTGTGTCCTTGCATTTTTAGAAACGGAACAGGACGTTAGCAAAAAGGTTGCTAGTGCCAGAAATAAAAATGTTTGTTTTACCATAAGAAATTGGAGTTTTAATATTGGATTTAAGTTAAATATATACGGTCATAACAGTGTAATAATCTGTTTGTCCTGTTAAAAGTTAGTTAAAAAGGCAAAATTAATAGTCTAAAATCTCTTTCAACGCTTTCTCAAACCTTTTCTGGGGCAAGTAATTTTCCTCTAATCCTTTTGCAAAAGGAATAGGTGTTTCCAAGCTTCCAACTCTTTTAATAGGCGCATCTAAATATTCAAAACAATTTTCTGTTACCATTGCTGAGATATCGCTCGAAATACCTCCAAATAAGGTATCTTCTTGCAATATCAATAACTTTCCTGTTTTCTTCACCGAAGTGTAAACAGTTTCAATGTCTAGAGGTTGAAGTGTACGCAAATCTATGACATCTGCTTTTATTTCTTTGCTTTTATCCAAGAAATCTGTGACCCATTTAACGGCCGCACCGTAGGTTACAATAGATATCATGTCTCCTTCGTTAAGCAAATTGGCCTTTCCAAATGGCAGAGTGTAATACTCTGTGGGAACATCCCCATAAACACTTCGATACAAACCTTTATGTTCAAAGAACAATACGGGATTTGGGTCATTGATAGCCGTGGTCAAAAGACCTTTGGCATCATGGGGAGACGAAGGGTAAACCACTTTGAGCCCTGGTGTTTTGGTAAACCAAGCTTCATTGGTCTGGGAATGAAAAGGACCCGCTCCTACACCACCACCGCAGGGCATACGAATAACAACATCCGCTTTTTCTCCCCACCTGTAGTGCACTTTGGCCAAATAGTTGACAATAGGATTGAATCCGGAGCTAACAAAATCGGCAAATTGCATTTCCATTACTGCTTTCATTCCATTTATGGATAGCCCCATAGCGGCAGATACGATTGCAGATTCACAAATAGGGGTATTCCTTACCCTACTCTTTCCAAATTTTTTGGTGAATCCTTCGGTTATCTTAAAAACACCTCCGTAGTCCGCAATGTCTTGCCCAAGGATAATCAACTCGTTGTATTTTTCCATGGATTGCTCCAGACCTTGCGAAATTGCATCCACAAGTCGAATATTTTTTACTTCAGAATTGGAATCAACATGTTGATATTCAAAATCTTTATATACTTCTTTTAATTCTTTAGTTTGAATATACTCTACTGGAGGCTCGTCAAACGCAAGCTGAAGATTCGAATTGATCTCTTCGGTGATTTTGGACTTAAGCACTTCTATTTCCGCAGTAGAAATTAACGCCTCTTCCAGCAAAAAAGCTTCATAATTGGAAATTGGGTCTTTTTTTGCCCATTTCTTCATCAACTTATCTGGGACGTACTTTGTACCGCTCGCCTCCTCATGTCCGCGCATTCTAAATGTTTGAAACTCCACAAGTACGGGTCTTGGTCTTTTCCTTATGGCCTTACAGAGTTCATCAATCTTAGAATACACCTCCAGGATATTGTTTCCGTCAATAATCCTGGATTCCATACCATATCCTTTGGCCCTATCCGCTAGGTTCTCACAATTGTATTGTTCCTTGGTCGGTGTCGAAAGTCCGTAACCGTTGTTCTCAATACAAAAAAGCACGGGCAGGTTCCATACCGAAGCAACATTTAAAGCTTCATGAAAGTCGCCTTCACTGGTGGCGCCTTCGCCTGTAAAAACAGCTGTAACCCGTTTTTTTCTCCGAAGCATATCCGCTAAAGCAATACCATCGGCCACACCCAATTGTGGGCCTAAGTGAGATATCATGCCCACAATCTTATATTCCTGGGTGCCAAAGTGAAAACTACGGTCCCTACCCTGTGTGAATCCATTTTGTTTACCCTGCCACTGACTAAAAAGTCGATTTAATGGAATTCCCCTAGAAGTAAAAACACCTAGATTACGGTGCATCGGCAATATATATTCTTCTGACTTTAAGGCATGTGTTACACCAACTGCGATAGCCTCCTGCCCTATCCCACTAAACCATTTGGAAATTTTTCCTTGTCGCAATAAAATGAGCATTTTCTCCTCTATCATTCTGGGCTTCAGCATAGCTGTATACAAATCCAGTAATTTTTGTTGGTCTAAATCGCCAATATGGTATCTCATTTAGGTAAATTCAGTAAGGGTAAAAATAGTAAAAAGCCATCTATGGACTATGCAAATCCTTAAAACGTTTCGCTTAATTCATTACTTTTGAAATTAAACTAAAATGAATCGTATGAGCGCTATTCCAAGTGTAAATCTTAAAGATTTTGTGTCTGATGATGCATCTAGAAAAGAAAAGTTCATCCAAGAAATAGGAGCAGCTTTCGAGGATATCGGTTTTGTGGCCTTGAGCGGTCATTTTCTTTCCGATGATTTGGTAGCGCAGCTATATAAAGAAATCAAACAGTTTTTTCATCTCCCGCAAGAATCAAAAGATGCGTATGAGATTGAAGGCATTGGAGGCCAACGGGGATATACTTCCTTTGGAAAAGAACATGCCAAAGGAAAAAAGGAAGGCGACCTGAAAGAGTTTTGGCATTTTGGACAATATGTTGAAGACAATCCAGCGCTTGAAGCCGAATATCCAAAAAATGTAGTGGTCGATGAGCTACCCGAGTTCAACAAAGTTGGGAAGGAAACCTTCCAAATGTTGGAAAAAACAGCACAATATGTACTTAGGGCCTTGGCACTTCACTTGGGACTCGATGAGCTGTATTTTGATGAGTGGATAAAAAATGGAAACTCCATTTTAAGACCCATACATTACCCGCCCATTACCGCAGAGCCAAAAAATGCGGTAAGAGCTGCAGCACATGGGGACATAAATCTTATCACATTACTTATGGGCGCACATGGAAAGGGATTACAAGTAAAGAATCATAAAGGCGAATGGGTAGATGCCATTGCAAAGCCAGACCAACTTATGATCAATGTTGGGGATATGCTTTCACGCTTGACCAACAATAGATTAAAATCTACGATACACCAAGTTGTAAATCCGCCAAAGGAACTTTGGGGAACTTCCAGGTACTCTATTCCTTTCTTTATGCATCCAGTGAGCGAAATGCCTTTAAATTGCCTAGAAGATTGCATAACTGAAGATAATCCAAAAGGTTTTGAGGACACCACCGCTGGTGAATACCTGCATGAACGCCTTATAGAACTTGGATTGGTAAAAAAATAGCTTGTGGATTTACAGGATCAACTTAAGAATTTATTCCCGGACCACGTTCCCGAGGAAAGTGAAGCTCCAAAAGCCGCATCATCAAAGTATTGGCTGCAAGATGCACCCATACTTTGCAAATATGAGAAACGAAAAGGAAAGCCTGTAACCCTTCTAGAAGGCTATACAGGTGCCGATTCGGATTTTAAAAAATTGACAAAGGGTTTAAAATCTTACCTAAGTGTTGGAGGCAGTTATAAAAATGACATTATACTTATCCAAGGGGATTACCGTGATAAAATTATGGACTTTTTAAAGGACAATGGATTTTCTGTAAAAAGAGTGGGGGGATAATACTTTCTTTAACGATAAACCCCTTAGTTTTTTAGCACCTTGTTAAAATCTTGGTTTGACAACCAATGTTTTACGAAAAAATTTTTGTGTTCTTGGTTTAAATCTTACTTTTAATCACTCTAACTGATGAAAAACTAAACTGAAAATGAAATCACTGTTGCATATTACCAACGGGGACAATTTCACGTTAAGACTACAAACGCTAAAACTTAAGGGGGATATCATTACATGGAGAGAAATGCTTTGCGAGGGCAAAACTCTTTGTAGTGTTGGCAGTGAATCCTTTTGGAAAACGCGTTTTGAGTTTTTAAATAAAAACTATAAGGTTTCTAAATCTTGGTTTGTTGAAAAAACCCTGAAGGAATATAGGTCCCTCTGCAATCATAAACAACAGGACCACATTGTACTATGGTTTGAATATGACCTTTTTTGTCAAATAAACATGTTAGCTGTGTTAAGTTGGTTAAAAACACACAGAAGGCATGCAGAAATATCCTTGGTTTGCAGTGGAAAAGAAGATGAAAGTGGCAAACTATACGGATTAAATGAATTAAGCGACGAAAAACTACTAAAGCTCTACGAAAATAGAACGATTTTATCCCAAGATGATATCGAGTTTGCCGATTACGTTTGGCAGCTCTATTGTAGCGATAACCCAATCCGATTGGAAAATCTTGTTGCACATAACAATTTTCAGTTTGAATACTTGTCAAGTGCCCTAAAAACCCACCTTAAACGTTTTCCTACCATTAAAAATGGACTTAATGAATTGGAGAATAAAATTTTAACCGTTTCTGCAGAACAAAAACCAGAATCTAAAAAAGCATTATTGGGCCAATTGATAACGGATCAAGGATATTATGGCTTTGGAGATACGCAATACGAGCGTATTATCGGCTCCTTAAAGCCGCTGTTCAATTCCTTTAATCCCGTAAAATTGACAAAAAAGGGAAGGGAAGTTCTAAACAATCAAACCAATTATTATTCTCAAATACGTGATAATCAATTATATTTAGGGGGTTCTTTAAAGTATAACTTCTTATATAATTCTGCTGCTGACCGTATTCTAAAACTCTAAAATGGCATTAGGTGACTCAGAATTAATTCTGAATCCTGATGGGAGTATTTACCATCTTAATCTTTTACCACAAGACATTGCACCAACGATTATAACTGTTGGTGACCCAGACCGTGTACATTGCGTTAGTGCTTATTTTGATACCATCGAAGTTGAAAAAGGAAAACGTGAATTTCTAACACATACCGGCACATACAAAGGAAAACGAATAAGTGTGGTTTCCACAGGTATTGGAACGGACAATATTGATATCGTTTTCAATGAACTGGATGCCCTCGTAAACATAGATTTTACCACGAGAAAAATAAAACTCGATAAGACCCGACTCAATTTTATACGGATTGGTACATCTGGTGCCATACAAGCAGATATTGGGGTTGACTCGTTCTTATTGAGTAAGATTGCCGTAGGTTTTGAAGGATTGTTGCACTTTTATAAAACCAATGAAGCAACTGAAAAAGTATTGGAAACTCAACTTAATGAATATCTTGGTTGGAAAAGCCATAACATCGCAGCCTATGCCATATCATCAGACGAATCTTTACAGGAAGAATTTCTTTCAAATCGTATACGATTAGGTGTAACAGTAACGAATTCAGGATTTTACGGACCACAAGGCAGACGATTACGACTGGCGCCACAGATTTCTGACTTTAATGAAAAACTAGCCGCATTTACCTTTGAAAACCAGAAAATCACCAATCTAGAAATGGAAACTGCCGGTATTTATGGATTATCCAAACTACTAGGGCACCGAGCAATTTCCTTAAACGCCATTTTAGCCAATAGAGCCACCGGTGAATTTTCCAAAAATCCAGATAAAACCATCGATAGTCTAATTCGGTACACCCTAGAGAAACTTACACAATAAGTTTGGGCTTAACATTACCTTTAAATTTGAAAGGGTCGCTTTACTTATTTTTAAGCAAAATATAGATTATGGAAGATAAGCCCTTAAAAAATAGGGATGTCAATTGGCTTTATTTTAATGAGAGGGTGCTGTTGGAAGCTTCGGACCCAGAAACTCCCCTACTGGAACGCTTAAAATTCTTGGCCATTTTCTCTTCAAACCTTGATGAATACTTTAAAGTTCGAATTTCGCAATTGAGACAACTTAAAAGTGTGGATAAAAGTTTACGTAAGAAGCTTATCCTCAAACCTAACAAGAAATTAAAATTCATATTAAAGACCGTTGCAAAGCAACAGAAGCAGTTTGGCAATATCATTCAGAACACTTTTGAAGCACTCAAGGAGCATCATATATATCTTAGAAAGCTAAATGAAATCAGGCCTGACCAAACGGCTTATTTGAAAAACCTGTTCAAAGAATCGCTTTTGGAAGACTGTACAGTTCTAAAGGACAAATCACCGGAAAACTTAAAAGACGGGGCACTTTACCTAGTCGTGCAATTTTTAGAATCTGCCTTTGATATCGTTACAATCCCATCGGACAAACACCCGCGCTTTGTTGAAATCCCGGGAGAAGGCCACCAATATCTGTACTTGGACGATATCATAAAAATGAATCTAGAGCACCTCTTCCCAAATAAAGAGATACAGGGCAGCTATGCCATAAAAATGTCCAGAGATGCCGAGCTCTATTTAGAAGACGATTATGAAAACATGGAACTGGTAGAAATCATCTACGAATCCTTGGGAAAACGAAAATCAGGGCAACCTACCCGGGTTTTATATGATATGAATATGCCGGAATCGTTGATTGCTTCAATAAAAGAACAATTGGACCTAGGCGATGTGGATATGGTCATGGGAGGCGAATACCACAACCTATCCGATTTTTTTGGATTCCCCAATCCATTTGAAGACAATAGGGCTTCATACCAATCAAAACCTGCACTTCCGCATCCTATGCTATCCTTTTCCAAAGATATTTTTCAAAATATATCAAAAAAAGACCAATTGGTTCATTTCCCATACCAGCAGTTTGATGTAGTAGAAAACTTCATTGGGCATTCGGCAGTTGATGAACATGTGACGTGCATAAAAATGTCTTTATACCGTATTGCAAGAACCTCAACCCTTACAGATGCGCTGCTCAAAGCACTGGACAATGGTAAGGAAGTAATACTCTTTATAGAAGCCCAGGCCCGTTTTGATGAAGAAAACAATATCAATTGGGGTCGTATTTTTGAGGAAAAGGGTGCTCAAGTCTTTTTTAGCGTTCCTAATATAAAAGTGCATTCCAAGATAGCAATGGTTGAGCGTAGTGAATCTGAAGGGATAAAACGCTATGCATACATTGGAACAGGCAACTTTAACGCAAAAACATCGAAAATATACTGTGACCATGGCTTGTTTACCGCGCATAAAAGGATTACCGCCGATTTGGCCCAAGTATTTATGGTTTTGGAAAGAAAGCTCATTATTCCAAAATTGAAGCATTTGCTGGTTTCGCCGTTTACAACGAGAAGAACGTTCTTAGATTTAATTGCCAATGAAACAACCAATGCCAAAGCTGGAAAAAAAGCAAAGATTACGCTTAAAATGAACAGTTTGGAAGATACCCGCATGATTCAGGAACTGTATCGGGCAAGCGAAGCAGGAGTTGAAATACGTCTATTGGTAAGGGGGTTTTGCTGCCTTGTTCCCAAATCTTTGGAAGACCTTGAAGGCAACGAAAAACCCATTAAAATTACCAGTATAGTAGATCGCTACTTGGAACACGGGCGTATCTATCTTTTTGAAAATGGGGGAGATGAAAAAATGTACATGGGCTCCGCAGATTGGATGACCAGAAATTTAGATAAACGTGTAGAGGTTTTGGTTCCTATCTTAGATGCGGATATCTTTAAAGAGTTAAAGGATATACTAAAAATTCAGCTTAGCGATAATGTAAAGGCCCGTATTTTGGATAAGGATGATACCAATCAGCGTGTACGGAAGGAGAACGGAGTGCCTAAAATACGTTCACAATATGCCATTTATGAATATTTAAAGGGAAAATTGGATGAAAACGGTTAAAATAGTTGGCGTACCAGAACATTTTAATCTTCCCTGGCATTTGGCCATTGCGGACGGTGCCTTTGAATCTAGGGGAATTCAATTGGAATGGACGGATATTCCAGAAGGTACCGGTAGAATGTGCCAACTTTTAGAGGAAGGTGAAACCGATTTGGCCATCATTTTAACAGAAGGTATGGTAAAGAGTATCGCCCAGGGAAATCCTTCAAAAATAGTTCAGGAATATATCTCTTCTCCCCTACTTTGGGGCATACATGTTAGTGCGGACAGCACTCGCGAATCTATATCAGAATTAAAAGATGACAAAGTAGCGATAAGCCGTATGGGGAGCGGAAGTCATCTAATGGCCTATGTACATGCGCAGAATCAGGGCTGGGATACCAATATGCTTCAATTTGAGATCATTGATAATTTGGATGGTGCCATTAAAAATCTAACTAGTAGTTCCAACGCTTATTTTATGTGGGAGCATTTTACGACCAAGCCGTTTGTAGATTCAGGGGTTTTTAAGCGCTTGGGTGACTGTCCCACACCATGGCCCTGTTTTGTAATCGCCGCTACCGGTACGTTTTTGGAAACAAAATCCAATCTGCTCGACCATATACTAGAGGTCATAAATACCTACACATTGGAATTCAAAAAAATACCGAGCATAGACCGAACGTTGGCCAATAGGTACGGACAAAAGTTAGACGATATCCAAGATTGGCTATCCAAAACCACTTGGGGACAATCGCAACTTTCCATAGAAACGTTGAACGAAGTGCAAAACAGGTTAGTGAGCCTTCAACTCATTGAAAAAGTAGAGCGTCCCCAACTATTTCTCTATCCGTAGTTTATGAAAAGTATTTATTGAAGAGCACCCTAAATTTTAAATCCGATAATGGTTTTTGAGCGGTATCCCTAACGTTTGGATTTGACAAGGCCATTTTAGCTACTTCCTCCGTGTCCAAGGCAGTAAGCATGACGATGACCACATTTTTCTTAAACTTTTCATCAAACTTCTTCTCGTATACATCTAAAAATTCCCAACCGTTCATGATGGGCATGTTGGTATCAAGAATAAGTAGACACGGCATATGTTTTTCATAGGGAACAGTTTCAAGAAACTCAATGGCTTCCTGACCATTTGTAACCGTATTGACTGTCAAGTCGTTATCTAGCTGTCTTATAAAAAACTTGTTTAAAAAATTAGTTGTTTCATCATCGTCTACAAGTAAGACCGATTTCAGTTTTCGCAATTTATTCAGAATTTTCTTAATGATTAGTTACGCTAAACGTACGAAATAATATTATATTTTAAGAAAATCCCTTCAATAAAACATTTACCAACTTATTAACTGTCTTCCTTTTTGCAATAAAATTGTATTTGTCTTACTAAAATGTTGGTTGCCGAACCAAAGTCCTCTGTTTGCACTTAGCGGCGATGGATGCCCCGAAGTTAGAATATGATGTTTTGTCTTATCGATAAGCGAGGCCTTCTTTTTAGCAAATCCTCCCCACAGTAAGAACACAACGCCTTCCAATTCGTTGGATACGGTTTGGATAATAGCATCGGTAAACTGTTCCCATCCTTTATTTTGATGACTCCCTGCCTGATGGGCTCTCACGGTCAACGTAGCGTTTAGAAGCAATACGCCTTGCGCTGCCCATCGCTCTAAATTACCACTTTTTGGATAAGGCGTTTCCACATCAACTTTTATTTCCTTAAAAATATTTACTAAGGATGGTGGGTGCGGAATACCATCTTTTACAGAAAAGCAGAGGCCATTGGCCTGATTGGGTCCATGGTACGGGTCCTGTCCAATAATCACCACCTTTACTTCTTGAAAAGGGCAATGGTCAAATGCAGCAAAGATGTCCTTCCCCTTTGGGTAACAGGTATACCGTTGGTATTCTTGCTTCACGAAATTCGTTAACTGCTGAAAATAAGGTTTCTCAAATTCAGGCTGTAGGTGTGTTTTCCAGCTTGGGTCTATCGCAACATTCATTAATTTATATTTGGACAAATAGCATCTTTCATTTACGAAAATACTTTAAAAGCTGTTGCCATGGAAATCGTAATCATAAGAGGAAAAGTAGCATTGGAACAAGGGTAAAGGCTCAATGTTGTTTCCTATGAAAAATACTAAGAATCACTTTAGCGGTAAAAGAAATAAGGAAATTACACCAGTTTACCAATAATTTGATGCTGTAAAAATCCCATTCCGTTATCTTTGCCCTGCTAGAATAGGAAAATGCAAAAAATCCATCCGAAAACACTACAAGATTTAGAATTTCCGACCGTATTGGAACAACTGTCCGCACGTTGTAATACGGAACTGGGAAAAGAACACGCTTCGGAAATACGCCCCATTAGCGAAAAAGAGCTCCTTTTGGAGGTTTTAGGGCAAACTTCGGAGTATTTGGCCTCGTTTTCCAATGACAATCGAATTCCCAATCATGGTTTTGACAGCATCAATGGGGAACTGCGATTATTGAAAATAGAAAATACCACTTTAGAGATTTCTGGCTTTCGCAGGATAGGGGCCATCTGTAAGACCACGGACCTGCACAAAAAGTTCTTTAAGAAGTTTAAGGAATACTATCCTTTGCTCTTTAAAAAATCCGAAGCATTGGAGGCCAACACGGGAATTTCCGATGCCATTGATGAAATCATAGACAAGTTCGGGGAAATCAAGGATTCCGCATCGGTGGAGCTGCGCCATATTCGTATGCGCACCAATGAGGTACGGGGCAAGATCAACCAGAGTTTTGGTGCCGCCCTCACACGCTATCAATCTTCAGAATTTTTGGACGAGATTCGGGAATCGGTCGTAGAGAATAGACGAGTACTGGCGGTAAAGGCAATGCACCGTCGCAAGGTCAAGGGAACGGTCATGGGTACCTCCAAAACGGGAAGCATTGTTTATATTGTGCCCGAAGCCACACTTACGTATATCAGGGAGCTCAACAATCTGGAATTTGAGGAAAAGGAAGAAGTCCAGCGTATCCTAAATCAATTAACGGATACCATCAGACCTTTTGATTACGTCTTAAAAAATTATCAGGATTACTTGATCCATATCGATATTACAGCGGCCAAGGCAAAGTATGCTTTGGACATGAACGCCATTCTGCCAGAAATCAACGAGGATAAGACCTTGTTTCTTCGGGATGCGCTCCATCCCCTGCTCTTTTTGAGCAATAAACTGAAAAAGGAAAAAACGTGGCCGCAGACCATTCAATTGCATCCTGAAAATAGGATTATTGTCATTTCGGGACCGAATGCGGGCGGAAAGAGTATCACTTTAAAGACGATTGGACTACTTCAAGTAATGCTTCAATCTGGGCTTCTAATTCCCATTCATGAAAGAAGTTCGGTCTGTCTATTTGAAAAAATCCTAACCGATATCGGTGACAATCAATCCATAGAAAACCATTTAAGCACCTATAGTTACCGTCTAAAGAACATGAACGCCTTTTTAAAGCGGTGCAACGATAAGACCCTCTTCCTCATCGATGAGTTTGGTACGGGAAGTGACCCTGAACTTGGGGGTGCGTTGGCGGAAGCTTTTTTGGAGGTTTTCTACGATCGCGAAGCCTATGGCGTGATCACTACGCATTATGCCAATCTAAAAGCGTTGGCCAATGAGTTGCCACATGCGACCAATGCGAATATGCTCTTCAACTCCAAAACCCTGGAACCGACGTTTCAATTGATTTTGGGGGAAGCGGGAAGTTCTTTTACGTTTGAGGTCGCCCAGAAAAACGGTATCCCCTACTCGCTCGTCAATAAGGCCAAGAAAAAGATTGAGCGTGGCAAGGTCCGTTTTGATGCCACCATTGCCAAACTACAAAAGGAACGCTCCAAAATGGCCCAAACGGGTTCGCGGCTCCAAGATGAAGAGGCCAAGGCACGGGACGAGGCAGCACGATTGGAACAGCTCAACACCAAAATAAAGGCCAAGCTGGAAAACTATCAAGAGCTGTACGACCACAACCAGCGTATGATCCAGCTGGGCGATAAGGTAAATACGATAGCCGAAAAATACTTTGTGGACAACAAAAAGCGACCTTTGATTTCCGAACTGTTGCGCATTGTGGAAACGGAAAACAGCAAACGAAAAAAGACTTCTGCCAAACAGGCCAAGGCCAAACAAAACCAGAAACGGCAAGTGGCGCAAGAAATGGAAAAAAAGATAGTGAAAGTACGGGAAGAGAAGAAGATAGAAAAGAAAAAAGCCATTCAAAAGGAAAAGAACAAACCCAGACCCGTTTTTAAAATAGGCGACCGCGTGCGTATGTTCGATGGTAAAGCCGTGGGCAGTATCGATTCGCTGGAAAAGAACAAGGCCATTGTCAACTACGGTATCTTTACCACCAACGTAAGCGTAGCGCAACTAGAGCTGGTGGAAGCAGCGAAGAAATAGTTTTTTTTGGATAGTTGGATAGTTGGATAGTTGGATAGTTGGATAGTTGGATAGTTGGATAGTTGGATAGTTGGATAGTTGGATAGTTGGATAGTTGGATAGTTGGATAGTTGGATAGTTTGATAGTTGGATAGTTG
>JBCCEC010000064.1:0-22769 GCA_039030475.1 Bacteroidota bacterium
CCGATTGGATCACGACGACCACGCATCACGATCTGCACCATTCTTCGGGCCACAATTTCGGGTTCTATTTCACCTGGTTTAAAAATTATAGTGGAAAGACGAAATTGGACATGGTCTTGAAAAGTTACAATTGGTTGGTTAAAATTGGTGGACTTGGAGCTTTGGTGGTTTTTTTTACCATAATATTGGTTTTTTTAGGTCAGGGAAATTATGTAGCTGGAATTGTTATACCTATCGCAAGTTTTTTGATGTTATCAATTGGGATTTCCCTTTTACGCTATGATTTAAAGGTCTTTAAATCTGAATTGTTGGAAATTCTACATGGACTTGAAAATAAAAATCTACTACAACACCGTGTATAGTTAATTACTGGTGGAAAAGTCCGCAACTAATGAAACACTAGACAAACCAAGAAAATCCGCTTCTCCTAATCTCACTACCCTATCACCCTAAGCGTATAATTATAAATCCGTTCAAACTGCTCATCCAAACCCATATCGCTATTATCGAACTCAATGGCATCTTCTGCTTTTCGCAAAGGTGATATGTCACGATTAGAGTCTATAAAGTCTCGTTTTTGGACATTCTCCAACACTTCTTCAAAACTCACATCCTCTCCCTTGTTCAATAATTCTTTATATCGCCTGGTAGCTCTGGTATTGGGTGAAGCGGTCATAAAAAATTTCAGCTCTGCGTTGGGAAAAACGACCGTGCCTATGTCCCTCCCATCCATCACGATACCTTTTTCCTTGTTGCCCATTTCCTGCTGCAACTTCACCAACATATGTCGTACCGCTTCAATAGCGGCAACCTTACTCACATATTTGGAAACGTGCATGGTCCTAATTTCCTTCTCCACATTTTTGCCGTTCAAGAACATCTCCGACTTCCCAAGCGTTTTATTCGGAACAAACGCTAACTCTATTTTTGGTAATGCTTTAATCAAGCCAGGTATATCCTCTCCATCCCCGAGATATTTCAAATCTAAAGCATAGAGCGTAACGGCACGGTACATGGCACCGGTATCCACATAAACATAATCAAGTGCCGTGGCTAAACGCTTAGCAAGGGTACTTTTTCCTGTAGAAGAGTAGCCGTCTATGGCAATGGTAATTTTTTGCATTAATGCTGAATTTAGTTCAGTAATGCTAAAAATAGCTAGAAAATCATTAGAAAAACTAAAGTTTCTTGGCGTTTTTAACCTTGCTCTTGGTTACAGCTAGAGCTATTACCTCGCTCATATCGGAAACGTAGTGAAATGTAAGTCCTTTTAGATAATCCGCTTTTATTTCCTGAATATCCCTTCTATTGTCCTCGCAAAGAATAATCTCTTTGATTCGGGCTCTTTTGGCCGCTAAAATCTTTTCTTTGATTCCTCCAACGGGCAGCACTTTTCCTCTAAGGGTTATCTCCCCTGTCATTGCCAAGCTCTTTTTCACTTTTCGCTGTGTAAAGAGTGAAACTAATGAAGTAAGCATCGTAATTCCAGCACTGGGACCATCTTTTGGTGTGGCGCCTTCTGGAACATGGATATGCACATTGTAGTTATCAAACACCTCAGGATTGATATCGAAAATATCCGCATTGGATTTAATATATTCCATGGCTATTGTCGCAGATTCTTTCATGACCTTCCCTAAGTTTCCGGTTATGTTCAGCGTACCTTTCCCTTTGGATAAAATAGATTCGATAAACAGGATATCTCCCCCTACACTGGTCCATGCCAGACCGGTGACCACTCCAGCTACATCATTGTTTTCGTATTTATCGCGTTCCAAACGGGCAGGTCCGAGTATTTTCGATACATCTTCGTTGTTCACCTTTATGTTGTATTCCTCTTCAATAGCTATGGATTTAGCTGCATAACGCACCATTTTTGCCAATTGCTTTTCAAGACTACGTACTCCGGATTCTCTAGTATATCCCTCCACAATTTTCTCTAACTGGGGCTTTCCAATTTTTAAATCTTTGTTTGAAAGTCCATGTTCCTTTAATTGTTTCGGCAAAAGGTGTTTTTTTGCAATCTCAACTTTTTCTTCAATCGTATATCCAGTTACATTGATGATTTCCATACGATCGCGCAATGCGGGCTGAATACTTCCCAAATTATTTGCGGTAGCAATGAACATTACTTTGGAAAGGTCATATCCCATCTCCAAGAAATTGTCGTGAAACTCACTATTCTGTTCTGGGTCCAATACTTCCAACATCGCGGAAGATGGGTCTCCTTGATGGCTGTTTGAAAGTTTATCGATTTCGTCCAATATGAAAACTGGATTGGAAGTACCCGCTTTCTTAAGACTCTGGACTATTCGTCCCGGCATAGCACCAATGTATGTTTTACGGTGTCCCCTAATCTCGGCTTCATCACGCAAGCCTCCCAACGACATTCGTACATATTCCCTACCTAAGGCTTCGGCAACAGATTTGCCCAAAGATGTTTTACCGACCCCAGGAGGTCCGTAAAGACAAAGTATGGGCGATTTCATATCGTTCCGAAGTTTTAAAACCGCGAGGTATTCGATAATCCTTCGTTTAACGTCTTCAAGTCCGTAATGATCACGATCCAAGATTCGTTGGGCTCTTTTTAAATCGAACTTATCCTTGGAAAATTCGTTCCACGGCAAATCCAAAATCAAGTCCAAGTAGTTGCGTTGGATGGAATATTCTGCCACCTGTGGGTTCATTCTTTGCATCTTAGCGAGTTCACGTTCAAAATGCTCCTTAACTTTTTTATTCCATTTCTTTTTCTTCGCCTTGACCCGCATTTCATCCACCTCTTCCTCATACGAAATACCTCCAAGTTCTTCTTGAATGGTTTTCATTTGTTGGTGCAAGAAATATTCCTTCTGTTGTTGGTCCATATCGCTGCGCACCTTGGACTGGATGTCATTTTTCAGTTCCAGTTTTTGAAGCTCGGTATTCATGTACTTCAAAGTCGTAAGTGCACGCTCTTGTAGGTTTGGAATTTCAAGAAGGTTTTGCTTTTCGGCAACGCTAAGGTTAAGGTTTGACGATACAAAATTGATAAGAAACGAGTTGCTCTGTATATTTTTGATAGCAAAAGTCGCTTCACTTGGAATATTTGGATTGTCCTTAATAATCTTGAAGGCCAATTCCTTGATAGAATCTATGATCGCTTTGAATTCTTCGCTCTTTTCATCGGGTCGCTCTTCCGCAGCTTCTTTTACGGTAGCGGTCAGATAAGGCTTTTCAGTGACTACTTCGGCGATTTCAAATCGTTTTTTACCCTGAATGATAACCGTTGTATTTCCATCGGGCATTTGCAAGACCCTTAAAATTCGCGCAACAGTTCCCAAAGTATTGATGTCCTTCACTCCTGGATTCTCCGTTTCTTCGTCCTTTTGAGAAACTACACCAATGGTCTTAGTGCCATTATTGGCATCTTTAATAAGGTTTATGGACTTATCTCTTCCAGCAGTAATGGGAATCACAACTCCTGGAAAAAGTACGGTATTACGTAAAGGTAGAACAGGCAATGTTTCCGGAAGGTCTTCCTTGTTCATTTCCTCTTCATCCTCTGGTGTCAATAATGGTATTAATTCTGCATCTTCATCTAGCCCTTGCAGTGAAATATTGTCAAAAGTTGAAATTTTTATTTCTCCCATAGCATCTATTTCGGTCATTTTGTCACAAACGACCCATATCTTCAGTTTATATTTGAACAACCAGCCCTTTTAATAGCTTTAAAACAAGAATTATAAAGGGTTTGGGGTTCTTTTTCTCTTCCATAAAGGCAATTCTTGTGCCATTAAAAATTAAAATTTCAGAAAAAGTGTAACAATTGATAAATTCATCCATCTCTAAGACAAACCATTCATTTTTTGAGCCACCAAAATGAACATACTGATGCACTGCTTGAATCTTGTTTAAAAGGAAAACAAAGTGCGCAACTGGAAATTTACAATAAGTACTATAAAGCTATGTACAACATATCTTTTAGGATTGTAAAGGACTCTGCGGAAGCTGAGGATGTAATGCAAGAATCGTTTTTGAACGCGTTTACGAAACTGCATACATTTAAAGGAGACGTGACCTTTGGGGCATGGTTAAAGCGAATTGTGATAAACAACAGTATCTATCATTACAAAAAACAGCAAAAAACAAAAGCTGTTGATTTAGATGATGTAATGTACAAGGTCGAAGATAATGATGAAGTTGCTTTGAATCACAATGGTTATACTGAACTGAAGGCTCAAAAAGTGATGGAAACCATGAAAAGTTTAAAAGATAATTACAGAATTTCTTTGACCTTACATCTAATTGAGGGATACGATTACGAGGAAATCAGTGACATTATGAATATTAGCTATGCCAATTGTAGAACTACAATTTCCAGAGCTAAGCAGAGTCTTAGAAAAAAATTGACTGTAAATGCAGGACTATGAATAAAGATAATTTAGAACAGCTTTTTAAAAACCTTGAAAATGATTTCGATTTTGAAGAGCCTAAAAGCGGGCATCAAGACAGGTTTTTGGAAAAACTGAATCAGCATAACGGTGTAGTTTCCATAAAAAGGAAAAAATCCACTTGGTGGAAACCTTTATCAATTGCGGCGTCCGTTGTACTTATATGCATGGTCGGACTACAAATGTTCAATACCGGACAAACTGTAAGGGAACAGGTCGTAGAGATTTCTCCAGAAGTTTCTAGAACCGAATCGTACTTTGCCGGCCTTATCGAAGAACAAGTTCAATTGCTCAAGGATGAAAAATCACCGGCCACGGCGCGGCTGGTAGATGATACATTGGCTCAACTGGGGAAACTTGAAAAAGATTATAAAGCACTTGAGAAAGAACTCATAAATGGTGGCAACAGTAAATTCATTTTAAATGCCATGATAACCAACTTTCAAACTAGAATCGACCTTTTGCAAGAAGTATTGGTCAATATCGAAAATATTAAAAATCTAAAATCGTACAATGATGAAAATTCTACTATATAAATACATCTTACTGGCTGTTGCCATCGTACCGTTTTCAATAAGCGCGGGTACGGGCAAAATGGGCGGAAGATACACCAAGGAAAAGACCATTAAAAAAGAGTTCAATGTAAATGCCAACGCTCTTTTTAAGGTAAAGAACAGTTATGGAAACCTTAATATTACCTCATGGAACGAAAACCGAGTTGTAATAGAGGTCCATATAAAAACAAATGGCAATAACGAGGAAAAGGTGATACAACGCTTAAACGAGATCGATGTCGATTTTGAAACCAATAGCGGTTTAGTATCCGCAAGAACGCTTTTTGGCGACAAAAGTAATCGATGGGGATGGAAATGGGGGAAAAGCAAAAATGTAAATGTCCAAGTGAACTATACTGTAAAAGTGCCTGTAAAAAATAATGTAAGCTTAAGCAACGATTACGGAAATATCTATCTTGATAGAATAGATGGACATGCAAAAATCAATTGTGATTATGGGAAAATTGATGTTGGGGAATTGCGAGGAAGAAACAACGAACTTCGATTCGATTATACTTCACGCTCCACTTTTGATTATATCAACAGTGGTGAAATAATTGCCGATTATTCAGGGTTTACAATTGAAAAAGCGGGAAATCTAATTGTAAGGGCGGATTATACCAATGCCGTTATCCGAGAAATGGAAAATCTAGATTACTCGAGCGACTATGGTTCCATTGAAGTGAGCAAAGTGCAGAATGTGAAAGGTAATGGTGATTATATAGGTGTAAAGCTTGGAACAGTCCACGGAAATGTTTCCGTTACGTCGGACTATGGTTCTATAAAGATTAGCCAGATGGCACCGGATGCTGGTGATGTCAACATAAAAACTGATTATACAGGCATCAAAATTGGGTATCATCCCGAATATTACTTTGATTTTGATATTTCAACAGAGTATGCAGGTGTTAGTGGAATAAGCAATTTTGAGATACAGGTAAGTAAGGAGAAATCGAGCGAAAAATATTATAACGGATACTATGGTTCCGATAATTCGGGTAACGTTGTATATATAAATAGTGAATATGGTGGAATATCTTTCTATCAAAATTAAATGTCAAATCAAAAAACAATCAGTAAACACACAACTATGAAAAAAATCATCACATTAGGAGTAGCGCTATCTATGGTAGCTATCACAAATGCACAATGGGGAAGAAGAATTAAAGGAAACGGTAATACAACTACAATTGAACGTTCAGTTGGGAGCTATGACGAGGTAGCCCTTGCAGGTTGGTTCGATGTGGATTTGGTAGACGGTAAGGAAGGAGAACTAACGCTTAAAGGCGAGTCAAACCTATTGGAGCATATTAAAACCGAAGTCAAGGACGGCAAACTTATAATCAAAGCTGAGAAGGGCATAAACCTTAAACCATCTAACTGGAAAAATGGAATCCATATTACAGTTCCAGTAGAGGCCATTAACTCGGTCACCCTTTCAGGTTCTGGAGATATTGTTGGCAAGAAGACCTTAAAAGCAGATGCATTTGAGACAAGGATATCAGGTTCTGGCGATATCACACTTTCTATTGAAGCACAAAGTATAACAGCCACCATGTCCGGTTCTGGTGACATAAACCTCGATGGCAGTACCACTGATTTAGAGGTGCAAGTTTCGGGTTCTGGGGATATTAAGGCTTATGGCCTAGAAGCGGATAATGTTACTGCTCAAGTTTCGGGCTCTGCCGACATAAAAGTGACCGCCAATGAGAGTCTAAACGCTAGAGTTTCAGGTTCTGGGGATATTAGTTACCGTGGAAATCCCGAAAAGTTAAAAACAAAGTCTTCCGGTTCTGGAGATATTTCTAGAGAGTAATACAGGAGTTTATAACCAATCAAAAAACAAAATCATCATCAATCAAAATAAAAAACCCTGACCAGTTGTTGGTCAGGGTTTTTAAATAACTTCAATGTATTGCAACTTCTTCAATCTCGTTTTATACGATAGATCTCATTGTCTTCATACATTTTTTTCAAATCCTTGATATGGATTGAAAACGCTTCGGAAGCATAATTCTCTTCTTTATCTATTTTATAGACCCTACTCATTTTAGCTATCTCGAACTTATTGAATACTAAAAAAATACTGTCATTGGTCACGTTCACGACTTTTCCCGTACTGTATGAACCGTTTGGTAATTTTTGGTAATATACATCTCCGTTTGCAGGAGACTGAATATATAAACTCTCGTTTTTATTATCTGTATTTATTTGAAATGCTATAAAACTTATTAAGAGAACCAGTAGCACCAACCCAGAAAACTGCCAAACCGGTCCCTTATGTTCTTGCTTGATTTTATGGTACTCATTTTTTAGCCTTTCTGGCATCTCCTTATGTGTCAGCACATTTTTACAATGACTGCATTGAGACACTCCTTTTTTACCGTATGGAAACATGGGTATCCAAAACACATGAAAATGATTTCTAAATACACTTAAACTTATTGTCCCAGAATTTGAACAACTTGAACATACTGAATTGTGAACAGGCCTTGTAACTACATGCGCTGTTCTACTTCCAAAAACAATCATCGAATAAAAATTTTAATTAAACAATGTGAGGTCGAACTAAACAACGTTGTAAAAGCAGTTAGATTGCCTTATTCAACTCTTTTTACCCGTAACAACAAGAATACGCCAACTAAGAAGAATAGCCCTAAAAAAATGGTGCTATCTCGCATACTTCCCGTAATTTGAGCTACTATACCGTAAAGAAAAGTACCGATAACAATACCTATCTTTTCGGCTACGTCGTAAAAACTAAAAAATGAAGTAGTATCAGTTGTTTCAGGTAGAAACTTGGAATAGGTAGACCGCGACAATGCCTGTATTCCACCCATAACGATTCCGACTAATCCAGCAGCAATATAAAAATCTATTGGGGTTTGCAGAAAATAGGCATATACGCACAAAAGCACCCAAAAAATATTGATTACGATCAAGGTCTTGATATTGCCAAAGACCTTAGAAGCAAAAGCAGTTACAGTTGCCCCAAAAATCGCTACAATCTGAATCACTAAAATACTGATGATAAGTCCAGTGGTTCGTTCACTATCCGTTCCCCAATTAATTTCCTCTTCACCAAAATAAGTAGCAATAAGCATAATGGTCTGTACCGCCATACTGTAAACAAAGAAAGCACCCAAATACCGTTTAAGACGGACCTCGGTCCCTGATTGCTTCCAAACACTCTGTAGTTCCTTAAACCCGTTGAGTATAATGTTTGTTCGTTCTCCCTCTCTTTTATAGCCTTTTGGTAGTACGGTAAATGTATATTGGCTAAAAATTATCCACCAGATACCTACGGAAACAAAAGAGTATTTCATTGCTTTTATTTCAGCAACCTCACCACCATTATCGGTAATTCCAAATAGGGCGGGCTGCATTACCATGGCCAAATTAAAAACAAGTAGAATTACACTACCAATATATCCTAACGAAAATCCCTTGGCACTTATACCGTCTTGTTGATCGGGAAATGCAATATCTGGTAAATAGGAGTTGTTTATGGCAAAACTTACCCAAAACCCTACCAGTCCAAAGAAATAGCATGTTAATCCAAAGTAAATACGCTCCAAGGAAAACCAATAGAGCCCTATGCACGATAGCGCCCCCAGATAGCAGAAAAATTTTAGAAAAAGCCGTTTATTACCTAAATAATCTGCTATTCCAGAGATTAAAGGCGTGATAATCGCTATAAATACAAATGCCAGGGAAGTCACGTAACTGATCAATGGTGCCCTTGCAATTTCACCGCCAAATACCGTTACTTTTTCAATCTCTGCAACACGGAACAACGCTCCATAAAAAATTGGAAAAACTGCGGAAGAAATAACAAGACTATAGACAGAGTTCGCCCAATCATAAAATGCCCATGCGTTTAATAATTTTTTGCTTCCTTTTAACGCCAATACTTTTGTCATAAACCATCTATACATAAAAATGTCATTGCACCGTTCCTCAACTACAGGAACAGTGCAATGACATTAAAGTTTGCAGTAATCAATCTGATTATTTAAATGAAGTCACCCCAAATTTAGCAGCTTCTTGTTTGGCAGCAGGTGCCCATGCCGTTAAGTTACTGATTCTAGTGTCATTTGAAGGATGCGTGCTCATAAACTCTGGTGGTGCCTGTCCGCCAGACGCAGCTTTCATTCTTCTCCAAAGATTGGCCGCTTCATCTGGATTATAGCCTGCAATCGCCATGATTTGTAGCCCTATTCTATCGGCCTCTGTTTCATGGCCCCTGCTAAATGGCAACATAACGCCCAAAGATGACCCAACACCATAAGCTTGATTGAACATATTTCGTTTTTCTGGGTCTTTGATTGCCACATTACCCGCTACTGCTCCAATTTGTTGCAACATTCCTGCGCTCATTCGCTGCGCACCATGGTCTGCCAAAGCATGGGCGACTTCATGCCCCATTACTACGGCTACGCCAGTTTCACCTTGACATATGGGCAAAATCCCTGTATAGAAGACAATTTTGCCGCCTGGCATACACCATGCATTTACGGTCTCATCTTTTACAAGGTTGTATTCCCATTTATAATCTTTAAGATATCCTGGATGGCCATTTGCATTTAGCCAACGCTCTGCAGCGGATGATATGCGCAGCCCAACATTAGTGATCATTTGAGCATCTGAAGTACCAGTTACCACATTATTATCTGTTAAAAACTGGTCATATTGCGCAAAAGCCATTGGAAATATTTGACTATTGGGATAAAAGTTCAGTGTACTTTTTCCAGTAAACGGATTCGTTTTGCATGCAGTAACAATTAAAAAAACAACTGCTATGTGAACTATTTTTTTCATGGTATTTTATAGTGTTTAATATAGGTAAAATACAAAAAAAATTATTTTCCGATGATATGTAATTCAGTAAAGTCCTTACTTATTTCGATAATATTATTACCATTGAGCTTTATATCCTTATTGTTCACAACCTCATTATCCAGCTGTACCGTTGCTATGGTAAAGGGTAATCCATGAAAGGTAAGCTTGAATTTTTCATAAGAAGTAATAAAATTACCATCCTTGAATTGCTGTATGATCAATTGATTTTCTTTTCCGCGCAACCTGAACCTTCTTAAACTAAAGCGTCCTTTTTTATAATCATATCCATCTTGTTGGTCTTCATAAACACTGGAATTTTCTATTCCTTCCTTATAATAAACATCGATTCCCAACTCTTTTATTTCCTTTTCACCTACATACTGTTGTATGGGGTATTTAGGAATCATGGCACCTTCCTTTACGAACAACGGTATTGTCTCTATTTCTGCGGCCACCCATTTTTCAGAGCCTCCTGTAATTACTTCATCCGTCCAGTAATTATACCATTTACCTTGCGGGAAGTACATTCTTCTGCCTTGCGCATTGGGTTCTTGCACAGGACATACCAACATTTGTTCACCAAATAGGAATTCGTCTGTCCTAAAGTGGGTCTGCGTATCTTTTTGATCATAGAAGACCAAGGATTGAAGCATTGGCAATCCATTTTTGATGTACTTATAGAACATCGTGTACAAATAAGGTAACAATTGATACCTCAGTTCCACGTACTTTCTAACTATTTCGGTTATTTCATCACCAAATGACCAAGGTTCTTGATCGCCATGATCTCCGCTCGAATGTACTCTACAAAATGGATGAAAAATCGCCAGTTGCATCCACCTTGCAAACAATTCTCCATTGGGTTGTTCTGCAAAACCGCCAATATCTGAACCTGCAAAGGAGTAACCGCTCATACACATGCGTTGCATCTGTACATTGGCAATCCAAAGGTGTTCCCAAGTTGCAACATTATCACCTGTCCAAGTAGAGGCATAACGCTGTGTTCCCGAATAAGCAGCACGGGTTAGCACAAATGGACGTTTTGGAAAGGTAAATTTCTTGATTCCTTCATACGTTGCCCTTACCATCTGCATTCCGTAGATGTTATGTGCCTTCCTGTGGCTGCACGGATGACCATCGTAATCATGTCGCACATCAAGATTGGCTGTTTTTGTGGGCACTTCCATTACTGCCGGTTCGTTCATATCGTTCCAAACACCGTGAACGCCGATATCAGCAATCATTTCCTTATAAAGTCCGGCCCACCATTCACGAACTTCCGGGTCTGTGTAGTCTGGAAATTTACATTCACCAGGCCATACTTTTCCTTTAAAATGTGGGCCATCTGCACGACGGCAAAAGAATCCGTTGTCCATTGCTTGCTGATATACCCAATAATCCCTATCAATTTTTATCCCCGGGTCAATCATGGTAATGGTCTTAAAACCATCTTCTTCCAGCTCCTCTATCATTTTCTTTGGATTTGGAAAACGACGATTGTCCCATGTAAAACATCGGAAACCATCCATATAATCTATATCCAAATAAATAGCATCACATGGAATCTGAAGTTTTCTAAATTTTGCTGCAATATCCTTTACCTTACTTTCTGGAAAGTAGCTCCATTTAGACTGATGAAACCCTAACGCCCACAACGGTGGTAATTCCGGTACTCCAGTTAAATCGGTATAAGATTCGACCACTTGGCTCATTTCTGGACCATAGAAGAAATAATAGTTCATCTCTCCCCCATCTGCCCAAAAACTGGTTACGTTCCTTTTTTCGTTGGCAAAATCAAAATACGTACTAAACGAATTATCAAAGAAAACCCCATAGGCGATGTTTTCCTTTAGTCCAACATAAAACGGTATTGATTTGTACAACGGTTCTTGATCCTTGCCGTAGGCATATGAATCCGTAACCCAGTTATTTACCCGTTTACCTTTTAAATTTGTATGTGAAGCCTTGTCACCCATGCCATAATAGCTTTCGCCGGAATGGCATATTTTTCCCATTTTAACAATATTGCCTCCATAGTCATAGTTCTCCTCCCAATGAAAGCCCAATTCGTCATCACTTATGATTACGTCTTCCAAATCAACAATCTGTATCTTTAAATTGGACTTGTTAATGTATATTTTAATTTTTGACGTAGTAACGACATACTCGGGAATCTCATCTTTTACTTCCAGTTCATTGTACCCTAAGCTAACATCATCGCTCAATGCATAAGAAAAATCAGGTTCAAAAACATGCTCAGTAGCATATCTGAACCTCACTACACTATCGCGTAATATAGTAAGCTCCAAAATTACCCCGTTCTGGGTGGTAAAATAGAGCTTATCATTTTCGTGTTTAAAGTCGACTATATGGTTAGGGTGCTGGTTACCTCTTTTTTCAATCTCTGTATTGGTAATCATCTTTGTGTGATTAAGTCTAACAAAAGAAAGGCTTTATACCGAGAAATTAAAAAGATGTTTTAAACAACTTTACTATAACGTTTTAGTAAATAACCTCTGGACAAGCCTATGAGACATTAAAAGGAAAATTACCATTGATTTCGACACAAGCGTAGGAGCATTTTAAATCTCGATTATCGAGTAAAAGGCTTATCGGTAAATTACCACACTTAAAGGGGGTAACGTCATTAAAACAGATTGTTTATGACCGTTCCATTCTTTTGCTGAAGGTTTTAGCGTCTTTTTGCCTTTTCCGGAACCGCTATATTTTTTATCATCACTGTTAAACAGCAATTTTAACTGCGTTGTCTTTGGCACTCCTACCCTATAATTTTCTCTGGGCACGGGTGTGAAATTGCAAGCAACAATGAGGTCATCCTTCGAATCATGGCCTTTTCGTATGTAAGTTATGACCGTATTTTCCTGATCATTGTATTCAATCCATTGAAAACCTTCTGGACTAAATTGTTTTTCATAAAGTGCAGGGTTGTTTTTGTATAATGCATTTAAATCTTTGACGACTTCTTGAATCCCTGAATGAAAATCGTACTGCGTTAAATGCCAATCCAAACTTTCCTGAAAGTTCCATTCGGAAGATTGTCCAAATTCTCCTCCCATAAAAAGCAAATTCCCTCCCGGGTGGGTGAACATGTATCCAAAAAGCAATCTTAGGTTGGCAAAACGTTGCCATTCGTCACCTGGCATTCTATACAATAATGATTGTTTTCCATACACAACTTCGTCATGGGAAAATGGCAGCATAAAGTTTTCAGTGAACGCATAAGTCATGCTGAAGGTCATCATATTAAGGTCGTACGAACGGTGAATCGGTTCTTTTTTAAAAAACTCCAACGTATCGTGCATCCAACCCATCATCCATTTCATACCAAAACCAAGTCCACCATAATGTACGGGCTTGGAAACTCCTGTAAAGGCCGTAGATTCTTCTGCAATGGTCTGTACTCCCTTAAAACTGGCATATACCTCTTGATTCATTTCCCTAAGAAAGGACATGGCCTCTAAATTTTCGTTGTTGCCATACATGTTAGGCTCCCATTCTCCATCTTCGCGGGAATAGTCCAAATACAACATTGAAGCCACAGCATCAACACGAAGCCCATCTACATGATATTGATCTAACCAAAAAATCGCATTACTGATCAAGAACGCCCTAACCTCGTTTCTCCCGTAATTAAAAATCAAACTTTTCCAATCGGGATGGTAGCCTCTTCTTCTGTCCGGGTGTTCATATAAGTGAGATCCATCAAAAAATCCAAGACCGTGAGCATCTTCGGGGAAATGGGACGGTACCCAGTCCAAGATCACCCCTATTCCTTTTTGGTGGAATTTATCCACAAGTAGTTTAAAATCTTCGGGTTTTCCAAATCTAGACGTTGGTGCAAAATACCCTGTCAATTGATATCCCCAAGAAGGATCATAGGGATATTCCATTATGGGCATAAATTCTACATGGGTAAAGCCCATCTTTGCAACGTAATCAACAAGTTCATCCGCCAATTCAATATAGGAAAGCGATTCCCAGTCATTTTTCTTTTTCCAAGACCCCAAGTGTACTTCATACACCGAATAAGGCTTATCCAGTGCATTGTGGGCCTCTCTAGAATCCATCCATTTTTTATCCTTCCAGCTATATGGGCCGTCCCAAACTACAGATGCCGTATTTGGGGGAATTTCGCAGTACCTTCCAAAAGGGTCTGCTTTTTCGGTCCAAATATCATTATTGTGCGATTGAATCTTATACTTATATTTTGTGCCTTTATCAACTCCTGGTATAAAACCTTCCCAGATACCACTTTCATCCCAACGCACATTTAGTTGATGCTCCCCTTCTTGCCAGAAATTGAAATCACCGATTACGGCAACCGATTTTGCCGAAGGAGCCCAAACCGCAAAATAAGTCCCTTTGACCCCATCCACTTCAATTAAATGGGCACCCAATTTTTCATAGAGCCGAAAATGCTTTCCTCCCTTAAAAAGATTGATATCAAATTCAGTAAAAAGACTATGGGCAACTACCTTGGACATAAGTGCTGATTTAATGCGTACAAGATAATACATCTTTGACCAAGAATTGGATTTTGAGCACTTGGTTTAAAAATAAAACGAACGATAACTAAAAATGGAATGCTTTTTGTTTTTAACAGAAAAACAAATACAATGAAGACAAATCAAAAATCAAAAATCATGAATAAATTCAATACACTAGTTGGAGCGCTAATCATTTTATTTACCGTATCATGTGAAGGTCCTGAAGGCCCTCCGGGGTTTGACGGAAGGGATGGGGTTGATGGACTTGATGCCCCCCTAACTGAAGTGTTCGAAGAGACCGCAAATTTTAGTTACGATGTGGAGGGCAATATTTGGAGAAGCAACCAGCTTTCCTATGATATCCTAGTCGATGATGTTGTTTTTTTGGTTTATATATCATTGGAAAACGGATTTTACACACCTTTGCCCGCAAGTATTTTTGATGAGTTTGGAGAGTTTCAATATGTTTTTGATCACACCGAAGATACTGTCGAATTGCAAATTATTGGCGATAATGACCTAAGCACTATAGAGGCCATAAATACACAAAACATCCCTGTTCGAGTAGTTATAATAGCTGCTGATTTAATTGCAACTATGTCAGCAGATCAATTGTCCAATATCAATACCGTAATGAGCTTGGATAGTGTAAATATTCAAGACATTCAAAGTATAATCAGAGAATAAATAGTTCTATCCACAAGTTTTGAGATAAGAAGTTTTATTTCTTCAAGATATTGAATCAGAAAATCCTTTTCGAAAGAAAGGGATTTTTTTATTTATATTAGTTTGAAAGGTTTCACCTAAAATTACGTCTATTTAAAAAAAGATTACATGGGAAAAAAATTGCTGCTGCTTGTACTTATAAGTATTGCTGGGTGCAAGGGTATATCACAAGAAGAGAAAAAGGAAAACGCAGAAAAAGAAATTGCTTACGCCGTAACCAAAACCGATGCAGAATGGAAGGCCGAGCTGACCGATATGGAATACTATGTACTCCGAAAAGCGGCCACCGAAAATGCTTTCACCAGTGAATTATTGGAAAACAAAGAAAAAGGAACCTACGTTTGTGCAGCCTGCGAAACTCCATTGTTCAGAAGTGAGAACAAGTTTAAATCCGGAACGGGATGGCCAAGTTTTGACCAAGAGATAGAAGGGAACGTAGCCTATGACGTAGATTATAAAATTGGTTACGCACGTACCGAAGAACACTGTGCGACCTGTGGAGGGCACTTAGGCCATGTTTTCAATGATGGTCCTAGTAATACGACAGGAAAGAGACATTGCGTAAACGGAGTTGCACTTGATTTTATCCCGGACGCGAAGTAGTTGTTCGTTGTTCGTTGTTCGTTGTTCGTTGTTCGTTGTTCGTTGTTCGTTGTTCGTTGTTCGTTGTTCGTTAAAAATGTAATTTTATACCAACATGCTACGAGTTTTTAGCTTAAAACTTATCATTAACAACCATCAACTAAAAATATGGAAAAGAAATACGATATTCAGAAAACAGAAGCTGAATGGAAAGAAGAACTCTCTCCCGAAGAATTTTATGTACTGCGGCAAAAAGGTACGGAGCGACCAAACACAGGTACGTACAATCTTCATTTTGAAAATGGCAACTATCATTGTAAAGCTTGCAATGCAAAACTTTTTGAAAGCGAGCACAAATTTGAAAGTGGTTGTGGATGGCCTTCTTTTGACAAGGCTGTAGAAGGAGCAATTGAGTATATTAGGGATACTAGCCATGGCATGCTACGAACCGAAACTGTCTGTGCAAACTGCGGGAGCCATTTAGGCCATGTTTTTAATGACGGTCCCAAAGAAACAACGGGACAGCGTTACTGTATCAATTCGGTTAGTATAGGTTTTGATACGAAGGAACACTAATGACCTTTGAAGAAAATTATCTGAAAAATGTCCTTTTTGAATTTCATCGGTATAAGACGATGGGAGACAGAACATTTGAACAGCTTTCCGATGAGGAAATCCATTGGCAATATGCCCCTACCGATAACTCCATAGCAATCATCGTAAAACATATGGTCGGCAATATGCTAAGCCGCTGGACCAATTTCTTGACCGAAGATGGTGAAAAGACTTGGCGGAATCGAGATGCGGAATTTATTGAAGCCTACGATTCAAAAAAAACAATGATCATGGCTTGGGAAAAAGGATGGAATTGTCTTTTTGAAGCTATTGCCAGTATTGATGCATCCAATTTCAACACCAAGATTAAAATCCGTAACGAAGAACACACTATTGTTGAGGCCATCAATCGGCAGTTGGCACATTATTCTTCTCACGTGGGCCAGCTTGCTTATGTTGGAAAGATGATAAAGGGTCCGCAATGGATTTCGCTATCAATTCCTAAAGGGAGCTCTGGGGATTTCAACAAAAAAATGTTTCGATAAGACGTTTCCTAAATTAATGCCAAAGATAATTCTGTGGATCCAACACTTGGTTTTTGGTGTCTTAATTGCGTACTTTTGCACTCTATTTTCAATAACTAAAATCAAAAACGAATGAGCAATTTCGATGTAATTGTTTTGGGTAGTGGTCCTGGTGGATATGTAACCGCAATACGAGCTTCTCAGCTTGGATTCAAAACAGCTATTGTAGAAAAGGAAAGTTTAGGTGGCGTATGCCTTAATTGGGGCTGTATCCCTACTAAAGCACTTTTGAAATCCGCTCAGGTTTTTGAATATTTGAAGCATGCGAAAGATTACGGTTTAAATGCTGAAAACGTAGAACACGATTTTGATGCTGTGGTAAAAAGAAGCCGTGGCGTGGCCGACGGTATGAGCAAGGGTGTTCAGTTTTTGATGAAAAAAAATAAGATTGAAGTTTTAAACGGCTTTGGAAAATTACAACCGGGCAAAAAGGTTTTGGTCAAAGGAGAGCATGGTGACCCTGCCGAGTATTCGGCCGACCATATTATTATTGCTACCGGAGCACGAAGCCGTGAATTGCCAAGCCTACCGCAGGACGGAAAAAAGGTAATCGGTTATCGCGAGGCCATGACCTTGGAAAAGCAACCTAAAAAAATGATTGTTGTTGGTAGTGGCGCAATCGGAATCGAGTTTGCTTATTTCTACAATTCAATGGGTACGGAAGTTACTGTTGTAGAATATCTACCCAACATCGTTCCTGTAGAAGACGAAGACATCTCTAAGCAGTTAGAACGTAGTTTCAAAAAAACTGGAGTTAAAATAAAAACATCTGCAGAGGTCACCAAGGTAGACACTTCGGGAGAAGGTGTAAAAGCTACCGTAAAAACTTCAAAAGGTGAAGAAGTATTGGAAGCAGATATTGTACTTTCGGCAGTTGGTATAAAAACCAATATTGAAAACATTGGATTGGAGGACGTAGGCATTGCTATAGATAGGGATAAGATATTGGTCAATGACTATTACCAGACCAACATTCCTGGATACTATGCCATTGGAGATGTAACCCAAGGCCAAGCATTGGCACATGTCGCATCGGCAGAAGGTATTCTTTGTGTTGAAAAAATTGCAGGAATGCACGTAGAAGCTTTAGACTATGGAAACATTCCCGGATGTACCTACTGCATACCAGAGGTTGCGTCCGTAGGACTTACCGAAAAGCAAGCCAAAGAACAAGGTTACGATATTAAAGTCGGGAAATTTCCATTTTCCGCAAGCGGAAAGGCAAAAGCGTCCGGAACTTCGGATGGATTTGTAAAAGTAATCTTTGATGCCAAATATGGAGAATGGCTAGGCTGCCATATGATCGGTGCCGGTGTAACCGATATGATCGCAGAAGCAGTTGTTGCCAGAAAATTGGAAACTACGGGACATGAAGTTTTAAAGGCAGTACATCCGCATCCTACTATGAGCGAAGCTGTTATGGAAGCTGTTGCAGATGCATATGACGAAGTAATCCACTTATAATTTAGACTGTGCTCAAAGTTTTTAGAATTACAGCAATTTTAGAAGGTATTTCTTTCTTACTCTTGTTTGGTCTGACCATGCCGCTAAAGTATTGGGCAGGGATATTGGAACCCAATAAAGTAGTTGGGTATGCACATGGATTTCTTTTTATTGCCTATGTAGTTATCGCATTGGTTTTTTGTTGGGAACGAAAATGGAGCATTAAAAAATTCTCTATTTTGTTTGTAGCATCATTGTTACCGTTTGGAACATTTTATGCCGACAATAAATACCTTAAAGATTTAGGGTAAAAAGCTTTGGATGGCCAAGTCATAGCTTTGGAGTCCAAAACCTAAAACTACCCCTTTTGCACCTGAAGATATGTAGGAAACATGTCTAAAGTCCTCTCGTTTAAAGGTGTTGGATATATGTACTTCCACAACCGGGGTTTCTATGGCCTTGACCGCATCCCCAATACCAACGGAAGTATGCGTGTAAGAAGCAGCGTTCAGGATAATACCATCATAAGAAAAGCCAACTTCTTGAAGCTTATCAATCAATTCTCCCTCTATATTGGATTGAAAATGCTCCAATTGAACCGCTTTAAATTTAAATTGAAGTTTAGAAAAATACTCCTTGAACGTAGTGCTTCCGTAAACTTCCGGTTCGCGTTTTCCCAGCAAGTTTAAATTAGGGCCATTAATGATAATCAATTTCATGCGGATAAATATAGGAGCATAATTTAAGTCAAAAAAATAAGCGAGGAAAATTCCTCGCTTATTCTATATTGCATAGTCATAGTAACTAATCAAAGGCATACCGAAAACCGAGAGCAAAAACTCCTGCATCAAAACGGTCACCATCAAACCTGTCGCTTAATCCAATTGCTGGTCTCCAACTTGCTGAAAAGGCCAATGGAACATCCGGTATCTTAAAATCCAATCCTGTATGCGGACGTAATAAGAATCCGTTATCCCCTCCATCAATCAACCAAATAGCTGGGCCGATACCTGCAAACCATTGTAGTCCATCAGCTCCTGTAAACTGACCATAATAGGAATATAAAAAAGTTAGCGCGGTCACACCATCCTCAAAGCCTAGATCAAACTGACCGGCATGGTTTTCGGCAAAAAAGTATTTACCGCTAGGTCCTACAAAAGTTGCTCCATCTCCGATATCAAGACCAAGGCCCACAGCGGCGGTATACGTTGACTGTGCTTGCAAACTTGTTGCAGAAACAATAAATAGTACTAGTACTACAAAAGATTTTTTCATTTTAAAGTATTTTAGGGTTACTGTGAATAAATGTATTCGGTTTACCCTAGAAAAAAAAGCAAGTTAAACCTGAGCAGAGATTTTTAACAATATCTTAAGATTGTGGAGCCTAACGCTATTATTTCCAATTCATTAGCATGTTTGAATAATTTTTAGAGGTAGATAAAGACTAGAAATGCATTATTCAAAAAGAATTGAAGCATAAAAAAGAGGCAAGTAAGTGCTTGCCTCTTTAGCTATCTTATGTAAAAAATAGATTAATTAAAAGCAAACTGTATCCCAAAGCCAAACGCACCACCTTCGGTCTCTCCGGCGTCACTTAAAGCAATTGCAGGTCTCCAATCAAAATTAAAAACCAATGGTACACCATCAATTTTAAAATCCAAGCCGGCATGGGGACGCAATGAAAATATATTATCAGAATTATCAACAAGAATTATGCTGGGCCCTACACCTGCATACCATCTTAGGCCAGGTGCTCCGGCGAATTGCTTATGGTAGGAATATAAGAAGGTAAAAATAGTTCCGCCGTCTTCAAAACCCAAGTCAGCTTGTCCCACATGATTGCTGGAAAAAAAGTATTTGGCACTAGGGCCAACAAAAGTCGCATTGTCGTATAAATCAATACCGAGTCCCACAGCACCTTTATAACTAGTTTGTGCTTTTGTGTTCAACGAAAATAAAAGGGTTAAGGCAAAGACAAAAAATAATTTCTTCATAGTTTGTAGATTTAAAGAATTTAGGTTTAAGCGGTAAAAATACAAAATGAGTATAGTATTATCGTTATAATTACAACGATATGTTAAATTTAAGGTATGTCAAGCTTTAATAGATTAATAATGGAATTCATTGTTATTGGGGTATACATCCTATTAAAAAAGAAACAAAACCCCTAGGGTGGCAATGGCAAAAGTTCCATTATTATCTACAGCAGTGTAAGATACATTAAGTTCGGTATTACCAGTAATATTATACCCAACTAAAGGCCTGTAATAGAACCCGCCTTCGTTACCCTCGTTTATGCCGACCGCATAACCAACATCAGCGCCAAACTTAAATTCAAAGGTTGGATAAATTCTAAATGAAGCTGCCAAAGGAATAAACTGATAATCTTCAAATTCAGCTTCAATTTCAATAATACCTTCAGAAATAGTTTCGGTATCGCCAAATGCATTTACAAAACCTGTAGCCAAGCCAACATCCAACAATTCTGAAACGCCCCAATGATAGGCCATATCAAAACCGACACTAAAAGAAGAAAAATCAGAGGCATCCCCTACGGGTAGCCCTGCATTTATGCCAGCTTTAAAACTGCTCCTGTCTTGCGCATTGGCAGTTAATAGGGTCATAAAAATAGCAATGTGAAAAAGGTATATTCTTTTCATGGTAGTTTGGTTTTGGAAAATTAAAACGCAAACTACGCATGGATAGTATCCATATTCGTTGAACTACAATTGATTTTAAACAAAAAGTTAGGACTAAACCTTGGCTCTTATTCGTTCCATTTTTTACCAAAACTTATAGCCGACCCCGATTGTCAAATAGTTGAACCTCACTTTTACATCATCGTTTCCAGTGAAGGAATTATTCAATTGGAGCGAATATCGCGCCTGT
Source organism: Bacteroidota bacterium (assembly GCA_039030475.1). GTDB lineage: Bacteria > Bacteroidota > Bacteroidia > Flavobacteriales > Flavobacteriaceae > Flagellimonas. The sequence continues at coordinate 21,114 of JBCCEC010000064.1, forward strand.
ACAAAAAATAGGTCTGTAATATCCAATCCCAGGCCACCTGCCAAATCAAACTCAACGCCAGTAAAATTATCTGGTATATCCTCCAAGGTAAAGTTTAATTGAGGTCCAGCTTGTATATATAAAATATCCGTCATGTAGAATTTGCCCATTATGGGCACTACTATTGCCTGTGTATCTTCTACGGCAGAGTATAGTAATTCCGGTTGAATCGCAAAATTATCGTTGACAATAAGGTTTGCAAAAGCTCCAGCATAAATCCCGGATTCTGCATCCGATATGGTGATGTTCCCTTCCTTAACTGATTGCCTGACATTAGCAAAACCTCCGGTAAGTCCAAAATTAACATCTTGCGCAAATCCTGTAACAATTGTTCCCGTAAAGGAAAAAATCAACACTATTCTTTTCAACATTTTTTCTGATTTTAGTTATTTGAGCGAAAGTAACAATGTCGGGAAGTTGTGCCCATCCCATTTGACCAATGGCAATTTTCAATTGATGGATTCCATTTTCGGTCTAAAATTTCAACAAAAAAATTTAACGATTATCTTTAACCAATGAACTGGCAACAGGCTTTACAGGATTACCAAAATTACCTAAAGATAGAGCGAGGACTTTCGGAAAATACAATTTCCAGCTATGTTATGGATTTGCAAAAGCTGACGGACTATTTAAACGCTTACGAGATTGACCAAGCTCCCATTCAGATAAACCAAGAAACCGTTCAAAAATTTATATACGATATTGCCAAAACCATAAACCCGCGTTCCCAAGCACGAATCATTTCAGGATTAAAGGGTTTTTTTGGCTATCTAATTTTTGAAGATTACCGGACCGATAACCCCATGGATTTAATAGAACCACCCAAAATTGGAAGAAAACTACCCGATACACTGGCTTTGGAAGAAATCAACAATTTAATCTTAGCCATTGATTTATCCAAACCAGAAGGAGAACGAAATCGAGCTATTTTAGAAACTTTGTATGGCTGTGGTCTTAGAGTATCCGAATTGGTCAACCTTAAACTATCTGATCTATATTTTGATGAAGATTTTATAAAAGTAACGGGGAAAGGCAACAAACAACGCTTTGTCCCCATAAGCGCAATAAACAAAAAATACATTACTATCTATGCCAACGAAATCCGAAACCATCTCAACATCCAAAAAGAGCATGAAGATTATCTTTTTTTAAACCGAAGGGGGGCACAGCTCACAAGAGCGATGATATTTACAATTGTAAAAAGATTGGCAAAAGAAATCGGCCTTGAGAAAAACATAAGTCCGCATACGTTCAGGCACTCTTTTGCTACGCACCTTTTGGAAAACGGGGCTGATTTACGGGCAATTCAGCAAATGCTGGGACATGAAAGTATAACCACCACAGAAATTTATGTGCATGTTAACAGAACCCATTTGGTAAGTGTCTTAAATGAATTTCACCCCAGAATAATGAACTAATTAAAACTTAAACTTTGAATTAAGTCTAAAAATGGAAGAGGCTCCCTCCAATCCAACGGGACTAAATCCAGGGTCGTTTATTGTATTTTGCATCATTGCCTCCAACGAAAGTCCTGGTTTAATATCGTAACCCATTCCGTAAAAAATACTTTGTAAAGGTTTGCCATTTGGGCTACCTATATTTTGGTTTCGCAAATCC
>JBCCEC010000065.1:0-21641 GCA_039030475.1 Bacteroidota bacterium
ACTATTTTTTAAGCTAACCTAACACCAAAAACCGAATCACCAACTTGGTTCTCGACTGCGCTCGAACTGACAATCAATTTGGAACTACTAACTACTAACTACTAACTACTAACTACTAAAATTAAAAAATCTCCGATGCTTCCTTCAATTTCTCGGTATTCTCCACGAGCATCAATTCATCTATAATTTTCTGGATGTCCCCATTGATTATATTCTGTAAATCATAAAGGGTCAGACCAATTCTATGATCTGTTACCCTACCCTGAGGATAATTATAGGTTCTAATTTTTGCCGAACGGTCTCCACTGCTCACCTGCGAGTTTCGTTTGGCAGCATCTTCTTCCTGCTTTTTGGCCAGCTCTAGATCATAAAGTCTTGACCGTAATACCTTAAAAGCTTTTTCTTTGTTCTTGTGCTGGGATTTCTGATCTTGACATTGCGCAACTAAACCCGTAGGAACGTGTGTTAATCTAACGGCAGAATAAGTAGTGTTTACCGATTGTCCACCAGGTCCTGAGGAACAGAAAAAATCGATACGAACGTCTTTGGGTTCTATTTGAACATCAAAATCCTCCGCTTCGGGAATTACCATCACCGTTGCGGCACTTGTATGCACTCGTCCTTGAGTTTCCGTTTGTGGCACACGTTGCACACGATGTACGCCAGCTTCAAATTTTAGGGTACCGTACACATCTTCACCCGTTACTTCAAAATGGATTTCCTTGTAGCCGCCACTAGTTCCTTCGCTTAAATCCATAATATTGGTTTTCCAACCTTTGGACTCACAGTATTTTGCGTACATACGATATAAATCCCCTGCAAAAATACTTGCTTCGTCACCTCCGGTTCCTGCACGAACCTCCATCACCACATTCTTTTCATCCTCTGGGTCTTTGGGAATTAAAAGCATCTTTATTTCTTCTTCCAATTTTGGAAGGGAGCTCTTGGCTTCGTCCAGTTGCATTTTGGCCATTTCTAACATTTCGGCATCACTGCCATCAGAAATTATTTCCTCCGCCTCGCTCATATTATTGTTGAGCGTTATGTACTCTTCACGCTTGTCAACAAGCACTTTTAAGTCTTTATACTCCTTATTGAGCTTTACATAGCGTTTCTGGTCAGAAATGATATCAGGTTGAATGATAAGGTCGGAAACCTCATCAAAACGTTGTTTTACTATATTGAGTTTGTCAAGCATAAATCAATCCACGTTAAGAATGCGAATTTACAATTTTTGATTGGATTGAATCTTTGGGGGAAATCTCTTAATTCCCAATAAAAGTTGTACCCAAAGTAATAATGTAAGCGTTAAGACCATCGCTCCTATCGTATTGACTTAGCTGTAAATCGATAGTTTTTAGACCAAAGGATAAAATCTTGGAATTTGCAAAGATGTCCTTATACTGAATTCCCAGTCCGTATTGATGGGCATCATATTGGGACAAGTCATAGTCCGAAGTATAAAACTCAAATGTGGAGAGCGCATCCTCTTTAGCATAAAAATAGTCTGCTGCTGATTGGGTATAATAGCGATAGGTGGGATACAATGTAAACTTGTCAGTTACTTTGACCGGTGCTTCCAAACTTGCGGTATGCGAGGTTATGCCCCAATCATCCCAATAAAAACGGTAGTACGAACGCAGTATTAAAAAATCGTTCACATAATAGTTTAACCTACCGCCAATGGGAACTTTAAATCTGCTTTCCGGTAATCGTTCCACATCATCGGCCAATTGAAAATCATCAATAAAAAAAGCTTCCGTATCCCCAAAATATACCCGCTGAAAAGGAGTGCTGAGCAATCCGTTTTGGGAAACCAAGTCCATGAAAAGAGCGCCTTGCAATTTCTTGCTCAAGATTTGGGAGAAACCTAAGGATAAGGAATACGAATTCCTGTTTTCATTTTCAAACTCCAAAAAATTAGGGTTATAAGTACCGTTTCCGGTGATACGGTCATCAAAAAATCCTTGCCGCAGTTCAATAGGATAAATTGCGTTCCATTTATCCAAAAATACCTTACCGTTAATAGACAGTTCCGTATTTTTTTCATTGAACAGTCTCGTATAGCCTCCTCCAAAACCTATGGAAACATAGTCGTACTCATTTGAAAAATAGGCATTAGCGCTCCAAATAGCATTTCTGTCTTCTGAACTGTGCTGATAACTGGGGTTTATATACGCAAGCAGATCTTGTCTTGACTCACCGGAAGAAGCATCAAAAGGGGAAGTGTTCAGATTGGTTCCATCCAATGGGTTCACATTGCTTGAGGATGCAGAGGTATAGGCGGATATTCCAACATCTACTGTCAACACATCATCCTCGTTCATGGGCATACGCAGGACAATGGTAGATGTCGCATCGGTGAGCTCTTCGGTACCTTCTCCTCCCGTAACCGCGGCATTTTGCCCATCTTGCTCATAATAACTGAACAAGAAGTCTATTTCACTAGATTCTAAAACCCTTTTGGTATATGAAGTATTTTGTTGTGCAAATCCACTATAGCCAACAATCAAAAAACCTGTAAGAAGTAATTTATAAAATGGTTTTTCCAAAAACTGAAACTTAAAAAAAGTAACTCGTTCCCTTTCGCTAATAGCTTTAATTACACCCACAGCCACCTCCTGTTTTTCCGCCATTGGCACCCGCCGAAGCCTCCCTATAAATTTGAAAGTTCGTCTCAAAACGTTCAGATGCCCTTGCCCCCAATTGCATTTCGGCAGCATTGATATAAACCTTGTCGTACTCCCTAACCACCACACACGAACTGGTAACTAGCAATAAGGCAAAGAGGTACAGCAATTTTTGCATATTTTAAAATTACGGCTTTTTGTCAAAAACGATTCCGGAGCTTTTATGGATTTTATTATCAGAATCTACCAGCACCACTTCTACCCCATCAATCTGATTCACCATATGGATTCCACTATCTTTTCCCATTATAAAAACAGCAGTAGCTAATGCATCGCACAGTTCTGCGGTCTTTGCAAAAATAGAAACACTGCTGACACCTTCGGTAGGATAGCCCGTTCTTGGATCAATAATATGGGAGTATTTTTTACCATCGAGCGTCACATACTTTTCGTAATTACCAGATGTTGCTACAGAAGACTCTACTACGGGTAACCAACTAAACACTTTATCCTTGTCCAAGGGATTGGATATTCCTATCAGCCATTTTTCTCCCGATGTTTTTGTGCCCCATGTTGTTAAATCTCCAGAAGCGTTGATAATCCCGCCTTTTACCTGTTTGGAAACCATCAGTTCTTTTGCCTTATCTGCGGCGTATCCTTTCCCAATAGCTCCAAAACCAATACGCATTCCAGGTTCTGTTAAATAGACCGTCTGTTCTATGGGGTCCAGTTTTATTTTCTCGTATCCTATTTTGGCAACGGATTGTTGTACGTGAATTTTAGGAGGTACTTCTTTCATGGTTCCATCAAACCGCCACACCTTATCTATGGATGCATATGAGATATCGAAAGCCCCATCGGTGATTTCGGATATTTTTTTTGAGCGTTCTATTAACTGAAACAATTCAGATGATACTTTTACCGGTTTAATCCCAGCATTTTTGTTGATCAATGATGTTTCTGAAGCTTCATCCCATGAAGATATTATTTTTTCGATTCGCTTTATTTCTGAAACCGCTTCATCAATATCAAGATAGCCAATGTCCTCGTTTGGGGCAATAACAGTAATTTCGAACGCAGTTCCCATTAACTTCAAGGTCCGCTTTACGGCAACATCTTCCCGCTGCTGCCCTTGGCAAAGCATACAGAATAAGCTACAAAAAATGACCAGAAACGTTCTCATTGTAGAAACCCGTTCAGTGCCGAAACATAGTCCTCCGGCGAATTCTTTTTAGAAAAACCCGTTTTCCCCAACACCACTTGCTGTTTGTCCATAACTACGACCAAAGGAAAGTATCCTCTTGGATTATACTTTTCCGCCAACGATTTATTGGTGTTTAATTTATCTAAGGGAAGTTGATTTTTTTTCTTTCTTGGGAAATCGGCATTGTACAAAATGTAGTTGGCAAACGCATATTTTTTAAAATAATCCGATTCAAGAATACTTCGTTTTAAACGAATGCAGGGCGCGCACCAATCCGAACCGGAAAAAACCAACACGATAGGCTTGTTTTCCTCATCCGCTTTTTGAATAGCGTCATCAAAGGTTTCTTGCCACACTTGCGCTTGCAATGTGCCAATAAAAAGACAAAATGCGATAAGCATAACGTTTTTCATAAACCTTGATTTAACGTACTTCTATTCAAAAACACGAAGGGTGGTACCCGTCAGTTCAGTATTGTAAACCTTGATAGGTTTAGCAGGATTGCTATCAACTTGATTCGTTGGGGTTCCGTCTTGAGAAAAACGCGAACCATGGACATCGCAATAAAATATGCCTCCATCTTGATTTACAAATCTAACCTGATCATAAGATTGATGGCTACAGACTTGACTAGCTGCAATAAACTCTCCTTCAAGGTTTCTTGCAACAACAACCAAGTTTATCAATATAAATCCACCATTTTCCGATAGGTTTTCTGCTTCTGATGAAGTAAGATCTATTGTAAAATCAACTCCTGTAGGTTCTTCAACAATGTCTCCTTCCGTTTCATCTTTAGAACAACCATGTAAACAGGGAAAAGTTAGGGCGAAAGCAGCACCGGCACCCAAACTCTTTAAAAAAGCTTTTCTTTCCATAGCGCGGGGTTATTTAGAAATAACGTTAATTTACCCTAAATCGTATGTTAGTATTCAAACTTGCCAAACTCACTTTTTATGGTCAATTTCTTAGAGCGGGCATCTTCTACTCGCCCTACAATTTGGGCGTCTACGTTAAAGCTTTGCGAAATTTCAATAATATCCAATGCAACCTCCTCATTCACATAAAGTTCCATTCGGTGTCCACAATTAAAAACCTGATACATTTCTTTCCAATCGGTCCCCGATTGCTCCTGTATCAATTTAAAAAGTGGGGGAATAGAGAACATATTTTCCTTGATGATATGAAGATTTTCGACAAAGTGAAGGATTTTTGTCTGAGCTCCCCCACTGCAATGTACCATACCATGAATATCTTTCGCAGTGTATTTTTCCAATACGTTCTTGATAATGGGTGCATATGTTCTGGTTGGGGAAAGTACCAATTTACCAGCATCTAGAGTTGAATTTGGCACGTCTGCCGTAAGTTCTGTAGCACCAGAATAGACCAATTCATCTGGAACGGATGCATCAAAACTTTCTGGATATTTTTTGGCCAAGTATTTTCCAAAGACGTCATGGCGTGCAGAAGTTAGACCGTTACTGCCCATGCCTCCATTGTATTCATTTTCATAGGTTGCCTGACCAAAAGAGGCCAACCCTACAATAACATCCCCTGCTTTTATATTGGCGTTATCGATGATACTTTTTCGTTCGATACGTGCCGTAACGGTGGAATCGACGATAATGGTACGTACCAAATCCCCTACGTCGGCAGTTTCGCCACCAGTAGAATGGATAGTAATTCCGTATTTTTCCAAATCAGCGATTAATTCCTCAGTTCCATTGATGATGGCAGAAATAACTTCTCCCGGTATTCGGTTTTTATTTCGCCCTATGGTCGAGGATAACATAATATTGTCTGTTGCCCCCACACAAATTAAATCGTCCACGTTCATGATGAGTGCATCTTGAGCAATGCCCTTCCAAACCGAAATATCGCCCGTTTCCTTCCAATACATATAAGCTAGGGAAGACTTTGTACCGGCTCCGTCTGCATGCATCACCAAACAATGCTCGTTACTGCCCGTGAGGTAATCTGGCACTATTTTACAAAAAGCCTTGGGAAAAAGCCCTTTATCGATATTTTTAATGGCGTTGTGTACATCTTCCTTTGAAGCTGAAACTCCACGCTGGGCATATCTCTTACTGGTGTCTGAAGACATAAATTCGGTTTGGGCAAAAATAGCGGAAAGCGATTAATTTATATCAAACTTTATTGGACTATTACCGAAAAGCTACAAAGCTTGACACTCTATGAAAAAGTTTTATTTCAAGGTTACTCCACATAGTGAATGCGTTTCTAATCATCGTGGAATTGTTGTTTCAATTTATTCGGGTCCTGCCTCGTATCGAACAAGGTTATAATTTCTATTTCTTCTTTTATAAAATTTACCGGTAATAAAAGGTTGTCTGTTCAGTGACAACACATTTGTAAATTCCTCCAAGTTCAATTGATTTTTGATAACTTTCAGGATGCAGCGATATCTGTTTTATTTTTGAAGTCAACTTCGCCAAAAATCTTTATTGGTTTTATGACTCCATTCTTTCAATAAATATTCCGTTAATTTTTTTAGTTTATCCTCGGCCAGCTTAGAAAGGAAAACTTTCATCAAGAAATCTTTTTGAGAGCATCTTTATAAGAAGTTCGTTCTCCCATGTTCAATTGCTCTATTCCCTTTGATATCTCTTCTTTCTCCAATTCGGTCAAGTCACTCCAAAAATCTGATTTTTCCCTGTTTATGAAATCCACAACCTTCTTAATGAAGTCATCATTATCAATGTTAAGTATAATCTTTACAAGTTCTATTTTAGATGTTTTGATATCCATTTATGTGCTATTTCTTTTTGCAATTTACGAAAATCCATTTTCAATAAACTCTCGGTGAATGATAAACTCCGTACCTTTAGTCATCTTGCAAATAGCAACTCCCTATATTTGGTCAACGGCCATAAATCATCAGAAATTAGTTTTTCCAACTTATCCGATTGTTCCCGTATGGTTTCAAAATAGGGTTTTACATTATTACAATACGCTTGTGCTTTTTTATTAATGGTAGAGAGCCCATTGGCACGTCTTCGGGCAGCGGTCATCTCATCTGTCTGCTTTTTTATTTCGACCATGTGCTCTCCAATCTGTTCCAGAATATTCAATTGACCTTCGGCAACTTTTTTGTGCGCTGCTCCATACACTTCTTTAAGCCCTTTTACATTTTCCAAAAGCAAATTCTGATAACGCAATGCTGACGGTATTATATGATTGTACACCATTTCCCCCAGCACCCTTCCTTCAATCTGAAGGTGAAAAATGTATGCCTCCAGCTCTACTTCTTGATGCGCTTTTAGCTCCACCTCACTCATCACATCCATATCTTTAAAAAGTGCAATACTTTCCTTGGATGTCAACACCTGTAATGCTTCAGGGGTATTTTTATTATTACTGAGTTTTCTTCTTCTGGCTTCTTGTTGCCATTCCATTCCGTAACCATCGCCATCAAAACGGATTCGTTTTGAGGTTTTGATATATTCTCGCAACACATTGAAAACAGCCTCATCTTTTTTCAGGCTTTTTTTATCGATCAATGTATCAACTTCTTTCTTGAATGCCGTAAGTTGTTTTGCCACTATGGTATTGAGCACGGTCATGGGCTTAGCGCAATTGGTCTTTGCCCCTACACCTCTCATTTCAAATTTATTTCCCGTAAACGCAAAAGGTGAAGTTCTGTTTCTGTCTGTGTTATCCAATAAGATTTCAGGAATCTTACCGACTACATTTAGTTTAAGTTCCGTTTTCTCCTGAGGTGATAGTTTCCCTTTTGAAACACCTTCCAATTCGTCCAAAACATCACTTAATTGTTTCCCAATAAAGATGGAAATAATCGAAGGTGGAGCTTCATTTGCACCCAATCTTTGGTCATTGCTTGCTGATGCGATGGATGAACGCAACAACTCTTCGTATCTATCAACAGCCTTTATCGTATTAATAAAAAAGGTGAGGAATTGAAGGTTCTTCATTGGTGTTGAACCCGGACTCAATAGATTGACTCCGGTATTTGTTGCCAAAGACCAATTGTTGTGTTTTCCAGAACCATTAACTCCTGCAAAAGGTTTTTCATGAAAGAGAACGGTAAAATTGTGCTTGTCCGCAATTTCTTCCATAACGTCCATCAATAGCAAATTGTGATCTACGGAAAGATTGGCTTCTTCAAAAACCGGTGCAAGTTCAAACTGATTCGGGGCAACTTCGTTATGCCGCGTCTTGACCGGAATACCCAACTTTGTACATTGCTTTTCCAAATCTCCCATAAAACTGAGTGCTCTGGCAGGAATCACCCCAAAATAGTGATCATCCAATTGCTGGCCTTTTGCGGCTGGGTTACCGACCAAGGTACGTCCTGTCATTACAATATCCAGTCTTGACTGGGCAAGTGCCTTGTCCACAAGAAAGTACTCTTGCTCCCAGCCCAAAGTTGCATAGACTTTGCGTACATTTTTATCAAAATATTGCGCTACTGCCGTTGCAGCTTCATCCACCGCATGCAAGGCCCTTAATAATGGAGCTTTGTTGTCCAGTGCCTCACCTGTGTAGGCAACAAAAATTGTTGGGATACAAAGTGTTGTTTTATAAATAAAAGCTGGTGATGTGGGGTCCCAAGCGGTATATCCCCGTGCCTCAAACGTATTGCGTATTCCACCACTTGGAAAACTGGATGCGTCTGGTTCTTGCTGTACCAGCTGGGCTCCTTCAAATTTCTCCATTGCCCTGCCATCTGGCAGTATATCAAAAAATGCATCATGCTTCTCCGCCGTGGAACCTGTTAAAGGTTGAAACCAGTGTGTGTAATGCGTAGCACCCATAGATAGTGCCCATGCCTTCATTCCTTCCGCAACTTGATCTGCAATTTTTCGATCTATCTTACTTCCTTGAAAAATGGCAGATTTGACCTTATTGAAAGCTTCTCTGGTCAAAAATTGAAGCATTCGTTCTTCATTAAAGACATTTTTTCCGAACAATTCAGAACGTTTGCCTATTTCTCCAGTGGTGTGAACCCTTTTACGGCTCTCTGCTAGCGCTTCAAATCTTGTGTTTGGCATTATTTAGAATTTAAATCACAAAATTACAATTAACAATTTAATAATATATCCTTCAAAATTTACTTTTTTTTCAACAAGCCCTACCCAAAACAGGGGTAATTTAAATTATACGCACTAGTTTGTGATTTTAGCCCTTAAAAAACCATATTATAGAACGAAAAATATATTTTTGTAAATCATAAAATTGAGAACTAAATAACTGCAGGAATTATGAGCAAATCTAAATTAGAGTATATCTGGTTGGATGGTTATACGCCAACTGCCAACCTAAGAAGTAAAACAAAAATCGAAGATGATTTTAGTGGTAAACTAGAAGACTGTCCAATGTGGTCTTTTGACGGAAGTTCTACAAAACAAGCAGAGGGCGGCTCTTCTGACTGTTTGTTGAAGCCCGTAGCAATTTATCCGGATCCTGCTCGTATCAACGGATATTTGGTCATGACCGAAGTATTGAATGCTGATGGAACAGCACATGAATCAAACTCTAGGGCGACCATTGACGACCCTGATTCCGATTTCTGGTTTGGTTTTGAACAAGAGTACTTTATTATGGATACCGAGACACTTTTGCCACTTGGTTTCCCCATTGGAGGATATCCTGGTCCGCAGGGATTGTATTACTGCTCTGTTGGTGGAAAAAACACCTTTGGACGTGATTTGGTAGAGGAACATGCCAACCAATGTATCGATGCAGGATTAAACTTTGAAGGAATCAACCAAGAAGTTGCTGCTGGTCAGTGGGAGTTTCAACTCTTTGCCAAAGGTGCACAGAAAGCAGGTGATGAAATCTGGATAGCCAGATATCTACTTGACCGTTTGACAGAGTCTTACGGCTACTATATAGAATATCATCCAAAACCTGTAAAAGGAGACTGGAACGGTTCTGGTATGCATGCAAACTTTTCGAACACCATATTAAGAACTGCAGGTTCCAAAGATGTTTATGAAAAGATATGTGAGGCTTTTAGACCAGTAACAGAGGAGCATATTGCAGTATATGGTGAGTTTAACGACCAACGTTTGACCGGAGACCATGAAACTGCATCAATAAAAGATTTTAGTTATGGTGTATCCGATAGGGGAGCTTCTATCCGTATTCCTATCATGACTGTTGAGAAAGGCTGGAAAGGTTGGTTGGAAGATAGAAGACCTGCTTCTAATGGAGATCCGTACAAAATTGCTGCACGTATCATCAAAACCGTTAAGTCAGCGGACGTATAATATTGGATTAATTGTTGAATACATTTTTAGAAAGCCGCCTCAATCAATTTGGGGCGGTTTTTTAGTTGACATCATTTCATTTTGGAAATATTTGTTTCAAAACCCCAATAAAAACTTATTTATTGACTTTCAATAAATTATGAAAGCTCAAGTAATAAGAAAAACAAGAGTTTAACTAATCGTAAAATAAACAAAGATTACATAATAGGCCACAAGAATTATACCATCGCGCCATCCTAATCGCAACCCTTTTGGAATAAATACCAATGGAAGTATCAAGAACGAAATTCCGAGCATCCAAAAAATATCGCTGGAAAGTAGACCTTGGTCAACAACCGATATGGGTGTAATTATAGATGTTATCCCAAGAACTGCTAGAAGATTAAAAATATTGGAGCCGATCAGGTTGCCCAGAGAGATAGCTTTCTCTTTTTTGATTATCGCGATAATGGATGCAGCCAATTCGGGGATACTTGTCCCAATAGAAACAATGGTTATGCCAATGACCCTATCACTTACCCCAAATGCCGAAGCTAGACCCACTGCACCATCTATTAACAACTCCGAACCACCCCAAAGCGCAGTTCCCCCTATCCCAAGAAAGAGTGCAATCTTATACAAGGGCAAAGAGATATCATCTTCTGGCATTTCATCTATAACAGCAGTCTTTTGAAACCGAAGTAGATAAATCAGGAATAGAAACAAAAAGACGACCATGATGATACCTTCATACTGCTCCAAAACTCCATCAAAATAAATAAAGCCTACAAATAATAAAGATGCCGCCATCATTACCGGCCAATCCGTAGTGTAAAAACTCTTGCGCACATCTATGCTCCCTAATAGTACCGTAATACCGAGCACGAGGCCCAGATTAGCAATATTTGAACCTACAACATTTCCAAGGGACAAATCAGGAAACCCATCCAAAGCTGCTTTAATACTAACAATAAGCTCCGGAGCTGAGGTAGCGAAGGAAACCACCGTCATACCTATAACTATTTTTGGAATTTCAAGTCTAAGGGATAACGCTACCGCAGCTTTTAGCAACCAATTTCCTCCCAAAATTAGCAGTACCAGACCAAGAACAATAAAAAGTAGATTTCCCAAAAATAATTTTTGGTGTAAATATAGAGGAAGATTTATTCGCCGATAGCTTAGTGGACAAAAAAAATATTTCGAAAGGAAACATCCAAGTCTCGATTAAACTGAAAAAATCGAGGCGATAAAATATCCGAAAAATGCAGAAAATTTATATCGTAATAAGCTACTTCAAAAGTCATTATTCCATTTCCCAAAAACAATGGAATGGTAAAAAAAAGTGATTTTTTAAATGAAACCTTCCTTGGTTTTTAAATTTCATGCAAAAACATAACTTTATTTATTACTATTTAGTATCTAATATTAAAATTTACATTACAAACTATAACTTTTTTCAAACAAGTCACATTATTTTTAAGGGCTATTCTATTTTTAGAACTACAATCTTGTATTCAATTTGATTAATTCTTAGCTAAGTATTTGGAAACCTGATAATTCTCATTTTATATTCAAAAAACATAATCGGTTAACCACTATTATTCACCCTTTAAATTAATCAATACAATGATAACAATAGTTAAGCTTTTAGTGATGTTGCTTATACAAATCATCACCTCCATATTTGTCTAACCTTTAAAACCAACCACTATGATCGTATCATTTGGAATACTGATACTATTTTTAGGAATTGTTACCCTAACAAAACCTCTTTTTAAGACCTCCAAACTATTACAGTGGTTTTCTTAGAAACGAAGCTTGTAGATAATAGCCTTAGTTACAATACTTAATGTTGTTACAGGAACGTTATTTACGTAGAGCCAAGAACTACCTATAAAGTACATTATCTCCAACATTGAAGGTGATTTGGGTGAACAAAGTGAATATGCCAATGTGGATGCAACAAAATATTGGGCCTTCAGTGACTCTGTAAAAGCCAGAATAGCAATTCCGGTAGTAATTGCCAGAGAACTAAAAGAACTTCATTTACCTGAAATATTTATTGAAGGAAATGCTTCAAAAGGTACGGATAGCAATCTATTGGAATCATTAACCGGTGCTGATCTCACCAAACAAATGATAGACAAAACCAATAAATAACCCGGTTTACTACCGGGTTATTTTTATTTAATGGGCTCCTTTTCTAGTCTTCCGCTCCAACTTTTTGTAGAAAATCGATGTCTTCTTCTACAGTTAATAGCAGTAGGCTTGTCGCTGTACAAAAAACCGGACTGGTAATGCAATGGTGCCCATTCCAGCTACCATCTTCATTTTGAATTTTTAGAATGCGTCCACTCATATCATCATACCATTTCTTCCAATCCTCATCTTTGCTTACCAACAAAGATTCACCAGTTTGTAAGTAGCTTAAAAACTCTTCTCCTCCATTATTCCCAAAACCGTCCAGTACTTCATCTTTTTGTGCAGTTTTTTTTGCGGACTCATAAATCTTATACGCTGTACCATACTTTTGAGCTTCTCCGCTCAGGTATCCTATTTCTTCAAGGGTTTCAGAATTTATTTCTGCATCTACCGCTATCTTCCCTTCTTTTTTTGCTTTATCGACATCTGCTCTAGCTTTTCTGGCTTCTTTAGCACTTGCCCTAACACTACCACTAACAGAATAAAGCATAATTCCCGCTCCATCATCTGTTTTAACCGAACCTTCTTCTTCGTTATAATTATTCTTTTGATATTTCTTGGACCGTTCCAAAACTTCTTTATCTACAGTAGCTCCTACAGCTTGAGCAGATTCCAAAGCACTATTGGCCATTCCACTCTGTAGTACTCCGGCCCAACCCGCACCTTTTTGCTTTCCATTTCCATCCGTACCACTTTGAATAAGGGCAATACAAATATCCAGACAACGCACAATTCTTTTTCTATCAATACCCAATAATTCTCTATCTAAAACATTGGAAAGAAACTGTGCGACGAGAACAGCATCAATGTTTGCACCCAGTTTCGTCTGTATTTGGGTATTTCTAATAGGTGTGATATATGCACTTCCATCTTCTTTACTTTCTATGGTCTCCAATAAATAATCCAATGCTTTTTTAAGGTTCAGTGCGTAATCACCTTTTTCTAAGGTAGTACCACTCCTTAAAAGTGCCATACCCACCATTGCCGTAGTAGCAGGGTCTGCATCGACCGCATGAGGATTTCTAATATGTTGTGCCGAGTGACTACCAGCACCATAACCCCCGCTGGACAATTGCGCCTTTGACAGCCATTTGAGACCATCTCGTACAGCAAGTTGTTCATTCTTATCAGACTTATATCGGTCAAATCCCTTAGACGATTGTTCACCCATAACTGTCATAAACACGCAACCCTTTTCTGGTTGTAAAGTTCTTTTTGGCTTAGATGCCGTCAATGCCCCGTAAAGTATCATCCCAGCGATTGCTATCACAGGCATCAATAGAAAATGCAATTTTGTTTTCATCTTATAAGTTTTAATTTTCTTCCAAACTAGTCAGCATTGTCTATGTAAAAAATGAGTATTGAGTCAAGTTACCTGATGAATGAGTGTAGATATGGTAGTATTGAGGGAAGTAAATTCAAAAAAAACCTCGTAAGCTTTAATCACTTTTCTTTCACGAACGATTCCTGGACACATCATCAAATATCCTTGACCCAAGAAAGTGATGTTTTACCCAAGTTTAGGAGAATTCTTTGATATTGTGGTTATAAAGGAGGATGAGCTTTGTATAGTGAGCCACTAGATACTGAGTAAGGATTTTATAGGGATCTCTACCTGTTTTTTGATATGTTGGATGCTGAAATATGCCGAGCATAACGTTTGACGGTAAATACTAGATTGCACTTTCTTATAAAATCGGGCAATTGAAAATTAGGGGATTACGTGAAAAAACAGAAAAAGCATTGGGAGAGAATTCAGATTTTCGAAAGTTTCACGATCAAGTCTTGGAAACTGGCTGTATTCCACTGGCATCGTTGGAGGAAAAAAAATTAACCATTGCATTAAATTCAATGGTTAGTCTTTTCACAAATATTTAAAGGCCTTTGTAGCAACTTCTTGGCTATATTTGCTTTACCAATATACTAACAATGTTCTATAAACTTCTGGCTAGAATGAACAAAGCCTTGCTTCCCTCTTATTCAAAAAAAGGGTTGGATTTGTCAAAAGCTTCTAAAATGCAAATGGCGATAATAGGCTGGCGTTATTTTATAACCACTAAAGCATTGGGTCAATAATTCAATAGTGCTTTGATTTCGTAATTATCCAGTTTAGCCGCTCCGTTCAAAAAACCGAGTTGAATCAAAAAATTACACTGCACTACTTCTCCCCCTAGTTTTTCCACCAATTTACAAACAGCACCTGCGGTTCCCCCAGTTGCCAAAACATCATCGTGCACCAAGACTTTCTCTCCTTTTTTAATGGCATCTACATGAATTTCCAATGTATCGCTACCGTATTCCAGAGCATAAGATTCAGAAACGGTTGTGTACGGCAATTTTCCCACTTTGCGAACTGGAACAAAACCTGCATGTAGTTTTGATGCCAACATGGGTGCAAAAATAAATCCGCGGCTGTCTACCCCAACTACTTTGTCCACCTCATATTTTTTTACCATTTCATAAAGCACATTAGCAGCACTATTCATTGCATGGCCATCCTTTAAAAGTGGTGTAATATCCTTAAAAACTACTCCCGATTCAGGAAAGTCTTTTATATCACGAATGTAAGATTGAAAATTCATGGAATTATGATGTTAGGGTTTTGTCGTAAATTTAAAAAGAAATATATTTGCACCCCACAAAAAAGGCCTCGTGGCGCAACTGAATAGCGCATCTGATTACGGCTCAGAAGGTTACAGGTTTGAATCCTGTCGAGGTCACTTCCAACAAGAGTTTAAGATATTGGAAATCAATATCTTAAACTCTTTTCTTTTTAAGACCAATAAAAAATAGCTTCAAAAAACCCTTTAACCCGACTTTAGAAAAAGACTTTCCCAAGAGGAATTTTTTCTTTTTAGCACATCATATTATCAAATTTTAAAATTAAGGTTAACATGGACATCCATGTTAAAACTTAACATAGATCACCATATATCTGGGTCTAGTTTTGCTCTTCAACTAAAAAACATGAAGATGAAACCTTACCTGTTTAACAAACTAAAAAAGCTTAAAAAGTCACAAAAACTGCTTTCAATCTTATTCATTTGGTTGTCATGTTCCGTATCGTTCGGCCAGGCTACCAATGCATCTATACGAGGGAGCGTATCCGATGTCAACGGAGAGCCATTGATGGGAGCTACCATAATCGTTAAAAACAATTCTACAGGATTTACCTCGGGTACCGTAACCAATGAAAATGGTAGTTTTAGAGTACAACAACTACCACTTGGAGGTCCATACACCGTTACTGCACAATACTTGGGGTATAGCGACATGGTAAAGGAAGGTTTTAATCTAAACTTGAGCGATGCACTTGTTTTGAACTTCACCATGCAAGAAGCGTCTACCGCTTTGGATGAAGTAGTAGTTACTACAAATACCCTCACCAAGAGAATAGAACAGCTTGGGGCATCCACCAAAATTGGTGCAGGACAAATAAAGAACCTGCCTCTTGAAGGGAGAAATTTTACAGGACTAACAAGCCTTTCTCCTTTACAAGGTGGTGGAAGTATAAATCTTGCTGGGCAAAGGCGTACTTCCACTAACGTAACTATTGATGGGGTCAATGCACGAAACCAATTGACCGCTGGGGAAATCGGGAGAGGGCCCTACACAATCTCACAAGAAGCTATTCGTGAGTTTGAAGTGGCGACCAACGACTATGCTGTATTACAGGGTAGACAAGGTGGTGGCGCCATTAATGCCGTAACTAAATCTGGCACGAATACTTTAAGTGGCAGTGCTTTCTTTTACCACAGAGCGGATGCCCTTCAAAGTCAATTTAACATTCGGGGCGAAGATCGCGATGCTAATTTCTTTACATCACAATATGGGTTTAGCCTTTCAGGCCCCATTGTTAAGGATAAACTACATTTCTTTATGGTATACGAACGCCAAGATGAAGGTGACCCCGTTAGCATAGCTGATATTCAAAGTGACAACGACCAAAATCTATTAGGAATTTCCCAAGAAAATCTTGACCGATTTCTTCAAATAGGAAGGGATTCCTATGGTTTGAGCAGTTCGCGCCAAACGGGACAATTTGATCGTGAAACGGAAGCCAACAATTTATTTGTTAGACTTGATTGGCAAATAAACGACAAACACAGGCTTACGTTCAGGAACCTCTACAATGTGTGGGACCAGCCACTTCGTACCAGCGATAACTCCAATATTGAAGTATTGGAATCTTTTTCGGATTTTGAATCTCAAGAGAATAGTACCCTTTTATCGCTACGCTCTATATTTTCACCATCAGTGACGAATGAGTTTAAAATACAGTACCAACACGCAGAGCGTTCGTTCAATGCCAATTCTGAACTACCAGCATCCAACATTCCCAGGGCGATTGTAGAAGTTTCCTCAGAATTACCAAATGGTAATAGCAGAAATCGAAGTGTGCAATTAGGTGGACAGCGATTTACTCCAGAAACCAATCTAGAGCGACAACTACAGATAGCGAATACTACCTACGTCAATTCTGGCAAATATAATTTCACTTTCGGTACGGATAACTTAATCACATATTTAGAGACCTTGTTATCCAATGAGCAAAATGGTCGGTTCTTTTTTGATTCTTTGGACGATTTTGAAAATCAGAATCCATCTAGATATGCACGAGAAGTTCCTCTGCAAGGTTTACCCCTTGTAGAGCAGACTGTATTGGATTTGTCTTTATTTGGGCAAGTGGAATTTGACCTTGCCCCTAACCTAAATCTAATGGCCGGTCTACGTTGGGATGCCACAATTTTTATGGATGAAGCTGAATTTAACCCCGTAGTATTTGAAGAATTAGGCATTAGAACCGACGAAAAAATTGAAGATTTTGATAATATCCAGCCACGATTCCAACTAACATGGAACGTGAAAGGAAAGAATACTGATATTTTAAAAATAGGTGGCGGTGCCTTTAGTGCACAACCCCATTACTATGCCCAGGTAAATAACATTCAGAACAGTGGTACTTTACTCGGTGCCATTGATGTTACTGGTGATGCAGTACCTACCCCTAATTTTCCAGGATATCGTAATGATCCAAGCACTGTTCCGGGAGTTCCAGATGGTGTCACTCCTTTTTCAACCATAAATGCAGTTAGTCCAAATTTTGAAGTACCAACCATCTATAAAGGAAACATAAGTTACACAAGGTTGTTTGGAGATCGTTATACCTTGGGAATAAATGCAATTTTTAGCCACACGACCAATAATTACGTATATCAGGAGGCCAATTTAGTCGCCGAGCCTATTTTTACGACCCCTCAAGGACGTGAAGTATTCGTGCCCGCCAACACTATTGCCGAAAATGGACTGGTGGATTGGACAAATTCTAGAATCTCGGACAGGGTTGGAAGAGCCTTGGTATTGACATCGGATGGTGTTCTGGACAACGTTTCATTGATAGTTGAAGGATCTGCCCGTATTGGAAGGGACGGTTATGTGAACGGAAGTTTTACGTGGAATAGGACAAAAGATAATTCCTCCTATAATTGTTGTGTTGCCAATACCTCAACATTCATACCGGTTGAAGGTGACCCAAGAGACTTGAACTATGGGTTTGCCGATAGTCATTTTGATACAAAAGTAGTACTCAATGGAGCTACTCCAACATGGAAAGGGTTCAATTTTGGTGCAACCATTATTGGTACAGGTGGCACACGTTACTCATTGCATGTTGATGATAATACGAGTGCAAATGGAGATTTTAACCTGAGAAACGATATCGCTTATATTTTTGACCCCGATGACCCCAATACACCACAAGCCATAATAGATGGTTATAATGAAGTACTCAACGATCCTGAAACTCCACAAGGTTTTAAAGATTATTTGCAAGAGAGTTTTGGGGGGTTTGCAGAACGTAACGGTGGTAAAAATCCGTTTAGAGCAATCATAGACCTTCGGTTACAAAAACGATTTAGCTTTAACAACAACAAGCACGGACTGGAATTAACAGCAGATGCATTCAACTTTGCAAACTTGCTGAACAAAGAATGGGGGCGTACCAATAATTTTGGTAGAAGACGTGATTTTATGCGGATAAATGGTTTTGATACAACCACAAACTCCTATAACTATGGCGTTCAAACAGGAGCTGGAACGGAACCAATAAATGGTACACCTTGGCGACTGCAATTAGGGGTAAGATATACATTCAATTAAGTGTTTAATTAGCAGTCAGAAAGGACTTGACCATAATGTTGGGTCCTTTCTTTTACACAATCAATATCCAGAAATGAGAAAGATTTTTATTTGGAGGAACAATGGGCACACTGATCATTAGTGCTGGATAAGTACTTTCACCCAAACATAAGGGTTGTGTGTGGTACGGTACAAAACAAGAAAGTAAGTGTCCATTTTATTTGAACCGTCTGTGTTTGTGCACCAATAGATTACAATATTCCAGAAGTTTAGAAAATAGATTGTTCTTATGACAGAATTCAATCCATGAGAGAACATAAAAATCCTAAAAGATTGCTCAAATAAATGGGATTGGAGATATTATACCTTTAATCAGCGAACTATTGGGATTAGAGTTTAAATCTAAAAATGGAATGCTTTACCCAGGCATATTAGCCCGTGATAACTGAGCTTTTTTTCAAAGCACTGGCTATAGTCTGTCGGGTGGCACCTACTAGGTCGCCCAAATCTTTTTGAGTCAGTAAGTCATAAAGAATATGGTCGTTTCCTTCAATATCACTAATTTCTTTATTGAAATATGTTCTTAAAAATCTGAGTTTCTCTACGCTATTCCTTTCGTTTACTTTACGCATTTTTTTTTCGGAAGCACACCATCTTTTAACAAGATAAGAGATAAACCATTCGGCAATAGTTGGTTCATTAATGATAATTTGCTTAAAAAAAGAACGATTATAAACCCGAAGCCTTGTGCTTGTTATTGTTTTAGAAAACTCAAAAAACTGATTGTTTAAATACTTGAGGTTACCAAAAAAATCTTTCTGACTAACTACGTCATGGACATACTCATCCCCTTGATCTGTATAGCTTCCTAATTTTATAGCACCATCCAATACTTCATAAATATAATTATGTTCAAATGGTGGTTTGTATAGATATTCGTTTTTTTGAATAATGATTTCCTGAGTAAAGTCCTTCAATTTGTAGTGTGTGCTATACTTAAGATAATTGTACAAACAGAAAGTTTGATGCTTTTGATTGATCGGCGGAATGATTTCAGTAAGCATAACAAGGAGGTATTTTGCTTATTAAGAATCTAAAGTAGCACTCTCTAATTACCAAAAGGTTAGGTAACTTTTAAAATAAATATTTCATTTACAATTCGTTGAGTCCAAACTTACTGGCTTCGTTTTTTTTCAATACATTCAAACATTATTTAAAAAAAACGAAATGAACAGTTCCAACCTAAACCTATCGCTCTTAGCTTTTATTTTATTATATATTCCAGTAAGTGCACAGCACTTTAATATTCATAATCCTATTACTTTACCAGATAAAAGCCAGCAATCCAGTATTTCACAACGTATAGGGTATACAGACATTACCATTGAGTATCATAGCCCTGGAACAAGAGGCAGAGTAGTATGGGGAAATATGGTTCGTTATGGCAAAGTATGGCGGGCGGGAGCCAATGAGAATACAAAGTTCACAATTACTGATGATGTTCAAATTGAAGGACAAAACTTGCCCGCTGGCAGTTATGGCCTTCACCTTTTACCGGAAGAGAACCAATGGACGTTTATTTTTTCAAAAAATCATACGTCTTGGGGAAGTTATTTTTACCAAGAGGATGAGGATGTATTGCGCATAAGCGTGCCTGTCCAAAATAATACCCAGACCAGAGAGTGGTTAAGTTTTGATTTCAACAAGCGAGAACGCAATGCGGCTTCAATTGTGTTAAGTTGGGCGGACAAAAAGGCTGAACTAAACATTACATTGAATATTGATGAAATAGCATTGGAAAACATTCGAAAACAACTACGTTCAGATGCATATTGGGAGTGGTTTAGTTGGTGCCAAGCAGCGGATTACTGTGCGGAGTACAAGATAAACACGAAAGAGGCCCTTGAATGGGTAAATAAGTCAATCGGGTTTCAAGAAAATTTTTCCAATTGGGATGTCAAAGCAAAATTATTAAAACAACTGGGCCGTCAAAAAGAAGCCGAAGAAGCAATACAAAGGGCAATTGAAGTTGGTAGTGACGTCTATCTTGAACGCTATGGACGTAGACTTTTAAGGGAGAAAGACTTTGAGCAAGCTGAATATGTTTTTAAGAAAGCCATAAAGAAAAATGAAACCTATTGGAGAGCACATTACAATAGAGGAAATGCGCTTAAAGAACTTAACAGAAATAAGGAAGCTAAAAAATCTTATGATATTGCACTTAAATACGCTCCAACTGACAAAAAGAGTCAAATAGAGAGCAGTATTGAGTCCGTTCAATAACCAAACTTTTTCAAAAAATAGGTAAGAATATAATTACCAGCCATTATATTTTATAAACATTGTCTTTTTCGGACATTGCCCTAAAAAATTTAAATCGTGCAACTGTCTCTGGTTTTAAAATATTGGCAATACTATAAAAAATAGCGTTTACGATACAATAGGCACCCACCATACTACCAAAATAAAAACTGTTTGAACTGTTAATGGTAATGTGATAATCACTGTATTGGATCAAAGGAGATAGATCACTGTCCACAATAGAGATTGTGGTAGATTTTTTATCCAATTTTGCAGATTTTAGTGCTTTAATAGTTTGGTTTTGACATTTATCCAAGCAAATGGCCAAGACAACATCTTCTTTTGAAAAATGGGACATGTTCAAGAAAAGTTCTCCGTGATATTCCGTACTGGCATGTATCTGTGGAACAGCTGACCTACATATTCGCTCCATATAATTAGCTACCAAACCTATATGCCCCAACCCGACAATATATGTTTGCTTGGAGGCAATTATGGCATTGGCTATTTTTTCAACTACCTCAAAATTAATAGTATCGTAAGTCTTTTGGAGCATCATTATGTCTCCCAATATAGCATCTTGCGCTACCTTTTGTGGGTTGGAATGGGCACGGACTTCTTTAATCATTCCACTAAAAACCGAATCAACCCTTGTTAGTTGAACCTCATCCTTTAACAGTTCCTTTAGTTCATAAAAACCATTCAAGCCTATAGCTTTGCAAGCTTTTACTATGGTTGCAGGATTAACGCCCAACTTATCCCCCAGCTCCTCCATTCGCATCAATACAACCTTATCTGGATAATCCAAGGCATATTGGATAATCAACCTTCTCTTTTTTGAAAGTTTGGATAAGTCAATACCGTTGATTGTTTTCATAAGCTACAGAAACAAAAATATCTCGAGAGGTTCTTGCGCACGATGTCGCCGTCGAGCAG
>JBCCEC010000066.1:0-20379 GCA_039030475.1 Bacteroidota bacterium
ATAGCTAGACCAAGACGAAGAACATCTCAAGTTCTTAACCACAAAAGTGAATGTGAGACTATTGATTACCCGTTTTTATCTTCTACAAAAAACTCAAACAATAAGAACTTTTGAGACCTAACAACAACAAAATTCAGATTAAAACATGGCGAAAAAATTAATAACCTTTGGTGAAGTAATGATGCGTTTATCTCCTCCTGGACATTCCAAATTTGCACAAGCATCTTCTTTGGAGCTAGCTTATGGAGGTGGTGAAGCAAATGTTTCAATTTCTTGCGCCTATCTTGGCATGAAAGCGGCGCATGTAACCCGGTTTCCCGATAATGCCCTTGGAAAGGCGGCCACGCAATTTTTGCGCAAGCATTGGTTGAGCACCGAACATGTTATTTACGGCGACACCATGATAGGTAAATATTTTCTCGAAAAAGGAGCCGTTCACCGGTCGAGTGAAGTAATTTACGAAAGAGAAGGGTCCTCTTTCTCGGCAATAAAACCAGCAATGATTGATTGGGAAATTATACTCAAAGATGCCGATTGGTTTCATTGGACTGGAATCACTCCGGCTATTTCCGAAGGTGCTGCCCTATGCTGTTTAGATGCTATTACAACGGCAAACAGAATGGGCGTCAAAGTCTCCGGAGATATCAATTCACGGGACAACATGTGGAACTATGGAAAAACCATGCAAGTTGTGATGCCAGAATTGGTACAAAATAGCAATATCGTCATTACAAGCAGTCGTGGAATTCATGAGTTATTTGATACAGGAGAATCGAAAGACAAATTTCGTACAGCAGCCGAAAAACTTATGGACAAATTTCCAAAAATTGAGAAAGTAGTGGGGAAAACCAGAAAATCAGTGAGTGCATCGCACCAACAAATACATGGGAAGATGTGGAACGGGCACAAATACATCAAAACGGAAACCCTGAACATTACACCTGTTATTGACCGCGTGGGCACCGGTGATGCCTTTGCCGCCGGTTTAATCTATGGGTTGTTGCATTATGATACTGATGAGCGGGCTTTAAATTTTGCATCTGCAGCCTGTGCACTTAAACACACCGTTCCTGGCGATGTAAATTTGGTGTCATTGGATAATGTGACAAGTTTGATGGCTGGAGATACTTCAGGAGCGATAAAAAGATAAAGAGTTTATACATATCTTACAAAAAGCCCAGAGAGCAAAAAGCTAGGTGGAGAAGTACTAAAGAGAGTCCTAGTCAAATCAATAAAGGTTAGTTATGTTTTTAGTTTAATGCTTTTTGCATAACTAAGCTTCAAAAAAATAAGGAAAATGTATGCTTGTCATCATCACGCTCATAATCTAACCGAAACCCGTAGATATCACATATTTTTTGGTTGATGGACAAACCAAGTCCCAAAGAATCCGATTCCTTGTTTCCCTTTTGAAAGCGATTGAACAATTGTGCTGTAGACATATCCGAAGTACTTCCCGTGTTCGTGATTTCAAATTTATCTGAGGTCAACATCATATCGATATATCCACCTTCTTTATTATGCTGTACCGCATTTTTAATAAGGTTAGTGAATAAAATGTTGGCCAATATTTGATCACATTGTACGGTTACGGAATCTAAATCGATACTGATATTAATATTTTTGAACTTAATGATTTCTTCCATGTTCCGTACGATATTATCAATAATGGAACTAATATCAACCGTATCCAATCTTTTGAATTCTTGATTTTCAATTCGGGAAATCAACGTTAATGACTTACTGATTTTTGAAAGCTTGTTCGCTTCTTGATAAACTGACTGTGCCCATTGCTGTTCTTCTTTGTTCAGATTATCGCTTTCCAACAACAGCACCATTTTATTCCGGATAATCGCTAAAGGTGTCTGTACCTCATGACTTATATTTTCATTGAACTCCTTAAGATTTTGAAAATCTTTTTTCACTTGTTCCATCAAAGCGGTTACCACCTTATCGAGCTCTTTAAATTCATTGATTTTTGAAGGTTTAAGCTGGACAGGTTCTTTACGGGTTATATCATAATTTTTCAAGGCGGATAGGTTGTAGAAAAAAGGTTTCCAAGCCCATTGATAAATCCTTCGGTTGATAAAGAACAGGCCACCGAACAACAGCAATAAAACCAAGGTTGTGGATGCAAACAACCAAAGAATTAATTCATTCATCTCTAAAAGGATATGCCAAAGGGAGATCCTTATTTTTTGAGAACCTTTATCAACGGTAAACTGATAGGTGCGATAAGGAATTTGTTTATCTATATACGCTTCAAAAACCAAGGTATCTCCAAATTTGTTTTGATTACTAAAATTCTCAGGTACTGTTTCTGTACTATAAATGTAGTTGGAATGGGGCAAGCTACCGTTTCGCTTTAATTCATAATCAATACGTTCGCTTTCATGAAGCAAAACATCATTTACCTCAAGATTTACAAAATACTCGATTACATAATAGTCCACTCCGACCATTATGGGAAAAAGGAGCAACAGAAAAATAAAATAGTGCTTATTGGTTTTTCTGACTAGATTCATTCGTGATCAGTGAATTTATATCCTACACTGTAGATGGATTTAATATAATCTTTCCCTCCCAGTTCGGCAATTTTTTTTCGCAGGTTGGCCAAATGTGTATAAATAAATTTATATGAATCTGCCATTTCAATATCATCGCCCCATAGATGTTCTGCAATCGCTTCCTTGGTCAACAGTCTATTTTTGTTCGCCACGAAAAAATGAATAATGTCAAATTCCTTTTTTGTCAAGGTCAAGGGATAATCATTGACAAAAACTTCATGTCGTTCAGGTTTGATGTTGATTTCATTGAACACAATTTCCCTCCTCCCATTATATACCTTTCGTCTGTACAATGCTTTGATACGAGCGTTCAATTCGGCAAGGTAAAATGGTTTTGTCAGGTAGTCATCGGCCCCAATTTCTAGACCGTGTATTCTGTCCCCAACTGCATTTTTCGCTGAGATAATGATAATGCCAGCATCAATGTTCTCCTTTTTGACCACTTTAATGATATCCAGACCACTACCATCGGGCAACGTGATATCTACGACTAGAATATCATAGGGGAAAATACCCACCTTCATAGTGGCGGAATGGTAATTTGGCGCTATTTCACAAATGTTTCCCTCCTCCTCCAGAAAGTCTTTAATATCATGGAGTAGTTCAGCATTATCCTCAATGACCAATATTTTCATAACGGAAGGCTTGCATCATACGCTTTAAAATTACTGGGCATAGACTGCCAAAAACATGACATTTCCCCATTTAATTCATAAAAATCCGTTAAAAGTTTTCAGAAATATTAGCCCGTAGGTAATCCGGTCATTGTAAATATCATAACGAAAAGAGCAACGGTTTCCACAATACCGATAATCATGATATATTTTGCCGTATCATTTGCACCAGCTGCAATGGCATCACAGGCACGCGCGCCCACTTTACCCTGAAAAATGGCAGAACCGGCCATTGCGGCCCCTGCAATAAGACCGATAATAATTTGCCAAACATAAGAGTCAGGGTTCAAATCGGCATCGGCAATGGCATTTTTCAATATCATTCCATAAATCACCTGTGAGAGCGGTGCACCTACAAAAATTAAAAGGGCCGTAGCTGCCTTTTGTCCGCTGGTTATCATTTTTTTCCAAGCTCCAATTGCTGCCATACCAGCTATTCCCGTTCCTACGGCAGAACCTATGGAAGCAATGCCCAAAGACATACCCATATCACCTAATCCTTTTACCGCTGTTGCAAAAATTGCTATATCTATCATTATGTTCTGTTTTAAGTTTTATATTTTATCCTGTTGTAACTATTTTTTATCGCTCGTTTTGCCCTGCTACTTCTTTGGATAGCAGTCTAAAAGGTTTATAGGCTTCACCGGAAAATTGTACGCCCAAGTGTCCTGCAAATTCCAGCATGTTCAATCGTATTCCATGCACCATCACCGCCATAAGGGCCAAGGCAATGTTGAGCCCGTGTCCAAGGGTTAGCGCTATTGCCGCCACGATTAATTCCACAATACCTAACCCTGAGATTCCTTCGGGTAGTATCATACCGTTAAAACTTGCCGCTACGGCTGCGGTAGCCATCCCAACTGCAAAAAGCCGAACATAGGAAACTATATCGGAGAAACCACTGATAAGACTTAAGGGCAGATTTGCCATGGATACCAACATGCTCTTAAAAAAGCTCTTACTTTCTACCGAGAACAGCATCACCAATAAAGCGCCTGCTACAAAAAGCCACATTCCCCATTGGGGCATTGTCTTGCCCAACACCAGTTGTTCGGTAATCAAAAAAAGTCCCCAAACCAAGGCTATCCAACCCACTTCGCTCAAAGCTTTAATGGAATTAATAAACTGTGCGCACCGTACAAGATGCGCAATGGTAAGATGCACAGCTCCTATAAGAAAGGACAGATGCATCATAAATGAAATATTGTCGACGCCAAAACTGGCAATATTGTGAATAATCAAATTGTTGAGAAAAGGAACGGCAGCTATTTGTTCCGACCCAAAATAAGTTCCACTTAAAACCCCCCAAATAATAGTTGCCCCGCTCAGCACATAAATCAACAAACGCGCTTGTCCGGGAATTTTTTTTCGGAATAAAAGGGCGATTAGCAGAAAAATAGCACCATAGCCGGCATCACCTACCAACATTGCGAAAAATAGGGCAAAAGCCACCAAAAAATAGATGGAAACGTCCACTTCTTTATACCCTGGTACGATATCGATGAATTTCATTACCGGATTGATCATTCCTATCCATTTCGGATTTTTAATGTAAACAGGTACATCTTCTGGTTTTTCCGGGTCCGAAATCGAGTAGCCCCAATTTTGTTGTTCGGCCGTAGCTTTAAACTCATCCACAGTATTTTTAGGAATATACCCTTTGAGATACTTGAGTTTCCCTTCAACATCACCCATACTTTCTAAGGTATGCTGTATGCCCAATTGATCTGTTAAGATTTCCTGATAAGCCTCCAAAGATTGTAAATACTGGACTTTCTCCTTTAAAAATGCCTCAATTTCTGCAAGCTGTCGTTTTTTTCTTTTGATCTGTTGTTGTATCTCTTCAAACCTTAGAATTGGGAGTTGTTCTTCTTTGCCTTTTAACTTTTCAGTATCAGATTGGGCAATCAAGGCAACGGGCACCTTCCCATCATATTGGGGAAAAGAAACCAAGGTGTATTTTTTTGAAAGCGGTTGTATTTGTGCTTTGTCCATCAAGTACAAACGCAGATAAATTCCCTTTTTTCTTAGAAAATCAAAATCTTCTACATTGACATGTTCTCCCCAAGTTTTATAAAATTCCAATTGTTGGGTAAGTTCATCTAGTTTTTTTTGACCGATTTCTCTAATTTCCTTTGTGCGCAACACCCGTTCCACCAATTGTTTTGGATCATCTAAATTGTTTTTTGCCCAATTGGTGGTTTTATCTTTCTTGTTTACATGACCTTGAAGTATCGCTATCGCTTTTTCAGTATGATTTACAGCTTCTGTTCGTTTTTCGATGATTTCGCCCGAAGGTCTTTTAATTTCCTTGATGTCGACAACGCCCAACTCCCCCAGCCTTTGCACAGTTTCGTCTACCGAACGCGCAGTGGTAAAGAGCAGTATTTCTTTCATCCGAACAATCATACCGCCATCGTTTTATCCTGTTTCTTCTTTTTCACTAATTTGGCACATCCAATGGCCAATCGCTCTACGTCGCCTAAGTAAATCTCAATTTTTCTGATGTTATCCTTGGTTTCAGGAATAAATACTTCTTTCAAGGCATTTTTCATGCGCCGTGCTTCTGCGAGTTCCTCTTGTAGCAATTCAAGATTTTTTTGTTCCATTTCCATCATGCTACGATTGGTTTTTTGGGTTTTTACCACTGCTATTGCCGCATCTACCCATAATGGTGTGTCCATCAAATCGATTTGGATGTCTTCAAAAACTATATTTTCAAAAGATTCAATGGGCACACCTGCAATTTCTCGCTTTGTGGTTTTCAAATGTTTTACCTCTACGATATTGGAGAAATCTACAGTTTCTTCGGCCATTACGGCAATCCACTTTTTGGTCTCTGTATTAGTCTCGGCAATGGATTGCTTTAGGCGAACGATGTTATTTTCGATACGCTGTACCACCTCTTTTAATTGCTGTTCCTTCATTTCAAAGACTGGAAGGGCAGTAATGTATCCCTTGAGTTCTACTTTTAGGGCAGCCAAGGTATTCTTGTTCATTAGAATTTTATCTGCCATAATCAGTCCTTTTTCGTCGTTTGCAGGAATAGCTCAAAGCCTTTTTCGGTATCAAAACCCCACCATCGCAACAATAGCATCAATTTTAGTTTATATGTGATAAGCGCTGTAAAATCAGTATAATGCCCAAGGGACAGTGATTCCAATTTTTCCCATTGCAATTGTAATAGTTGTAGTTCTTCTTCTAATGGATTTCCAGGAGTAATAGGCAGCTGTTGTTTTTTGGAAAGGGATTCTCTGTCTTCTTTGCTGCGCGATATCCGAAGTTGTTTGAGTTCCCGTTTAAGATTGTACATGTACTTGGAAAAATCTGCCAAGAGGTTATTTTTACTTCTCTGAAATTTCCAAGTGTGTATTGTATTCAAATCGATTTCACAGAATAACCGAGATGCTTCAGGAGTCAAAAATTTAATGGCCTCTTCTTCTAAAATGGCTACTATATTTTTTTTTACTTCTGAAGGATTTGTATATTTTTTTAAAATTGAAGAAACCCTAGAACGTACCTCATTACTATCTTCAAAAGATAGATAGGGCAGACTTGCCATTAGATATTCTAGGTCTCCACTGCTCATTTTTCCGTTTTGCCGTTTAGTATTTCCAGCCACTTGTTGCTAAGGTGCATAGCTAACAACTCGGTAACCGCTTCTGGAGAAATCTGGTAATTCCATCCTTGGTCTTTTTTGGTGATAATCAGGCTTTTCGACAAGCTACTATCTTTGGTAATGCCAATAAGACTATCCGCTTTTTGAAGACGCTGTTGAATATTGTCCGCCAAGCTTGCTTCAAAATCAGAAGAGAGTTTTAATTCTACTTCGCTGTCAATATTCTCAATGACCTTGACCACGGCAGACTCTAAAAGTTCGGGTGTAAAACTTGCCTTCACATCCCTTTCCAATACCGCTTTAAGTAATTGTATCAAATCGTTCTTTAAAGAAACGGTAACATCACGTCCCGCTTGTTGAAGAGCACTTTCACCTTTGCTTAGCGCAGCACTTGCTTCTTTCTCGGCTTCACTGAGCAGTTGTTTCCGCTCTTCTTTGGCAGCTTCCACAATACGCTTGGCTTCATTTTCTGCTGCCTTGATAATAGCATCCGATTCTTTCGCTGCACCTTCAATGGCCTCTGTTTTTAAGGTCTCAATTAAGCTGCCCAAAGTTTTTTCACTCATGGGTACTGTTTTTTAAAATTTTGAACTTCCCTTTTTCGGGCCAATAGGCATCAATCAATTCCGAAGAAAGGCCCACTTCTTCTTTTTTAAAATGGTTAGATAAAATATCCCAACACAAGTCAAGGGCATCCTCCAATTCAAGAAATCGGAAGGGATCCATCAATTCTTGTTGAAATGTTTTTCTATAATCCAATAACCGTAAGGAATAATCATCTTTTACCGACCCAAATTTTTGTGCCTTTACCCGTTCTTCAGATTCTGACAGTAAACGTGCCATGGCGTTCATAATATTTCTATGGTCGGACCGGGTTCTGTCGTTCACTTGCTGCTTAAGGCGGCTCAACGAGCCAAACAGCTCCAAAAAGCCATCTTTCATGTAGAATTGCCCTTCGGTGATGTATCCAGTATTATCGGGTACGGGATGGGTTACGTCATCCATGGTAGTTACCCCAAGAATAGTTAAACTTCCAGCTCCATCAATATCCGCAGCTTTTTCATATCGGCTTGCCAATTGTGAATACAGGTCACCGGGATAACCTTGATTAGCAGGTATCTGATCTTGGGCATTGGCAACTTGGCGCAGATAATCGGACCATTGCGTCATATCCGATAACAGCACAAACACGTTCTTGCCCTGCAATGTAAAACGTTCCCCCACCGCGAGGGCCAAATCTGGAACCATAAGTCCTTCCACAATGGAATCCCTATGGGTATGTACAAACATAACGGTCTTGCCCTTGCTACCGGCATCTTCGATACGCTGCCTAAAATAGTGGTACTCATCGTATTTAAGCCCTACACCACCAATGATGATAACGTCGGCATCGGTCTGCGTGGCGATATTTGCCAACAATCGGTTGTAAGGTTCGCCCGCTTTGGCGAAAATGGGTATCTTTTGGGAACGTACCAAGGTATTGAACACATCGATCATAGGTACACCTGTACGAATCATATTCTTGGGTATCAATCGTTTTACAGGATTGATTGAAGGTCCTGCTATCCGAATCTGGTTTGCCATCAATTCTGGTCCACCGTCTATAGGCTGCCCATTACCTGAATAAACCCTCCCCAACATATCATCTGAAAAGCCAACCTGCACAGGTTTCCCCAGAAAACGGATTTTACAATCGGTAGATACCCCAAAGCCTCCACTAAACAATTGAAGAGTCACTTGTTCTCCATCTAGGGCAATTACTTGGGCAAAAGCCTTTTCCCCAGTAGGATAAATAACCTCTGCCAGTTCTTTGTTATGAACCCCACTTGCCTTTATACTAAGAATGGCCCGCCCAATACTATCTATGTTCTCATACGTTTTCCTTAGCATAGCCCATCTGTTTAACCAGTTTTAATAATTTCGATTTTTGTTTCTCGAATTTTTCATCTTTTAATTGCATATAGTTCCAGTCCAAAAAGGCCTGCCTCATAAAATTAAAATGAGAACGAATCTCCTCTTTTCCTTGGATGGCAACTGGTGCATCAATTATCTCTTTTACCATGCCAAACATCAACCGTAACCGATCGGGATTGGTTACCCCATCCACCTCATCAAAACTGTTCTGTTGTAGAAATACCGAATCCAATAATTCTGATTTTTGATACCGGATATAGGATTCATCGGTTATTCCTTTTTCACCCATTAAAAGAATATTCGATGCAATGGTCTTGCCATCACGTAATAATTCCAGCAGGTAGAGTACTTCTTCTTTTTGTAAGAGTGAAGGATATTTGGAAGTACTATCGATCCGATCAATAGCTGGGTATTTACGGGCATCGGACAAAGCCCTTGAAAGCCCCCAGAATGCACCTGTACTCAATAAGGTAGCTTGTGTAACAGGTTCGTCAAAGTTTCCACCAGCGGGAGAAACCGTTCCTATGATGCTCAATGAACCTGTATTTCCGTCTGATAGTATTTCGACCCCGGCACGATCATAAAAGGCTGAAATCAAGGTAGAAATATACATGGGGAAGGCTTCGGGTCCAGGAATCTCCTCTTTTCTTCCAGAGGTTTCTCTTAATGCTTGTGCCCAACGTGATGTAGAATCAGCCAGAATAAGCACATTCAATCCTTGTTTCCGATAATATTCGCCCACAGTAGTCGCCATATACACCGATGCTTCCCTTGCTGCAACTGGCATGGAGGAAGTATTCCCGACAATGAATGTACGGTCCATCAACGATTTTCCCGTACGCGGATCAATAAGTTCTGGAAAGTCCTTAAAAACCTCAACGGCCTCCCCTGCCCTTTCGCCACAGGCAGCTATAATTACGACGTCTGCCTGCGAATGGCGGGCCAAACTGTGCTGCAATACGGTTTTTCCAGCTCCAAAAGGGCCGGGATTACATGCTGTGCCTCCAAAAGCTATCGGAAAAAGAGCATCGAGAATACGTATACCGGTTGGCATTGGATTTTCTGGAACAGAACGCTCATGAAACGGCATTGGTTTTTTAACCGGCCAATCGAACGCCATTTGCAGTTCTTGTTTATTTCCTGCATTATCCTTGATGACAGCAATGGTTTCATCTATAGTATAGTCACCTTCTGGTACAATACTTTCAATCGTATATTCCCCTTGAATGGAAAACGGAACAAAAATTTTGTGTTGAAAGAGTTTTTCTGGTACATGTCCCAATACGGAACTCCCCGTAACGATGTCATTTTTTTGAACCGTTGGGGTAAAATGCCATTTCTTGGTATTGTCGAGTGGACTCACTTCAAGTCCCCTTTCCAAAAACCATTCTATCTTGGCAAGCTCATAAAGTGGGTTTTGAAGTCCGTCCGTTACGGAACCTAGAATGCCTGGACCTAGTTTTACGGCTAGGGGCAGACCTGTAAATTCTACCAAATCCCCAATTCTCATCCATCCGGTATCTTCAAAGACCTGCAGAAATACCACACCGCCTTCCTTTACGTCGATAACTTCTGACTTCAATCTTTTGCCGTCTTCTAAAATGATATAGGCAACTTCACCATTAATAACCGCACCTTCCGTGTTTTTAGCACTTACCAGTGATTCGTTTACACTTACTACTTCTCCTTTGGCTTTCTTCATACTTTTTTTGGATGTCATCAGCTACCCCTAAGTTTTCTTACCTCTTCCTCTACCTTGGCATACCACATTCGATCTTTGATTTCCCTTCCCAATTTGCGGAATTGTTCCGCTTTGGTAGGGTTCTTCATTTTTTCATGAATACTTGCAATACCAAAATAGGCGGGGACGTGCATGTTGTTGATACTTAAGCAAGCTTCTAATTGACCGATTGCCTCTTTATAAAAACCGCCCTTTATTAATTCTTCGGCGTTCTCGTATAATTCTTCTAAATCCTTGATATCATTGTCCAACTGTAAGCTTATCACATCTTCGGATTTCAATGTGAGAAAAGAACAAGGAACCTCTCGAATAACTTTTTCGGTGACACTACCAATAATCAAGCGGTTCAATCCAGACCTACCTACCGTTCCCATTACGAGAAGGTCAATCATTTTTCTCGAGATAGTACTACGGATCTCTTCAGCCGGATTACCTTTTGGTGTTTCTTTGGTCCAATTCAAATCGGAGAGATTGAATTTTTTTAGAAATGCATCAAACTTTGCTTCATGCTCAGCTAAGCGACTATTGTTTTCTTCTTCCTTGCCTTTTTCTGAAGTAAACCATGACAGACCTTCTACTTCGCAAACACTTAAAATCGTAAGTTCTGCCCTAAACCTACGGGTCATAATGATAGCATTTTTAAGGGCTCGTTCAGATGCTTCGGAAAAATCAACCGGACAAAGAATATGATGTACATTTAGAGGTACGCCTGCCTTGGCAACAAATACAGCTTTACTGCTTTTTTGAATAATTCTTTCCGTAGTTGTGCCCAAGTGAACACTACCTCCTTGTAAACTTTCACCTGAGCCACTCAGAATCATATTGGCATTTATCCGTATCGCCGCCCTTACAATACCTTCGTGAGGCGACCCATACTCTAAAATGGAATCATCCACAGTTACATTGGCATTTTTAAGCCGGTCAACAATAGCTTTTAACTTATCTTCTGCCACCTTGGTAATCTGTTTCCTTACATTTTCATTTACGATATCATTCGGAAGCACATGTATGGGAATTATTTTTGAATGAAACACTTTGCCCATCTTAATGGCGGTTTCTTCCACATGCTTTGAAGAAGCACTAAAATCATGCGCTAATAAAATCTTTTCCAATAGTTTCATTTATCTTAGAGTTAAAAGTTTTTTGAATTCCAGTATTCCTAAATCAAATCTGTCCCGTTACAATCCATACCAATTTGTATAAAAGTGTTTGCTTAAACTATTTTGAAAACTATCCAAAACAATGCTTTTCGATTCTAAAAATATTACGTAATTCTTTAGAGAAACTTAAGAGTACTTTAGCTGATTTCAGTACTAAAAGCGAACCGTATTAGGCACTAAAAATCTTAGCATTAAAACACTGATAATCAGATTATCGATTTATTGAATGTTTCTCAAAGAATTAGCTATAAAAATATTTGGGTTTTCATTTTCTAAAGTTTGTCTAAAGATTTGGTGATTATGTTTATAGATATTAAAGTCTAAATAACATCGTGATGAATAAAATTCTTGTTCCCGTCGACTTCTCCAAAACCTCGGCCAATGCGCTCTACTATGCCATTCAACTTTTCGCTACTTCTTCTTCGGAAATCACCGTACTACATAGTTATGATACACGTTCTAGCGCTGCTTTGTTAATGAAAAATATTGATGGTGTGCTCGAAAAAGATGCACAACATAAAATGGATGAACTGATACAGGAAGTACAGCAGAAATATCCAGATGCCAACCTTAATCCAAAAATTATCAAGAGACCTACGATTTCAGCAATATCGGCACTAGGTGATAGTGGCGACTTCGATTTTATTGTAATGGGCACGAAAGGTGCCAGTGGGCTTAAAGAAGTTTTTATGGGCAGTGTTGCCGGTGGTGTCATCTCCAGAACATCAGCTCCGGTAATCGTAGTTCCTGCAAATTACAGTTTTAGGTCTTTGGAAGAAATTGTCTTTGCAATCGGTAACGACCCATTTTCTTCCGTAACGGTCACTCCTTTGAAAAATATTGCAAAAAAACACCGTAGCAAGATTAAAGTTTTGCACATAGCCGATAAAAGAACAACTGACCTTGATGTTCCGTTAGGACATATAGCAGATTTGAACCCTTCTATTGATTATGCATTTGGTACAGGAGATACCAATAAGGATTTAAACGATTATCTGATGAAAGATTATGCGGGTCTGTTGTGTATGGTACGAGTAAAAAAGGGTTTTATGGAACGTTTGTTGGATGAAAGCGTCACTTTAAAACAAACCTTTAACAGTCCGGTGCCGTTGCTTATTCTTCACGAACAGGACAAATTAAAAAATACTTGAGCATTAGTTATACCCATGGCGTGGCAACTGTAAAAGCAAAAGTTCAATTGTATGGTTTCAGATTATCCCACGATAACCTATACCAATCAAAGTAAAAAATCCATGTTTTTCAGAAAAACGATTATTGCACTTACTGGTCTTTTCCTATGTATTTTTTTGATAGTACATTTATCCGCAAACTGTATTTTGCTGCTACCAGAAGAAACTGCACGTGGTTTGTACAATTCGTATTCCACAACGTTACGGGAAAGCCCACTCATTAAGATTATTGCTTATGTGCTGTATTTGTCCATTGTACTTCACGTTATCTACGCCCTAATCGTTACCGTAAAGAACAAAAAAGCAAAACCTCAACGCTATTTGGTAAACCTTACTAAAGAAAATAGTAGCTGGACTTCACAAAATATGGGACTCATTGGTATTATGGTTTTGTTGTTCCTTGTCGTGCATTTGGCGAACTTTTGGGCACGTATTAAACTGGGTATGGGCGATGCCGTTGCCCTGGATATCAACGGACATGTGGATGTTTATGAAGTTACCTATAGTCTTTTTCAAAATATATATTTTGTGTTGTTATACACGCTTTTAATGATTCCGCTGGGTTTACACCTAAACCATGGATTAAAAAGTGCTTTTAAGACGTTGGGCTTTTACCACAAAAAAGGGCTTCGAATATTGGCCAAGGTTTCTTTGGTTTATGCGGGGATTATGGCGATAGGATTTGGTATTATACCCTTCATTGTTTTTTTTAAATAATTTGATAAGATGCTTAACTCAAAAATTCCCGAAGGACCTCTAGAAAACAAGTGGCGTAACTATCAAATACAGTCCCAATTGATAAATCCTGCCAATAAAAAGAAACTAAACATTATTGTAGTAGGCTCTGGTTTGGCGGGAGCAGGTGCAGCCGCAACGCTGGCAGAATTAGGATACGATGTACAATGCTTTTGTTACCAAGATTCTGCACGTAGGGCACATTCTGTGGCAGCACAGGGGGGCATAAATGCTGCAAAAAACTATCAGCATGATGGTGACAGTGTTTGGAGAATGTTCTACGACACCTTAAAAGGAGGCGATTTTAGGTCGCGTGAAGCGAATGTATACCGTTTGGCAGAACTGTCGGCTCCGTTAATCGACCATTATGTGCAGCAAGGGGTTCCTTTTGCACGTGAATATGGCGGTGTATTGGTGAATCGTAGTTTTGGAGGCGTACAGGTGCAACGTACCTTCTATGCCCGTGGACAAACTGGGCAACAATTGCTCTTAGCTGCCTATTCGCAATTGTACAAAATGAAACGTGCAAAAAAAGTGACCCTATTTCCCCGTCACGAGATGTTGGATCTGGTTGTTATTGATGGAAAGGCCAAAGGGATTGTCGCTAGGGATTTGGTTAGCGGAAAACTAAAACGGTTTGCTGCCCATGCCGTAGTATTGGCAACAGGTGGTTATTCAAGGGTTTTTCGACTCTCTACACTTGCTATTGGATGCAACGGAACCGCCATTTGGAAGGCCCATAAGCGAGGAGCTTATTTTGCAGCGCCAAGTTTTACACAAATTCACCCCACTGCCCTGCCTCAGACAAGTGAAGCTCAATCAAAACTTACCTTGATGTCTGAGTCGCTTAGAAATGATGGACGTATCTGGGTACCTAAAAAGAAAGGTGATGACCGCAAAGCCAATACCATTCCCGAAGAGGAACGAGACTATTATTTAGAACGACGATACCCCAGTTTTGGGAATTTGGCACCACGGGACATTGCCTCAAGAGCAGCTAAAGAGCGTATTGATGCAGGTTATGGTGTGGGACGGCTTAAAAATGCAGTGTATTTAGATTTTAAGCATGCTATTGAACGCTTAGGTCTAACGACCATTCAAGATAGGTATGGCAACCTTTTTAAAATGTATAAAAAAATTACGGGAGTAGATACCTATAAAGAGCCCATGCAGATTTCACCCGCTGCACATTTTTCCATGGGCGGACTTTGGGTTGATTATGAATTGATGACAACCATACCTGGTCTGTATGCTATTGGCGAATGCAATTTTTCAGATCATGGAGCAAATCGTCTTGGAGCAAATTCGTTGCTCCAGGCCAGTATTGATGGTTATTTTGTACTTCCCAATACGATCAATAATTATTTGGCAAATGTTTTAAAAGAAGAACTCCCCACTACCGAACACCAAGAATTTCAACATGTTGAAAATGAGGCGCAACAACACATACAAAGATTACTCTCAATAAATGGTAGTAAAACCGTAGACCATTTTCACCGTGAACTGGGCAAAATCATGTGGCAAGAATGCGCCATGAGCAGAAATAAAAAAGGACTTGAAAAAGCAATTTCACAAATTAAGAAAATCCGAAATGAATTCTGGGAAGAGGTAAAAGTTACCGGTAGCGATAAAGAAATGAACACTGAACTGGAAAAAGCACTTCGTTTGGCCGACTTTATAGAACTAGGGTTGTTGATGTGTACCGATGCATTGCAACGCGAAGAATCCTGTGGAGCACACTTTAGGGAAGAATATCAAACAAACGAAGGCGAGGCGTTACGAATGGACAAGGACTATTCTTTTGTATCCACCTGGGCTTATGACGATGGTACTTTTAAGCTTCATAAAGAAGAATTGTCTTTTGAAAATGTGCAACCTACCGTTCGGAGCTACAAATAATCCGTATAGTTTTAAAATGAAGCATCCCAACCCAAGAAAGAAATAGATATGAAGGTAACATTTAAAATCTGGCGACAGGAGAACAGCAATACATCGGGGGAATTTAAATCGTATGAGGTTGAAGGGCTAACCGAAGACATGTCTTTTCTGGAAGCATTGGATTACCTCAATGAGCTCTTAGTGCAACGTGATGAAAAAGTCATTGCCTATGAATATGATTGCCGAGAAGGTATTTGTGGACAATGTGGAGTATTCATTAACGGAAGGGCGCATGGACCACATGATAATATGACCACTTGCCAGTTGCACATGCGCAGTTTCAAAGATGGAGAGACAATAGTGGTAGAACCGTGGAAGGCAAAATCATTCCCAATAATCAAAGATTTGGTCGTTGACCGGTCCGCCTTTGACAGAATTATTGAACATGGCGGTTATATCAGTGCAAAAACAGGAACAGCAGCAGAGGCCAATGCAATTCTTGTTGGAAAAGAGATAGCGGACAAGGCAATGGATGCAGCAGCCTGTATTGGATGTGGAGCCTGTGTGGCTACTTGCAAAAATGCATCGGCCGCACTATTTACCGCAGCTAAAATAAATCATTTGAACAATCTGCCTCAAGGTCACCAAGAGGCTGATAAACGTGTTATGGAAATGACCTGGCAAATGGAGCAGGAAGGATTTGGCAGCTGTACGTTTACAGGTGCATGCGAAGTGGAATGTCCAGAAGGTATCTCTATTACCAATATCGCCGAAATGAACGCGAAACGTGTGAAGGCGAAATGGTTGGGGTAATTAAATCAAGGTAGTCCATAAGCTTACTTTCAACAATGAATTTTAAATTCAAGTCTAAGGATTTGGGCAGACTGGATATCCTTGAAAAATGGATTCCTTGGGATAATTTGTTGATTGTTAAGCCATTGTGAAAACTGAATACTACTGTTTTGAAATATGCATTAATTCTATAGTTAAGGCTTCTTTTAAATTTATATGATTTTTTAAATCAACGTCCCATAACGCTTTGTTTGATAGAGTCTTAGCTACAATGTTTTCCAAATCGGTTTCTTCCCAAACAGTTTTGAAAAATTCAATGACTTGGGCATCATCCTGAAGTTCGATATTATTCGACTTAAACTTCCCTTTGTAAAACATGAGTAAATAGGCAAAAGCGATTACAAGTTTTGGTGGAGCCTTTTCATTTTGGATCATATATTCCAGCATACTTGGAAGAACCCTAACCTTAAACTTGGATATTGAGTTCAATGAAATATCTATTAATTTATGTTTTATGAAGGGGTTGCGAAACCGCTCCAACACCTCATGAGCGTAGGACTCCAGTTCGGTTTCGGGCATATCTAGGGTTGGTATGATTTCATCAAAAACAACTTCGCTTATAAATGAACCTGTTTTTTCATCCTCAATGGCCGTTCTTACTTCTTTAAATCCATGCATATAAGCAATGGGCACCATTGCTGTATGTGCACCATTAAGAATGCGTACTTTTCTTGTACGGTATGGGCTCAAATCATTGGTAACGATTACGTTCAAAGCTGCATCTGAAAAGGGAAACTTTTCCTTAATATTCGTAGGCCCCTCGATTACCCAAAGATGGAACGGTTCTGCCTTAACGACCAACTCATCATTAAACGACAAACTTTTCTGAACAGTTTCGATGGAATCCTTTGGAAATCCTGGTACAATCCTATCGACCAATGAGTTAAAAAATATAATCTCTTCTACTATCCAATTTCTAAAACTCTCAGAAAGTGTCCAAAAGTCTACATATTTTAAAACGTATTCCTTTAATTTATCACCATTCTTTTCAATCAACTCACAGGGTATAATAGACAAACCTGCAGAAGAGGAACCATTGAAATGCTGATACCTGCGGTACAATAGTGCCGTAAGTTTTGCAGGAAATGAAGTTTGCACTGCATCGACAGTTTCATCGTTTTTATCAAAGCTTATACCTGCTTCTGTTGTATTTGAAACGATAAATTCAAGGTGCGGATTCTCGGCTAATTTCAGAAATGCGTCATAATCTTCATAAGGATTAAGTACGCCCCTCACGCTGGTAATCAATCTTGTGCGTTGTATCTTTTCTCCTTTTTCAAGCCCTTCGAGCAATACATGATAAAGCCCGTCTTGCTCGTTTATCAACTCCCCCATCCCATTTTTCAAAGGCTGGACAATTTGAACATCCCCATCGAAATCTGTCCGTTCGTTCAAAATATCCACCATCCAATCCACAAAGCCCCTTAAAAAATTTCCTTCGCCAAACTGTACTATTCTAATTGGTCTTGTTGGAATACTTGGCACGGTCTGCCTATTCAATTTTTTCATATCGTGATGGGGAAATTAAAATCCAAAATAGTCCTTGGCGTTATGATAACAGATGTCGCTCACGATTTGGCCCAGCCATTTTTCATCATTGGGAAGTTCTCCGTTCTCCACATCCGTACCGATCAAATTGCATAAAATCCTTCTGAAATACTCATGCCGCGGAAAGGACAAAAAACTCCTAGAATCTGTAAGCATCCCAATAAAACAACTTAATAGACCTAAGTTTGAAAGACTGTTCAACTGTTTTTCCATACCATCTTTTTGGTCCAAAAACCACCAAGCAGAGCCAAACTGCATTTTACCTTTAATACTTCCATCATTAAAGTTTCCAATCATGGACGCAAAGACTTCATTGTCGGCCGGATTTAGATTATATATTACGGTTTTTGCAAGTTGGTCAGAGCTATCCAAAAGATTTAAGAAGCTTGCCAAAGGCATAGCTTGCTGAAAATCACCTATACTGTCAAACCCCGTATCTGGTCCTAGTTTTGACAGCATTCGCTTGTTTGTATTGCGCAATGCACCAAGATGAAATTGCTGTACCCAACCCAATGCATGATATTTATGTGATAGGTGAACCAGGGTTTCAAATTTAAAGTATGCTATTTCCTCTTCATTGAGTTGAAGCCCATCCATTAATTTCTTGAACAAGTTTTCAATATCAAATTTTCCAAATTCAAAATAGTGTAGTCTTTCCAGCCCATGATCGGCTATTTTGCATCCATTTTTTTTGAAGAATTCCATACGGTTATTGAGTACATCAATTAAATCTGCATAGGATGTAATTGTTAACTTTGAAGCCATCTCCAATTTTTCAAGGTATTCCTTGTAGCTATCTACATTTTCTACCGCATAGGCCCTATCGGGCCTAAACGATGGCAACAATTGAAGCTCATGGTTTTGTTGTTGAAACTTTGAATGATGTTCTAAACTATCTATAGGGTCATCGGTGGTCGATACCACTTCAACATTCATCATATCTAGGAGACCATAGGTTCTAAATTCTTCCGTTTGAAGCTTTGCTTGTGTAAAATCGTAAACCTTGTCCGCATTACTCTCAGATAAGAGCTCATTTATTCCAAAATAGCGCTGTAGCTCAAGATGTGTCCAATGATAGAGCGGATTTCTAACGGTATAAGGAACAGTTTCCGCCCATTTAACAAACTTTTCCCTGTCCGTTGCATTACCGGTTATAAACTTTTCATCGATGCCCAAAGTACGCATGGCCCTCCATTTGTAGTGATCACCATTCAACCATACCTCAGTACAGTTTTCAAATTGATGGTTATTAGCAATCTCCTTTGGGGATAAATGATTGTGATAATCCAATATGGGCAAAGATTTAGCATAATCGTGATACATTTTCATTGCAAAATCGTTCTGCAACATAAAATCGTCGGTGATAAACTGCTGTGTCGATTTGTGCAATCGATTGTACATTGTATTGATTTTTGAGGGTTTCATATTTAGTAGGTATAGTTCTATTATTTTTTTAATGAAGAGGCTCTAACCACAAGTTCTGGTTGTATGACCGTTTTCTTTGGTCTTATTTTCTTTTTTTCCGTGTTTAGTATATTAAA
Organism: Bacteroidota bacterium; assembly: GCA_039030475.1. Taxonomy (GTDB): domain Bacteria; phylum Bacteroidota; class Bacteroidia; order Flavobacteriales; family Flavobacteriaceae; genus Flagellimonas. The sequence continues at coordinate 19,420 of JBCCEC010000066.1, forward strand.
AAAAAGATTAGCGGCAGTTTGTCCCATTTCTATGGGAAATTGATTTACAGTAGTCAAAGGTGGGTCCGTAAACGATGTGAACGGTTCATTCAGAAAACCAACAAGCGCAACATCATCAGGGATTTTAAAACCGTTTTCCTTTAGGACCTGCATGGCACCTATTGCCGCGTAATCACTAGCAGAAAAAATAGCATCGAACTTTCGTTCCTGTTTTAAAAGTGCTTCGCAATGTACCCTTCCATCCTCTACTTGCAGGTTACCGCTAAAAACCAGTGAAGTATCGGGCTCAATATTATTGTCGGTTAAAGCATTCAGATAACCTCTGTAACGTTCCTTGTAAATATCAATTTTTCTTTCGGTAGTTAAGTGGACTATGGATTTGCATCCCTGTTCTATTAGATGTGTTGTGGCCAAATAAGCCCCTTGGTAGTCATCGATGACCACTTGGCTTGTTTGGAGGAATTGTGTTGTTCTATCAAAAAGCACCAAAGGAAGTCCACGATCAAGAACTTGCTCGTAATGGTTAAAATGTTGTGTGTTTTTACCGATCGAGGCTATAATACCATCAACACGGGCATTTAAAAATGCTTTTATGGCATTTTCCTCATTACTTAAAACTTCACTGGATTGGCTAACGATAACACGATAATCCAAAGAATTGGCAACCTCTTCGACCCCCTTGATAATAGAGGAAAAAAAAGCTCGATTTATACTTGGTACCAACATTCCGATAAGCTGGGTCTTACCACTGCGCAAAGCGGAGGCCACTTGATTTGGCTCGTAATCCAATTCCTTTGCCGCTTTTAGGACCGCCTTTCGGGTGCTATCACTTATCCTGGGATTACCGTTTAACGCCCTTGAAACTGTAGAGGCCGTTACATTAAGTCTCTCGGCAATATCATGTATAGTTGCTTTTTTCATATTACTATTTGCCAAACTTAACTGACTCTTTTGTAAAAG
>JBCCEC010000067.1:0-20087 GCA_039030475.1 Bacteroidota bacterium
GTATAGGTGCCCGCGCCGACATTGGAAAGAATCAATTCTGTCATAACAATAATGCCGTCGGCGTCGGTCCACCTATAGGTCTCATTTCCATCAGTGTTCAATAAGGAGATCCCCGAAATCCCCCCATTTTCTTCTTCACAGCCCGGGTCCTCGATAACTATCTGGTCATCATCGATCACCGGAGCGCCATTTTCCAAGACATCAAAAGGCCCCTCACTGGCGCTGCAACTGTTTTTGGTCACCGTGAGGGTATAGTTGCCTAAACCTACTCCGGGAAGATCTATTGAGGTCCCCACGACCATTCCAATAGCGTCAACCCAAGAGTAGGTATTATTAAATAGGTTTATTAAATGAGCTTATTACGGTTCTTGGAGGTGGTGACAACCTAATCCTCCCAGCAAGCAAATAACAAAAACGTGATTTAATTTTTGGCTATTTTTTTGTCTTTCACTAACAAACTAAAATTGCGAGTTATTATTTGAAGACTCTCTTTTGTTGGTATTGACACGTTTATGTTATTATATACAAAGACTGATTTGAAAAATACTTTAGGATGGTTGAATTTGTGATTTCAAAACAAATTTAGTCACAAGTAGGAAACTGGTCATTAGGCAGAAACGGTTTTAATTGACATGGAAGTTTACCTACCACATTTAGCTTTTTTGATAATACACCTTATTTACTTAAAATTATTATAAGAATAGATTTTTTAGTCGGAAAGATTTTTTTCATTTCCAAACCTAAACCATAGGAGTATTAGTACGAGCAGCAAACTACATAGGATTAAAAGCAAATTGTAGCCTTTTTCCGAGAAGTGGATTCTTTTCTCTACTTTTCTATTTTCTTTTTCAAGCATCTTCGAATAATAAAGAATTTCGCTTTCCGTATTGGTATTTTTTGATGTTAAGGAGTTGATTAATTGCTCCATTTCCGTCAGCTTCTCTGCGTTGTTTTCCTTCTTGTAGATACTTTTCAATATTTTAGCGACCTCTATGGATTCGGGTTTCCTTGAATTTATTTTGCTTTGTCTTAATAGAGGTTCTAGAAATTTTTTGGCATTTTGTAAATCATTCATTTTATAATAAGCGGAACCCCTTATTTGGTAAGCAAGCAAAGTATCTTGAATTGTTTCAGAGATGCTAAGTCGTTCAGCAGATAACGCTAGTGCTTCTTTATACCTCTTCTGACCTATTAATATTTTGCCCAGAACATAAAATGTAATGGATTTCAAATAGTTGCTATTTTCTAATTGTTTTATCATGTTCATATTTTTATTTACGTAAACACTTGCCTCATTGAAGTCAGATATTTCGCAATACGTTTTAGCTATAAGGTTTCGTAAATCAAGAATAAATAGAGTATCTCTTCTATCTCTTGATGATGTAGGTTTGTTTTCCAAAAATTCCAAAGAAGGGATAAAAAGTTGTAAAGCTTTTTTATGTTGCTTTAGAATGTTGTACGAAAACCCCTTATGAGCTTTTAAAAGGTTTAGCTGTTGTTCATCATAATCGGTACGCAGTAAGAATGTCTCAGCAATTGATAAAAAATGGTGTTGTTGTGGTAATAATTCTTTGCTTGAACAAATATTTGCAAGCTGCAGTGCCGTATAATAAACTTCATGTGCAAATTCATCCTTTAAAGCATCGTTGAAGTTGTAGTGAACCTTTGCATTATAATGCGATTTCAAAAAGTACTTAAAAGCATCATCTTCCTTTTTCAAGGCAAAAGCATAGTATACACCCAAATTTCTTTCAGCGTAAATAATGCCATACTCATATTCAATTTCATTAGCATTGTCTAGTGCTTTCTTGGATATGGCATAAACACTCTCAATTTGCGTATGATACAAACCGCTGGCTAGATTGTTTAAAGAGTCTACTTCCTTTTTTAGATGGTAATAATCTTGTGAGGCGGCGTGATGATTTATACAACAAATGACAGTTACAAATATGACATATCTAAGATGCTTCAATTTTACTGCAAAAGATTCAATACTAGATAATAATGATATTGAACCAACTTTACCACCCAAATATCTTTCCATTCGATTTTAATTTGTTTTTTAACCTACCGCTGTAACTCCCAATTTTTAGAATTCTCCTGCTACTAAAAAGTTGTATTAAGTTGGAGATGCTTAAAAATTCTGAGTACTTTATCTCTTTTTGATCGGGCAATAGGAATTTTTATAGATCCGTTTTGAACGCTAGCAACCGTATTGTTTGCGTTGCCCTTTATGTGCTCAATTAAACTTGTGTTAATAATGTAACATTTGTGAACTCTATGATAAACTGTGCCTATAAGCTGCTTTTCCAAATCCTTCATGCTTATCCGAAACAACTTCTTAAGTTGCCTTCCCGACTCTTCATAAACCAATTCACAGTAGTTTTCTTGTGATTTTATATAAATCAATACATGATTTTCAGAAAATTCTAAATAGTCATTTTTTAGTTTTCCTTTTAGCTGTAAATGGACGTTCTTAAGTTTAGTAGAGCTAGCCTTAATGGTTTTTGGGTCCAGAAAAAACCAAAGAAATAACGTCAGAACAGCACTGTAGTGAATAGTGATTTTGGGAAGATTGATGATACCGAGTAAATGATTATGAATCACAATGGCGCCTATCGCAAGGATAAAAAACCAAAAAAGATATAGGAAAACTATAGATTTGTTTGTGTCAAATAACCCTGAGAATACGGTTATTTTACACATCAATAAAACACAAAAATATATCGTTAATGCGTAGGTTGTCTGAACTGCTGCAAACAAAAAAAGTTCTCTTGAAGCAATCAGAAAGTAATCGTTCGTTTTAGATAAATAAAGCATCAAAAAATTGCATATCACAAACGAAAGCGTCAACAGCATTATTCTTAATCTATAACTAATGTTCTTTTTAAGTTTCACATACATTGTTAGGATGTTTTATTTTTTGTAAAAACTTACAATAAAAAAGTTTCATTTTTCCATATACCCGTTTTCCGAACAGTAAAATTCTTATAATGACATCTTAAGGACAACGAAGGGATATTTGTACCATAAAAGTAATTATTTAGGATTCTTATAACCCCTATAGCCACTTTACTTCAGATAAAACCAAAAGTACAAACCCAACAGTTTTGATATTAAAGAAAAAAGAAACAGTTTGCAATTAAATTTAGCGATGATAACTTCTTGTCTGTTTCAAAAAACGCTATTTGTGATAAACTACAATATTATGACATAGAATACAATTCAGTAGAAATTGTCTGGAATTTTAGCATTCCTTTCTTGATATCTTATTTCGATGCAGCTTATACCGTGCATTGCGTTAAGAGAATGGGTTCCTTTGCATAGCATAATCGTGTCTTTAAATTGGTCGTTCACCACCCAAAAGTGTGGGGATAATCAAAAGCGTCGTTCATTGTCTTTGATTTCTAAAAACTGTCGGAGTAACTCCTGTTTTCTTTTTAAAGAAAACACTAAAGTACTGCGGATATTCAAACCCTATTTCATATGCGATCTCTGCTATGGTCTTATCTGTTGATTGTATAAGATTCTTCGCTTTTTCCAATACTTGAAAATGAATGTGTTCCTGCGTTGATTTTCCGGTCAAAGACCTTAATAAATCACTGAGGTAATTTGGTGATAAATTAAGTTTTTCTGAAAAATAACCTACGCTGGGAATACCTTGTTCGCTGCTCATTCCCGAGCTAAAGTACTGCTTGAGTGTTTGCTCAAATTTTACCAGAAATGATGAGTCGACGTCATTTCTGGTAACAAACTGCCGGTTATAAAATCTGCTGGCGTATGAGCATAGTAATTCAAGGCTTGAGACAATAACTTCCTTACTATATTTATCGATAGGAAGGTTATATTCATGATACATGCCATCCAAAATATTTTCTACAATCATCTCCTCTTTATGAGAAAGATGAAGGGCTTCGTTAATGTGATAATCAAAAAAATGGTACGCATCAATTTTTCCTACTTTCTGATTTCCTGATATAAAAAGCTTATCAAAAAAGATTAAGTAACCAGTTGCATTTTTGGTTATATCGCTTTTAAATTCTAATACTTGGTTGGGAGCCGTAAAACCTAACAATCCTTCTTGGAAGTCATATTTGCCTCGGCCATACCTGATATAACCGTTAAGATTTTTTTTCAACCCTATGGTATAGAATCCATAGCTTATCCGTTCGGGATAATCTTTAGATAATTTGGGGATGTCCTCTAATCTAATGATTCCAAAAAGGGGATGATTAGGTGCAGATACGGAAGATATTCGGTAAAGATCTGCAATGGTTTCAATATGAACTATATGCTTACTGCTCATGCCGTTTTACTCTTCTCCCCAGTGTGCTTTAAGCAATTCCGGCTTTAACGCAAAATCTCGTATTTCCACAATTTTGGTTCCTTCTACGGATATCATAGAAATACCTGAGCCCTCTACCATTTTGTCTTGTTTGTTTTTTCCCGCTACAGTCCAATATAGAATAACAGTATTCTTCTTGCCAAGGTACCATTTTTTGTCCACAATTATCTTTTGTGGTGTTAAAACCAAACCTGGAAACTGTTCCTTCCAATCTTCAAAAAAAGATCTTACCGCTTCCTTACCTTCATGAACTCCGCTGTGCGATGTCTCTCCTGGATAATAAAAGACCACATCTTCACTAAATGGTTTGGTATAGCTATCTAGGTCTCCAGAATTCAAATTCTTGACCGCAGGTTTAATGGTGGATTTAATTATTGCTCCGCAACTCTGTAGTAAGATACCACAAAGTATGATTAGGCTAGTTTTTGCTTTCATAGTTTCTGTATTTAATGTGTTATATTAGATTTAATTGCAATAGGCTGTCAGCCGTGTCTATGATAGAACGCTTATTGCTTATGGGTTGCCAGTTTAAGAGTTTCTTCGCCTTTTTATTGGTATGTTGCCGCTTAGCGCCAAGTTCTGACAGCATTGGTTTCACTTCTGGGTCAAAATTTGCAAACAACTTAATGACGAAATCAGGTAACTCTCTTGTTGGTATTTTTCTATGGGGAAATTTTTCCTTCAAAATCATAGCAACTCCTTTAATCGTTAAAAAGTCGTCAACACAAATAAATCTTTGACCATGAATATTAGGGGTTTTTAGTGCTTTAATATGCATATCTGCAGCTGACCTAACATCTACCAATGAAAATCCCATTTTTGGAAGTGCAGGCATGCTGCCGTCTAACATTTTTTTTACCAAGGCTACAGATGTACCATAATCTTCCTCCAATACAGGTCCTAGCATTGCTCCCGGGTTAATTACAACAAGCTCTAGCTTACTTTTACCACTTCTAACATAGTCCCATGCTGCTTTTTCGGCAATGGTTTTACTTCTAAAGTATGGGCTGTTATCTATTAGATTCGTTTCGTCAGACCAGTCATTTTCATCAAATAGTTTATGCTTGGTCACCCCATGATCTATTGCAGCAGTGGAAGAGGTGAGTACAACTCTCTTACAGCGGTTTTGGGAGGCCGCTCTAAGAATAGATAATGTGCCAAACTTTGCGGGTAAAATGAGATCACTTTCACGTTTTGGCAGGTTTTTTGGGAAGGGGGACGCGGTATGGATGACATAGTCAATTCCCTTGGTTGCCTCTTTCCAAATATGATTATCCATAAGGTCTGCTTCAATGAAAGATAAGTTTTCTGTGGATGATAAGTACCCACTAATGATTTCTTTCAGACGTGAAGCTCGTTTCATATCCCTCAAGGTGCCTATTACGGTATATCCTTTATTTAACAATTGAATGGCGATATGTGATCCTAGAAATCCCGTGACGCCCGTAAGTAAAACTTTATTATTCTTATCCATTTGGTTGAACTTTTGTGAGACAAATTTCTGCATAATCTTATATCAATGTCTTATAGATATCTCGGATAGTTGAATGCAAATCTCTGATTAAACAGCATTGTGCTCGTTTTAAAGTCTACAGGCTAAGAGATTGGGTTTTGATGAAGCTGCAATAAGTCCTGCTGTTATGTCAAATAGCTTGTTTTTTAGGCTGACATAAAGCTAACTATGCCATCGTAAGCAAAATAAAGAGTGCTATTCTTTACCAATAGCTCTTTTGAAAAGGTATACTTCATAGTATTTATCTTACAGTAAATCACAAAAAGCTGTTTTAGGTCACAATTAAGATAAAAGTGGTTTTTCTTCACAAAAGAATTATAACCTTGGAGCCAATATAAGGCAATATGAATAGCGATTAGACCAGCAAACAAGCTTCAAAATTACTCTAAAGATATGTTGAATTACATCGGCCGTTTTTTGCATCTAAGCTGAGGCTTTAAAATTAATTTGGGGATCGATGTTGGCACAAGACTAGCTGTTGGTAAATAACTTGTGCAAAACAGAACCAAATAAATTGGTAAAGCCAGAATGTTCTCGCTGATTATAAAAGAATTATTAAATAATCATAAACTTTAACACCATAGAAACAATGAAAGCACCTTTACTTACTGCCACATTTTTTTTGTTGATAACTTCATTAAGTTTTGCACAATATCCCACCCGTACATCCAGAGGAGATGTTGTGGAGACTTATAAAAAATCCAACAATATCATAGAATTAGGAAACGAAAGTTCGACTAACGCTAGAAAGGCTTGGTTATTGGCAAGGCATTCAACGCTCAGCACAAACTTAGGGAGATTTTATTCATCCTTTCACCTACAACCAGATGTTGGTAACAAAACGCAATACAGGGGTGTTGGCATTGGTTATTCGGCCAGTACCAATATTCCCAAGGGAGTCCATTTAGCAATAGATGGAAGGACTGGCATTGGAACAAAAAACCCTTCGGCTTTGTTATCTGTTGCCACTGCCGTGGGTAGTAGTTCGTTTCCGACCGCAAGTAGTATGGGTAATGTACTACAAACCTTAGATGCTGGAAACAATACGATTGAATTTGGAAATGCCATTGGAAATAATGAAAGAAAAGCTTGGATACTGGCTCGGCATAGCGACACTGAACGTTTTGGAGAATTTTACTCCACTTTACATCTACAACCAGATGTTGGGGATAAATCTCAATACATAGGAGTGGCAGTTGGGTTCCCGACAGATTCTAGCCTACCTATCGGAACACATTTAGCGGTTAATGGGAATATTAGTGCTAAAGAAGTAATATGTAAAATTGATGGGCTTCCAGATTACGTTTTTGAAAAAAATTACGATTTACCTTCCTTGGCACAAGTGGAGAAGTATATAAAAACCAATGGTCATCTAGAGCATATTCCAACGGCAAAAACGGCTGCGGAAGATGGTGTTGGTGTCGCCGATATGACGAGTAAACTTTTGAGAAAAATCGAAGAACTAACATTGTATACAATTCAACAACAAAAAGAAATTGAAGCGCTACGCACACTGGTAACTCGTTCAAAAGACTCTGAAAAATTTAGAACGCATGAATAAACAGAATCCTTCTTTTATTCACTTTAAGTATACTTTGTCTTGATTCCTCATATGCACAGCCAGAATATAGTTTTAAAAACATAGTTAAGTAGGGGAGAGATTCCTTAAATATCTTTTTAGATAAGAGCTAATATCGTCCCGGAAGTTCCTAATAATATTAAAAAAAAGGAAGTGTATGCATTAAAGCCCTGATTTAGTGTTTATCATATGGTAAACACGGAGGAATTGAACGTGTAATCCCATACCTAGTGGTGCTGCAACAGTTCCGATACCTTAACGTCAAGCTGGAAAGGTTTTAATCATCTATCATTCATGGTTTTGGCCTTAAGAAAATTCAAAATCAAAAAGTCAAGATGACTTCATTAAAAAAGAACCTATTATCAACAGAAAATATTATGAAAACAAAAAAGCCATATTATGTGTTATTATCCATTTTATTGATGGGTCTGTTGTCAATACAAGGGCAAACAAACTTTATACCCACTTGGCCCAATGAGACAGTGACCTTCATTAAAGACGGGGAAGTAATCAGTGTGCCAGACGCATTTCTAGAACAAATTAATGACGGATCGGGAAATGGCCGAACCATGATACCGGCCACGGCCGAGGCACTTAATGCTTTATTTGGAGGAAATTGGTTGGTGTTTGATCAAGGAGACGTTGTAACACTAGTACCACGAATTACTGTAATTACTGACCCTAGTGCGCCTGGCGAAGTAAAATTCAATGCTCCTCAATTGACTTTTGAGGTTGGGGAAAATTATATCGATCTTTTAGGTGGGTCTACAGAACTGCCCATCATTGGAAAAAACCAATCATCAAGAGTGCCAGCCCTCCTTCAGGTTCCTATCCTTGGAGATATTTTAACAGGGGGTCAATTTAGTGACATATTTATAGGCAGGGTAGAAATGCCGATCAACACACTCATAAGAGATGGAGTAGTATATGTACCCTTTCGATATGTACAGCAGTTTATAAATAACGCAAATTCTTTCACAGTTTGGAGATGGGACGGTCCTAGCAGGACCGTTGAGTTAAAATCATTCACAAACAGGCTGGACCCAGCTATAGAGAATTTTTTAAGAGGTCTTGGTGGCGCCTTTCCCTCAGAACTTGATGACGGAAGTACGGATCCTGGTGATGCCCCTCCTGAAGCGGGCCCACATTTCAGACCTCAGTCAAGGGGTAATGGTGATGAGAACAGCTCTTTTTTGATTGCATCTGCCGATGCAGATGCGAACCTCGGCATCGGGCATAATATAACGCTGAATGGTGATAACGGTATCCAGTTTACCTTCACCTCTTTTGAGGATAATCTACAGGTCGTCCCTAGCACGGTTGTTAGCAGTTTGGAAACTTTTAACACTTCATTTCCAAATATTTCCGTTGCCGATATTGAATTTCCCAATTTTGATGGGGTGGACTTTCGGGACGTAAGTATCAGTGGTTTGGATATAGACAATGTCCAAGGCACGGTAAACTTCATTTTGAACGGTACCAAACTGAACCAAAACACTAATATTTTGGATGGTGACCGCAGGTTATTACAAAGAGTGTTCCTAGAAGCCCTTACTATACCTAATGAGGCCCATTTTGTTGATTTAAAACCCAACAACGCCATCGCAGATAACGAGTTTAAGCAAACCAAAATGGGAGAGCTTTTCTTTGAAGCTGATCTGAGATTAAAGACAGACTTTCTCGCTTCTTTCTGGGATAGAGGTGGTGTTAACGTTTTTCAAATATGGTTTGAAAGGCTCTACGATACAGATCGTGACAAGTTCATCGATATACTGAATAGAAATATTAACCTAACACCCGATATTCAACTTGCGGGAACCATTGTGCCCGTCTTGCCTTCGGTAAATGGCGAACAAAATAAGGTATTCGTTAGCGATGCCAGTTACGATATTAACATGAGGCTGGAAAGAGCCTTTGTCGACCTTGAAGGAAAAGGGCTTTCGCAAAGTGAGAAAGATTATGTAACCAATGTTTGGAATGATTTTTATCCTACATTAGTTTCACGCAGGGATGCTACCAGGACAGATATCGCAAACAACTTAAATAACGGGGCCTATCCTGAGTACAAAAAGATAAAACAGATTTTGCCTGCCGTTATTGCAGCGCACTGGTATAAAAACCAGTTCAGAGATAACAATCAGGCCCAATTATATAGAACTATTGATGTAAAGGATTTGGACGGAAGTACCACAGGGATACGTGTAAGGCAATCGTTTGATCAAAACCTATGGGATAACTTAAGCAATCAGTTATTGGCGACTCCCTCGGTATATTTCGAGCGTGAAGGTGGTGGTGTTACCTACAGCAACAATAGTATTCGGATAAGGGGAGGTATGATAACTGACTATACGTTTTTGGACAACTGGGGAACGCAATTATCGTCATCACAGCGTTCGCTGACATCGGATGTTCCTACCACAAGCTTTGTGGAAGAAGGAGGTGAAAATTACATCAACGGAGGTGGGATTTTTTTAGATTTGCCTGATCCCGGAATTAACGGGGTTTTTGTCAACGATAAAAATGGACCATCCAATATGTACAACCATAGTAATGAATTTACGGATTACATTGGTTCGTCATTTAAGGCATATTTTAGAATCCTAAATACGGGTAGTAAGAGAACAGGTAGGGTGCCTTACACGTTTACGATTAAAAGGGGTAACTCAACGGTTAGACTTGTTTCTTCAAGAACCGATGCATTAGACCCTTTTGAGGAGCAGATTATAACTATAGATTATAGTCCGAATCAAGTGGGCACGTATGATGTAGAGTTGTTTTTAGACCCCAACCAAACCCAGGAAGATGCCTCCAGAGGAAATAACTATTATAAGAAGACGGTGAAAATCATAGGGTATGACATAAATGAAAACAGTGAGCTAAATGACATAGTGTTTTCGGGTGAGAAAGATTATATAGCAAGATCAGGTACGTTAACGACCAAAAACCTCGTCACCGAGAACTCGTCAAGGCTATTTATAGAAGCCCAAACTAAAGTAATTTTAAAAACAGGCACTCATTTTAAAGAAGGTTCAAAAGCCTCCGTGAAGATAGTTGACCTAGACGCTATTAGGGTAGCTGCCAATATCAATTCAATTAGTCGGAATGGAAAAGGGAATATTCAGGATTTGGATTTTGCAAGCCTCGTTAAACCAAAAAAACTGGCCGAAGTCAGTCCGGAAATATTGGATTATAAAAGTGACCTATTGTCTGCTACGGATAATCCTGAACTTCATTTTATCAATGAAGGCAATGTTTTGGATGAGTTACAGGGAGGAGAGGAGAATACCCTAAGTTTTCACCCTAATCCCGTGGTGGATGTAGTAGATATTTTCTTGCAGCTCAAAAATGATGATAAGGTTTCCATCTCTCTGTACGAAATGTCTGGCAAAAAGTTAAAGAATTTAGTTCCAGGGGCCACCATGCAGGCCGGGCTAAATCAACAGCAAATAGATTTAAGCAGCGTTCCACAAGGCATGTATATTTTGTCTGCCAAAGGGTCAGAGCTTACTGCATCCAGAATTCTCATTAAAGAATAACTTTCAACTACTGCAAGTAAGGATGTAATGCGCCTTTTTCAATGATTTAATTGTTTAAAAGTCAAAAAATTACGGCAGTCTTGAAGAAGGTATAAGCTGAACTTTGTCCGAAAAAATTAATGATTGATAAATCATGAATTCAAGTTTATAAATGATGACGGTACTCTTAAATAGATAGAATTGAATAGACCAATTCCCATATTGGACTTGGATGGAGTTTTAATAACCAATTCCTCTTTGAAAGTTAACCAAATTTCACTCGGACAGATATTCTGAATTTAATGAATCTTGTGTCGAAAACTTGAACCGACTCCTTACTCTCTCGGAATTTGACATTTGGCTGAGCTCAACTAGAAGAACTATGAAAACACTAAGTGAATTCAATTTGATTTTTAAAAATCGTGGAGCAAAAAATGAGATTATAGGATTTTTTACCAAAATATAATGATTACAAAAGTCGTAAAGAACAAGTATTAAAATTCATAGCAGAATTCAAACTATCTGATTTTCTGATTGTCGATGATGACAAATCATTAAACGGATTGGAACAAGAAATAAAAAGCAAAACGATTTCAACCGAATTGAGTAAAGGTTTTAATTCAGGGAAGCTGAAAGAAGCGACAGAAAAGTAAAAAACTGTTGCTAACAATGGCTATGCCCATGGATATCGTTTGGCCATTTTTTCCAACTTGAATGTTTAAAAAACGTCTGGCGCTGGCCATGGCATGACCGAGACCGCTGCGCAAAGTTCTTTATTGATTTTCATAGCTGTTTAAGGCCTTTTAAGTCTTTTAGAAATTTTTGTCCCAAATACTTACTGCCAACTCGGCTTTCAGTACCAAGTTTTTATTTTTTGCTGGAGTAACCGTTTTTCCTTGTCAATAGTGTAGAGAATCAATTCCTCTATTTTTTTGCAATAGTTTGCTGTTTATCTCTCCAAGGTTGGCCCCATCCTCCAGTACTTCCCGTGTAAAGGGAATGTCTTTAAGATGTCCGTTTTCTTAATATGTGCTTCTACCTCTTTTAAAGAAAGAAGTACATAGTCTTTTTTAAAAACAAAATCCGGACCAGTTGGCAAGGATAATATTTATTTGTTATGCAGGTATTTTACCGCCTACAACGCGGTGGTAGGTGCCTGTATTATTATTGATAATACCAACATGGCCGTTGTTAGAAATCACAAAATCGTTTCAGCTTATGGTGCTACTCGAGAAAATCTTTAGCTTTCTGTTATCCGATTTGTCTATCCCCATAGCAAGACACTTGTCACCGGAATCATTGTTACTGCTTTTAATCAAGAGATCTTTATAACCGTCATTTTGTATAATGGCATTTCTCCTAACATCAAGTCTTGCGGTATGGTTCTTAGCGTGGATACCAACCCGACCTGTGGGGGATATCAACATTTGAACCCTTAAATTCTCCCTACTCCGGGCAAGCAAATAAGGCTGTGCATTTTCGTTAAACGTTTGCAATACAGCATAAATGGAAGTCATATTTTTATCATAAGTACCTCCATTAAAAAAATCGAGTCTAGCAAAAGAACTACCTGGACTTTGGTTGTTATTGGATTCTATGAAAATTGCAGTCCTTCTGTCGCCACGCATGGTCAACCATTTCTAGCAGTCATCGCTGGGACCACTTATTGGATTGCTTACACCAATGCAACATTTTCATCGGATGCGATATCCTTGCTGCGGGCGGTAAATGTCCACTGTGTACTTAGCAATGGTCCGAATGCTAGTAACAAGATCATTAGAAAAGAATATTGTTCTTCATACATTTATGAGAATAGTAAATTGCTGTCACGAAAGTATTTCAAAATTTTCCAAGCCTATTCCAAAGGAGAAATGGTATTACTTGATGACAAGAAGAACAGCAGTAAACTATATCTTACAAATAGAAGACAACAATTCCTGGACTTTGGGGCAAAACCTAAACAGATGATTTCATGTCATTGGATGCTTAAAATGGAATAATAACATAGATTTCGTCATAGAATAATTGTATATTATAACAAAAATTTGGTTTTATAACAAATAGCTTTGAATTCCTAGGACCCAGGGCACTGAAAAATTATTCTCTTTGATAAGTTTTTATTTTGGGTTGAGAAGGCTGTAGCTGATTTATTGAAGCTGGGTGTGTATCGTTACATCAAATTGAATTAGGACATAGCGATTGTCCTCCAGCAGGCCAAAAAGGAAAATGAAGACCATGGTAAAAAAATATCCTGCACGGTTACTGTATACAGCATTATTTATTGTGGCACTTTTGATAGCACTTGCAGTGCTTTCGTTTTATATGTTTTCCTATTTGGATTTTTTTGAAATCCAATCTGTGGAGCGTTGGTACTATGTTGCTATTCAAACCTTTCTTTCCCTTAACTTTCTTATAGCGGGCGCCATTTTGTATATGGTGGGCTTAAAAAGAAATGCCAAACTGTTCGTTAACAAGATATACCTGTTAACCATACTTTGGGCACTACCGGCCACGCTTGGTTCAGCTTTGGTCCATCTAGATCTGTTGTACAGTACACACGCTTTATACTTAAGCTGTACCTTTCTTGCTTTATATGTCATTATTTTTAATGTGTTATACAGGACGCTTATTTGGTTTTGGAAGAATTTAGAGACCAAGCTATCGGACCAAATTGAACTCAAAGGAAGATTAAAGCACGATGTATTAATCATCTCCGGAATCAAATCCCTGTACTATATCCAATCAGTTGAAAATTATTGTGACATTTACTACATCGAAGAAAACCAACTTCACAAGAAAGTATTTAGGGCCAGTATCAAAGAATTGGCTGAACAATTGAACCCAATGTACTATATGAGGGTCCATAAGTCGTACATTTTAAATCTTAACTATGTCCAAAACATTTCAGGCAATGTGAACAACGCAATGGTCATAATGAGCCATGACAATGTTAAGATTCCTATTGCAAGATCAAAAAGAAACGAAGTTTTGAAGCGTATGACAAAGATTTCTAATCGGCAAATTGTACATTCAAAAAATGTAGCTACCATAGGTAAAAGCAGCACACAAACGCTATCCCATGAAACAGTATAACCAACTTTTCCTTTTAGCGCTATTCTTAGCTTTAGGTCATGTTTTAGTGGCAAAAGATTCGGAGACGAAGCGTCGTGTAGACGAAATAAACCTAGAGGCCGCAAGGCTATATAGTTCAGAAGATGGGAATTGGCTGAAATCTTCTATGAAGGCTTTGCAGATGTCAGAAAATATTGAGTATTGGTATGGTGCTGCATGCGCATTGCGTAACATTGGGGCCTACTACCTTATTCATGGAGCTAACTATGATAAAGCTCTCGAACACTATATCAGGGGATACTATAAAGTCATGCTAGCTTTGAATCAAAACAAAGAAAAGGACAAGAAGGATGTATTGATTCACGAGGCTTACTACCAGGCATTTCAAATCAGTAATCTTTTTGGAAAATTAGATATGCCCAATAAAGAGTTGGAATACAATCTCATCGCAGAAAAATATCTTTTGGAGAGCAAGCATAAGGACTCTTCTGATTTGATACTGATAAAGGTATCGAAGGCATTTATCATGAAGAAACTTAAATTGCATTCTGAAGCAATAAGCATTTTAGAAGAGTCGATTACTTATTTTCAATCCAAAGAAAATCAGTCCAATCAAGAGACTTTAGGTATTTTAGTTGACTTATATTGCAATATCGCTGGGGCTTTTTTGACTTTAGGTAACTATGACAGGGCTTTAGAAAACTCCGATAAAGCGGTAGATATCGCACAAAAAGTTGAAGTCAGTATTTTAAAAAGCAGCGCCTATTTTACGAAGGGCATGGCGTTGATCGATAAGGGCTTGTACCGTGAAGCATTGGTAAATTCGGATACAGCTGAGACAAAAGCGAAAACCAGGATAGATAGTTTACTTTTTTTGACGACTCGCGGAAAAGCGTATTATCACCTTAAAAAGTATAGGCGAGCCAAAGAGATATTAGAAACCGCATTCCATTGGTATTTGGAAAGAAAAGACAACAAAAAGCAGATAAATGAAACGGCTACTATGCTTAAGTCAATATATCAAGTTTTGGACAATAGAGCAGAAATAGCCAAAATAGACAGTCTTATCAGGAATTTTGAGAAAACCAGTGCCGCTTTGAAGCATGCGTATATTAAAAAAAAATACACGGAACTTATAGCGGAACAAGAAAGGTATATTGAAAGAAGAAAGGGGTTTAAGAAGAAGGCGCTTCGATATACAGTTGCACTAAGTATAAGTTTGCTTTGTTCCGGTATGTTATTTTTCCGTATCGTATTTGGTAAATCCTCCTGGCTTATTTCATAAAATCTATTCAAAAAAAATTAGGCTTCATATACACGATCTCTAAGTCTAGTTCTTCCCTAAACTATTCCTTACTTCACATTTCAGCACCAGATTTCTCTTACAGCGAGTTTGCTTTTCATAACAAAACCCTTCTTTTTATACCAAATCTATCTATATGTTGCATAAACGGTGAAGCCGGCACGTTGAAGCAAAATATGCTGAATTTTCTTGGCGAAAGTGCTATTCCATACAAGTCAGGGTAGATTCAGACACTAAACCGCTTATTGATTATAGACCTACAAACATGCGAAAAGTAAAGACAATGATAGTTGATGATTCACCTGTACAATACATGATTATTAAACAATTGGTTCTGTGCAACCCATGCCTTCAACTATATGAGTGTACAGACGCTGAAACCGATATCAACGTTACCATTGTGCGCGAAAAGATTGAACTCCTCATTTTGGATGTGGAAATGCCCAAAATGAATGGATTTGAATTCATAAACGCATTGAAACGACCAGCTTTGATTATTATGAACTCTACAAAGTCCTACTTCGAGATAAAAGCAAGAGAATATGGAGCAGACTTTTTTCTAAAAAAACCGGTCAATAAAAAAACATTCAACCGGTCAATCGCTGATGTATTGATAAAACATGCATTGATAGAAACTGAGAACGAGTACCGGTGTATCCGCTATGACGAGTTGATATAACCCCCTTTTCCCATACTTAATCTAAATACAATGAAAATCCCCAGCTTCAAACAGTATTTATTGGTTTTCTTTTCTCTAAGCACATTGCACATTTTTGCACAGCAGAATCCGCAATTTTCCCAATACCTACAGAATCCTTTTGTAATAAACCCTGCACTAACCGGCGTGGAAGACTATTTGGATATCACTGCCGCCTACCGCAACCAGTGGACAGGTTTTAACGGGGCACCAAGAACAGCAACACTCAGCTTAAACGCTTCGCTACATCTGCTCAAAGGGCGTTTGCAGCGTCGAGCAGGAGAGTCACATCAAGGTATTGGCGCATTTATCTATACTGATGAGGCAGGGCCCATAAACCAAAGTGGCTTTTATGGCAGCTATGCGTACCACTTAAAAGTTTCACGAGATTGGTTTGTCTCCCTGGGCACTTTTGTGGGCGCTGCGCAGTTCAGCTATGATGCCAGCGAGGCTATATTGTTGCAGAACCCCAACGACCTTTTGGTCAACAGTTTTTCAAACTTCAGCTTTGATATGAGCTTAGGGGTATATGCCTATTCTGATTATTTTTTTGCAGGTATTGCCGCTAACCAAATTTTTGACAATGAAATTGTTATAGCTGTTAATGATGGTGGTCAAATCACTGATGGTCGACTCAACAGAAACTATAATTTTTTAGTGGGCAGTCGTATTGATCTGACCCAAGAGTGGCAGTTGGTACCGTCAGCATTGGTAAAGACCGTATCAAATGCCCCTATACAGTGGGATATCGGTGCAAAACTGGTCTATGACAATAAATTTTGGAGCGGTTTGGCCTATCGTGATCAAGATGCGGTGATAGTCTTGGCTGGGCTGCAGTTTGGCAGTGGTTTTCTGGTCAGTTATTCTTACGACTTGTCGTTGACGGAGTTCAGTGGTCAGCAATCGGGCACCCATGAAATTATCTTAGGGTATCGCTTCGACTTTGGCAATCAAAAATGTGCGTGTCCGCAGTACTCCATGTAACCCAAATCCTAAAGCAAATACTATGAAAATAACTACAATACGCGGCATACTGGTACTTCTTGCAGTATTATCTGCTTTTATAGGAAAAGGACAAAACTTGGTGCCTAATCCCAGTTTTGAAGAGTTTGATGTGTGTCCTCCGTCAACTATAAATACTATTACTACTCCGAGAATAAGAGATTTCATAAGGTACTGGCAAGACCCGCCTTCTAGTGTTGCCACAGGTCCGTCATCAGATTATTCTCACCTATGTTCAGAAAATTACAATTCAACTATTGTTTCTGCAACAGGAGCTGGTCATATGGGCATTTTTGTGCGTGCTGGGAGTAGTGAGTACCGTGAATACTTACAGGTGCGACTGTTAGCCCCCCTGTGCAATGGACATACCTATGAAGTAAAGTTTAAGTTGGCTGATCGTGATTATACTCAATTCAATGTTGATCGTATTGGGGCACATTTTTCGTTGAATGCGGTTAGTTCTCCTGCTGACGGCTTTAACATTAACGTAACACCGCAGGTAACTACACCCGCGGGCCAGTTTATCAATAATGAGAATAATTGGCGAGAGTTTACTATGAATTTTGTTAATACAGGAGGTGGCGAAGAATGGTTGACTATTGGTAATTTTTTCAATAATGCGAATACCAACACACAAAATGGTTCTGGTTTTTTTGGGGGGTATATTTACATAGATGATGTTTCCGTAATAGATATTACACCATCGGTAATCATTAGTAGTGGTGTTATTGCCAACGCAAGTTGTGGCGTAAATGATGGTTCGATTACAGGAATTACCGTAAGCGGGGGTAGTGGCAGTTATAGTTATGAATGGCTTGACACTGATAACAATATAGTGTCTACCAATTTAGATTTGGTAAATGTTGCTGGGGGTGATTATCGATTAATCGTTGATGATGCTGGTTGTGAGAACCTAGCTGGGTGAAGACGTTTCTGAGGTGCTGTGGTGATGGCCTTTACTGCTGGCCGACGAGGGTGGCGGTGATGGTCTGGCCCTGGGTTTGGTCGATGAGTTGCTGGAAGGTGAGGACCCCGGTCTGGAGGTTGTAGCCGTAGACACGGACGGCGGCCTGGTTGGCGTCTTCTTCGATGAACACGCCGAGCCGGCCTTGGGGTCCGTCTTGGACGAGGTAGGTGAGCTTGGAGTTGAGGACGGGGTCCTGGTCGAGCACGGTGCCGGTTTGGAGTTGGGCGAGGGCGTTGGGGTCTTTCCAGAGGCCGAGGGTGTTGCCGGGGCCATCGACGAGTTGATTGGTGGTGGGTTGGCCCTGGGGTTGGCCGTTGACGTAGAGCTGGAGTTGACCGGTGGCGGTGGACCAGTTGAGGCCGGTCTGGGTGAAGGTGATTTGGGAGGCGGCGGTGGTCTGGAACATTTCGGCGCCGCGGGTCTGAACCTGGGCTTGGTATCGGAGCGTGGTGTTGGGGCTGAGCCAGGCGGGGGCCTTGGTGGGGGTGTTGAGCCAGGGGAGGCTGAGCTGGCGGATGGCGACGAGCTGTTCGGAGCCGCCGGAGCGTTTGCGTTGGGTGAAGGGGATGTTGGGGTCGCCCTGTTGGGAGACACGGCTGAGCATGAGCCCGGAGTCTGCGTCGTAGATGGTTCGGCTGGTCTGGTTCCGGATGTTGACGGCAACGACGACGGTCTTGAAGGTTTGGCCGGCGGCTTGGAAGGTGCCGCCGCGCTCGACGATGACTTCGCCGTTGGCGTCTTTGGAGGACTGGAGGACGTCGAGGTCGGCTCTGGGCATCCAGAGGGCGGCGTCGCCGGTGGGTTGTTGGAGGGTGACGGAAGCGGGGGTGAGCCCGGTCTGGCGCTGCGGGCCGTTGGGTTGCATGGGCTGCGGGCTGTAGATTCGGCTGAGGATGTGGGCGTGGGTGGGGGTGAGGGCGACGACGTCGTAGACGTTGCAGCCCTTGGAACCCAAGGCGCTGGGCTTGCGGGTGTTGGGGTCGATCTGTTGGGCGGTGGCGGCGTAGATGAGCCGGGTGCCGGGCTTGATGAAGGCGGGGAGGGGTGCGGCGGGGTCGGTCTGGCCGGTGGTGCTTTGGCCTTGGACCGCGATGGGGTCGATGACGAGCTGAGCACGGGCGGGAGTGGTAGCGGCGAGCAGGAGGCCTGCGAAAGTGAGCGCAGCGGCGATGGTGCGGAGCGGGTGGAGTTGGCGGATCATGCGAACCTTTTGGCGGATGGCGGGTGTGTGGGAAGAGTCGAGCCTACCGATCGACAGACGCCGCGTCGAGGGCCTTCAGCGGGAGGACGGGTTGTGAAGATTCGGCGTTACCTCGGTTTGCTGGGCACACGTCAGGCTACGCCACGGTGTTGGAGAGCCATTTAGGGAAACGGCACTACGGTTGCGGAAATGCAAGCGCCTTAAGGTCGTGGGCGGGCGGGATCGGCCATTGACTATTAGGCACGGGGCCTAACGCTGTGCGGAAGCGGCCTTGTGAACGACTCATAGATATTAGAGTGCACTGCGGTAAGCGAAAGCCTGGCGAAAGCGATTTTGAATTCAGAGTGTTCTGAGAAAATCTGAGCATGGATTTAAGGTGCGATCTTGGCTTTGACCCTGAATCCGTCTCGGAGGCTGTCGATTTCTTCAAAAACTAGCATGCCAGACGTCAGGTCGTACCCGTACGTGCGAACGACTTCTTTGCCCGCATCGGTTTCACGGATTACGCCGTATGTTGTCTGCGTATCTGCGTTGAGTTCATAGGAAACGGTTGTATTTAAGATCGGGTCATGATCCAAGACGCCCGGCTGCAGATTTCTGAGGACCTGGGGGCTTTTCCACAAGCCTGCCGTATTGCCCGGTCCGTCAACGAGTAGCCCTGTGATGGCTTGGCCATCGGTCTTGCCGTTTATGGTTCTAGTTAATTGAAATCTTGAGATTGACCAATCGGGTCCTTGTTCGATGAAGTCGATCTCACTGCGGATCTGAGCTTGTAAGACATCGACCATCTCGGTGTTCGCGTTACGGAACTGAATCTCATAGATCTTGCCTTCTGCGTTAACGGTTTTAGTTGTACCCAACCATCCCGGAGCAGTCAGGGCTTGATTGAGCCA
>JBCCEC010000068.1:0-20079 GCA_039030475.1 Bacteroidota bacterium
CGAGATAGACTCCCACATAATGAATTTTTTGCATTCCAGTCCACCCCGCCGGTCCGCCACCCAAACGGGCGGCGGGGCGGGAAAATCTAATCTTGGGCCACAATGACAAAACAAAAAACCGCGCTATGAGCGCGGTTTTTTTGTACTTATAATTACTAAATAATTTTTACAGGTTATTGTAGTAATACAAAACTTGGACAATATCTTTGGTATCCTTATAATTCAATCTAGAATTAGAGATGAATTTTTTCAGTTTGTCATTCTTGGTTTTATCATCGGTTTCAAACATCGCTGCTAAATTCTTCTTAGAAGGCTTAAAGAACTGTATTTTGTTTTCTTTTTTATTCAAGTAATATAACTCTGTTTGTAAAACAAACCGACTTGCAACAGGAACCTCAAAAGAAGTTGTGGCCGCTTTCCCTTCTTTATATTTTTTCATCCTTCGTTCAAACAAGGCCAAATCATCCGTCTCGGCCAATTTAAATAAATGGCCATAAATAGCTTCTCCATCTTTATCAAAATATTCCCTATAAACTATTTTCTCTCTTCCCAATACACAGTAGATATCTTTATTCTGTGTCAGCATAACAATGGTTGTATCATTAGGACTAATTTTAATCTGAACCTCATCATTGTAGCCATCATAACGCATAAGGTTTTTACCCTCAAGACCGTCTTTACTGTAAATACTACCCTCTAAAAACCCTCTTCGGTAAAAACGAGATCCCCTTATGTTGGTTTCATCAAATTTTTTTGCCGTTTTGCTATTAAGTTGCTGAAATGCATACTGCAACATAGGTTGATTTCCGAAAGATTCATTGTCAGCATTGTAATTGGCTGGAGCTTGTGCTATTATGGACTGACCGAACAATAACCCAAGCGCTGGGTAAAAAAAACTACGTTTCATGATTGATTGTTTTATTACTTAATTGATTATGGTATCTACCCTTAAAGATAAAAATAAGTGAACATAAAAAATAAATGTAGGTTTATTTTTACGAATACTTAAGATATGAAGTTTTGTTTTAGAACATATGGCAATTTTTCACATTTTAATGGTTGTATATAAAACCACATTCTAACTTTTAGCCTTTCAATATTTGGAAACCTGTCTTTTTACCTACTTTTGCTGCTATGCAAAAACCCAATCAAATCTATGGTATCCGAGCTGTAATAGAAGCCATAGATTCCCAACAGCCCATAAACAAAATTTTCCTTCAAAGAGGATTAAGCGGTGAGCTATTCAAAGAATTGGAAGCTTTGATACGTAAAAACAGTATAAGCGCATCTTATGTTCCCGTAGAAAAACTAAATCGGCTCACCAGAAACAACCATCAAGGAGCTATAGCCAATATTTCCCCAGTAAAATTTCATAATTTCGAAAGCTTGGTGGAACAAGTGCTTGAAAAAAAGAAAAGCCCTCTTTTTCTGATGTTGGACCAGATATCTGACGTAAGAAATTTTGGAGCTATTATAAGAACTGCAGAATGTACCGGTGTAGATGGTATCATAATCCCAAAAAGTGGAGCTGCACCTATAACAGATGATACTGTAAAAACCTCTGCTGGAGCAGCATTTAAAATTCCTATTACCAAGGTAGATCACCTTAAAGATGCTATATTTTATCTTCAGTCTTCAGGAATTCATGTGATTGCGGCAACTGAAAAGTCCGACAATACTGTTTATGCGACAGATTTTAAACAGCCTTGTGCAATATTAATGGGCTCAGAGGGCAAAGGTATTTCTACATCTGTGCTCAATTTGGCGGACTCCAAAGCAAAACTTCCTCTTTTAGGGGAAATAGATTCACTAAATGTTTCGGTGGCTTGTGGTGTATTTCTATATGAAGTAGTGCGACAAAGAATGGAGTAATTATTACTCTTCTTGATTCTTTCTATAGTGATATTTGATTTTTATTTCTTCGGAAGTTTGTTCGTCCAAATTACCTTCAATAAAATTACCTTCTTCATCAAAATGTTTTAAAAAGGCATCATCTTCTTCATTGTAATCCTCTTTCTCCCATTCAAACTTTTTTTCGACCGGAATACTGATTTTCACAAAAACTGCCAACAATAAACCGGTAATAAAACCAGAAAGATGTCCCTCCCAAGAAATGCCATCTTTAACGGGAAATATGTACCAAATCATACTTCCATACACAAAAACAACTACCAATGATAGTGCTACTAGTCTAAAGTGTTTGGCAAAAACACCCTTAAAAAATATAAAACTTGCAAGTACATAAATGATACCACTAGCTCCAATATGATATGATGGTCTACCTATCAGCCATGTAAGAGAACCCGATAAAAGCATCCCAAAAAAAAGTATTCTTAACGAGGCGTATCTATAAAAATATACCAGAAAGGCTGTCAAAACTGCAAGTGGAATAGTATTGTTGTACAAATGTGCTACCGAACCATGTATGAAAGGGCTAAATAGAATGCCTTTCAAACCCGAAAGCCGCTGTGGATAAATACCATATTTGTTCAAATTGACATCAAATTGAACTTCCACCCAAAATACGGTCCAAATTGATAAAACCGCTATCAAAGGTGCAACTAAAACCCAATTAGAGAATTTAAAATGGTTCCTGTCCAACATGATAATATCGAAACAATTATCTGACCAAGACTATAAACCTACACAAATTGTCATGCCAAGTGAATTATTTCGTTAGATTATAGGCTATGGTATCCGCAAAATAATACAGTAAATTTATCTTATTTTTATCCTTATGAACGAACCTCTCGCGGAACGCATACGTCCAAAAACGCTTGATGAATATATTAGCCAAAACCATTTGGTGGGCGAACACGGTTCTTTAACCAATCAAATAAAGAATGGTATCATTCCTTCCTTGATTTTATGGGGACCTCCCGGAACCGGCAAAACAACTCTGGCCAACATTATTGCCAATCAAAGTCAAAGACCCTTTTATACCTTAAGTGCAGTAAGTAGTGGCGTAAAAGATGTACGGGATGTTATTGGAAAAGCAAAGCAAAGCGGAGGTCTATTTACATCTAAAAACCCTATTTTATTCATTGATGAAATCCATCGTTTTAGTAAATCGCAACAGGATTCTTTGCTTGGGGCAGTAGAAAAAGGGTGGGTCACTCTAATTGGTGCAACAACAGAGAATCCCAGTTTTGAGGTTATCCCCGCCCTCCTATCAAGATGCCAGGTATATGTATTAAATCCCTTTGAAAAAGAAGATTTAGAAGCTCTAATAAGCAGAGCAATGAAAGAAGATGACACGCTTAAATCAAAAAGGATAATTCTTAAAGAAACGGAGGCGCTACTTCGGCTTTCTGGAGGTGATGGAAGAAAGCTATTGAATATTTTTGAGCTTATCATTAATTCTGAGTCGGGTGACCAAGTGACCATAACAAACGAACTGGTCCTTAACAAAATACAAAAAAACACAGTGCTTTATGATAAGACGGGAGAGCAACATTATGACATTGTTTCCGCTTTTATAAAGTCTATTAGGGGAAGTGATCCAAACGCCGCAGTATATTGGTTGGCAAGAATGATAGAAGGTGGCGAGGATGTAAAGTTTATTGCCAGAAGATTGGTGATTTTGGCTTCGGAAGATATTGGGAATGCAAACCCTACAGCTCTCGTGATGGCCACCGCTGCTTTTCAGGCGGTAAATACCATAGGATATCCCGAAGCTCGTATAATTCTTAGCCAATGTGCTACGTATCTTGCAAGTTCTGCAAAAAGCAATGCCAGTTACGTTGCCATTAAAGAGGCACAGCAAAAAGTGAAAGAAACTGGAGATTTATCTGTCCCTTTAGCCATAAGAAATGCACCTACCAAATTAATGAAAGACCTAGGTTACGGAAAAGGATATGATTATGCCCACGATTACAAAAATAACTTTGTGGACTTTGAATTTCTTCCAAAGGAAATTTCTGGAACAACTTTTTACCGACCGGGAGAGAACCCAAGGGAAAAAGTAATGAAAGATTTTCTAAAAAAACGTTGGAAAGACAAATACGAATACTAAAACTTAATAGTAAGTTCCTCTACCTTCTTTTTTCCATTTTCCACAAACTCAAGAAACCACTTATCGTTGTCTTTGAGCACAACACCATTTCTACCTTCAAAATTCACTAAGAACACATTTTCAAGGGATGTATTTATAAGTTTTAATCTTACCTTCGGTGAGCTGTCAACAAGTTGATAACCATTTTCGATTGGCTGGGCATATAACAATATTGAAGTCAATGGTTTGGCAATCGGCATATCCGCTTTTTGAAAGTTTGAAGATTTTGGCTCCATACTTTTAAAGCTTTGATTTTCTGGTGTAGCTTCTTGAACAACCATTTTAGGGTTCTTTTTTTCGTCTAAAGACTTAACATCATTTTCAAAACTGACCGTTATTGGCTCGTTGGTCATTTTCTGTTTTTCTTTGGGGTTATACTTGTATTGCAAACCATCAAATGAAGCAAATGATTTCTTTAACGCATCAGAATAAGCAGCCCTAAATTCTTTGATTTTACTTCTGCCTTCAACTGTTCTAAAAACCTCATTGGATTGACAATCTTTCAATACGAGAACAGTTTTGGTGCTGAACATTGAGGAATTATCTTCGAGATTGACCAACAAGCCCATGCATCTATCTTTACTCAACTCTGTTGGCAAAGCATCATCATACACAACATTAAAACCTCGTTGCGTAAACAAGTGTTTAATAGTAGTACTTGTCTGATACTTGTTTTCTTCTTTATACGAATCAAACTTCTTGGGAACTATAATATATTTATAATCATCAAGTTGACCGTACAAAGAGCCGCTTAAAACTGCTGTAAACATTACTAATACTAATAGTCTAAATTTCATATTGAAAAGATAATCAATTACCGTTCCAAGATATAATATTAAATCCAAACTGTAAAGAAGCGTAATGACTGTCCGCTATATTTCTATACGCCAAAAGATTATCTGCCAAAACGTAAAAATTTACGGGGCCTGCCTGAAGGTTAAGGCCCAACCCTACATTGGAAAATGAATATTTATCTACTGTGTATGTGGTTTTCAAAGCAAGTGACCTGCCCAATCTTCTCTGGTAAAAACCTGTGAGCGCACCTTGTATTCCTCTTGGCCTCTTCAATAAAAATAATTGACCTCCTACACTATTTCGGTAAAAATCTTCGCTTTGTCCGGATTCACTATTAACCAAACACCCACCACAGTTCCTAGTTCTTGTTTTACCCTCTCCAAAATTATAGCGTATAGAACCATATGCCTTAACCGGTCTAAAGGAGATATAGCTAGATTCGTTCTCATCAAAGGGTACAGACTCTTCAATTTCATCTACAAGGTCTTGCCATATATCAGTTCCAGTGTTTGAGATGTCATCTGGTAAAACAATGGAAACACCTTCATTGGTCGCACTTCCGTTAAGCGTAAAGTTTCTTATATCTTTTGAGTTATAAATAAATCCAACATCCAACAAACTCCCTGTAATTGTAGTTTGCGGATTTAAATCATGAGTGAAGCCCAAGTCGAATCCCAAACCCAAATTACCGCCAAACAATACTTTTTTCGTAAACAAACGCTCTAGCCGTTCTCTTCTCGAGCCCGAAGTATCATCGTCTATGATATCCAAAAAACCATCGATTCCCGAAGTTTGCAACTCCATATCGGCTACTATAGAATTCGTATAGATATTGTTCTGTCCTTCTGTTGTACTAAATGAACCCGAATTCTTGGTAGATCTAAACTGAAAGATACTGGAATAGATTTTTGCTCTCGCTCCAACAGTTAGCGTATTGCTAATCTTTCGGTTTACGCCAAAATGGAATACACTGACCATCTCGCCCCTAAGACTTAAATCGCCAAGGTCAAAACTTCTTCCAATATTTGCCCCGCCATTACCCTCAAAAGCCAATATGGCCAAATCTCTGGGCCAGTATACAATGATATCGGTTTCGCCATACATTCCAAAGGAATAGTAATCATCTGGCCTGTTCCTCCCTCTAAAACCTACATTGAATCCTTCTATCTGACTTGTTGTGCTAAAATCATCTTTTCGGTTCATCACATCCAAGAGACGTTCCCTAACCTTTGTTGTAAAATCAATTCCATCGTTGGCAAAGAGGTCATTGACGGTCACCCCGCTTGTACCGGCTTGAAAAGATAATCCTGATATAACCGGAATTCCCGTATGCCATTTTTCTGTCGCCTTAACTCCTGGATTTACCATTAGCGATTGCGGAATTTCATAGAAATCATACAGCAATTGCTTATTTTGGGCGTGCATGAACCAAACACTTAGGAAAGTGGCTAAAAGGATTAGTCTCTTCAACCTCATTTTAAACGGAATAAGAATTCTGCGGCAGAACGCATGATCACTTTAGGCTCTTCATTTGAAGATACGCTGGTGTTGTCTCCCAAATTATTTCCGGTTACCCTAATATTCGATGTTGTTGCCAAGATGTCCAAGCTTTTGCCCCCGGGGCCATAAGGAACTTCAATAGTTTGAATCTCTGATGGGGCCGGTTCGACTTCGAAAAGTTCAAAATCCAGGGTAGCTTCCGTTTCATCCAAAAACTCCACTAGGATATTCAATCGTTTACTGGTTGTATTTTCAATCTCGTAGGTAATTGTTCCTTCTATCAACCGTTCGGCCACAAACTGTTCGTTGAAAGCATCAAAATTGAAAGTTTCGGTATAAAAGGCATTTAAAGTTGTTGCTGTATTTATAAACTGTTCATCCGACTCCAGATAAAAAATACTGGATGCAACTAACGGAGTGACGCTTAAATCATCAAACTGGTCAAAGTTTTGCTCTTCGGAACATCCAAAAAAGGCAAAAAGACAATTAAACGCAAGGAAGCAATTGAAAAACAATCGTTGCATGTGGTTAACGTTTTCTAAGAATTATAAGCTGCTATAATACTATACTATAACTCTACAAAATACTTTTTATTTCAATAAGATCGTCGATGATTTTACATAAATCGTGCTGTTGCTCTTTATGTGAGTTGAAATGCACTGCTTGCAGTCCTGCGGATATGGCCCCGACAATATCTGCTTCTAAACTATCGCCTATCATTAGCGCATTTTTAGCATCTACATTAGCTTCTGTCAATGCCAATTCAAAAATGTAAGGGTGTGGTTTTTTAACACCCGCTTTTTCTGAATCTATGATTTGGTTAAAATAGTGATGGATGTTCGAGCCTTTTAGTTTTTTCTCTTGAATTTCTTGAAATCCATTGGTAATGATATGTAACCTGTACTGTGGCTTTAAATATTCTAAAACCTCAATAGCATCGGGGAAGAGATGGGTAAAAGACGACAGGTACTCAATATATTCATGACCCAAAATATGTATAGCATCATCTGCAACATTTTTACCGATAGTATCAAAAGTCTTCTTCAGCCTTTGATAGCGGAGTTCAGATTTGCTTATTTTATTTTCGCGATAGAGTTTCCAGTATTCAAAATTAATGGGTACATAAACATCCAGAAAATCATTTAGGGGTACATCTACCTCGTTTTTGTTTAGGATTTTTTCAAATGTTAACGCGGAGTTCTTTTCAAAATCCCATAGTGTGTGGTCCAAATCAAAGAAAATGTCGGTGACTCTCTCCTTAAACATAGTATCGCTTTAAAAAAGATTGATAGAGTTTTAACCAATTCAGTTTATGGTCGCCCCCCAACAATTCATTGGAAAAAACAGTTACGAAATCTCCGTTTACCTGTTTGACCTGTCTATAAATTCTATCCATTTTCTCGAAAACTTCTGAGTCCTTTCCATAATTGACAAGCGCATAGTCATGTATGGCAAAAGGATGGACTTTTAAGGGCTGCTTTACCTCCATATTGATATCGTAAAAACCAAAAGGTGTACAGGTACCCGCTCTAAAACCAATCTCATGGGTGTATCCCATGGAAAAATCTTCGGTAAACTCCGTCTCTATTAGATTTCGATATGTAGTGGGAACGTTGACTTTATTATAACGTAACCTTGAATAGTTTATAGGTCTATTGATTAAATTGCTCAGTTGTCTTTTTTCTTCTTTTAAAACTGCTTTGTCCGTAGATGACAGAAAGGAAGTACTCAAGGAAACCACGCTATAATCCGCAACCGACTTTATAAGATATCCAAACTTATTGTTGTTGGGTGAAATGTTTTTATCATGGGCAGAATATTTTGCAAACTGAAAGAAAAACATGGTTTTTATAGGGAACTTTTTATGGATCTTGATCAATTCATCAAAGTTGTCGTAGGGGTCTTTTTTCAAGCCCAAAAGAACAGACAGCCTATATACCAAACTCTTTAGTTTTAAACTTCCCAAATCCAGAAAAAATCCTCCCAAACTTCTAGTCCAACCACGGTGTGCAAAGCTATGTGAAGTGGTTACGTTTATTATAGATGTAAATCTGTACGCTCTTGGAGAACGGCCAATATCTGGAAAACGCTGCTTTAATGCCTCCATTAACTTGTAAGCCCAAAGGTCAACGACTGGCAGCTCAAGAAATTTATGCTGGTACGCCAAACTCTCCTTGGCAGGAAACCTCCCTACGCTATCTTTTACATGGGGAAGATATTCCTCGTATCGACTCAACAGAAAAAAGCTTGCCGAGAAAATATCATAGGGAATGGAACTTTTTTCACCCGTCGCAAAAAAACATGGAATACCTTCCCAATCGGCCATTTTAATTTCCAAATCGTTTATACCCTGCTCAAACAATAGGTCATTGCTACGAATAAAAAACTCGTTCTGTAAAGGTTGTTTGGAATAGGTGATCTTGGGGCCAGAATGCTTTATAAAGTCTTCAACTTTAGTGGTAAATGTTATCTCTACACCTAAAATCTTTTCAAAAATCTGCTTTGCCGTGTAGGTTAACCGATTTGTGATTTTATGTGTGTATATCAATAACATAGTTACTTTTCAACTAAAGTATTCCTTGATCCGCAAAACTAAAATAGTCCTGTTCTGCCAGAATAAGGTGGTCTAATATTTTTATATCCAGAGCTTCGGAAGCCGTTTTAAGTTTTTGGGTAATCTGCTTATCGGCAGAACTTGGCCTTACCGTACCGGATGGATGATTGTGCGCAAGTATTATCCCAACTGCTCCAAGCTCCAATGCTCGCTTCATTACCAATCTTACATCCACTAAAGTACCGGTAATACCGCCTTTGCTCAATTGAGATTTATGAACTACTTTATTAGAATTATTAAGATAGACTACCCAGAACTCCTCATGTTCCAAATCTCCAACCAAAGGATGTAAAAGCTCGAAGACATCTTTGCTGCTAGAGACTCTAGAGATCTTCTCACCTTCCTCTCCCCTTCTACGTCGTCCTATTTCTAACGCCGCAGCAATCGTAACTGCCTTAGCCTCTCCAATGCCTTTAAAATGTATTAATTGATTTACAGAGAGCTTGCCCAACTCGTTCAAGTTATGGTTTACGGAAGCAAGAATACGCTTTGAAAGCTGCACGGCGCTTTCCCCCCTATTTCCCGAGCCTATCAAAATTGCAATAAGTTCCGCATCTGAAAGTGCAGAGCGCCCTTTTTGAACCAATTTTTCTCTTGGTTTATCGTCATCTGCCCAATTTTTAATGGAAAAGGAAACCGTCTTTTCTTGCATGGTCTAAATATAATGGAATTTACATTGTTGTGTTCCTTGATTTTTTGAATGTCCAAGGTTTTATATTGATATATTTATCCTGACTTGACACGAAAACGTAAACTTTGTACTTTGAAAGTCATCAAACCAAGATATATGAAATCTCTTTTTGAAATAGATGGGCATACAGAAGTCATCGAACGCATTGAAAAGTTGAACGAATCCACAAATGCTGAATGGGGCAAAATGAAATTGGGGCAAATGCTTTACCATTGCCAATTTCCTCTAAATTTAGCATTGGGGAATTACAAAATGAAAAAACCAAATCCTGTTATGAAGTTATTGTACCAGAGCTTTAAAAAGAGCATGTACAATGACAAGTTATGGAAACAGGGCTTACCAACACCAAAACCGTTCAAAGTAATACTGGAAAAAGAGTTCAGTTCAGAAAAAAAGAAATTAATTTCCCTTGTTAACGAATTTCATCAACAAAGAGACAGAACAGCCTGGGAACCGCATCCAGCTTTTGGCACGTTCACCACAAAACAGTGGGGACAGATGCAATACAAACATCTAGACCATCACCTAAGGCAATTTGGTGTTTAAAGGATTTACCATTTTATTTTATTTCCATTAAACTGAAAAGTATTATGCTATTTATGAAGTAAAATTTATCTTTACAGTCTGATTTACTAGTTCAAACATAGTATCCAAGTCTTTCTACAAAGACGGACACTTATTTTATAAGTGTCATTACCTGCATCATTGATTTCAAATTCTAGATGTAAAGGATACGTGCACTTTACAATCCAAATTATTTATCAAAAAAAATCGAAATCGATTGCTCTATCGCTTTGCTATGCGGTTATGCCTTGCTTTAGGATAGAGCTCAAAAAAATAAACATGAGCAGTAAGCAGTTAGTAAGCAGAAACATAGAGCTTTTCTATACTAAAGCATCCGAAGAGACCAGACTGGACAAAGGTATGGGTGTCTTCGAATTTGAAAGGATCAAGTCATTGATTGAAAAATACATCCCATACCCTAATTGTAGAATAATCGATGTTGGAGGGGGTACTGGAAAATATTCGGAATGGCTTTCAAAAAAGGGCTATGAAGTTCACTTGATAGAACCGGTGCCAAAACATATCCAAATAGCTCAAAACAGGGCAAATAAATTAAAAAAGAAATTTTCTGTTAGTTTGGGAAAAGCACAAAAACTTAACCTTCCCAACAACTTTGCAGATGTAGTAATCTTGCATGGACCACTTTATCATCTTCAAGAAAGAAAAGAACGTGAAAAAGCCATAAGCGAAGCCAAACGCGTTTTAAAAAAGGACGGAATCATATTAGGTTTTGCCATTAATTGTACCGCTTCCACCCTGGTTGGCCTATTGAACGGGCTTATACACAAAATTCCATTTTTTAAAATGTGCAAAGAGGAACTTTCAAAAGGAATCCACAATCCTCCGGATGACTTTCCATGGCTTCTGGCAGAAGCCTTTTATCATAACCCAGAAGAACTGAAAACAGAATTTCTAGAGCAAGGCCTAACTTACATTAATACCTATGCTGTTGAAGGAATGGCTTGGTTGGATAAAGATTATTTTGCAAGTATGAACGATGAAAGAAAAAAAGACACGTTGATGCATCTTATCCAAATTACAGAAAACGATGCATACCTTCTCCCGTTTAGTCCACATATGATGATAATCGTAAAAAAATAAAGTTTATGGAAGATAAAGAGTACTACTTCAGCGCTTTAAAAAAGAACAATGGAAGATTAAACGAATTGGATTTAGGGGAGCAGTTAGGCTTCAATGATTCTGAAACTAGACATATAATTTCCTTGCTGTTATCTGAACATAAGGTAGAATATGTTGAAAATGAAACCTGTAGTTACAGGGTTAAGAAAACAGGAAAAAGAGAATATCCCCAATGAATGACAAAAACTATTGTTTGTTACCACTGTTTAATAAAATGGACTTTTTGACGTGTATCATTTAGACATAGCATCTTAATTTAGATTTGGCAACAGTATAAATTCTTGTAACCAAAGGCTATAAAGTTTGAACTATAGCACTTTAAAAAAATAGACGGAATTATACAATGTTTCATCTCATGGAAATTATATTAAATGTTTTTTCTACACCTATAGAATAAAACAAAAACTCTTTTACCCATCACCTGCTATTAATCAATACCTAATAAAAATCAATCAACGTATGGAAAAACAGATTAAAATCAATGAAGCTTATGACTCCTTGGATAAGGTGTTGGACTTTCTTAAAACAGAAAGTGAGTACAATTGCACGAAAACCTGGAACAATTGGGAAGTTCCACCTGGGAACAAGATGGAAAAATGTATTCTCATAAAGAAAAGTGGGGTATATGCAGTTATTTTAAGGTTTCTGGATAAAAACACCTTAAAGATGATGCCCGTTGTGACAAACCATATTGTGAATGGTTACCATTCCAAGTCAAGGGGTATTGCTCCCATGATAGTCCGAACACTATTAGCTTCTAAACAAGAAAAACTCATGAACCAAAACATTGTAATCCTAAAGAAAATTGCCTAAACCATGAAATGCGTATACTTAACAATACTCTTATTTTCTTCTCTCATTGGTTATAGCCAAAATGATGAGTGGATCGAAACCGAAGGAGAGATTACCGAGATCACTTTTCATACAGGAAAAAGAACGAGGGAAACAGCAACCATAAAATATAAACTAGAAGATGGCAGTGAACAAATTGGCATAGCAGAACTCTTTAGAATTCCTTTCATTGGAAGTATGAAATCTAAAGGAGATACTATTTCCATAAAATATAGAGAAAGTAATCCCGTACTTGTAGAAACACAGTTTGGCAATCTTCTTTCCGCATACGGAATGTATGTTCTAGTCTTTTTAGGTGTTCTGTTATCAGCTAAAACCCTGCTTAACAGAAAAAAGACCATAAATACCGGTTCTGGACTAAACTCTTAAGGATAAAAGTCAAAATACAAAACAACAATGGCCCACTCATGTGGGTCTTTCTTGTCTATAGATTCAAAATTTAAATACTATGTTCAAATCAGATAGATTAATTATTATCCAAATAGTATTGCTTTTGATAGGAAATTCAATATTTGCACAAACCTATCTTACCTGGTACGATGTGGAAAAACAACAATTTGGGAGGGAAATCATTTTCAAGGACAACGCAAACAATGTACTTGAGGGTCATTATAAAATTTCTGATGAACGGGGTAATTACTTCGATTTGAATTTCAAAAATGGAAAAAAGCATGGGCAATCCAAGGAATACGATTACAACGATCGTGTCTTAAAGATAATGAACTATGAAGATGGGATTGCAAATGGAACGTTCACTACCTATCATCAAAATGGTAAAATACAAAAACAAGGATACTTTTTAAAGGGCGAGGAAGAAGGTAAATGGGAGACGTTCGATGACAAAGGTGAACTAATGACTCTTGAAAATTACAAGAATGGACTAAAGGAAGGCAAATGGATGAAGAAGTTGCACTACAGCAGTCAAAACATTTCAGGAGTTAGAACCGAGTACTACAAAAACAATGAACCTACTGGTCATTGGAAGGAAAAATATGAGGATGGAACCCTAATTTGGGAAAGAGACCATACCGCAAACGATAGCTACATCCAAAAAGACTATTTTCCTAACGGAAAACTTCGTTTTCATAAACAGCTAAAAGATGGAAAACTTGATGGGGATAAATTGGAATACAATCAAGATGGGGTATTGTTGAGAAAAATGAAGTTTATAGAAGACCAACTCCAGATAAGTGAATTGTTTCACAAAAATGCAGCCAAAAAAGAGGTTCAACATTACGATTATGGAAAAAAGAACGGTCTTTATGAGCTATACCATGAAAACGGAACAAAGATTTTATCCGGCAACTATGCAGATGGCTACAAGGATGGTGTTTGGAAAAACTATAATGCCAAAAATGGCATTATAAGCGAAAAAACTACATTTAAGAACAATGTTAAAAACGGATTATACCTAAAATACAACAAAGCCGAGAGACTTTCCCGTGAAGGGAATTATCTTAACGATGTAAAACATGGTACTTGGAAATTCTATAATCTTGCTGGAAAGTTGAACAAAGAAATTGTATACGACAGAGGTAAAATTACCTCTAGCAAGGAGTTTGTAAAATAACTAGTTCTAAGATGTTTTTCATATAACCTTCTGTACTATTACTCAGTTACTGAAAAGTGGTTTTTATTTTTTCAAAATCCAGTCCACCATAATCTCCAGAACTCATCAATAGCAAAGCGGAATTGTCAAAATTTTGATTAAATAACGATATTTTAAAATCGTTTGAATCCGTAAAAACCTTTACATCGGATTTGTTCAGTGCTTTTGCAATTTGCGCTGCGGTAACTTCCTCCAATCGTTTTATTTTGATGGCTTCTGGAGAATAAAAGACCAATGCTTCATCCGCAGCATCCAAAGCACCATCGTATTCTTTTAAAAAATCAGCATTTAAACTACTGTAAGTATGCAGCTCCAAACAGGCAATCAGTTTTCGATTGGGATACTGTTCTCGGACCGCAAGGGTTGTTGCCCTAACTTTACTTGGTGAATGTGCAAAGTCTTTGAAGGCGACTTTTCCCAAACTTTCCGCAATCTTTTCCAACCGTTTTGAAGCTCCCTTGAATGATGCGATTGCCTCATAAAAATCATCTTCGTCCACACCCATATTTTGACATATCCATTTGGCTCCCGCAAGGTTGTTCAAATTGTGCTTTCCAAAAACCTCAATGGGCATCTCCCCTTCGGGAGTATCTAAAAGGGTTTTCCCATCCTCAACCCTATAATTTGGCGTACCGTAGGGAAGCTTGCGAATCGAGTTTTCTGTTTTCTCAACTACTTTTTTCACTTCTACATCTTCTTCATTATAGGTAATACTGCCTCCACGTACAATACCATCCACAAAAATCTGAAACTGTTCTACATAGTTTTCGAATGTGGGAAAAACGTTGATATGGTCCCATGCAATACCGCTCAAGAGCGCAATATTTGGTTGGTATAAATGAAATTTTGGTCTTCTATCAATAGGGGATGATAAATATTCGTCTCCTTCCAAAACGATAAAATCGTTTTCTTCTGTTAAGTGCACCATTCTGTCAAAACCCTCTAATTGGGCACCGACCATATAATCCACTTCAATATCATGATAATCCAATACGTGTAAAATCATAGAAGTAATAGTGGTTTTACCATGACTACCTCCAATAACCACTCTAGTCTTGTATTTGGACTGCTCGTAAAGAAACTCAGGATACGAATAAATCTTTAAGCCTAACTCTTTTGCTTTATGTAATTCAGGATTATCTGGTTTGGCGTGCATTCCCAAAACCACCGCGTCCAATTTATCATGTACTTTTTCAGGAAACCAACCAAAGGCTTCGGGCAATAAGCCTTTTTGTTCCAAACGGCTCTTGGAAGGTTCAAAAATGACATCATCACTTCCTGTTATATTATATCCCTTGTATTCCAAAGCGAGTGCCAAATTGTGCATGGCACTCCCTCCAATGGCTATAAAATGTATTTGCATCAAAAATCTATTTTCAGGATAAAGATAACCATAGCCATTGAACTAATTGAAAACAAAATACGAAGGATGCTTTTACCACTTACACAACATATTCTGCAAGAATCACAACTCTTAAAGACTAAAAAGAAGCTTTTGTAGTTATTGGTAGTTAGAGCTACTTATGGATAAAATGAATTATTTGACAACGTCTGAAAATACGTTTGGTATTCATGACAAAGATTATTTATAAATCCAGAAAATTAAGTAGTTTTGCGCTTCTAAACCTCAACAGATATTTGGGTGTTATTCGCACTAAACTATCTGTCTTTTTATTGTGCTGTCCATTCCTTGACATGTTCTCATGATTTAAGATAGGATGGCACAACCGATAAATTTGAATTAATCAAAAACTTCCATGGGGTTTAGAACTACTTTTAAAAGACATCTATTTACACTTTTTTTTGGCCTTTTGGGCACAACTTCCGTTGCATATTCTCAATGTGCAGGGTCGGACAATACCGTTACTGTTTGTGACAAACATGATGATATCACAAATAGAAATTTTGACCTGTTCGCAAATTTAAATGGAATACCTGCTGTGGGTGGTGTTTGGTCTACCACAGATCCTGCCAATTTTTTTGCACTGGACATAAACACAGGTATCGTGGACTTATGGCAAATCAACAATTATGGTGTTCATGAATTTACGTATACTAACAATGATTGTGGGGAATCGGCAACCGTTACTATAAATTTAGGTGGTTATGCCGGTGAGGACAATATAGATGGTAGTGCCAATGCCTGCAGTGAAAATATAGCTGTTAATCTTTTTGGTTTTCTTGGCAGCAATATCGATGGGAAAATCCCTGATTTCAATGGTGTATGGCAAGAGGTGGTGCCTACTGGTTTTCTGACCAACAATTTATTCAATGCACTTTTGGCAGGACCAGGGGAATATACCTTTACGTATACCGTACCAGATGTGGATACTTGCGTAAGCAAACAATCCACTGTTATCCTAGAAATACATCCAGCAGCAGATTCTGGACAATCTATAGATTTTGTGGTTTGCACGAACCAAGATTTATCTGGTTTCACCAATCTTGACCTAACCACCTTGTTAGTGGACGAAGATCCCAATGGAACGTGGTCCGAAGGTGGGACAAACCAAATAGACAATTTAACGGATAGTGTTATAAACGTAGAAGAAATCAATACCAACTTTGGCTATGGCACCTATACCTTTACCTATTCGGTCTTTCCTTCCCATCCCGTATGTTCTATACAGTTTACCGAAATAGAAATTGTTATACTGCCAGCTCTGGAAGGAAATCTGACAGCACCAAATTACTGTTTGGGCGACCCTTATGACATCGTTATAAATTATGATCAATCCATTTTACCGGATGGCGAATACGACATTTCGTATACCGTGAACAGTAGCAATGGACTAAACAATGCTACAGCTGCCGTTGAACTGAACAATGGAACCGGAACTTTTACCATTTCCCCTGCGGCAGTGCCTATCAATGAATTTGTGGAATTGGATATCGTAGGGATTACCGGAACTGATCCCGAACGCCCAATATGCCCAAACATAAATGTGCCACAAGCGCTTTTCCTGGTTTCTGACCCAGTGGCCCTGGGCGAAAGTGTTTGTCCCAATATAGATGCAACCGTTCAACTCGATAACATATTGGACCTCGCCGGAAATCTTTCCAATGAGACCTACGATATTGATTACACCATAACAAATCCAGACAATTCTACGACCGACCTTATTGCCCAGAACATTGATTTTTCCAATGGAAACGCAACTTTTAATATTCCTTCGACCAACTTTGATACTGATGGCAATTACAATATCGCTATAGAAGTAACTGGCAGTTTTTTAATCGATTGTATGTTAAGTGCTACCGTTGAAGTGATTCCAACACCAGAAGAAATAGATTTGGCCATTGTAGTGGACAACAATTGCGATGCCACGGCCATCGACGTTCAAGTAAATGCTCCTGCACTATCTGATGGTAGTTATACCATAGATTACGAGGTTGTTGAACAAAACTCGATGACATCATTAACAAGTAATTCGATAAACTTCACTGGAGGTGTTGCCGACTATGAAATAGATATTTCCACATTGCCAGATGGTAACTATGCCGTTAACCTTACCAGTACACAAGATGATACCACGCCATGCCGTGCGGTATTCGATTTTGAACTTCAGGAAAACTTCTCGATCGGTGGAACACCAGAAGTCATAGAAGCGGCTCCAGAACAAACATTTTGTTTAAACGACGGAACCCCAACTTTAGAAAACATTTCGGTTACCGCTTCTGGAACTATCTCTTTTTTCGAAACCAATACCGATGATGTCACACTACCTTTAAACACACCTTTGGTGGATGGGGAGGATTATTATATTTTGAGCACCAATCCAAGTAACAATTGTGTAAGCTCTTCCAGAATACGGGTTCAGGTTGCTTTCGTAACCGCTGACATTCCAACGATTACCAACGCCATGCCAATTCTTTGCGGTTCCGATAATTTGACGCTCGCCGATTTGGATGTCAATTCAACAAATGGTGGAAGTATTGTATGGTACTCTTCGGCTACGGGCGGAACTTTAATAGATTCCAATGAAGTTTTGGTGGACGGACAATCCTATTTTGCAGTAGAGCAATTAAACGGGTTTTGTGAAAGTGATATGCGATTGGAAGTTATTCCTACAGTAATAAACCCTCCATCACCAGATTTAAGTGCAACTGAATTATCTCTTTGTGGATTGGACAATCCAACCGTTAATGAGCTTATCAATTTAGAAAACATTATAGATGCCGAAGTTGAATGGTTCATAACCGAAGAAGGAGGCGAAGCACTATCCAGTTTTGAACCCTTAATCGATGATACTACGTACTATGCGCAAAGCTATAATGTAGAAACAGGTTGCATCAATCCAAATAGAGTAGCAGTCCCTGTAGATTTGAACAATTGTGATCCAGATGCATATGATTTCTTCATTCCAGATGGGTTTTCACCGAATAGTGACGGTAGAAACGACACCTTCTTTGTACCTAATATAGAAACCATTTTTCCAAACTTTACACTCGAAATCTTTAACCGCTACGGAAATTCCCTTTTTAAAGGAGATATGGACAATCCGGCATGGGACGGTTCGGAAGGTGGAAGAAACACGGCTCCCAATGGTGTATACTTCTATGTCATAGAATTTAATCGTGAAGGTTTCGAGCCAAAACAAGGTAGATTATATCTCAGCCAATAAATAAAAACATGAAAAAACTATATATAGCACTCTTATTTTTATTGTATGCGCTGGGAGTAAAATCACAGCAAGATCCTCAGTATACCCAGTATATGTATAATATGAGCATTATTAACCCAGCATATACGACCAATGAAACGGGAATGATAAATTTTGGAACCCTTTATCGTTCACAATGGCAAAATGCAGAGGGTGCTCCCGAAACACTAACATTTTTTGCCCACGCACCTTTGAGCAATAAAGTAGAAACTGGTATATCCCTTATAAGTGACAACATTGGTGATGGTGTTTTAAAAGAGAACAATGTTTATGTTGATTTTGCCTATATTTTAAAATTGAATGCTGACAGTAACCTATCCTTGGGACTTAAGGGGGGAATCACAAATTTTGAAACTAATTTTAGTGGTTTTAGATTGCCCGAGTTTCAAGATGATGAAGCATTCAACGAAAACCTGAATAGTATTTTCCCCAATGTTGGCGTTGGTGCTTTTTATACAAGACCCAACTTCTACGCTGGGGTATCAGCACCAAACTTATTGACTTCAACGCATCTTGATAATCAAGATGGAATAAATAGGATAGGTTCAGAAGAAATACACCTTTTCTTTACTTCTGGCTATATCTACGAATTGAATCCAAACTTGAAGATAAAACCATCTATCATGACCAAAATGGTTGCAGGCTCGCCTATTTCACTGGATACTTCGTTGAATGTTTTGTTCAACAACAGGTTCGAAGGTGGATTATCCTATAGATTGGAAGATGCTGTGAGCGCCATGTTCAACATATCTGTTGTACCTGCAATCCGTATTGGATATGCTTATGACTATACCTTATCCAACCTAGGAAGTTTTAATGCAGGCTCCCATGAAATTTTTGCGCTCTTTGACCTTGACCTTCTCGGTCTCAAAAAAGGATACGATAAATCCCCTAGATTCTATTAAGCTATGAGAAAACTGATCTTCCTCCTCATTATCGGTTTGGGCTTGCACCCAATGGTGGCACAACAAGAATTAGAGCGTGCAAACACTTATTTTGAAAGAGCGTTTTACAGCGATGCCATTCCGCTATACGAACAAGCCTTATCTAGCGATAGAAGCCAACAGGTGTTGAAGAACCTTGCTGACTCTTACTATAATACTTTTGATATGCACTCGGCTGCAAGATGGTACAAAACTGTAACTTCCAGATCTGGAAATACTAGTGATGCTTCCTATTATTTCAAACTTAACCAGTCTTTAAAAGCTATTGGAAAGTATGATGAAGCAGAAAATGCACTAAGAGCGTATTATAACGAAATGGGTGACTCTTTAGCCATTAAAAAGCTCAACAAAGACATTCGAATTTTCAAGCAAATTGCATAACCACGGGGGTCTTCGCCGGACTGCAGATAATGCGGAGTAGTTTATTTTTTTGAATGAGAAAAAAATTAAGCGAGAGGATGAAAACAGATAACATTTCTAGCATTCATGATATGAAATAAGGAGAGAAAGCTGCAAGCGCCATTTAAGTGAAGTAAATTTCGTAAAACTGGTTGGGTATGGTATATGGTTTTAAAAGGTTTTCCTGATGATTGACTGTTGCTGTTGTTGCTGTTTTCTATGAATATGGATCAGTGGAAATTAGAAAACTTCC
>JBCCEC010000069.1:0-20058 GCA_039030475.1 Bacteroidota bacterium
GCTGATTACCGGAGTTTTTTCATTTATATTATCTCATAACCACCTGTTTTTCAATACGTTTTAAGTTTAATTCAAAGAACAGAGAACACTTAATCCAATATATTTTTAATGTAATGTCTATAAAATGTTTTCTTTTAACTGAAATATTTGAAACCTTTTTGTTTAAAAGCTGTATAAAAACTTTACATTCTATTCTCATTCTTGTTAAAGTTCTTTAAACCTTGGTCCAGCTTTAAACTAAGACCAACCCTTTTGGATTAATCACGGTGTAGTTTTTGGCATTGCGCTATGGCTTTATCTAAAATGTTTATTTTTAGTAAGAATACCAAGTAAACCATGGAGCTGAATACTACGCTTTTATTCTTTTTTAGTGCATTGGGCGCGTTCAATGGCTTGGTTTTGGGCATGTATTTTATTTGGTTTGCCAAACCAAAACATATTGCAACCAAATTCTTGGGGTTTTTATTGTTGATGATGAGCATTCGGATTGGAAAATCCGTTGTTTTCTATTTTAAACCGGATTTGGCTTTCATCTATCTGCAATTAGGACTTTCAGCCTGTTTCTTCATTGGCCCTTTCTTATTTTTCTACATAAAATCAGTGATTGAAATCAATAGCCGTATTGCCAAAACTTGGAAGTATCATATTTTAATTCTTTTACTACTAATTCTTATTGTAGGCTATTTGTACCCTTT
Organism: Bacteroidota bacterium; assembly: GCA_039030475.1. Classification (GTDB taxonomy): domain Bacteria; phylum Bacteroidota; class Bacteroidia; order Flavobacteriales; family Flavobacteriaceae; genus Flagellimonas. The sequence goes on from JBCCEC010000069.1 coordinate 696, forward strand.
TGAGACGAATATTGCCCTTTGGAGGCCTTATATAATCTATGGCATATATACACAATGGTTCATTTACATAGTTGCCTCTGGTTGGGTATTGCGAAACACACTTAAAACTGTAATAGACGATCCAAGAAAATCTAGCTCATTTGAAATATGGGTTTTAAGCGTTTTTGGTGGCAACCTTATTATTTGGTTCGCATATTATTTTACAAGTTTTACGTATTATTTAGTTGGTGCCCTTACGTTCTCCTTTCTTTTTTATTTACTCTCGCTCCTCCTGTTTTTAAATCGAAAAAAGAATACTGTCTTTTTCTTACAACCTCAAAAATACGCGGATAAAAAAATTGAAAGCTCACACGCAGAAAATCTATTTGAAAAGCTGGATACGCTTATGAAAGAAAACGAACTTTATAAGAACGCCAACTTAAAATCTTCTGATGTCGCTAAAAAATTACAAATTTCCGTTCATCAATTATCCCAGCTTCTAAACGATAATGCAGGAAAAAGCTTTCCCCTTTTCATAAATGAGTACCGTATCGAAAAGGCTCAACAGATGCTTACCGCAAGCCAACATCTGACGCTGGAAAGCATTGGCTATGAGTGCGGTTTTAATTCAAAATCAACATTTTACACTTCCTTTAAAAAAATAATGGGTACTACACCCGCTAAGTATAAGTCGCAATTACAGGGTAAAAATTTATAAATCCGAACTCCTGTTTTATAATCTAAAATCAGCTTTTGGAAAAGTGTGTGCATTTTGCTGAAAAACAAATTGGCAATGAGAAATACTTTTTTATCCATCTGCCTCTTAGCAATTATGTTAGGCTGTAATTCAAAAGTTGGCAAAGAGGAAAAGCCCTCGGACTTAGAAGAGGTTCAAAGTTCAAGCTTACCAAAGGATAATATATTATTCATAGTATCCAATCAACATACCTATGGAGATACCGATATAAACGCATCCAATCATTTTGCCGAAATAGTCCTAGCCTTCGACGTCTTAAAGAAGGAAGGATATGTTATAGATTTTGTGAGTCCGGAAGGTGGAGCTATTCCTATAGGTTACCTGAACACATCGGATTCTATCCAAAAGAAATACCTGTATGACTTTGAATTTATGAAACTTCTGAAACACACTAAAAAACCAGAGGAAATAGAAGCCTCTAACTATACAGCGGTTTATTATGGCGGTGGTGGAGCTGCCATGTTCGGAGTACCACAAAACGAAGCCATTCAAAAAATCACATTGGAAATCTATGAAAATAACAATGGAATAGTCTCCGCTATCTGCCACGGTACGGCAGGACTTGTTAACCTAAAAACCTCTGATGGAAAGTTCATTTATGAAGGAAAGAAAGTTAACGGTTTCCCCGATTTGTTCGAGAATATGGATGCTGTATACTACAAGCAATTTCCTTTTTCCATTGAGCAGATGATAAAAACACGAGGGGGCGATTTCGTGTACTCAGAAGAGGGATGGGATGATTATTCGATTGCTGATGGCAGATTTATCACCGGACAAGACCCTACTGCTGCAGCGTCCGTAGCAAGAAAAATAGTTAACGCTTTAAAAAACAATATAAAATGAAAAAAGCCATCACAATAACCCTGCTATTAACAGGAGTACTTTTTACGTATTCCCAATCTGAAATTGAAGACATAAACAAGGTGCTCTACGATTATATTGAAGGTACCTCAAACGGTGAGCCAGATAAACTCCGAAGCGCTTTTGACAAAGATTTCAATCTGTACTTCGTCAAAAATGACTCTCTCCAAATCTGGTCTGGAAAACAATATATCGGCAACATCAAACCCGGCAAAAAAAGCAATCGAATTGGTAAAGTACTCGCTATTGATTACGAAGGAAATGCAGCAGTGGCCAAAATTGAAATCTTAATGCCCGGTCCAAAACGAATTTATACCGACTATTTAATGTTACTAAAAGTGCAGGGCTTATGGAAGGTAATACATAAATCGTTCACTTTTAAAAACTATCCAGAATGAAGCTTCAAAAAACGCTTAGTACACTATTCTTTATCCTAAGCATAGTAACGGGGTCCGCACAACTATCCGCATTGGAAGAACAAAGCATTGACAGTATTTTCATTGAATGGAACAATCCCAACAAACCTGGAATGGCCGCAGGATTGATTTACGGAAACGAAACACAGTACTTAAAAGGTTTTGGAATTGCAGACATAGAAACCAGTAGGGCCATCGACCCCAAAACCAAGTTTCAAATTGATCATCTTTCCAGACAATTTACAGTACTATCCATTCTTCTTCTGGAGAAAATGGAAAAGTTAAGGATGGATGAGCCCATTCAAAAATACATTCCAGAGCTACCTGTGTACCAGCACGAACTTACCATTGGTCACCTGGTAAACCATTCCAGCGGCTTGAATGATTATGAAATACTAAAATTACTACTAGGTAAGGAAGAAGACGATGTTTTTACCCATAAGGATGCAATGCACCTAATATGCACACAAAAAGCATTAAACTTTAAACCCGGTACAAAATTCTCATATCTAACTTCCAAAACTGAACTCACGCTCTTAGCTGAGGTTATTGCCAAAGCTTCGGGCGAATCATTGACGGTCTTTTCCAAAAAGAATATCTTCAACCCTTTACAAATGAACAATAGCACATTTGTCGAGGATTACAATAGTATTATACCCAATGTGGCACATTCGTATCAAACTGATGGAGAGGCGCTAAAAAAGGAAGTACTGAATTTAAGTAATGTAGGCCCTACTAATTTATATACTACAGCAGAAGATCTGTTGGTATGGTATAAAAAACTTACACTGGCCAGTAAACAGCCTTCAATACTAAACAAGGCCATAAAACAATTGGATCTACTGGTTAAACTAGATAATGGTGCTACTTACAATTCATCTTGGGGACAAATGACCTTGGGAAGGTCTTTCTACCATTTAGAAAGAGGGCTTCCGGCATATTGGCAATATGGTTTGGTAGGTGGTTACGGTACTAATGTGTTCAGATTCCCAGAACAAGACCTTACTTCTTTTGTAATGGGCAATAATAACAGTTACAACGGAATGCCCGCAATGATGATGGCGATTCACTTTATAGAAGATAAATTTCCAGAACCAAACGAAGTTGATTTGACTAAAATAAAATCCAGAAAAGTAACCACTTCTGAACTACAAACCTATGAAGGAGATTACTGGACTGCTGAAAGAGCAGCAGCAAGAAGGTTTTTTGTAGAAAATGACACTTTGGTCTATACAAGGCCTGGACAAGACCAAGGACTTGCCACGGTTCCATTACAACAAAAAGGGAGTTTTCAACTAAAGGTAGAAAGTGATGATGTTATCATCTTTACCTTTTCCGAAGAAAATGGCAAACAAGTGTATGATATCAAATCTGGCATAGGAGATCCCTACCGCTACAAAAAGTATGAGCCTATAACATATACAGCAGAAGAATTGAACCATTTTAAAGGAAGTTTTTATAACGAACAACTCAATAGTGTTTATACCTTTAAAATTGAGGATAACACGCTAGTCGTAAACGGGCCTGAAAATAGTATGGCGACATTTTCCCCAGTTGTGAAGAACGTTTTTAGAAGTAGTGCCATACAATTTGGCAGTATCACCTTTGAAAGAAATCAAAATGGAAATGTTACTGGGTTCTTTATCAGAACCGATGGTATTCAAAATCTGTTTTTCACCAAAATCAATAATAGCTAGCGGTTAGGTTTAGAACTGAGGTCAACCCTTACCGAACCATTTGATTTTGCTACTTTTGCATGAGATTTACAAAATAGCAATATGAGTACAAAAATGGTGGCCCCTTCCCTATTAGCGGCAGATTTTGCCAACCTACAGCGTGACGTGGAAATGGTGAACCAAAGTGAAGCCGATTGGTTTCACCTGGACATAATGGATGGTGTTTTTGTACCCAACATTTCTTTTGGTATGCCCGTTCTGCAGGCAATATCCAAACATGCAAAAAAAACTTTGGATGTTCATTTAATGATTGTTGAACCAGATAGGTATATCAAAACATTCGCGGATTTAGGTGCTAACAATTTAACGGTGCATTACGAAGCTTGCAATCATTTGCACAGAACATTACAAGCTATAAAGGATGAAGGAATGAAGGCTGGAGTAGCTTTGAATCCCCATACTTCAATCAACTTGTTGGAAGATATCATTCAAGATATAGATTTGGTTTGTATGATGAGTGTAAATCCTGGTTTTGGTGGACAATCCTTTATTGAAAACACCTATAGAAAGGTCAGTGATCTAAAAAATCTTATCAAAAAGAAAAATTCTAAGGCACTTATTGAAATTGATGGGGGAGTAAATGCGACCAATGCCATGAAATTAGTCGATGCGGGTGCCGATGTTCTTGTTGCAGGTAGTTTTGTATTCAAGAGCGAAAATCCAAAAGAGACCATTAAAAATCTTAAAGAAATTATTGGTTAATGCAAGAGTACGACGTAGTTATTATTGGTGGTGGTCCCATTGGAATAGCATGTGGGCTAGAAGCAAAAAAACAAGGTTTGTCCTATGTGATACTAGAAAAAGGACCAATCGTAAACTCGCTTTTTCATTATCCTATAAACATGCAGTTTTTTTCTTCTTCGGAAAAGTTGGAAATTGATGAAATTCCGTTTATCAGCAAAGAAGCGAAACCCAAACGGAATGAAGCTCTAGAGTACTACAGGAGAATTGTGACATCCAACCAATTGGAAATCAAATTATTTGAAAAAGTAACGAGTGTTATTAAAGACGGCACCCTCTTTCAAATAGAAACCGATAAAAACAAATACACTGCAAAAAATGTTGTTGTAGCAACTGGCTTTTATGATTTGCCCAATAAAATCAATGCACCAGGAGAAGACCTACCAAAAGTTTCCCATTATTACAAAGACCCACATTTTTATGCAAGTCAAAAATTAGCGGTGATAGGAGCAAGTAATTCTGCCATAGATGCTGCTTTGGAATGCTGGCGCAAAGGGGCAGAGGTCACTTTGATCATTCGCGGTCCAGAAGTTGGCCAACGGGTGAAGTATTGGGTAAGGCCAGATATTATCAATAGAATTAAAGAAGGAAGCATTATAGCGCATTACAATACTACGGTCAAGGAAATAAAACCTACTGAAATTATTCTCAACACACCAGATGGCACTGTGTCCCTAGAAAATGATTTTGTGCTTGCCCTTACTGGGTATATGCCCAATTTTGAATTCTTGGAAAATCTGGGAATTGAATTATCGAAAGATGAAAAACGACTGCCCCAATACAATCCTGATACCATGGAAACCAACGTGGAAGGGCTCTTTTTAGCCGGGGTAATCTGTGGAGGCATGGAAACCCACAAATGGTTCATTGAAAACTCCAGGATTCATGCACCCATCATTATAAGATCCATTAAAAGTAAGTTATAAACAAAAGCCCAAGTTCCAATGGAACTTGGGCTCTTCACAACTAAAAAACTAAATCATCAATCGAAAGACGGTTTATAAAAACCATCTAACCTTCTTATATAGTTAGATGAGTTACTCAAAAAAAACTTGCGTTTAAATTCAAATAAATTTTAAAAATCTCTTGTATCAAGGATATTTGGTAAAAATTATATCGGGATTCCCTACATTTTTGGTGTTATCTGCCAGGAGGTGGCGGTCCCCTTCGACCATGTCGTAAAGCACTGGACAAAATAGTTTCCAGCTTTTCTTGTTGTTCTTCGTTACAAACCTTTTTTAATTCCTCAAAGTAGTAAAAAGTTTCCTTGTCTTTTTCTTTGCTAAGTTCCCCTATTAAAGTTGTGACAGAATCTATTTTTTTATCCGTAAAGTTTGCATCCCCTAATCCCGAAAAAAGATATTCTTTTAAATCTTTGGAACGGTCATCTATATCCCTCATTTTACTTTGATGTTCAGCGTCTATCTTTTCGAATTTCTGTTGCTGGATTTCATCAAAGCCAAGTTGGTGGCTTATAAAGGTTCTTGGGGGTCTTTTTCTCCTGTCAGGTTTTTTTAACACGAGGAACAATAGGATACCGTTCATGACCACCAAAAAAGTCAACAAAACAATTATAGTACTATTCTTCTTCATAGAAATCAGTTTAAAATCAATTCGCTTTCCGAATCAGAAAAGCCGTATGTTTCCACAAATGTTAGTAAATCCCGTTGCTTATTAGAAGACCGATATACGTAGAGTACCGTAAGGTTTAAAATCGCGAAAAGCAGTAATACGGCAATCTGGTACTTTGGGGTAAACCAACCAAAAAAATCTATTTTTTTCTCCGTATGGTCTACTTCAAACAACTTGTTCAATACCCTATCCTTGAAGAAAGGAGGGGTATTCACCGCTTTTATTTTAGATGCGGACTCAATGAGTTCATCTATAAACTCAGAAGTATTTTTTTTATCATCCATGATTTTTAGTAAGGTTCTATTGATTAGATGTGTTTTTTATTTCAACCTTGCGGCCTAATGTTCTTTTTTATAATATTCTGTTAAAATCTTTCGCAAATTCTTTCTTGCCCTAAATAACAATGACTCTATCGAAGACACACTTTTTTCAGTGATTTCACTCACTTCCTTATAACTCATTTCATCTATCTTATGTAAAGTAAACACCACTTTTTGTGCCTCTGGCAACTTATTTATTGCTTTGAACAAAAGCTCGCTCTTCTCCTTATTTTCCAATTGTATACCTGGATGGTTATACTCTGTGAAATAGGAGGATTTGTCAATTGGGACCCCATTCCCAGTAAGGGATTGCATAAATCCAAAACGCTTTTTTGTATTTTTTTTCCGAATGAACTCTAGACTTTTGTTCACGCAAATTCGATAGATCCACGTGGAAAGTTTAGAGTCACCCTTAAACTTTATAATGGAATTATAAACCTCAACAAAAACTTCTTGGGCAATGTCTTCGGCATCTTCCTTATTGGGAACAAAAGAGAGGCACGTATTAAAAACCATACCTTGATATTCATCCAACAAACGGGCATATGCAGATTGTTTTTGCTCTTTAAGGTCCTTTAAAAAATGCTTATCCTCCAATAAATATCGAGTTGATTGCTACTGCAATTTAGAATGATTTTTTAGAATCAGGATAAAAAAATAGTAGCACCCACAAGTTTTTAAAAACAATTGCATCTAAACTTAAAAAGTAAAACCATGAAATCATGAAGATTAGCATTTTAAAATTAGGAGTTTCTATTGGAGTAGTTGGATTATTGACTTCTTGTAATCTAAAAGCCCAACAGAATCAGGATAGGGAAAGAAGAGAACCTCCCACATTTGAGCAGCTATTGGAAAAAATGGACGAGGACGAGGACGGGAAACTTTCAAAAGCCGAGGTCAAAGGACGATTGAAAAAAAGGTTTGACGAAGTTGATCTGGATGAAGATGGTTATATCACTGCGGAGGAATTTGAAAAAGCTCCGAAACCTGAAAAAAGGGAAAGACCTAATAGGGACTAAAAAAAGTATTTCAACTTTAGTAATATTATTTTCATATTCCAATGATGCTGACAATGGCCTTACTAAGTAAGATACCAGTAAAGCATGTTGGAACATTGGTATTTTTGGCTTAGAAGCTAATTATATAAATGGTAAAATCGTAGGAATCGAGAAAACTGGGCAAAGGGCAGGAATTTGGTTTGTAACAGGCTTGCCCCAAAAACGGAAGGATCTTTAGTATGAGACGGGCTAATTCATGTTATAAACTAAAAAATGAGGATGTTGTACTATCTAAAAAATAATCTCGTCGGCTATTTATGTATTTTTCTATTGATTGGTTTTTCAAGTTGTAGAAAAGAGGTCAAGAAGGAGACCGCAAGTATAGAGAAAACCAGCAGGGTTGAACACCTCCCCTACTTTGGTGATGAATCTTTTACTCCAAATTGGATAACTCCCGGAAGTAATGAAGAAAAAGGATTTCACAAAATTCCCAACTTTCAATTAACAAATCAGTTAGGAGATACCATCACGCAAGAAACATTTGACGACAAGATTTATGTGGTAGATTTCTTTTTCACAAGCTGTCCTGGTATTTGCCTTAAGATGACCAACAACATGACCAAAATTCAGGAAGTATTTAAAGACGATTCTGAGGTTCTGATACTCTCCCACTCGGTAACGCCCTCTATAGATTCCGTATCCGTCCTAAAAGCATATGCCAACAAATATGGTGTATTGGATACTAAATGGCATTTGGTGACTGGAGAAAAAACTGAAATCTATGAGCTTGGCAGAAATCACTATTTCGTAGAAAATGATTTAGGCGAGCCCAAAAGTGTAGATGATTTTTTACATACAGAAAACTTCTTGTTAATAGACAAGGAAAAGCATATTAGAGGTATCTACAATGGATTGAACAGGTCATCCATAGCCCAATTGATAACAGATATCAAAGCTTTAAAAAAAGAGATATAAGCTTCAATTAAAAAAATAGCCTTAAGGTAGCGTTTGGCATAAATCCTAATGACAATTGCTCAATCTGATTTAACTCTTGCCTACCTGTATCTGGGTTCTCATCCACACGATAAAAAACCGATATCGGAATCTGCCGATTGTAGAGATTCTGAAAGGAAATCCCAAAAGTACCGCGCAGTCCCCTATTGTCCAGATTTCCAAAATTGCATAAAAGAGAAGCATCCAAACGGTGGTAGTTGGGGAGTCGTCTACTATTTAAGTTGCCAAAATTTATAGCTCCCGTTGTAGTACTAAAGCTATTAACAGGAGTGAAAGGAGTTCCAGTCCTATAAGACCAGCCCATGGACAACTCCCAATTCTTGACATTTAAGGTATTTGACAACCTAAAGTTATGCGTCACATCGTTGTTCCCCGAGAAAGGATTGGCCTGTAATGCTTCAAACGTATATTCAACATTGTTGTAGGTATATCCAAGCCAAATGCGGTAATCTGCAATCGTCTTTCGCAACAAAACATCAACCCCAAAAACATCACTTTCCCCTTGTGATAATTCCTCGGCCTCATTTGTAAAACCATTGGTGAAAGAAGTAAGCCCGGTAATGTTCTTAACATATCCATCAATATCCAATGTCCAACCATTCGAGTTGACCAACAAACCACCTGAAAGTTGGGTACTTTCCAAAATAGGAATCTCATTACCATCAGAGAGCGTCCATATGCTATTTTCCAATCGAAGTTGAATATCTTCAAATTCTATAAGCTGACTTACTGGCTGATACCTTTTTTCCGCAGTCCCTTTAATTCGAACTATGGGCGATAGTGGATACTCTATATTGATCCGAGGTTCCAGATAGAGTTTATCGACCGAGGAATAGTGAGACCCGCGCACCCCTAGACTTATCAATCCCTTGTTTTGGGGTCGAAAAACATATTCTCCGTATACCGAATTTGCTTGATTGGTATTGGAGCGTCTTACATTAAATTCCCTTGCGGAGGATGGTGACGGAAATTCATCTTCATCGTCCGGGTCAAAATCGTCATCATCGTCAGGCTCATCCCTAAACAGTTGAAAAAAAACATCCAAATTGGAATATTGGTATCCTAATTTTAAGGAATGTTGTGGAGTAAATTCATAAGTCAAGTTAAAATCAAATCCATAGTCTTCGACGGTGTTTCTTCTAAAATTTCGTTCCTCTATTTCTAAATCTTCGCTTACCACGTTCTCATATTCACTATCAAAGCTGGAATAATATGCTTTTAGGGAATGTTGTAATTTCCCAAACTTGGTCCCGTTCCAATTAAAACTGGCTCCTTGATTCTCAATAATCAGTTTGTCTTCGGTAACGTCTTCCTCATCTCTAGAGAAAAAATCGAGATCATTGTTGGTCAAAAGTCCACTGATGGAAATGTTATCGTTCTTTGAAGGCTGAAGAAGTAATTTTGCACTGGTATCATAAAAAAAGAAACTATCTCCTCCTAAAATTTCACTGATGTCATCGTCGTCATCGTCATCATCAACAATTTCACCAGATACATCCGTAACCACTCGTGTATTTTGAAACACTTTTTTTGATAGCGCTGTGTAGGTAGGAGTTTCCAAAACATCTGTATACGACCGTCTTCCCGATAAAATCAGGGCAGCTTTTTCACCCAAGGCAGCCTTTAGGAATCCATCCGCATGCGTACCGTTGATCCCAATGCCTCCAGTGGTCTTTTTAGGAACGTTCGCATCAGTGGTTATATCGATAACTCCCGAGATACGGTCACCATACTCCGGACTTGCTCCCCCTTTATAGATTTTAGCACTTTCTGTCACGTAGGGATTAAATGCTGAAATCATTCCAAAAAAGTGTCCTGTATTGTACATTTTAATACCATCCAAAAAAATCAGGTTTTGGTCTGGTGAACCTCCTCGAATTTGAATTCCCGCAGCAGATTCATCCAGACTGGTAATTCCTGGAATCAACTGGATACTTTGAAAAACGTCGGGCTCTACCAAACCTGGCAAAATTCCTTGTTTGGCATTGTTCAAGGTAAACGACCCATCTGTATTCTTATCGATTCCTGTAGTGAGATAGGCCAATACCACCACCTCCTCCAAAGATTGCGTTTCTGGGAGCATGATTATGTTTTTACAATCATCTGTAACATAATCAGATACTTTTAAGGTCTTATTCGCAAAACCAACATACTCAATACGCAGACTTTGGCTTTGTTCCACATCTTGTATTTGAAAAAAACCGTTCCCATCGGTTATCGTACCATTTGTGGTACCCGCTAGAACTACTGTGGCATATGGCAGGGGTGTACTTGTATCACTATCAAACAAGTAACCACATACATCCATTTTTGTGGAAGGAACACTTACAATCACTTGACTTTCCGAAACTTTTTCAAAAATCAAACCTGTTTGTGCCGTTAATTCGGATAACAGTTCGGTTTCGTTTAAACCGGAACTTGTAAATGTTATGAATTTATCTGCAATGGCATTTTCTGCGAAAGAGAATGTGAGATCAGTTTTAGATTCTAAATCCAATAACACTTCTCTTAAACTTGCAGTATTATAATCAACAGTAACCATTTTTTGGCTAAAAACCCCAAGTGAACTAAATACAAACAATAAGCACAGTATTTTTTTCATTTTTTAAAAGTTTATGGATTTTCGAGGAATACTGTTTTTCCATCCTCAGAAACTTCATAGGTGATGCCCATGGGTACAAATACAGTTTTTAGTGCCATTTCTAGATTATCATGAACAAAACTACCTGTAAAGCCACCAACATTACTGATTGAACCGTGTTGTATGGTTATTCCATATTGGGCCTCAAGCCCTTTAATCACCTCTTTCAAATCAACATTGGAAAATACACTGCTCCCTTTGATCCATGAAGGGAAAGTAGCTTCTACTTTGCTTTTCTCAATTGCTCCCTTTTCATTCAGCGCAATGGCATCTCCTTGTTCCAGAATAGCTTCTTTGTCAGCACTGATTGTTTCAAACCTGACTTTTCCTTCGTAACAAGTCAAAGAAAAATTAGCAGTTCTCGTTCTTACATTGAATTCTGTTCCCAGTACGGAAACTGTTCCTGATTCTGTTTCAACCTTAAAACCCTCTCCCTTTTCCACCTTGAAAAAAGCTTCTCCTTTAAGGTTTACCGTCTTGTTATTCTTCCAAAAAAAACGCTTATGGGCAAGTGTGGTCGCTGCATTAAGCTCCACTATAGACCCATCGGGCAGCGTAACCGTAAACTGCTCACCAAATGAAGTTGAATAGGATACTTCATTAAAGAAAATACCAATAATCAAAACTATTGAAGCCGCCATACCAACAATATAATAAAGGGGTCTTAGACGAAATACTTTGCTTTTTGATCTTTCATCAATTTTAGCCAGCACCTTACTTTTTAACGAAGTAGTATTAAAGTTTGGTGCTTTAAATCGATCCATCCCCTGAACAATCTGCTGATACTCCAAAAACTCAGGGGAGCTTTCAAACTCGGCCTGTTCTTCTGTTGTGAGCTCACCTGCCAACCATTTGGCTAATATGGTATCATTTTTATCTTCGAACATCTTTATGGATTCAATGAATGAACAGGTTAATCATGAATTACCCTACCCCTTAAATATTATTTATCATTTTTCTCATTTTAACCAATGCTTTGTGCATTCTCTTTTCTACTGCTTTTTGCGAAACTCCCAGCATTTCTGCAATTTCCTTATAGGTTTTCTTATCAATCCTGTTCAGCAGAAAAACTTCTCGTTGTCCTTCTGGCAGTACGTTGATCGCATTTTGGAGTTTTTCCATAAACTCGTTCTCTTCAATTTTATATTCCGGTGTTTCAATATCCGATGAGCTTCTAGGAATTTTGGCGTATTCCAGCACTACTTTTTTATGGGCCACTTGATTATAAAAAGCATTTTTTGCAACCGTGTACAAAAAGGCTTTGGCCTTTTCCGCAATTACCTTTTTACAATTGTTCCAAAGCTTTATAAAAGCCTCTTGTGCCAAGTCTTCTGCCTGTTGTAGATCACCACATTGGTAATACAGGTAGTTACAGAGCGTCTGAGAATTACGATCAAAAATTTGATTGAAAATTTTCTGATTGCAAACTGAATTTTCAGTATCAGCCATGGGGCATTATTTTAGGAGGGATGGGATATATGGTTTAGGTCGTTCCTCTATCAAAAATAATAAATAATACGCGTAGAAAAATACAAATAACTCAAGGAAAATAAGGATATTATAAGTACTGGGAAAGCTGCAATTTTAATGCTCCGGAATGACATACTTTCCATCGATCATTCTTAAAATATTCAACGGATTTCCCTGTTTCAGTTCATCTGGGAGTAACATATCCGGAAAATTTTGAAAGCACACTGGCCTTGTAAATCTAGTTATTGCAGCTGTACCCACAGATGTCATCCTTGCATCTGTAGTGGCCGGAAAAGGCCCACCATGAACCATAGCGTGACATACCTCAACACCCGTTGGAAAACCATTGATCAGTACCCGACCTACTTTACGTTCCAAGATTTTCAATAAATCAGTATGAGCTTGTAAATCGTCTTCAGTACCATGAACAGTTGCGGTAAGATGTCCATGCAGATTATTTGCTATAGCTAACATTTCATCTTTTTCTTGGGTATGTATCAAAAGTGTTGAAGGACCAAAAACCTCTTCTTCCAAATCCTTGTCTTTCAAAAAACTATTTGCCGAAACAGAGACAATTTCAGCAATACCTTGATTATATCCTTCTCTTTCTACACCCTTTGAAATAGATTCGACCTTAGTTTTGGATTTTAATTTTTCAAGCCCGGATTCATATCCTTTTTGAATAGAAGCCGACAACATTGTAGCCGATTCCGAAGTTGAAATGGCATTTCTTAGTTCTTCTTTAAAAAGGGCTGTCTGATCTACTTTAGGCAGTACGGTAATCCCCGGATTGGTGCAAAATTGACCAACGCCCAACTGGACGGAACCTGATAAACCGTTTGCAAGAATTGTATAGCTATTTTGCATAGCTTTTGGCAGAATAAATACTGGATTAACGCTGCCCATCTCCGCATATACTGGAATTGGTTCCTTTCGTTTGGCAGCTTCGTCAAACAACGCTTTCCCTCCTTTAAAAGAACCTGTAAACCCTATTGCTTTTATGAGGGGGTGTTTCACGATTGCTTGTCCAACGTTGTTTGAAATACCTTGAACCATCGAGAATACCCCATTGGGCATATTACAGTCTTTGGCAGCCGAGATAATTGCGGTCGACACCAATTCGGAAGTTCCCGGATGTAAGGGATGGGCCTTTACGACAACTGTGCAACCTGCGGCCAATGCCGAAACTGTATCGCCACCAGCAACCGAAAAAGCAAATGGAAAATTACTAGCGCCAAAAATACCAACAGGCCCTAGGGCCATTTGCATATTGCGAATATCTGGTTTGGGGTTTGGTTTTCTATCTGGGTCGGCCAAGTCAATCCTTGCATCTACCCAAGAACCATTTTTTAATACAGAAGCGAATAATTTTAATTGTCCTGTTGTACGTCCCAATTCCCCTTTTAACCTACCTGATGGCAGACCGGTTTCTAGTCCACATATTTCAATTAAATCTTCTTCAAGGTCTTGTAATTTTGAAGCAATCGCTTCTAAAAACGAAGCTTTTTCTTCTCCAGATTTTTCTCGATATAGTATAAATGCTTTTTCGGCATAGTTGATCGCTTCATTTATTTCTTCTTCAGTAGCTTCATAAAATGAAGTAGCCAACTCTTTTCCCGTAGAAGGGTTTTTGGCATAAAAGATAGTATCTCCTTTATTTGAAAGATGGTTCCCTAAAACATTTCTACCACTGATGTCCATAATACGTAAAGCAATAAGTTTATTTATTTAAAAGTACTGCTTTATGTAAGACAGGCAAACTCCATAGATATTCATCATTTATTTTGATAAAATCATATTAAAGGAAATACTATCTAGCCACTTAATTCTAAAAATCAAAATACGATCAGGACCTGATATCTTGAATGGTACTCAAAGTTTTTTCAACCAGTTCTTTCAACCCTTCAAAATCCTGTTGCTCCAATATCGTTTTTGAAATGAGTTTAGATCCCATGCCAACACAAGTTACACCAGCATTGAACCATCCTCTTAAATTATCATCTTCCGTACTTACACCACCGGTAGGCATTATGCTCGTCCAAGGTTGTGGGCCTTTGATTGCCTTAACAAAACCAGGCCCATACGTAGATCCCGGAAATAGCTTAACAAGTTCACAACCCAATTCCTCAGCACGGTTAATCTCGGTCAATGACCCACAACCAGGTGACCAAAGTACTTTTCTTCTGTTACAAGCTATAGCAATATCCTCTCTTAAAGAAGGAGTTACAATAAAGTTCGCCCCCATTTGCATGAACATAGAAGCTGCTGCCGCATCTGTAATAGAGCCTACTCCCATAATCATTCCTGGGAGTTCTTTTATCGCAAATTTGTTCAATTCTAAAAATACCTCAAAAGCAAAGTCCCCCCTAGCCGTAAATTCCAGTAAGCGTGACCCACCATCGTAACAAGCCTTCAATACTTTCTTACCAAGTTCAATATCTGGGTGATAGAACAACGGAACCATTCCGTTGCTCTGCATCACCTGCATTACTTCCAATCTTGAATACTGTGCCATACGTTATAATTATCTAGCTACTCTTCCCGAAGCATCTCCGCCCATTAATTTCTCCACTTCTGCAACCGTTGCCAAGTTGGCATCTCCTTTTATGGTATGCTTTAAACAAGAAGCGGCAACCGCAAAGTTTAATGCATTCTGATCGTCTTCTGGATATTTCAACAACCCATAAATCAATCCCCCCATAAACGAATCACCTCCCCCAACTCTATCCACAATATGGGTAATTTGATATTCTGGGGACTTGAACATAGTCTTACCATCATAGAGTACCCCCGCCCATGTATTGTGAGAAGCCGATATGGAACCCCTTAAGGTAGTTATCACCTTTTTTGCCTTTGGAAATTTTTCCATCATCTGGGTGCAGACCGATAGGAATGCTTCGGCTTTTACATGCTCTCCTTGGGTGGTGATATCCAATCCTTCTGGTTTGATACCAAAATGTTTCTCGGCATCTTCTTCATTCCCAAGAACAATATCACAATAGGATGTAAGTTTGGTCATTATTGCCTCACGGTCTCCACCATAGTTCCACAATTTAGCACGGTAATTTAAATCTGTAGAAATAGTGATGCCTAAATCGCTGGCAGCTTTCACGGCTTCCAGACAGACATCTGCCGCACCTTGCGAAATGGCAGGAGTGATTCCCGTCCAATGAAACCATTCGACCCCTTCAAAAACATTTTTCCAGTCGATCATACCTTTTTCTATTTCCGAGATTGCCGAATGTGCTCTGTCGTACACAACCTTACTACCTCTGCTGACCGCTCCTGTCTCCAAGAAATAAATGCCCAAACGGTCTCCGCCGTATACTATTTTATCTGTACTCACGCCCCTTTTTCGCATCTCCATCAAAGCACAGTGCCCTATATCATTATCGGGAAGGCGGGTCACAAAATCTACGGGTACGCCGTAGTTGGCCAAAGATACCGCTACATTGGACTCCCCTCCTCCATAAACAACATCAAAGGTGTTGGTCTGGGAAAACCTTAAAAATCCTGGAGGTGCCAAGCGTAGCATGATCTCTCCGAAGGTTACTACTTTTTTCATTTTATAATTTTAATTTTTTGATTTTCTATATTTTGGCATGGTTAAAACGACAAAACATAATTTATGTCGATAGTACAACTACTGAACAAACTCCATGAGAAGCAAAATAAGCCATTACTTGCACCATCTTTACCCATAAAAGTACGGCAGGTACAGCATTCAGTATATGATTTACATCACAAAAATCCTGTTAATATGTATCGTCTTTTAAATTCCCAGACCTTGTCCACCACCCACTTGGATAGTTTCAGCGGTCAAGAAGGCAGCATCATCACTAACCAAAAAGGAAATAACAGCAGCTACATCCTCTGGTTGTCCCAATCGTCCCAATAAAATATTGTTTTTCCAAGAAGCGAATACTTCTGGCTTAGTGGATTTAATCTGGGTATGAAATGGCGTATCAATTGTGCCTGGCGATACCGCATTCACTCTAATACCGTATTCAGAAAGATCTTTTGCCAATGCTCTGGTAATTGCATGTACTGCTGCTTTGGACGTTCCGTAAATACCGGCACCAGGTCCTCCAGCATTCCAACCAGCAATGGATGTATAATTTATTATCGAAGCATTCTCTCCTTTTTTAAGAAAAGGGATTGCCGCTCTTGACACAAAGAAGGTCGAATCAAGATTCAATGCCATTACACCTCTATAAAATTCTGTGGTCATCTCTTCAAATCGGGATCTTCCTCCCAATCCTCCAGCATTGTTGATAAGGACGTCTATCTTACCGTATTTCTCCCCAATTGTATTAATGTTTGAAGTCACCGCTTCCTCATTGGTAACATCAAAACCATAGTACTCAGCCGTAATACCTTCGGCAGTAAGTTCTTTTACTCTTTCAGCCCCGGCTTCATCTTCTATACCATTTAGAATTACGGTATATCCGTCTTTACCAAGTCTTTTAGCTACTTGAAACCCTATACCTCCTGTAGCACCTGTCACTACGGCAACTTTTCCGTTTAAATCACTCATCACTGTTTATTATTTTTGATTTGTATTTTGATTATTTATATTTCTACTGATTGAATTTTTCTGGCAAAGAAATAAATGGCCGCTACTCCGAGAGGGACAAATATTGCAATTGCTATAAAAATGGGTGTATATGAAAATTTGTCGACAACCAAGGGCACTAGAAAATTCATTACAATTACAGAGAATACCCCGATCATTCCACCTAATCCGGCCAAAGAACCAACGGATTTTCCGCTAAAAAAGTCACTTGGAAGTGTTTGTACATTACTGATGGCAAATTGAAACCCGAATAATACAACAAATACAATCGCCACAAATTTTTCTGCTGTATCACCAATAAGAACAGTTGCTATAAGCCCTAACAACATAATGACACCTCCAACAAAAATAGTTGTCTTTCTCCCTTTATCTATTGAATTTGTTTTTGCAATAATTTTTCCGGAAACAAATCCCCCAGCTATACTACCAACGGCAGCTCCTACATAAGGTACCCATAGGAACATACCCACTTCCTTCACATTGAATCCATATACATCGAACAAATAAATGGGCATCCAACCAACAAACAACCACCAAATAGGCTCCAAAAAGAAACGACCAACAACAACCGCCCACGATTCTTTATAGGAAAGGATTTCCTTTAAACTTTTACCTTTGGTACCCTCTGTTGCCTTTTGATCTGCTTCACTTTGTCCTTCGACAATAAATTTTTGTTCCTCCTCGGTAATCCAAGGGTGTTTTTTTGGTCCTGCTTTGTTAATCAACAACCATGGGATAATCCAAAGCATTCCAAAAGAGCCAACCACCATAAAGGTTACTCGCCAACCGTAAGCAACAAATAGGGATGCAATAAGAATAGGAGCAATCACAGAACCTATAGATGCCCCTGCATTAAACAATCCTTGCGCAATGGCCCGCTCTTTAATCGGGAACCATTCAGCATTACTCTTTACTGCTCCTGGCCAGTTACCTGCTTCTGACAAGCCCAACGTACTTCTAAAAATTGCAATAGAAAACAACCCTCTTACGGTTGAATGTAAAAAAGAGGACAATCCCCAGATTCCAATACTAATTACATAACCTATTCTTGTTCCAACTTTATCAAACAGTTTCCCTGAAAACAATTGTCCCAGTGCATAAGCCACCATAAAAATGTTAAGGATCAATGCATAGTGCTCTTTTGTTAAGTTAAGTGAATGGGCTATTGTTCCTTCCTTGTCCAATCCCCCCCACATTATTCCAAGGGCACTTCTGTCTATGTAATTTATAACCGTGGCTATAAATATCAACCCAATAATTACCCATCTTAAACCTTTAACTTTCATATTTGTTTATTTTATAGTTAGCTGGAAAAGTACCTGATAGCGTTATGAAAAGCCTGATGGTTGTCAAATGGCATTTCTCATTATCAAAAACTTATAAAAACTAAACCTGATGGATATGGCAAGCCACAAATTGGCAGGTATACAAATGTTTTGCTAAGTTTTACTTCCCTCCTTTGTTTTAATTGTTGTTGATAAAAGCGTGCAATTCTATCCCCAACTTGTACTTTTTATTCTTTTACATTGTAGCAATATTGGTACAACATTTTAAAATGGACCTTCATTTTTTCTTTTGCCATTTTTGGGTCCTGTTTTTTTATGGCTTCATAAATATCTTCATGTTCCTGAATTCCTAAAAAGGATTGATTGCTATCACAAACATGATACTTCTCAAAATTTGTAATGATTTCTGGTGTAATAATCAACATGAACGTATTCATGGTGCTGTTCTTACTTGCATTGGCTATGGCCAAATGAAAAAGCAAATCTTCCTCTACTGCATCCCGCTCGTTGAGAACTTTATTGTTATATGCATCAAGTGCATCCCGCATTTTTACCAAATCTTCTTCTGTTCTCCTTAACGAAGCGAGTTTCACCGTCTTCAATTCCAGTAAAATCCTTGTTTCTACGAGAGATTTAAAATCTGGATCCTCTAAACGCAAAATATCATCCAACATACCGCTCATGGCCACTCTACCAATATCTGCGATGAAAGTTCCACTTTGAGGCTTTGAATTTAAAATTCCAAAAAATTCCAACTTCTGTATCGCCTCTCTAACATTACTTCTGCTCACCTCAAATTTCTCGGACAACATCCGTTCCGATGGTAATTTATCACCAGGTTCTAAATTCTTGTATTCAATTAAATCACGAAGCTTAGCAATTATTTTCTGCTGTACATCGTGCTTTTCGTAATTTGTTAGTATTTCAACTTTCATA
>JBCCEC010000070.1:0-19829 GCA_039030475.1 Bacteroidota bacterium
ATCATATTCTCTTGAAGGAAATAGTGTTAAAAAAGGGGAAACCCTCCAATATAGGGGGAGTTAAATACCAAGGTTTACCAAGTGAAATCGGGTTTATTAAGAAGTTATTCCATTGATAAGAATGGTAAAGAGAACATATTCATGTTTGCACCTTAAGGTTGGGTAGTTGCAGATACGTGTAGACCAGAATCAGAAGTAATTTTATTTATTCCCTTGAATGAAATAAATCGTACTATCTCTTTTGACCTACGGAGTTCCTATTTTATTGCGGGCCAATCTATAAAAACATTGGGCGATTCAGAAAACACTTTTTATATAACTACAATAGTGAGTTTTAAGTTTTGATTTTTTTACAAAGTAGAATATCAGTTATTTAAACATCATAAGTATTGTTTTTCGGTAGCTTGTAGGTTTCATCTAATCTAAAGAATCATACTGCTTCTTTTCATAACGCTAATAGGGCTTCGCATACATTCTTGTACGAATTGTATGTAGTGCAGTTTTTAATAAATGTTAAAATTTTCCAAACCTTCTCATCGATTATCCGACGTTTCACAACAAATGATCGTTGAAATACAACATATATTCATTTCATCGATCAAATTCACATATGTTTGAATATTCTTACACATAACACAACCTCATAACATTGACTATGCATGTCTTATTTACCAACCTCATAAAAAGACACTTTTTTGTCTTTGTACTTCTTCTTTTTATATCGTTTCAAAGTAGTTACGGTCAAAACTGTTCCGTGAACGCAGGTATCCCTGAAACGATTTGCGAAAACATTACAGTCTTTAATCTTTCTGGTTCATCTTCAGGCCCCAAAACAAGTGGGCCTACATGGTCACAGGTTGGCGGTCCATCTGTAATTATAGCAGACCCTTCTGATGTAAACACAGCGATAACCGGTCTGGTTGGAGGAAACATGTACACTTTTAGACTCAGTGCCGTATGTACCGATGGCTCTGCACAATTCCAAGATGTAAACATTACCGTGGAACCAATTACTAGTGCAGATGCGGGAGACAATATTGAATCATGCCCCGGAACAGTAAACTTAAATGCCAATTCACCAAGTACAGTTAACGGAGAAAGTGGGTCATGGGGCATAGTGGGCAACAATAATGCAGGTGTTAGTTTTACTGATGTTACTTCGCCTACAACAAGTATTAACCTACCTGAAAATAGCGCGGGAACAACAACGTTACAATGGGCAATCGAAGGACAAGAGTACGCGCCGGGAGAGTTTTGTGAGTCTACCTCGACCATTACGGTTACAAACTTTGGAGGTGTAGCTAGCGTTGATGCCGGGAACACTCAAAATCTTGACAATTGTTACACGGTTACGCAATCAACGACCCTAAATGGAACTTTTGCAGGTAATGGAACTAACGGACAAATAGGTACGTGGTCTTTTGTTTCTGGACCCAACAATCCAAATATTATCAGTCCTACTATTAGAAATACCGGAGTTACGGGGCTTATACAAGGTCAATATGTTTTTAGATGGTCCGTTTCTGGACCATGTGTTAATGGAGAAGATACTGTTACGGTCAATGTTGATGAAGGTACCCAAGAGATATCCAATGCTTCTATTCAAAATGATAACATACGGTTTTGTGACCCTTCAATAACGACTGTTACATTAGTGGGGTCAGAACCTCAATTTGCTGGAGATACTGTTGAGTGGGTCCAGACCGAAGGACCTGGCGTTACAACTGGTGGAACTCCCGCTAGTATTCTTACTCCTACAAATAGCACAACACAGATAACAGGTTTGGATGGTAGTAGTACATATGGGTTTTCATATACCATAACCAATACTACCCCGGGCACTGGATGCAGTGATGCTGATAGTGCACTAATAAGATATTCAACAAATCCCGTAGGTATCGAAGTAAATGGTGGCGATGACAACATTGTAGCCGCTTGTGGTACTACTAGGGTCAATATTCCTTTCACTACACAAGGAAATGGTAGTAATACCTTTAGTATTGTTAGTGGGCCAACAGGATCCACGGTGGTGAATCCAAGTTTGTTCAGTAATGCGGGAAGTACATCTAGAACTATCGATTTTGACTTAGAGGGAACATATACGGTAGTTTTTAGGAGGTCACTGAATGGTGCCGTTCAAACAGGTTGTAGTGAAGCTACAGATGCGGTTAACGTAATTATTTCTTTAACTCCGACACAAGCAAATGCAGGTACAGATGTGACACTTGATTGTGATGATGTATCAACAGAGTTAACAGGAAATCAAGTTTTAGATGGAAGTTCTTTATGGTCGCAGCTAAGTGGACCAAGCACCGCCACAATTACTGCACCATACAATAGAATAACAGATGTTGAAGACCTTGTTCCTGGAACTTATGTTTTTCAGTACGCTATTACAGGAGGTAATGCATGTGCACCCTCAGCTGAAGCAACTGTTGCGGTCAATGTTTCAAATGATGATGCTATCGTTACCGAAGCTGGCCCTACGCAAGACATTTGTTTTAATTCACCTACTCGGTTAGATGCCGACGAACCGCCAGCCAGTAATTTGGTCGGTACATGGACTGTAGATGCCGCACCTTTGGGTTCTACCATTGTTTTTGAAGATGAAAATGACCCTAAGACCTTAGTTTCTGGCTTGGATACAGCTAGTGAAAGCTATACGTTCCGTTGGACGGTTGCAAACCCGAACAGTAATGTTTGCCCAGCTCCAAGTTTCGATACTGTTGTTATTACCACAAATGCTACTGAAGGGGCTTCTTTAGCTGATGCTGGCCCAGACCAGTGCCTGCCCGCAGGATCGACTATAGTTACCCTTGCAGGAAATGAGCCGGCAAGTGGAGAGACCGGTACATGGACTTCCGTACCAGCATTGGGCATTACCTTTGATAATCCAAATCAATTTGATACGGATGCCACAATAACCACGGAACAGAGTTACATACTTACATGGACCATCAGCAGTCCTGGATGCCAATCAACAACAGATGATGTTGAAGTAAGTATAGGGGCCGATGCAAATGCTAATGCAGGACCAGACCAAGCTGATTGTAATGATATATTTACTTTGGATGCTACCGGTTCAGTAGGAAGTGGAGGCTCTTGGTCTCAGATTTCTGGCCCGGGAGGAGCAACCGTTGTAGATGAAACCGATCCTTCCACACAAGTAACCTTTTCTTTTTCGGGACAATATGTGTTCGAATGGACAGCAACAAACGGAAGTTGTTCTTCTGATACCGATACTGTTACTTTAGATGTTGGAATACCACCAACTATAGCGCAAGTTGCCGCTCCAGTTGAAACAGATTGTCTTACTACAGCGGTAACGAGTATAGTACTAGATGGAAATGCATTTGATAGTAATATAGAAAATGGATTTTGGTCAGTACTTTCCGGCGCACCCAATACACCAACATTTTCAGATATTAATGACCCTAATGCTACATTGTCCAACTTGGTATCTGGAACTTACAATTTAGAATGGACTATCATCGGTGATAGCAATTGCCAAATCTCGTCAGCTTCAAAAACCATAAATGTTTATTTTGAAGCAAATGCAGGTTCGGATTTAAACTTATGCGATGTTAGCAATTTCTTGTTAGAAGCTACTTTTGGTACTACAGGAACATGGACCCAATTATCTGGCCCTGGAGTTGGAGGTGCTCCGGGAACACCTGCAATTATTTCTCAAAACCCTTCGGATAGTAATGTTGCTGAGGTTACGATAACACCCGGAAATACGTATGAATTTCGCTTTACAACAAACGGTGCCGGTGCTGCAGCTTGTGGTGCCACAACCGATGATGTAATCGTTGTTTCAAGTGCCGCACCTTCCGTAGCTCCCAATGCTGGTCCTGACAGGTTATTATGTACAGGGGAACCGGGGAGTGATACCATAACCTTAGCGGCTAACATAGCCCCAGGAGATGTAAGTTCAGCAACATGGACCATAACTGAAGAACCTGCGGGAAGTGCCGCTACATTGACCGATAACACAGACCCTACAACAACACTAACTGGATTGACCGTTCCCGGTGTTTACGTTTTGGAATGGAATTTCGTTACGGGAAATTGTTCTGATTCGAAGGATGTGTTAAGGGTTGAGTTATTTGAAGAATTGATTGCCGATGCCGGTTCTGACCAATCGACCGCATGTCAGTTAGACACACAGTTAGCCGGTAATATTATACCTTTTAGTACAGGGCTTTGGACATTGACGGGCACTCCTACAGGTTCAGAAACACTTACAATTGACGACCCTACCTCTCCAACCACGACAATATCGAATGTTTCAGATCCAGGACAATATGAACTTACATGGACTTTGGAGTACGACCCATTAATCTACCCAACTCCACCTGCGGCTTGTGGTCCAGATTCTGATATAGTCCTTATCACATTTGGAGCAAACCCACCGTCTGCTGCAGACGCAGGTCCTGATCAAGAAATATGTGGAGGTCAGACCAATATGGCTGCTGTTGTACCTACGACAGGAACTGGAAACTGGACACAAACTGCTGGCCCCGGTTTTGGAGGTAATCCCGGTGCTGTACCAAATATTGTAACTCCATCGAGCGAAACCACTACAATAAACAATCTAGAAGCGGGTACTTATGAATTCACATGGACCGTAACAAATGGGAACTGTGACCTCGAAGATACTATGGAAGTCATCGTTAATGAAGACCCGGGAACTGCCGATGCAGGTCCAGACCAAACGGTAGATCAATTTTCTGCTGTTGCTTTAGCAGCAGTTCCTCCTTTAATAGTTGGTACTGGGATTTGGACACAGGTTTCTGGTCCAACTACTGCAGGATTTGTAGATGAAAATGATCCAAATACCGAAGTTTTTGGTGCTACTTCAGGAACTTATGTTTTTGAATGGACCGTTTCCAATGGTAATTGCCCTGTATCTTCGGATACTATGACAGTTTCTTTGGTAGGTGTAGACTTGGAATTAACGAAATCAGCTTCCGCAGCAACCGCGAATGCAGGAGATACAATAACATTTACCATTGATGTATTTAATGACGATGCTTCTACAAGTGCAGACGCAACAGGTGTTTCTGTTAGAGACGCCATTCCCTCAGGATACTCTTTGGTTCCTGGAACGGTAAGCAATGGGGGAGTAGTTAATATAGGAGACCTTTCAATTACGTGGTCCAATCTTTCCATTGCCAATGGCAGTACGCTAAGTCTTTCTTTTGATGTGACTGTCAATGCTACTGGAGATTATCTAAACATTGCAGAAATCATTGCCAATGATACTTTTGATATTGATTCTACAGTAAACAATGGTCTTGCTGGTGAAGATGACCAAGATTCTGCCGAAGTAGCTGTAAATGTTTCAGATTTAAGTTTGATAAAAGATATTAGTTCGGGTTCAAGTGCTACACCCGATGTTGGGGATACCGTCACCTTTGAACTTTCTGTAACCAATGGTGGGCCTCAAACAGCGACCAACATAGTACTTGAAGATGTTGTGCCTTCTGGTTTTACGATAGGTACTATAAATAATGGTGGAACTGCTTTGGGAAATACGATAAGCTGGAACATAGCTTCCTTGGCAACAGGTTCCATAACACTTTCTTATGAAGCCACTGTAAATGCACCAACAGGTGCTACCAATGAATATAGAAATACAGCACAAATAACGTCTTCGGATCAATTAGATCCAGATAGTACTCCGGGTAACGATGATGGCGACCAAAGTGAGGACGATGAATCAGCCTTTACCATAACCACTCCAGATGTAATCGACTTGGAAGTAGAACTATTGGCAAGTACCAATTCTCCTAGTGTTGGTGATGTAGTGACTTTTACGATAAACTTGAGCAATCTTGGAACAATAGATGCTTCTGGCGTTAGTTTGGAAAATTTGGTGCCCGATGGTTTTGGGAATGTTACCGGAATTACTGGAGGAGGATTATTTGATAACGGAACAGGTCTGATTACATGGAACGGGTTATCTGTTCCGCAGGGTACGGACACTACGGTACTTACTTTTCAAGCTACAGTGCAATCCCCGACCGGATCATCTGGAGAATATACCAACATTGCAGAAGTAACAGCTGCCGATCAGTTTGATATTGATAGTACGCCGAACAATGATGATGGAGATCAAAGTGAAGATGATGAAGATGCGCTAAGCACAGGACTTACTGAAGTGGTTGATTTGAGCATTGCAAAGAATGTAATTGTAGGAACCGTAACACCTAATGTTGGAGATACCGTAACTTTTGAATTGATTGTTTCAAATTCTGGTACCAGTAATGCATCTGGGGTTGGTGTTCAAGATGTTTTGCCAATTGGATTTACGCTAACTGCCGTAAATAGTGGAGGTTCTCTCACTAGTAATACAGCCAACTGGTCGGGACTTTTTGTTCCTGCTGGCGGAAATGTGGCCCTTACATATCAGGCAACGGTCAATACACCAACTGGGGCTGCAGGAGAGTATACGAACAGTGCACAAATCACTGCAAGCAATCAATCTGATATAGATAGTGATCCCGCAGTCGGGCCTGGAAGTGATGATTTAGGGGATGGTTTACCAGATGATGACGAAACAACATTGACGGTTACACCTCAACAATCAAATCTCTCTTTGAATAAATCAGTAAATGAATCGAATCCTGAGGTAGGGGAAGTCGTTACTTTTACAGTTCAAATCAACAATGCAGGCCCTAGTATAGCTACCAATGTAGCCGTAGAGGATGTTATACCATCTGGATACACCATAGTTTCTGGAAGTGTTTCCAATGGAGGAATCTATAACTTTGGAGGTTCTTCCATACTTTGGGATTTAGCTACAGTGCCGCTCACTGGAAGTACACTTACCTATCAGGCTACAGTAAATGCACCTACGGGAGCAACAGGTGAGTATGAAAATACGGCACAGGTCACAGCTGCTGATCAGTTTGACCCCAACAGTACACCAAATGATAATACAGGTGACGACCAAGACTCCGAAATAGTAACACCAAATGCTGCGGATTTAAGTTTAGTAAAAGATATCAATGGGGCATCTAGTGCAACGCCAAATGTTGGCGATACGGTAGTATTTGAGCTGACTTTGACGAATGATGGTCCTGAAACAGCAACGAATATTGTGTTGGAAGATATTGTTCCGTCAGGATATACCTTGGGTACCGTTAATAATGGAGGAGCTGCAATTGCGGGAACTTTCATTACTTGGAACATTGCTTCACTACCTGTTGGAAATACTACAGTTTCGTATGAAGTAACAGTTAACGCTCCAACGGGAACAACAGATGAGTATTTGAATACGGCGGAAGTAGCTTCCGTAGATCAATTTGACCCAGATAGTGAACCTGGAAACGATGATGGAGATCAAGATGAAGATGATGAAGATTTCTTTATAGTTACTCCTCAATCCGTAGATATCGAATTGGAAATAGTAGCAAGCAATACACAACCCGATGTTGGCGATGTTGTAACTTTTACTATCAACCTAAGCAACTTTGGAGACGTAGCGGCAACTGGGGTTTCTGTTACTGATTTAGTTCCACCGGGATATGGAAACATTACGGGAATCACCAATGGTGGCAGTTTCAATCTTACAACGAATGTCATTACATGGTCAGGACTTGGGGTTCCTGTTGGAACGAATACCACAACACTAACATTTAATGCAACGGCAAATGCACCAACTGGAACAGCAGGAGAGTTTACACATATTGCGGAAGTAACCAATAGTGACCAATTTGATACAGACAGTACACCCAATAATGATACTGGAAATCAAAGTGAAGATGATGAAGATGCGATAACGGCCGCTCCCTTGCAGGCAGATTTATCCTTGACCAAGATTGTTGTTGATGATGATACTACCCCAAATGTGGGAGATGAAATAAGTTTTGAAATAACAGTTTCCAATGATGGTCCAGGTGATGCAACCAATGTTCAGGTAATAGACCAATTACTTTCTGGTTTTGATTTTGTCTTGTACAGTGCCACTTCGGGGATTTATAATGCAACAACGGGAATCTGGCAAGTAGGCACCGTGGAGAGTGGTGAAACGGAAACTTTGGTCATCGATGTTCTGGTGAATGCTTCAGGCTTATATACCAATACCGCACAGGTACTTGCTTCAGATGCGTTTGATATTGATTCCACGCCAAGTAACGGAGTCGCTGCGGAAGATGATCAAGATGATATTTTGATTGTTCCTCGCTCAATAATAGATATTTCGTTGACAAAATCTGTTGACAATAGCTCCCCAAATGTCAACTCCAATGTAGTCTTTACACTGACCGTTGCCAATGATGGTCCAAGTGATGCCACTACGTTGGAAGTTACGGACGTTCTGCCATCAGGATTTACGTATGTTTCGGATAATGGAGCAGGAGCCTATGATGATGGAACGGGAATCTGGGATATCGGAACGCTGACGACTAGTTCCTCTACCAGTCTTAATATTACCGCTACGGTAAATACGACAGGGGTTTACACGAATAGTGCGCAAGTAACCCAACACGCAGAAGATGATTTGGATTCTACACCTAACAATAATGTGCTTGCTGAGGATGATCAGGATGAAGTAACGGTCATTCCAGTACAGCTTGTAGATATTTCTGTTACTAAAATTGCGGATGATTTGACACCCAATGTTGGAGATGCAATTGTGTTTACAATAACGGTAACCAATGATGGCCCAAGTGATGCAACAAATATTGTGGTAACGGACTTTTTGGCTTCGGGGTATCAGTTCGTTAGCGCAGTACCGAGTGTAGGGGTCTACGAGCCGTTAAACGGATCTTGGACAGTGGGAGATTTGGACAATGGTATTACTGAAAATATAGTAATTACAGCGAATGTACTTGCAAATGGAGATTATATCAATATTGCTGAGCTTACGGATTTAGCCGAGCAGGACATAGATTCTGAACCGGCAAACAACGATGACACTGAAGATGATCAGCAGACCATTGAACCAGCACCAGTATTGGTTTCTGACCTCATCCTTCGTAAATCGGTAGATGTTTTGAGCCCGTTTATAGGTGATGAAGTTATCTTCAACATCAGTATTTCCAATAATGGCCCAAGTGATGTTACCGGAGTAGAGGTCTTGGACTTATTACCTTCCGGATATACGTATGTTTCCAACAATAGAACGGCAGGGGTTTATGTGCCCGGAACAGGAATTTGGGAATTGAACGGAATTATACCAAACGGAACTACGGAAACCTTGAATATTGTGGCTATCGTAAATCCAACTGGGGATTACTTTAATGTTACAGAAGTTTTTTCTTCAAGCAACCTAGACCCAAACTCTACGCCCAATAACAATAACATATTTGAAAACGATCAGGATAGTGCAGGTACTACACCAATTCCCGCAGCTGATTTATCTTTGGAAAAAACAGTGGATAATGAATTTCCTGACGTGGCGTCTACCGTCACCTTTACATTGAACTTGACCAATGACGGCCCAAGTGATGCAACAGGCGTAGTAGTATTGGACGCTTTACCTTCGGGATACACCTATATTTCAGATGATTCTGGAGGAACGTATAATGCAGCCACAGGACAATGGAATGTGGGCACAGTTCCTTTAAGTAGCAGTATTGCTCTCAATGTGACAGTTCAGGTAAATGCTACGGGAGATTACAACAATAGCGCTGAGATTATTAGCGCTATCGAACTAGACCCCGATTCAACTCCCGGAAATGGAGTACTTAATGAGGATGATCAAGATGAGCAATCAACTACGCCAAGAGTTATAACGGATATTTCGATTGCTAAGAATGTGGACAACCTAAGTCCTTCGGTAGGAGATCAGATTGTATTTACGATAACCGTAAACAACGCTGGTCCTAATGATGCGACCGGTCTTGTAATAGAAGATGTTTTGGCATCAGGATATAATTTTGTGTCGGCAACTCCATCTTCAGGAACTTATAATGAGGTGACCGGCGCATGGGCACTAGCAAATATTGCCAGTAGTGCCACCGAAACACTGGACATTGCTGTTCAGGTGAGGCCAAGTGGAGATTATCGGAATACCGCAGAGCTTATCGCTTTGGATTCATTTGACCCCGATTCCACTCCCGATAATAATCTTGAATCGGAAGATGATCAAGATACAATTGTTCCCATTCCTGATGGATTGGCCGATCTTTCTTTAACTAAAACCGTTGATAACCCTACGCCTAATGTTGGTGATGTAGTGGAGTTTACCATCAATGTGACCAATAGTGGTTCTAGTGATGCCACTGGAGTGGTAATTACCGATTTGTTGCCTTCTGGATACACCTATCAGTCTCATATTGTAACCGCAGGAGTATATGATGCTTCATCAGGAATATGGAATACTAATGGAACTATTTTAAACCAGAGCACTGAGACGTTGGTCATATTGGCAACTATTAATGTGCCAACAGGTAATATAGATGAGTATTTGAATGTTGCACAGATTACGACCAGTGATTTTGCTGATCCAGATAGTAATCCAAATGAAGGTATAGCGATTGACGATTTATCTGATGGCATAGATGACGATGATGAAGCAATAGCATTGGTAACACCACAAACCACTGATATAGGTGTTGCTAAAACAGTTGATAACGCTACCCCAAACATAGGAGATGAGGTTAGCTTTACGATTACAATAACCAACCAAGGCAGCTTACAAGCAACCAATATCGGAATCGAAGAACAAGTACCATCAGGATATAGACTGGTTTCATTCCGAGCTTCTGATGGATTTTATGACGAAGTTTCAGGATTTTGGGAAATAGAAGCTCTTGATGCCCTTGGCACGGCTAGTCTGCAACTTGTTGTTGAAGTATTGGATATAAACGATTATGTAAATACAGCAAGTTTGGCCTTTGTTGACCAGTTGGATGTTAACAACATCAATGATTCTAGTGAAGCTACGGTCGAACCTTCTTGTTTGATCATTTATAATGAGTTCTCCCCTAATGGAGATGGTGTTAATGAGTTCTTTAAAATCGATTGTATTTCTAGATATCCCAATAACCTATTGCAAGTGTATAACCGATGGGGCAACATTGTGTTTGAACAACGCTCCTATAACAATGATTGGGATGGTACCTCTAATGGTCGTGCCACAATACAAAAAGGCGATTTGTTACCGGTCGGTACGTATTACTATGTGCTTGATCTTGGTGATGGCTCCGAGCCAAGAACTGATTGGTTATACATAAACAGATAGAAAAATGGGTATAAGAAAAGTTATAAAAAAACCACAAATGAAAAAGCAGTTAAGATATACCTGTTTGGTTGTTTTACTATTGGGAACCTTCATGGTTTCGGCTCAGCAAGACCCCCAGTTTACACAGTATATGTACAATACCTTGAGTGTAAACCCAGCTTACGCAGGTTCTCGTGGACACCTTACGGCATTATTGATGCATCGTTCACAGTGGGTAGGTATAAATGGAGCACCTAACACCCAAGTATTGGCTGTTGATGGCCCCGTTGGGAAAAATGTAGGTTTGGGCTTGGTGCTTTCACATGATGCGTTAGGTCCATCATCAGAGGTTTTTGTAGATGCAAATTTCGCTTACACGGTGAGATTGGATGATGCAGACAAAAGACTATCCTTTGGACTTAAAGGAGGAGGGAGATTGTTTAATGTGGATTTCTCTAAAGGATTGTTCGAAAATCCCGATATAGCCTTTCAAAATAACATAGAAAACAAGTTTTTCCCAACTATTGGTGCTGGTATCTATTACCACTCGTCCAAGAGCTATTTGGGTCTTGCAGTCCCCAACTTCTTTTCTGAAGACCATTACGATGGACAGGAACAAGAAATAGCATCGGAACGGTTGCATTACTTTTTAATAGGTGGAAAAATTATTGATTTGACCCCAGACGTTAAATTCAAACCAGCCTTTTTTGTGAAATGGGTTCCAGGATCTCCTATCATAGCAGATGTTTCGGCAAATGCAATGATCAGGGAAACGCTTACGCTTGGGTTGGCATACAGATGGGACGACTCTTTCTCTGGACTTTTAGGACTTCAAATTTCTCCCGATTTAAGCATTGGATATGCCTATGATTTCACGACTACCGATTTAAGAAACTATAATAACGGTACACATGAGGTATTCCTTCGATACGAATTTAAAACTGTGGAAAAACGACTTAAATCACCAAGATTTTACTAAGATGAAAAGCATAAACACCAATATAGCGCTACTCTTTTTGTTCATGGCCAGCTTCATGCAAGCGCAGTTGAAATATAATGATGCCGACAGAAATTTTGATAATCTCTTTTATGTAAGGGCTGCAAAACAGTATGAAAGTATTGTTGAAAAAGGGGACGATTCCCAAGAGGTACTCCAACGTCTTGGCGATTCCTATTTCTTTAATACCGATATGGAAAATGCCGCCAAATGGTATGGATTGCTCTTTTCAAAGTATGAAAAGACACTCGAACCAGAATATATTTTTAGATACGTACACGCTTTGAAAGGAGTTGGGAATTACCAACTGGCAAAAGCTATCATGAAAATATATACCAAGAAAAAGGACACTTCTGAATTTACAGTGGAACAATTAAAGGACAATGATGAAAAATTGGATGAGTTGTTGAACAAACAACCACAGTTCTATATATCAAATCTGGGAATAAACACCTCAGTGGCCGATTTTGGCACCATGTATTATAAAGATAAAATTGTATTTTCTTCCAGCAGGGATTCTTCAAAATTAGAAACCCGCTTGTACGAATGGAACAAACAGCCCTATTTGGATTTCTTTATGGCGGATACGAACGATTTGGGTGCAGACCTTACAGAAGTCATACAATTCTCAGAAATATTAAATACTAGATATCATGAGGCCGTAGCTACCTTTATTCCAGAGGGAAACATTATGTACTTTACCCGTAACAATTATACCGATCAAGATTTGGGCAGGGATGACGAAGGTACCAATCACTTGAAAATGTATACGGCTGAATTACGTGGAGGGGAGTGGACAGAAGCTGAGGAAGTACCCTTTAATAGCGAAAACTACTCCGTGGGTCAACCTGCGCTAAGCCCAGATGGGAATTTCCTGTTTTTTGTATCAGATATGCCAGGAAGCATAGGTGGTACGGATATTTTTATGATAGAATTGCTTGAGGATGGTGGTTTTTCGGAACCCGTAAATCTGGGGCCAACCATAAATACAAGTGGTAGGGAAATGTTTCCTTTTGTAACAGGAGAGAAATTGTATTTTGCTTCGGATGGGCATTTAGGTCTTGGAGGTCTTGATGTTTTTGAAAGCGAACTGACTCCCAAAGGATTTGGTGCACCTGTGAATTTGGGAAAACCGCTCAACAGTAATAAAGATGACTTTGCCTATATCGTAAAAGAGCATACAAAAAGAGGGTATTTTTCGTCTAATAGAGAAGGTGGTAAAGGTGATGACGATATCTATTCTTTTCAGCGTTTGGACGAGCCTTGTAAACAGACCGTTAAGGGAAGTGTCATTAGAAAAGCAAATGCTCAGCCCATAGTGGATGTAAATGTTGAGTTGTTTGCACTAGATGGAACATCTTTAGGAAAAACCAAGACAGATCCTTACGGAGCGTTCACTTTTGATATGGATTTGGACTGTGAAACGGAATATCTTATAAAGATTGCTAAAGAAGGATTTTTACCGGCAGAAAAGAAATTTACGACAACGAATGAAAAAGACTTCGTGAACAATGTTCCGTTGGAAATAGCAAAAGAACTGAACGATCTTATCGTAAGGGAAAACGGAGTGTTGAAGATTAAGATCGATAATATTTATTTTGATTTGAACAAGGCAAATATTCGTCCAGATGCTGCACAGGAACTCGATAAAATTGTTGAGGTAATGAAGGAGTACCCAAAAATGGTAATTAAGATAGAAGCGCATACAGATTCTAGGGGAAGTGATCGCTATAATGAAACACTATCCGATAAGAGAGCAAAATCCAGTGGAGACTATATTGTTTCGCAAGGCATAGCAGCAAACAGGATTGAAAGTGCCATAGGCTATGGAGAAAAACAACTACTAAACGAGTGTAAGAACGGGGTAAGATGCACCAACGAATTACATGATGTAAACCGTAGATCGGAATTTATCATTGTGAAATTGGAATAAGAAATCTTCAAAGCAAAAAATCATGAAAAACCTTCAACTTAAGTTGAAGGTTTTTTGATTAAATACGCTTTAATGCAACCTTTGTGTTTTTTGTTTGTCTTTGGGATAGACGAATAAGAATTATTTTTAGCTGTCATTGAATAATCGTCCAGGATTTTTGGAAACAAACGTACGTTTTACGCATCAAGCTTTGGTAGAACAGAGCAAAGAAGGAAACCGGAACGCCCAGTACCAACTGTATGGGTTGTATGTGGATGCTATGTTCAATGTAGCCATGCGTTTATTGACCATACGTGAGGATGCCGAGGACATTATTCAGGAAAGTTTTGTTGAAGCTTTTAAAAAATTGGATTCGTTTCGGTTTGATAGCACATTTGGAGCTTGGTTAAAGCGGATTGTAATCAATAAGAGCATTAACCATTTAAAGACCAAACGATTAGTGTTCTCTTCCTTGGAAAATGAAGGAGAACCAGTTGAAGATATTCAAATCGAGGGCACTAACAGTATGGATGTTGAAAAGATAAAACTTGGTTTGGGCCAACTACCGGAAGGGTACAAACAGATAATTACATTGTATTTGATCGAAGGATATGACCATGTGGAAATAGCAGAGATTTTAGGAATAACAAACTCTACCTCCAAATCACAATACCATAGAGCGAAAAAAAAATTAGTTCAAATTGTAAATGAATTGTAATGGACAATTTTGAAAAATATATTAAAGAAAACAGGCAAGCTTTTGAAACCCATAAAGTGGATAAGGATAAGTTATGGCATGGGATTGCGCTGGAACTTGATGAAGAATCAAAAGTAAAGACAATCCCATTTTGGAAATCCAGTACACTAAGAATTGCGGCCAGTGTTATCTTTTTCATGGGATTATCGGTAATGGCTTTTTTAATGTTGAGTGCCCCAAGTGAAAAAAACATGGAGGGCTATGTCAATGAAGAACTTTTTGATATTGACATGCACTATCAAGATTTGGTTCATCAACAAGTTCAATTGGTAAAAAATCATCCAAGATTGACCGAAAGGGACAAAGAAGAATTTTTATCGTTCATGGATGAACTGGACAATGAATATGAACAATTGAAGGTAGAAATGCAGAACAACTTGGACAATGAGCTCGTGTTGGAAGCCATTGTGAACAACTATAGAAAACGCATTGAATTAATGGAAAACCTACTGGAACAAATCGATGCTTCCAAAAAAGAAATAGACTATGAAGGGTATACATTATAAAGGGAATCTTCTCACACTACTGTTATGCTTGTTTACACTTGTGGCCCTAGCACAAAGTGAACAAACAAAAAAGTGGGAAAAGAACTATGACCTTTCGGCCAATGGAAAGGTTCATATTGAAAACAAATATGGAAATGTCATTGTAAATGGTTGGAACAAAAATCAGCTCAAAATTTCTATTTCCATAAAGGTGAAACATAGAAAGGAAGAGAATGCAAAAAAACTGTTGGACAGGATTCAGCCAGAAGTCACCTTTGCCGGGGATTTTATAAAGATTACTTCAGAAATAGTAGATCGTAGCTCAAGTGTCTTTACCAGATATTTTAACAAGGCCAATCCTTTTGATTTTGATAAATCCAATGTTCAAATAAATTATGAAATCTATCTGCCAGTACATTCAGAACTAACAATAACAAATAAGTTTGGAGATATTGTAACAAGTGGTTGGCAAGGAGATTTTGAGGCTGAAGTACAACATGGGGACATCTGGTTGAACGATGATGTGTCAACAGCAAAAATAGATATGAAATTTGGAAAGTTGAATGGGTACAATATAGGCTATGGGAACATAAAAATGAGCAATGGTTCCATGGATATTGAAAGCGCGGAAAAGTTAAAGATAATCAGTAGTGGAAGCGATATAAAATTAAACGAAGTGTCAAGATTGGAACTGTATTCCAGTAAAGATGAGGTGAGTTTATTGGACATTGGACGTTTGCGCGGGGATTTTAAGTTTTCCAATGTTGATATTTCCAGTGTTAAGAGCGAAATGTTCCTGACCCTTAGAATAGCTGAAGTTGAAGTTCGTAAAGTTTTGGATTCAAATGCGGCGATAAATATAGTTCAAGAGTCTTCCGAAGTTACTATGGATGTTTCTGGTATGGCGTTTAATTTTGAGGCGACCTTGGAACAGGGGCTCTTACGAGTTCCAAAATCATTTTCAAACATTCAGACTGATGTTACCAACGCAGGAAAGAAGATAAGGGATGTTAAGGCTACCTATGGTGCCGGGATCATGGGAGATTTTTCTATAAATGGAATAAAAGGTGTAATTGTGCTTAGGGATTAAGCATGTTTTAACCGACTACAAAAAAATCCAAATAAAAACAGATTTAGATGCAACCTTTTAGAAAAACCATTGTCTTTAGTGCAACAGCCTATATCATAAAAATGAGACCATATCAGTTACTACTCTTCCTGGCATTCCTTAGTTGTGCCGCACGGGGTCAAAATAAAGAAGATAGCACGTACATAGAATTTAACGACAGAAATAATGTGGTACACGGGGTTTACCTTGGTTTAGGCACTTATTTTGGCGAAATAAACGGGGAGAACACCTACCACGGGGTATTTAAGGTAGCTTATGTGGCCAATAGGCAATTTGAGGTTGGTTTTGCTGCGGTAGGGTTTTACTCTGAGCAGGATATACGGGTAAACACGTTCGATACTTTTGATTTTGCCGGTGCATATGGCGGTCTTCATATAGAACCTATTTTATGGGGGCGCTCCAAGGCCAATCTTTCGTTTCCCATGCTTATAGGTGCAGGAGGCGTGGTTTATGTTGAAGACAATAATGGGGATGTTGACATAGATTTGGATAATGACGATTCGGACGAGGTGTTTGTTTTTGAACCGGGAGTCAATTTTTTATACAATCTTTCACGTTTTGTCCAGTTAGAAGTAGGTATGCGCTATAGATTTTCGAGCAGAATAAAGCTAGAACCCAATGAGATAAGGAATATAAATGGGTTTTCAGCTGGCTTTGGAATCAAAGTGGGCATTTTCAATATGGGACGCAATCGATATAAAAAACATTTGGGCAATGAATGATAAATCAGCGAACAAGGGCTTAATTGCCAAGCATGTATTTTCCGATAATGGAGCAGTATACGTAAGAAGTTCCCAAAACATTGAGATAGATGAATGGTCGGTGATAAATTTTTATTGGATGCCCGTCCTTAATCTTGAAAAAGAACTTGGCTAACTACTTTTTTAGCTTTACGAAAATCACTGGTTAAGAGGCAATCACTAGCTCTTCAAATTCCAGATTCTATACTTCACATCAAAAAAAGAACCTCATGGTAACGATTAAAAAAGTTTTTAATGCAGCTATTTTAGCACTATTGGTAGTGTCTTGTTCGAACGAAACTATACGTGTTTCAGATGAAATAATTACTCGGGAGTATAATTTTGATAACATCAGTGCTTTGGAAGTGGCAACAGACTTTAAAGCGTATGTCACCTTTTCTGAGACGGAAGAAAGTGTGAAAATTCAGGCTAATGAAAATTTATTCGGAAGGATAAATGTTTTAAAAGAAGGTGGACGATTACGTGTAAAATTAGATGATAATATAAGTATAAGG
Organism: Bacteroidota bacterium; assembly: GCA_039030475.1. Taxonomy (GTDB): domain Bacteria; phylum Bacteroidota; class Bacteroidia; order Flavobacteriales; family Flavobacteriaceae; genus Flagellimonas. The sequence continues at coordinate 17,712 of JBCCEC010000070.1, forward strand.
GGAAAGGAAACACTGAACGTTTTCATTACAACCCAAAATATAACGGATTTTAAGGCTTCTTCAGATTCGGAAATATATTTGGATATGCCGTTAACGAACGAAAGTGTTGCCATAAATTTAAGTTCGGATGCATATTTTGAGGGGGAAATCACCACCAAGAATTTAGAAATTAGCGGAACATCAGATAGTAAGGTAGATGTATTGTTGACAGCGGACGAAGCGAATATAAATCTTTCTTCCGGAGCAGATTTGGAAGGTGAATGTAAAGTAGGCAAGGCTACATTTAAACTTTCATCTGATAGCACTGTAGATTTACAAGGTACTATAACTACGATGAATGCTATCCTTTCTTCGGATAGTAAATTAAAAGATTATGGTCTAAACATTGAAGATTTGAAAATTTCCCTTTCATCTGATAGTGATTCTTATGTAACAGTATCAAAAACTATAGATGTTACCGCTAATTCGGACAGTAGGCTTTTTTATAAAGGGGATGCGGAAATAATAAACCAGAATTTATCCAGTGATGGAAAGGTCATTAAAGAATAATAAATCGTAGTATTCTTTTTTAAATCAATATTGAGCATATTTTCAATGCAACATCATTATATTTTAGACAGATGATCTGTTTACAATTTTTTCATTGATTCGATAAGCTCATCTTTTTTTCTTGGGGAAATACTCACATGCATATCATTGCTCATAATAATATATCCACCATCTGATTTTATGTATTTCTTTACTTCTTTCAGATTGATCAAAAAACTATTGTGGACCCTCATAAATTGTTGTTCTGCCAATAAAATTTCATACTCTTTTAGATGCTTGCTCACCAAAAGGGTATTCTTATTTTTTAGAACGAAAGAGGTATACGAACCGTCAGCTTTACAAAGAACAACATCCTCAATAGCAATGAACTCCATACCGGAAGTAGTTGCAAGACATATTTTTTCTTGCTTATGGGAATCATTTCCAATGCTTTGCATTAAGGTTTCTATTTGTTGTCTGTATACATTGGTGTCCATTCTTCTTCTCGCTTTTTCAACGGCTTCTTTTAATTCATCCAGGTCAATGGGCTTTAACAGGTAGTCCAATGAGCTGAATTTTATAGCCCGTATGGCATATTTTTCAAATGCGGTGGTAAAAATGATTTCAAAATCAGGATCTTTTATTTGTTCCAAAATATCAAAGCCTACACCCGACTGAAGTTCAATATCTAGAAAGACAACATCTGGACTAAAAACGGATAATACCTTAACAGCTTCAGAAACACTGCTTGCGGTAGCTATGACCTGCACGTCTTTACAGAATTCTTCAAGAAGGGTCTTTAGTGTATCCCTACTTCGTTTTTCATCTTCTACAATGACTACTTTTAATATCATATCATCGGGTTTATGATGGGACAATCTTTATAGAAACTTTGGTGCCGGCAGAGTTGTTGTTTTCGTCATATTTATCTATAATCTCGATTACACTTTTTTCCGAATGTGATTTACCCATGAGTTTCAGTCTTTTCTCTGTTATTTCTATACCTTTTGACTTCTTTTTCTTTTTTAATGTATTGTTCAGTTTTCTTGTTTTTTATTCAGACCATGGATAATTGCATTTTGTATAAAGGGCTGAACGATCATGAAAGGGATTTCTGTGGTATTTGTATCTAAATTCTCTGAAACAATTATTTTATATTCGAAAACATCATCAAAACGAAGTGACTCCAGTTCTAAGTAGGAATTTAATAATTTTATTTCATCTCTCAGCAAAACTTTTGTCCCAATAGAATTTTCCAGAACACTGCGTGTAAGGCTTCCAAGTTTTGACAATATGATTTAGTTTGATGCTAATCTTCTTTACTAGATAATTCTTACATACACATCATGTTCAAAATAACAACAGTACCTTATTGTAAATCGATTACGTTGTTCACTTGTCAAAAACAGGTCTACTGTTCTGGGCATACAATTGTTAAGTCGTGTGAAAATTTAGAACTGGACATTTAGCAAAGTGGGGGAAGAGTGAATAGTATTGGAGGATATCCAATTAGATAAAAAATGCGATTTGTCTATATAGCAGTTATTTTTATAAATAGATTTAGATTAATGAAAAAGTCAGTAGTCGAAT
>JBCCEC010000071.1:0-19507 GCA_039030475.1 Bacteroidota bacterium
CAACAATAATATTTTTTCTTATATAATATGTAATATAATTACTACATATTTATCAAAGAATGTTAAAAACATTAGTGGTTAGCTTACTTGTACTAAATACGTCAGGGATATTCGCACAAGAGTATGATCCTCTAGTTGTTGGGGTTGGTCTAAATATTGTAGACAATTCTGGGAGTAGATTTAATCAATTATTGAATATTGAGGATAATTGGAATTTCTCTAGACTATTGATGGTATCGGTAGAGCAACGATTTGACTATGATTATGGTTTAAAAGGCATTCTTGCAATTAACCAATTTAATGAAGGTAAGATAATAAACAACGAGGATAATACGGAAGATACCAGCTATTACTCCTTGGATGTACTTTTTAAAAACTACACATCAAACTACTTTCTTAACCCAAGACGGAGTTGGTTTACTGGCTTTGTCGTAGCAGGTGGTGGTGCCAGCTTATTTAATCGTGGAATAAACAAAACCTTGAATGTAGGTTTCGGTTTTAATATAAGAATTGAATACGAATTAAGACTGAGTTTTCAAACGCTGGGGAAGTTTTCGATAGACAACGCTACTCCAGGAAATGCAAACCATTTGCAGCACTCGGTTTCATTAATAAAATGGTTATGAACAGTACAATTGAAACAAAGGTAGGCGAATTGCCTTTTGTGCACGAAACAGCAGTAGTGGATGAAGGCGCTATTGTAGGGCCTGGGACTAAAATTTGGCATTTTTCACATATTATGTCAGAAGCTCAAGTAGGGGAGCGATGTAACATAGGCCAAAACGTAGTTGTTTCTCCACAGGTTGTTTTGGGCAAAAATGTAAAAGTCCAGAACAACGTATCCATTTATACCGGGGTTAGTTGTGAAGATGATGTTTTCCTAGGGCCTTCCTGTGTATTTACAAACGTAACAAACCCAAGGAGTGCTGTCAACAGAAGGGGGCAGTATTCTAAAACACATGTTGGGAAAGGAGCGTCCATTGGTGCAAATGCTACTATCGTATGTGGTCACGATATAGGTAAGTATGCCTTCATAGGCGCAGGTGCAGTAGTCACAAAAACCGTAAAGGATTATGCACTTATGGTAGGTAATCCGGCTAAACAAATGGGATGGATGAGCGAATACGGATGTAGACTGAATTTTGATGAAACCGGAACAGCAGTTTGTGAAGAAAGCTTAGAAGTCTATAAACTGAACAATGATAACGTAACCAAACCTTAAAATCATGGAAAACAAAAATTTTGCGATAATAGGAGTTGGAGGTTATATAGCCCCCCGTCATATACAGGCCATCAAGCATACCAATAATACGCTTCTTGCAGCATTGGACAAATCCGATAGTGTTGGTATAATGGATAGTTACTTTCCAAAAACCCACTTTTTTACGGAATTTGAACGCTTTGACCGTCATATAGAAAAACTTAAACGAAGAAAAAATATTCAACTGGATTATGTGAGTATCTGTACCCCAAATTACTTGCACGATGCCCATATACGCATGGCGTTGCGAAGAGGAACCAATGCTATATGCGAAAAACCTATTGTAATAAACCCATGGAATATCGATCCTTTGGTAGAAATAGAAAAAGAATCAGATACCAAGGTCAGTTCCATTTTACAACTGCGATTGCACCCAAGCATTATTGCGCTAAAGAAAAAAATAGATAATAGTCCCGCTGATAAAATTCACGAAGTAGACCTGACCTATTTGACCTCTAGAGGAAATTGGTACCATAATTCATGGAAAGGTGACATCTCAAAATCTGGAGGCATTGCTACTAATATAGGGGTGCATTTTTATGATATGCTCTCTTGGATTTTTGGAAAAGTCACTCAAAATAAAGTACACGTATTGGATAAAGAAAATGCATCCGGCTATCTGGAATTTGAGAAAGCTCGGGTACGATGGTTCTTATCGATTGATTACAATAACATTCCGGATGCTATTAAGGTATCAGGTCAACGAACATATAGATCTATTCGTGTGAACGGTGAAGAAATAGAGTTCAGTTCTGGATTTACCGAGTTGCACAACAAAAGTTACGAAGCCATTTTAAAAGGAAAGGGTTATGGTTTATTGGATGCAAAACAATCCATTGAAATCGTGCATGACATTAGAAATGCTTCGATTTCCCAACTTACTGGCGATTACCATCCGTTACTAAAACCAAATAGTATGCTGCATCAAGTATCCTAAGATGAATATTAATGGGGGCATTAGAAAATAAAGCAAAGAAAGGGCTCATATGGAGTAGTATTGACAAGTTTTCAACTTTGGTCATACAATTTTCCGTGGGCATTGTTTTAGCGCGTTTACTTGCTCCGGAAGATTTTGGTCTCATAGGCATGATTACCATACTTATCTCAATTTCGCAATGTCTTGTAGATAGTGGTTTCTATACTGCATTGGTTCAAAAAAAGAACATCACGAATACAGATTATTCTACAATTCTGTTTTTCAATATTGGTGTTGCCTTTTTTCTTTACCTCATTCTTTACGTGGCCGCTGAGTATATTGCTGTTTTTTATCAGGAGCCTTTGCTCATTGATCTTGTAAAAGTAGTCTCTCTTAACATCATTATCCTCTCTACAACAGTAGTGCATAAGGCCATGCTCGCAAGAAGAATAGACTTTCGAGTACAGGCAATAGCCCATATTCTATCTTCAGTTATTAGTGGGGCTATAGGTATTTATGCCGCTTTTAATGGGCATGGAGTATGGGCTTTGGTGTATCATTCTTTATCCAGAGGTGTATTGGTTTCCATATTGTATTGGTCATTAAATAGATGGACTCCTTCATTCATTTTCAGTACGATTTCATTTAAGTTACTTTTCTCTTTCGGTTCAAAGTTAATGCTGTCCGAATTATTAAAAATATTCTTTAGAAACCTTTTTATCATTATTATTGGTAAAGTATACAAGGCTGAGGAACTTGGATATTACACAAGGGCTTCCTTGTTCAAACAGGTTCCCGGAACGCTTGTCGGGAATATATTACAGAGTGTGACTTTCCCATTAATGGTCAAAGTCATTGATGATGACGAAAAAGCCAAACATGTTCTTGTGCGCAGTACAAAGCTGACCGGCTTCATTCTTTTTCCAGTAATACTATGGCTTTTATTTTTTGCGAAACCGCTTATTCTAGTTTTACTTACCCAAAAATGGCTGCCAACGGTATTGCTTTTGCAAATCCTTTGTTTGGATATTTTGTTTCATCCCATGCAATACATCAATCTTAATTATTTAAATGCTAAAGGCAGGTCAGATTTATTTTTAAAACTGGAAATGCTAAAAAATGTACTTACCGTAATTGCAATCCTAGTTACTTACAAGTTTGGTTTAGTCGCTATGACGATAGGTTATATAAACGTTTCTTGCATTAGCTTTTTTATCAATTCGTATTATACAGGTAAGTATGTTAAGTATGGTGCATTAAGACAGTTAGCAGACCTGTTCCCTTATGCCATTGCAGCCTTTTTTGCTATTATCCCCAGTTTTTTTATCTGTTTTTTAATACCCAGTATGCCCGTTCAATTGGCAATGGGGGTGTTATTGTGTGTCATTTTCTATATGGGTATCGCATATACTATGAGGTTTCAGGAACTGTTCGAAATTAAAAGAATCATATTAAATAAAATATAAACAACAACCATGAAAAGGTTCATACGAAAAACTACGGAATCCATTGTAAACGCTATAGTGGCACTGCTTCCTAAAAAAAGACAAAAAGCTGTTTTTTTAGGTTTTGTCAGTAGAATGCTTATTCAAAAAAACAATACCATAGAATACGACTCGGAACATGACATGTACTGGCTTAAAAGTAATGGAAGTCATTTATATATGGTGAAAGAACCCTATTTCTACTTCAGTAAAACCAAATTGTATAATGGAATAAGGAAGATAGCATGCAAACATTACGTGCCCAAAAAAGGGGATGTGATTTTAGATGTGGGTGCCGGTATCGGTACGGAAACGCTCTTTTTTAACGAACATGTTCAAGAAGAAGGAAAAATCTATTCCATCGAGGCAAGTAAGGCCAGTCATGAAAAATTAGAAGAGCTGTGCTCTAAAAACAAAATTAAAAATTCAGAAAACCTTCATATCGCCATTACAGACTACAATCAAGATGTATGGATCGAGGAAAGTGATAGTTATCAAGTAGATGCGGTAAATAAAAATGCTAGGGGTGTTAAAGTGGACGGTGTTACCCTAGACCATCTGGTTGAGGTCAAAAAAATCGAGAAAATCGATTTTTTAAAAGCGAATATTGAAGGCTCTGAACTACCAATGATCGATGGTATGCGAAACGCAATAAAAATTACTAAGCATATAGCTGTCTCTTGTCATGATTTTCTCTTTGATGATAACCGTCAAATAAAAGAAAAGATGACTCAATTTTTAGAAGCAAATGGATTCGAGGTTTTTTATAACAATACTGGTCATCAAGCAGTGGATAGTTGGATTTATGGTAAACGAGTTTAGATGATTGTAGTTCATATTATATCGACCTTGAATATTGGAGGGGCAGAGAACGTTGTGGTCCAACTTGCAAACAAGCAAGTTGAATATTGCAAAGTGGCCATTGTTACTCTTAGGCGTACTACTAATGATAAAAACTATATGGCTAGGTTACATTCGGAAATTGAGCATATTGAGTTGGATTGGAAATCCAAATACAGCTTAAACCAGTTGTGGCAGCTAAACAAATTAATCAATAAGATGGCCCCAGACGTAATTCATGTGCATTTACATAATCCTTTCTATTATGTTTTTGCGTTATCCAGTTTTAAAAGAAAGATAAAATATATACACACGGTACATAGCAGTTTCGACAACTGGAGAAAGGTATTGGCGATTATCCACAAACTACGTTTTCTAAACAATAGCATATTGCATGTTACATTATCACCTACAATATCAAAATCGATACAAAAAGAATTTCCAAAACTGCGAATCACAACGGTAGCGAATGGCATACAGTCGCATATTCCTCATAGAGAAAAAGAAGAAATAAAATATTTCTGGAATGGATTTGATATTTCTCCAAGAGAAGGTTTTCGTTTTCTGGCCATTGGCAATATAAGTGGTAACAAAAACTATAGATTACTGGCGTTAAGCTTTAAGGCGTTGGCCAAAGAATACCCAGAGGTCATGTGCATTCAAGTAGGAAGCCCCACGGACAAAGCACTTACACAAGAATTAAAAGAAATCAATGCTTCCAATGTTTTTTTAGCAGGACCTATAAGCAATGCAGCTGATTTGCTGACAGAAGCAGATGCCTTGGTCATAAGTTCGGTACAAGAAGGAATGCCCATTGTTGCTTTAGAAGCAATGTCCATGGGAGTTCCAATCATTACCACTCCCGCAGGCGGTATGCCGGATATTGTAAATACTGCTACAGGACTTATTGCCAATGATTTTGAAGTAACATCCTTTAAAAGCACATTAACAAAATTTATTCAACTATCACAAAACAAAAAGAGAGCACTGGGAACAAGTGCCAGAAGGTTATTCAAAGAAAAATATGATATAACTATCGCGGAAGAGCACTATAAAATACATTATGAGTTGGAGTAAGAAACATACACAAATAGCGCTATTTTTTACAATACTTGTGTTGTTGTGCCATATTGTTTTTTTTCCAAACTACATTATGCCACTACCAATTCTATTGGTGGGTTTTGCTACAATACTCTTTTTCTTTCTAGGGGTTAGGACTTACATATATGCTTGGAAGAACTGTAGTGATTTTAAAACTAGACTTTTCTTTCATAGTTTGTTGTATAGGCTAATCGCAGTTGCTGCAATGTATGTTTTGACGATGGAATATGATCCCAACAACCTTCCTTTTCAAATTGCAGCACAAGATGCATGGAATTATCATTACACAGGTGTAATAGTTGCAGATGCTTTAGATGAAGGTAGTGGTGTTTTTAAAGCCTTGTCTCATTTTTGGAAAAGTGAATCGGATTATGGGTTCTCCATATGTATAGGTTTTATATACAGCATATTCGGAAAAAGCGTTACTGCAGTTAAAATTTTTAATGCCATTCTTGCAAGTTTCACAGTTTTAAGAATCTACCAAATTACCCAATTTGCCTATGGCGAAAAACAAGCAAGAATCGCTGGCATACTAACCATGTTAATGCCTCCATTATTATGGTTTACAAGTATGCTTTTAAAAGAAACACTTTTAATTTTTTTAATAGCCAATATAGGTTACTACTGTACTAGAATTATTAAAACTAAAAAATTTAGAATCGCAAATACTGCAATTATTCTATTGCTTTTTGGCACTATTTTCTTTTTCAGAACCGTGCTTGTGCCCTTGTTGGTAGGATGCGTTTTGTTGCAAATTGTTTTTTACAAGACCAAAAACAGAAATTATAGGGTTTTTGCTGGTTTTATCACATTGGTGTTGATTGTGGGAAGCTTGTTCGTAACCTATGAACTCTCTATGGATAAACATATTGAAAGCGCCATAGAATCGAGCTCGGAACAATTTGGTAACGAACTCGATAAGGCTTCAAAAGATAGGGGAATAAACTATACTGCTGCATTGATAGCACCTTTATTAATATCTGGTGCTATAATAACACCATTCCCATCCTTATTGGATTTTGAAGAAAGGCAGTTGGGTATCTACGCTCATTTTCAGAATGAAATTGTACGGAACATTATGTACTTTTTTGTCTTTTTAGGATTGTTTCGATTTATAAAACTACGGAAGGCAACTGCTATATTTCCAGCAAGTTTTGCTGTTTTGTATATCATGATTTTGGCAGTTTCCGGAATATCCTTTCAAGATCGTTTTCAAATATTGGCCCTGCCTTTCCTAATCGTTTTTATGTCGGATGGTATTACGGCAAAATATCGGGCAAAGGAGAAGCATTGGTTTGTCTACCTGAGCTTTATCTTTTTGGCGATACTCGCATGGAATATTTTTAAACTCTCTAATCGCGGTCTTTTTTAATAGTATACTATGAACGATTTTCTACTGATACATAGCACTATACGATCCAATTATCTTTTTGAAGATCTAATGGAACTCTCGGACCAATGGTACATTCGTACTAAAAACAATTCGTACCGTGATTTTCAAAATGCAGGAAAAAGATATCTTGTTTTTGGCGATTTAATAGACTCTAAGGAGCAACTTTTTGCTACTCTAGATGAGGACATCCCAAAATTAAAAGGCAATTTCCACGTGGTTGTTATCTATAGTGAAATCGTAAAAATATACCATAGTCTTTTCAGTCTGTTACCGATTTATATTACAATTGATGAAAAGCTCATAGGTACATCATATCAATGGATTGAAGAATGTGCTCAGGGTCCGTTACATATCGATAAAAAATTCATTCTTGAAAACCTGCTGTTTAATTACGGTTTCTTCAATAGGACGAAGTACAAAGAGGTTAAATTACTGCCTTCCAATAGTTTTATACAACTGCAAGGGGAAGAAGTTACAATCCAAAAGCATTTTGAAGTTATAAGCTTCTTCAATAATGCTGAAAAAGCAAAGACAGCAGATCAACTTAGCGATTTATTCATACAAACCACGAAATCCTATTTTCCAGAAGAACATTTTCATATTGCATTTACCAGTGGTTTTGATGGAAGAACCTTGGTGAGCTGTGCTACCCATCTTCATAAGGATTTTTCTACTTTTTCTTTTGGACGCCCTGAGAATGATGATGTAGCCATACCAAAAAGCAACGCGAAATCACTCCAGATTCCTTATGAATATTTCAATCTGGGTACTACCAACTATATCCAGGAATCCTATGCTGAAAATGCGAATACCTTTACAACTTCAGGTTGTTTGGGCAATGGATATCTATATGCACATTTTCCATTCAGTGCCAAAGAAATTAGCAAAAAATCCAACTATCTAATATCCGGAGTGTGTGGCAGTGAGCTCTTTAGAGCTTTACATACTGCGGGAGCCGTTACTTCACAAGCGCTAACGGATGTTTTTAAAACCACCACCAAAACGGAACTTAGAACAAAACTTAAGAATTCCAAAACACTAGCGGTATTGGATAAAAAAGAATTTGAAACGGAGCTTGAAGAGTTGATAGAAGAGATAATTGCGTATAGAGAAGACCTCCCACAAAATATTTCCCTGAACCAACAATTTTATGTGTTTGTTTTTGAAGAAATATTCAGAAAGTTTTTTGGACAGTGGGTTTTGGCCCAACAGAAATACCTTCAAGTTAGAACTCCTTTTTTGGATTTTGATTTTGTCAAAGCATTGCTTCAATCTAAATATGCAGGTGCCAACAATGATTTCTTCACCAAGAACCCTTTAAAACGGGTTAAGGGACAATACATCTATGCAGATATCATCCGCAAAACCAATATCGTCATTTATCAACAACGTACAGGAAAAGGTTATACTCCCAGAGATGTTAGGAATCCATTATATCGCTTGAATATCATTTTGCCCTTCATTCAAAAACGGCTCAAAAGAAAAGTCAAGAAAACCTATTTGGACAATCTGGGCATTATTTCAGGAGTACACCATAACAAGGAAGTATTGCTATCGCTACTTCATAAACCCCATCTTTTTGATGACCACGAATTGTCGAAAAGGCTAACAAATCTTTCCGATTTCACCCCAGAAAAAGAAAGGGATACACTATTAATGTCCGTGGCAATTCTGTATAGCCTACAAGACAAAAAAATAAATACAAAACTCAAAATCGCATGAAAACACTACTTGCATTGTTGGATTATAAATCAAAATTCGGGTCAAAGCATTTTGATATACCCTACAGAAGCGGAATGGACAAGAACAAATTGTCCAAATACTTTTTGGAACTAGGCATCCAAATTGAATACAAGTTCTTGAACGAAATTGATTTTAAGCAAGATTCCCTTAAAGACAAGGATATCATTTATACTTCTTCGGAAGATACCGGTTACCAATACAAATCATATATCGAAGACATGATATACGCATTGGAACTTTCCGGAGCAAACGTAATACCGAGCTATCGTAACCTTCGAATGAACAATAACAAAGTGTTCATGGAAATGACCAGAGATTATTTGGGCATAACCAATAATGTGAACTCAACGGTTTTCGGTTCCTTAAAAGATCTAAAAATGAAATTGAACGATATCACTTTCCCCATTGTATTCAAGGCATCAGCGGGAGCATCGGGTACGGGAGTAGCTTTAGTGGAAAACAAACAAGAATTAATCAAAAAAGTAAAAGAAATAGGTAAAAGAAACCTAAAAAGTGATTTCCGTGATTATGTAAGATCACTTAGGCATAAAGGATATGAAAGAGAATCACTATACCGTCAAAAGTTTATACTCCAAGAGCTTATCCCAAATTTAGTGAATGATTGGAAAGTATATTTTTTTGGTGAAAAACTGTACATATTCAATCGTCCTATCCTTGATGGTCGCGGGATAAAAGCAAGTGGTGGTGGCTATGATAATTACTTTTATGGGTTGGAAGCAGAAGCGCCCGATGGGCTATTCGATTATGCATTGGATATTTTTAAAAAAATGGATGTCCCCCATATTTCACTTGATATTGCCCATGACGGAAATGAGTTTTATCTCATTGAATTTCAGTCCCTCTATTTTGGTACAGCAGGCATTCCTTATTCAAAAGGATATTTTACCAAAACTAATAGTCAGTGGACTTTTGTTGAAGAAAAGTTGGAAATAGAAAAAGTATATGCCGATAGTATTGTTTCATTTTTAATCAAAGATAAAGAACGGACAGTAGAGACCAACCTAAAGCGTATTTCCTAAAACCAGAAAACATGAATATACTTTTTGTAAGTAGCGGGAATACCAAAGAAGGCATATCACCGATAGTATATAACCAGGGCCTTTCTCTACAAGACTTAGGTCATCAAATCTCTTTTTTTACAATTAAGGAAAAGGGAATCAAAGGCTATTTGAAATATATATTTATCCTTCGAAATTATTTAAAGGATAGCTCTTATGACATTGTACATGCCCACTATTCCCTCAGTGCATTTGCCGCTGCATTGGCCGGAGCAAAACCAATGGTAGTTTCGCTAATGGGAAGCGATGTAAAAGCATCGCCCGTCTTAAAATACATCATTAGAATATTTAAAAGCGTTTTCTGGAAAAAAGTGATTGTAAAATCTGAAGACATGAAGGCTTCTGTGAAGCTGTCTAATGTTAGTGTAGTACCCAATGGCGTAGATCTCAAGAAGTTTAGACCTATTTCAAGAGAAGATGCATTAAGAGTAACGGGATGGGATTCAACCAAGAAACATGTACTGTTCGCTGCCAATCCTAAGCGAAGGGAAAAGAATTATCCATTGGCCGAGAAGGGATTTGAGTCCATCGATTCAACTATTTCTGCAGAATTACACACACTAACGGATATTCCGAACAAGTTGATGCCAGCCTATTTTAATGCTACGGATGTTGTTATAATGACAAGTTTATGGGAAGGTTCTCCAAATGTTATTAAAGAAGCTATGGCCTGTAACTGCAAAATAGTTGCTGTAGATGTCGGTGATATCAAACAAGTAATAGGAAATACGGATGGATGCTTCATCGCGGATGCCAATGCACAGGACATATCCAAGAAGTTGGAAAGAGCATTGGCGGTACATGAAAAAACCACAGGAAGAACAGAAATATCGCATTTAAGTTCAGCTTTAATCGCAGAAAAATTGACCACTATATATAATACCATTTCATGATAACGGAAAGCGTACAAATTGTAACCAACTATAATTCCATCTCGAATAGGGAATGGGAACAACTGTTGCAGGCAAGGACAAGCAGTTATTTTCAAACCCTTGAAGCAGTTCGGTTTTTTGAAGCTACAGGTTTGGAAACATTTACCTATGCACTACGAAAAGAAGATAGAATAGTTGCGGTGCTTTCTGGAATCATTCAAAAGGAAAAGGGAATCAAATCCAACTTTACGAGTAGGGCCATTATTTATGGCGGGCCTATCTTTTCTGAAGAAATGGAGGAAAATGATGGCGTTGAAATGCTCCAACATTTGATAGAAGCATTAAAGAACGAAGTCATTTATATTGAATTCAGAAACTTAAATGATTACAAGTCATATCAACATATTTTCGAAAAAGCTGGTTTTACCTACCACCCTCATTTAAATTTTCATTTGGATTGTACAGATGAAGCTTTAATGCGAAAACGAATGAGCAAAAGCAAACTACGACAAGTAAAGAAAAGTATTGCTACAGGTGCAGAAATCATTGAAGCTAAAAATATAGAGCAAATAGAGGCATATTATGCCATTCTGCTAAACCTATATCGCACAAAAGTGAAAACTCCATTACCAAGCTTTGATTTTTTTGAAAAGCTATGGCTCCGCAATGCCGCCAAGTTTTTGCTTGTACAATACCAAGGGGAAATCGTTGGAGGCGTAGTAGCTCCAATACTCAAGGGCAAGGTCATCTATGAATGGTTCGTCTGTGGTAAAGATGGGATGTTCAAAAACGTATATCCCAGTATTTTGGCTACATGGGCAGCAATGGACTATGCTAACAAAAACAATATACCAAGATTCGATTTTATGGGTGCCGGTAAACCTGACGAAGACTATGGTGTGCGAGAGTTTAAATCAAAATTTGGTGGAGAATTGGTAGAACTTGGAAGATTTATCCATGTAGCCAAGCCCATTCTTTTTGGTATTGGGAAAAAAGCAGTACAAATCTTGAAAAAAACTACATGAGAATTTTAATAGATATAGGACATCCTGGGCATGTGCATTTGTTCAAAAACTTTGCAAAAGAAATGCAACGCAAAGGACATGAGTTCCTATTTACATGTAGACAAAAGGAATTTGAAATTGAATTGTTAAAAGCAGAGGGTTTTACCTATAAATCTTTTGGGAACAAATTCCATACGACCCTAGGTAAATTATTCGGGTTGCTCAAGTTTGATTTCTTATCCGTCATACAAGGACTAAAGTTTAAGCCGGATCTGTTTATGAGCCATGGTTCTCCCTATGCTTCCCATGCGGCTGCTATGCTACGAAAACCTCATATTTCTTTAGAAGATTCAGGTAACTGGGAACAGATGAAACTATACCTGCCTTTTACAGGTGCCGTTTTAACACCTGATGTATTAATCGAAGATTTAGGGGAAAAGCAGATCAGATATCGATCGTATCATGAATTGGCCTATTTGCATCCAAAGTATTTTATTCCGAAAGGAAATGCTGCAAAAATTCTTGGGTTGAAACCCAACGAGAAATATATCATTTTGAGGTTTGTCTCATGGAATGCATCACATGATAAAGGCCATGGTGGTATTTCTGACGAGGAAAAAAGTAAGATTATCAATTACCTCTCGAACAGGTATCGCCTTTTTATTACTTCAGAGGGAGCACTTCCAGAAAAATACAAACCCTACAAAATAAAAATTGCTCCAGAACAAATGCATGAAGTATTATCCGGTGCGGAGTTCTTTATCGGTGAAGGAGCAACCATGGCAGCTGAGTCGGGTGTTTTGGGAACACCTGCAATCTATATTAACTCTATACGAAGGGCCTATAATGAAGACCAGGAAAAATATGGGCTTGTTTTCAACTTCCAATCAGAAGAAGGGGTATTTGATAAAATATTGGAGCTAGAGGCCACCCAAGATTTTAAAAACACATTTAGCGACAGACGGGAAAAACTGCTTGCAGACAAAATTGATATTACCGCACTTATGGTCTGGTTTGTAGAGAACTATCCAGAGAGTAAGCGTATAATGGTTCAAAACCCTGATTATCAGTACAATTTTAAATAATGGATTTTACAGTCGAAATATATACAGAACTTCTCCAATCGTTAATAGATAAAAACTATACATTCAAAACCTTTGAGGAATTTGTTGAATTTCAGGGGGAGAAGACTATCGTATTGCGTCATGATGTTGACCTTTTACCACATAATTCTTTGACATTTGCACGAATCCAATCGGATTTTGGAATTAAAGGAACCTATTATTTTAGGGCCGTACCTGAAAGTTGGGACGAGGAAATTATTCTTGAAATCTCAAGTTTGGGACATGAGATAGGATACCATTATGAGTGCCTTACCACGACAAAGGGAAGTTTTGAAAAAGGAATTCAAGATTTTAAAAGGAACCTTGATAAACTTAGAACGCTTGCACCTGTCTCCACCATTTGTATGCATGGCAGTCCCATGTCCAAATACGATTCTAAAGATTTGTGGAATCATTACAACTATCGAGAATACGGCATTATCGCCGAACCCTATTTTGATGTGGACTACAACACTGTTTTTTATATTACCGATACCGGAAGAAAATGGGATGGTAACGGCGTTAGCGTACGCGATAAGGTTCAAACGGCCATGGAGCAAAGGTATAGGACAACTTTTGAGATTATCGATGCCATAGATGCCGATTACTTTCCAAAAAAAGCAATGTTTACATTTCATCCGCAACGATGGAGCGATAATATGTTGCTATGGAGCAAAGAACTGGTTTTGCAGAATGTAAAGAACGTAGTAAAGAAACATTTTTTTGTAAAAGCTTAGGGTATGATTTTCAATTCTTTAGACTTTGCTATTTTCTTACCTATAGTCTTTATCATCTATTGGTTTATCACAGATAAAAATCTCAGCCTACAGAATTTTGTTATCGTATTGGCCAGCTATTTTTTTTACGGTTGGTGGGATTGGAAGTTCTTATCTCTAATTCTATTCAGTACTGTTGTGGATTATTGGGTAGGTATCGGTTTATCCAAGTATCAAGGAAAACAGCTTAGAAAGCTATTGCTGGGAACAAGCATCATTGTAAATCTTGGACTATTAGGTTTCTTTAAGTACTATAATTTCTTTTTGGAAAACTTCGTGACTGCATTTTCCTTTTTAGGAAATGATATTCAGTCCAATACCTTGAATATAATTTTACCCGTAGGAATTAGTTTTTACACCTTCCAAACGCTCAGTTATTCCATTGATGTGTATCGGAAAAAATTACAGCCTACAAAAGATTTTGTGGCTTTTGCTGCGTTTGTCTGTTTTTTTCCACAATTGGTCGCAGGACCTATAGAGCGCGCTACCAATCTATTGCCACAGTTTTATAAAAAAAGGGAATTCGTTTATGACAAGGCGACGGACGGCCTTCGTCAAATACTTTGGGGTCTCTTTAAGAAAATTGTAATAGCGGACACTTGCGCTACCTACGCAAATACAATTTTCAATAATTCGGAGATGTACTCTGGAAGTACTTTAGTATTGGGAGCATTGTTCTTTACATTTCAAATTTACGGGGATTTTTCAGGCTATTCGGATATAGCCATAGGAACGTCTAGGCTATTTGGATTTCATCTGAACCGTAATTTTGCTTTCCCCTATTTCTCTAGGGATATTGCCGAATTTTGGAGAAGATGGCATATTTCCTTATCTACATGGTTTAGAGATTACCTATATATTCCTTTGGGAGGAAGTAGGGGAGGCACTTGGATGAAAATACGGAATACCTTTATCATTTTCATAGTGAGTGGTTTTTGGCATGGTGCCAACTGGACTTTTATTGTTTGGGGCGCTTTAAATGCCATCTACTTTCTACCTTTATTGTTATCGAACAAGAACAGGAGAAATCTTGATATAATCGGCAATAAAGGCCATTTCCCCACGGTACAGGAACTATCGGGAATGTTCTTTACGTTCTGGCTAACCGTTTTGGCTTGGGTTTTTTTCAGGGCAGAGAACATTTCTCACGCTGTGTCTTTTTTGAACGAAATATTCTCACCCTCAATATTGACATATCCCGAAGTTTTTCCAAAAAAAATACTGGTACTATTGCTCCTATTTATGATACTGGAATGGTTTGGAAGAAAATGCGAGTATGCCATTGAGCATATTAAGTACAACATTCCCGTCTACGGTAGATGGGTGGCTTACTGTGTAATGATGAGTTTCATATGTTACTATTTAGGTGAACAACAACAGTTTATTTATTTTCAATTCTAAATGAAAAAATTTATCGTCAGAGTAGGTTTATTTTTTGCAATGGTATTTACCATTATTCTCGCACTTCCTGTATTAGATGGAAAAAAGGAATCGACCACCGAATTCATGGCCGCCATGAGCGATAAACATGAAAGAATTGATGGTATAAACGGGCACAAGCTTATTCTAGCCGGGGGATCCAATCTAATATTTGGAGTGCATAGTGAAAAATTGGAAAAAGAGCTTAAGATTCCTGTTGCCAACTTAGGGTTACGCGCTCATCTAGGACTCAATTTTATATTGAACGAACTTAAAGATGTAGCAAAAGAAGGAGATATTGTATTACTTTCTATTGAATACTTTATGGATGTAGAGGGTGATGAAAATCTGCATAGATTGGTATCGTATTACAACCCACAGGCTTTGGCATATTTTGAGCCAAAATACAAATCAACTTTCAGGCAGTTTTTTGAATATCGTCATATGTTGTATAAGAAACTTTTAACAGATTATATGACCAAAGGAGGTCCTGCCTATACAAGAAATGATTTTAATCAATACGGAGATGGCATAAAACATCTTGAAATGAAACCACCTGGCGTATTGGGTAGTAGGTATGTGATCAAGGCCAACAAGGAAGAAGAAATCAAGGCATTGAACGACTTTCAAAAGTTTGCCGTGGCAAAAGGGATAAGCGTTCTATTTACGTATAGTCCGTATGCGATTACAGAGTTTGCGACCAACGAAAATGAGCTTAAGGAACTTGATAGCAAATTTAAAGAACGCATGCGGATAAAAATGATAAGTGAGCTGGACGATTTTACGTATGACGAAGAATTTTTCTTTGACAATGTATATCATTTAACAAAGGAGGGAAGAGAAATGCATACAGAACAATTGATTAATAAATTATCCAGGGAAATCAAAAAGGATGAGTTAAACGACGAAAGCTTAGTTTCTACTAAATAGGGACTTTCTCTTTTTCTTGGTGCCATATCCATATCCGTACCCATACCCGTACCCATACCCGTAGGTCTTTTTATAGTCTACATCATTGACCAATAAAGCCATATTACTGAAACGTTTTTCATGATGCAGTGTTTTTGGGATATCTAACATACGCTTATCGGAATAATTGAATCGTATTACATAAGCACACAGATCGGCATAATTACTTAAAAGAAGTGTATCAGCTACTAAACTTACGGGTGGGGTGTCAATTATAATGTAATCGTATTGCTCCTTTAACTTAACGAACAGCTTTTTGACCCTATTGCTTTTAAGAAGTTCTGCAGGATTGGGAGGAGTGGAGCCAGATGTGATAACGTCTAGGTTTTCCAAGCCTTTCATAGTTGTAGTAATGTCCGAAATTTTAAGATTGGCATCCGTAATATAATTGGTGAGCCCAGTTTTTGCTTTGATTCTTAAGTGTGAACGTATCATCGGTGATCGTAGGTCCATTTCCAACAAAGCGACTTTTTTCTCTGACCTTGCCAAGGTGATGGCCAAATTACTGGCTACAAAAGACTTTCCTTCCCCTTTTCTTGTGGAAGTAACTAAGATTGTTTTACTTTCATGTTCGATACTGGTTAAAAGAAAGTTTAGATTAATATCCAGCAGTCTAAAAGATTCTGCAACATCTGAACGATCCTCGCCCAAATCCTGTATTTTTCCTACCTCTTTTGAGCTGGGAATATCTCCTAGCAAAGGTAGTGGTAATACTCTTCTTAGATTCTTCAAGTCATGTACCTTCGTGTCCAGGGTATCTTTTATCAATAAGAGAACAATGGGCATTAACAAGCCGGCAAGAAATGCGGATATATACGTTTTATTCTTCTTTGGGCTTACGGGAATATGCGAAGTGAAGGGCCGCTCGACTATTTTGGCATTGGTCGCAGTTGCCGCTAAGGAAATTGATGCCTCTTCACTTTTCTGTAATAGGTAGAGAAATAGCGTTTCTTTTATTTGTTGCTGTCGTTCAATATCCCTTAGTTTTCGTTCCTTACCAGGAATTCCACCTTTTTCTGAGTTAAAGCCGGCATCTATGGCTTTAAGACCTTCATATTGTGAACGAAGGGTAATCTGTAGATTATGTAAACTTTGCTTCAAGCTTTTTTCTTGAACAAGTAGTTTTTCATTTAGTGTGAGTATTATTGGATTTTTATCACCTGAACTCTTGGCAATACGATTCCGCTCTACGGCCGTATCATTATAGTTTACGATAAGATCAGCTACGGTGCTATCATCAAAACCTAAAGTAGCGGGTAATAAATCTCCCTTTTTGTTATTTAGAAAATCAAGTACTAGTTTAACCAATTCTTGTTGTACGGCATTATTGATCATAGTCTGCTCGTTGGCAGATGCATTCTCTAAAATCAGAGATGCTTCTGTCTCAAGATTGGTTAGGTTGTTGTTTATTTTAAAGGACTGTAAATTACTTTCCAAACCAACAAGTTCTTCATTGATGATATCGAGCCGCTCCTTTATGAAATCTGATGTATTCTGTATGATTTCGTTTTTATCATCAACAATATTTTTATTGTATTCGTCAATCAAGCTTTTCAAAAATATCTTTGCTCTTTCTCTGGCTTTTGTTTTGACCGAAAGGATAACAACGGTAGATTTAGGGTCATTAATACCAATGTTCAACTTGGATTTATAACCTTCCACTGTGCTTGCGAGCGAGTTTAATCTAACATAAATAGATTTGTCAAGGTACTCTTGAAGAAATTCTTTCTGTACGTTTAATCTGATGGTCCCAAACTTTGTGGCTAAGGTATCCCCAATAGGATGACTGCTTAAAAAAATACCCTCTTTGTTCAATAGGTCAAATTCTTCTTCAGAGTTTATTTTTACTATAAAGTTTTCATTTTTCTGATACTTTGAATCATCAAAAAAAGAAACCTCTAAAGGTATTCCCTCAGTAATCTCAACGAAACGTTTTGTGTATTTGGTCTTTGTAAAATATTTTACATTTAGATTCAAGGTTTTAACTACATTTTCTATTAAAGGCCTTGATTTTAAAATCTCGATTTCGTTCTCAACTTCTTGGTTTGTGTTTTTAAAAATAGACAAGTCTTCCAATGCGGACAATTCCGAAAAAATACCATCATTTTCCACCCGTATCAAAATACTGGCACTTACATTATAGGTCTTTTGGGTATATCTCAGATAAAAAAAGGCAAAAAGAAAACTTAACAGGAAAAATACAAAGAATAATTTCCAGTGATATACGTATTTCTCCAATAAGTCCTTGATAATCGAATGTTCTTGATTATCCAAATCGTCATGTTCCATCTAATTGGCTTTTTATCTTTTTGGGAACTATACTAAGCACTTCTTTTTCCTTTAAAAACAATGTTCACAACTATTTTGAAGAAGTATTTTAAGTCGGTTAAAATTGGATTTTTAATATACAGGTCCAAGTATTTTTCTTCGGATTTTACAATTTCATCCAGTGTTTTTGGCATATCGACATAGAATGGTGGAAAAAGCCCTGGCTTAAACCGAGCCCTTTTTTGTTGCGCTTCTTTAGGATATAAACTAAAATAATGTTTGCTAAGCGGTCTAACGCCCACAAGTTTTATATCACCTTTTATAAGGTTGATGAGCATGGGGAGTTCGTCTATCCAATATTTGCGAAATAAGCGTCCTGCGGTAGAAACCCTAAAGTCATCTTTGATTTTACCACCCTCATTTAAGTTATTTTTATCGTAGAGATATTCTTGCAGATATTCGGCATAGGGGTGCATTGTCCTTAATTTAGCCACTTTTATGACTTTCCCATGTCTTCCAACCCTCCTAAGGTATATTAGCGGGCCATATGTGGGTCGTTGATCAAAAAATGGATCCCTTACTTTTTTAGCGGCAAAATATAACTTCCCATCTATGGTTTTATAATCAACAATCTCGAATCCGCAGGAATACAATCTTCCAATTGCTTCTGCTTTTGTTATTGCTCTATTATAGCCTTTTGTAAGATTAAAGTAGACCTTGTTTATATACTTTATTTTAGGGATGACTCGGTGCAACACAAAATCCATGTTATAGAAAAGGTAATTCAATGGTTTAGATGTAGTGTTAAGAATTCTTTCCTTACGGGTTTGTTGAATTTCCAAATTATTAATGAACAAACCACCAATATCCAATTTGCTGTTTACCTTTTCAAAGAAGTAATTGACCTTTCTAAAGTTGTTGGCAGATTCAAAATTTACGATGGCCTTACTATTATAGGGAGTATTGGAGGTTATATCAGTTATATTCCTAGTCTTGTATACATGGGCTTGATTTAGTTTCAAGTTGGCCAAATGATGTGATACATACTCATATACTGTTTTATTAAGATGTTTCTCGGCAAATTCTTCAAGATTTACATCTGGTAGTTTTCTCTCCCCTTTGCGAGTATCAATGATTTCTTCTTCAAGTAAATAAGTATGGTAGTTTACCAAGCTTTTGGCTCTGTATATCGAAACCATCATATAAGTAGGATTTAGGAATATTCTTATTAAATAATAAAATTTGGAAATATTAACTTCCAAATTTTCAAAAAAGTCGC
>JBCCEC010000072.1:0-18990 GCA_039030475.1 Bacteroidota bacterium
GATGGCATGGTGACCGGGCGGGCGGGCCAGCACAAAGGCCGACTGCGGCTGTTGCAACACACAATCGGTTTTGGAAAAGTGTATTAAATAGAACATCCAGGTTTTATTTAATCCGATTATATTTGTACTAGCAGCAAGCCCCCAAATCTTTATCGATATGAAAAAAAACTGCCTACGCTATTTGGCATTTTTGGCTATGCTCATTATTTCTTTAGAACAAGCCTATTCACAAAGAAGCGATTTTTTCTTTGATGCAGTAGCAAGCTACAAAACGAACGGATATGGTGTAAACGCCAATATCAATTATTTTAGAAGTACCACGGATTTTTTTAGGACCTCGTTGGTCTTTGCTTCTTCTATGGAACAACCTGTAGGGGGTATTGAGTTTCCGTATGAAGATTATTTTGTGAGCCTGGGATATTTTACAACTGTGCTTACTTCTCCAAACCGGGGTTTTTTTATTTACTTTGGTGGAGGTCCCTCTTTGGGCTATAAGCATATCAATGATGGGGAAATAGATTTTCCTTTTGATGCCGTTGATGCGGAGAGTAGCTTTATCTATGGTGGCTTTGCCACTTTTGAACTGGATTTTTTCCTATCGGACACATTTTCGATAATCGCACCAGTTACAGGATTCTATCATTTTAATAGCGACCTTAACGATACTACACTTTTAGTGGGTGCAGGGTTACGTTATTATTTGGATTAGCTCACTTGAATTAGCTATAAAACCTAGGAAAAATAAAGTGGATTAGGATTTTACCTTATTTTTCAAATATTTATTTATTTCCTTGAAAGGCAAGGTTAAAAGAATAGGGCCATCTGCATAGGAAGCCACTTCGTACTGGTTATAGACAAATTGGATTCCGTCTTCCGTGTACCCAATATTTTCGGCCAAATGGAATTCATCGTCCTCAAACATAAATCCCGTTGCGTTAATGTTCCCTTCTTGAGGAATGCCTTCCTGTGCCCTGAACTTGGCTTCCGCTAGCTGCTGAAAGTCTTCTAAATCTTCAAAAAGCTCCCAATTTTCCAACTCTATTCCCTTTGTTTTATCAAAATTTAAAAATGTGGTTGCGCCATATCCATGTGCGCCACCGGTAAAAATGTAGATGTTCATTGCGAGTGTCAAGACATTTTCATCTTCATAAACAACTTCTCCATCTACTTTAGCCTCCCACCCTATGGTATCTTCAGGAAATCTGGTTGCCAGCTCCTTAAAACTACGGGTAAAAGATGCTATTGCATCCTTCATATTTTCAATGTCCTCTTCCTCATCAAAAGAAAGATATGCGATAATTTCTTCTTCGGTGCTGCGGTTTATGGTATTCGCAATTGTAGTGTCATCAATAGCTTTGGGAACGTTAATATCGATTTGTGGACAATCCGAGCAATCCTCGCCAACGATTTGTAGGGGCTCAAAAGTAAGTTTATCGCTGTTTTCACAACCAATGGTTATTAAAAAAAGAAGGAGTATGCGTATGGATTTTTTCATATTGGAGGTTTTAGAGACTGTTTGGAAATATCTCGATTATTTTCTTATCACCTCTTTTTGTGCATTATTTCGTTAAAATTTAAAACCGTAGCGATGCTATGCTTAAAAATTTTGCCTCATACTACTTCAAATTAGGTCATAACAATTCTAATGATACATTTCCAAACAGTCTCTTAAGGTCTTCAAAAATAACACATCGTTGATTACTCCAAAAGATAACAATACATTTGTACGCAGATTTAGAAAAAATGAGCAATAAAGATTTAAAATTCAACAGTAAGACCATTCACGGAGGACAACACCCAGATAAAGCCTATGGAGCTGTCATGCCGCCGATCTATCAAACATCGACCTATGCGCAAACCACTCCAGGAGGGCATCAAGGATTCGAATATTCCCGTAGTGCCAATCCAACAAGAACAGCGTTGGAGAATTCCTTGGCAAGTATTGAAAACGGCACGTATGGACTTGCATTTGCGAGCGGACTTGCCGCTATTGATGCAGTAATTAAGCTTTTGAACCCCGGAGATGAGGTAGTTTCAACCAATGATTTATATGGTGGAAGCTATCGTTTGTTCAAACAAATTTTTGAAAAATACGGGATCACGTTTCATTTTATAGGGATGCAAAGCGTTGCTGCAATTGAAGAACGTATCAATAACAATACAAAACTTATATGGGTCGAGACACCGACCAACCCTATGATGAACGTTATTGATATCAAAGCAGTATCTGATTTAGCTAAAAAGTACGATTTGCTCTTAGCGGTAGACAATACGTTTGCCACTCCTTACTTACAGCGACCCTTAGATTTAGGAGCTGATATTGTAATGCATTCGGCTACAAAATATTTAGGCGGACATAGCGATATAGTTGTTGGTGCCCTGGTTGTCAAGGATAAAGACTTGGCAGATAAACTATATTTTATTCAAAATGCAAGTGGGGCCGTATGTGGTCCCATGGACAGTTTTTTAACGTTGCGTGGCATAAAAACGCTTCATGTCCGTATGCAAAGGCACTGTGAAAACGGAAAAGCCATCGCAGAATATCTGACCAGACATCCAAAAATTGGAAAGGTATACTGGCCAGGTTTTGAGACACATCCAAACCATGATGTAGCAAAAGCGCAAATGGATGATTTTGGTGGAATGATTTCCTTTGTTCCAGATGGAAGTAGCTACGAAGATGCAATTAAAATAGTGGAGAAATTAGAAGTTTTTACGCTTGCGGAATCTTTGGGCGGTGTTGAGAGTTTAGCGGGTCACCCTGCAAGTATGACGCATGCAAGTATTCCAAAAGAAGAACGGGAGAAAAGTGGCGTAGTGGATGCGTTGATCAGGTTAAGTGTGGGAATAGAGGATGCGGACGACTTAATAGCAGACCTGGAACAGGCAATAGGATAGTAAAATTTTGCAAAATTTTTAAAAAAGGCGCATTCAAATTATGCAAATAGTATAATTTTGCCGTCAAATTCCTAATTTATTAAAAAACACCCTGAGGAAAGTCGAAGGGACAACAAACTAGTAATCCGTTTTATGGAAGCAAAAATCAAAGCATTTATGGATGAGATCAAGGCCAGAAATGGTCATGAGCCAGAATTCATCCAAGCGGTACAAGAGGTCGCGGAAACCGTTATACCCTATATCGTAAAGAATGATATCTATCATGGAAAGAATATCTTACTTCGTATGGTTGAGCCAGAGCGTTTAATCTCTTTTCGCGTAGCATGGGTAGATGATGGTGGCGAGATTCACGTAAACCGAGGGTATCGGATTCAAATGAATTCGGCTATTGGACCTTATAAGGGAGGTCTTAGATTTCACCCAACAGTTAATGCAAGCGTTTTAAAATTCTTGGCATTTGAGCAGGTTTTCAAAAATAGTTTGACCACCCTTCCCATGGGCGGAGGAAAAGGAGGTTCAGATTTTGACCCTAAAGGAAAATCAGACGATGAAATCATGCGTTTTTGCCATTCCTTTATGACGGAACTATGCCGTCACATCGGTCCAAATACCGATATTCCAGCTGGCGATATTGGTGTTGGTGCACGTGAAATTGGTTTCCTGTTTGGAAAATATAAAAAAATACGAAACGAATTTACAGGGGTACTTACAGGCAAAGGTCTTTCGTGGGGAGGTTCAAAAATCAGACCAGAGGCAACAGGATATGGTACCGTATACTTTGCACAAAATATGTTGCAAACTAAAGGGGACGATTTTGAAGGGAAAAATGTTGTGATCTCAGGATCAGGAAACGTTGCCCAATACGCAGCTGAAAAAGTGCTACAGTTAGGCGGAAAAGTTTTAACACTATCGGATTCAGGAGGTTACATCTATGATAAAGATGGAATTGACCAAGAAAAGCTAGAATGGGTAATGGATTTGAAAAATAACCGTAGAGGTCGTATTTCAGAATATACCGAGGAATATTCCAATGCAGAATATCATAAGGGAAAAACACCTTGGGACGTTGCATGCGATATAGCCTTGCCCTGTGCTACACAGAATGAATTAGATGGCGAAGATGCCAAAACGCTTATCGCGAATGGTTGTATTTGCGTTGCTGAAGGTGCAAACATGCCTTCAACTGCAGATGCTGTACATATTTTTGATGACAAAAAAATATTATTTGCACCAGGTAAAGCTTCTAATGCGGGCGGTGTTGCCACTTCAGGATTGGAAATGTCGCAGAACTCTTTGCGCATAAGCTGGACAAGGGAAGAAGTAGACGAACGTCTTAAAGGTATTATGGAAGATATTCACGACTCTTGTATCGAGTACGGTAAAGAAGAAGACGGATATTGCAACTATGTAAAAGGAGCAAATATTGCTGGTTTTGTAAAAGTGGCCGATGCCATGTTGGCACAAGGCGTAATATAAGGTACGAAGTTAGAAATACGAAGTGCGAATGCAGACCTTTTAGGTTTTTAAAAACCTAAAAGGTCTTTTTTATGACACATGAAGTGACCATTTATAGTTCTATCGTAATGAACAACCATGTTTTAACAACATCACCACTGTTTTATTCACCCAATAGATAATCTTTCTTGTGAAGAACTCATTTTAAACACTTCCGATTTCGTATTTCGTACTTCCAACTTTTTCAGATTATCTTTACTCGGACTCAACCCGGATAAATGCAGGTAACTACAAAGGCAATAGTGCTTTCTTCATTAAAATACGGTGACACCAGCCTTATTGTTAAAGCTTTTACTGCTTCCGATGGTTTAAAATCCTATTTGTTAAAAGGTGTGCTGAACTCAAAAAGAGGTAAAGTTAAAGCTGCATATTTTCTTCCTTTGATGCAGTTAGAAATTGTAGCAAGCCATAAAAATAAGGGGACGTTGGAAAGTATACGGGAGGTTAGGGTGAATCAACCCTATAAAACACTCCATACCGATATCGTCAAAAACAGTATGGTTCTTTTTTTAGCAGAAATGTTGGGAAACAGTATTCAAGAGCAAGAAGAAGACAAGGCCCTGTTCCATTATCTTGAATATGCGCTATTCTGGTTGGATGAGCATCCTTCTAACTCCAATTTTCATATTTTATTTTTGCTGAACATCACCAAATATCTAGGGTTTTATCCAGATACTTCTTTTCAAGATGGACCTTTTTTCGATTTAATGGAGGGAAGCTTTTCTAAAACACCTACGCTCAACCCTTTAATTCAAGATGAAAACTTAATTCATTTCAAGAAATTTTTAGGCATAAATTTTGATACATTGGATACGATCCGAATGGGTAAATCGCAGCGACAAGAGCTCCTAAAAAAAGTTATTCTATATTTTGAATTACATTTGCACGGTTTTAGAAAACCGAAGTCCTTGGCGGTTTTAAACGCAGTTTTTGAATAATATGCACAGCAAAGGTTTTATCCTCTTTTTTTTATTGATTTCCTGCACTATTTTTTCTCAGGAAATCAAGGTTTTGGATGCGGTTACAGGTAATCCAATCTCTAACATCGCAGTGTACAATAAGGATAAATCCAAAACCACGATTTCTAACTTTGACGGTAAGTGCGACTTAAAGGCGTTCTCCAAGAATGAAAAGATATTCTTTAAGCATATAAGTTTCCAAACCTATGCTACGACCAAGGCACAAATCGCTAAGAAGGGAAACCGAGTCTATTTGGATTTAAAGCTGGAAGAGCTACAAGAAATAGTGATGTCCGTATCTAAATGGGAGCAGCAAAAAAAAGATATCCCGCAAAAGATTGAATCCATTAATGCAAGAACGGTATCCTTTACCGCACCACAAACATCGGCCGATTTACTCCAGAATAGCGGAAAGGTATTTGTTCAAAAAAGTCAACTGGGTGGAGGTAGCCCTATGATCAGGGGGTTTGCAACGAGCAGACTACTGTTGTCAGTGGATGGAGTTCGTATGAACAATGCTATTTTTAGAGATGGCAATATCCAAAATGTAATTTCCGTAGATCCCTTTACCATAAAAAATACGGAGATAATTTTTGGGCCGGGATCAGTAATTTATGGAAGCGATGCCATTGGCGGGGTAATGAATTTTTTTACTAAAAAACCTAGGTTGTCCTTTACCGATAGTCTCACATTTTCTGGAAACGCCAATTATAGATTTGCTTCTGCAAACAACGAAAATACAACCCATGTGGACTTTAACTTTGGCAAAAAGAAATGGGCTTCCTATACTAGTTTTACGTATAATGATTTTGATGATTTGGTCATGGGGGAACACGGTCGAGATTCCTACCTGCGCAACACTTTTGTGAGAAGAGAGAACGGAACAGATGTATTGGTTCAGAACGATGACCCCAGAAAACAGGTTACTTCTGGATATGATCAAATAAATTTTCTTCAAAAATTTACGTACAAACCCAATACCACTTGGAACTACGATTTAGGACTTTATTATACGGAAACCTCTGATTTTTCAAGATACGATAGGTTGCTTCGCCCTAATACCGATGGAGATGGGCTTCGTTCGGCAGAGTGGTTTTATGGCCCTCAAAAGTGGTTTATGGGAAATTTTCAATTGACCAAAAAAGGGAAGAACAAATTCTATGATGGTGTTAAATTAACCGCGGCCTATCAACACTTTGAAGAAAGTAGAAATGACAGGGATTTTCAGGAAGATAATAGGTTTACCACAGAGGAAAAAGTAGATGCACTTTCAATAAACCTCGACTTTGAAAACAAAAAAATTGGAGATCTTAGATTGTATTACGGCGCTGAGTACATCTTTAACAAAGTAAATTCAGAAGGAAGTCAAGAAAATATTGAAACCAACGAAGTTACCGAAGCGGCATCGAGATACCCAGATGGTTCTACTTGGCAGACTTTTGCGGGGTACTTAAACGGAGAGTGGCAATTAAAACCGAATTTCACTTTATTATCCGGGGCTCGGTATAGTCAAGTTTGGGTAGATGCCCAATTTGACGATACTTTTTTTCAATTTCCTTTTGATGAAGCGGACATAATAACTGGTGCTTTCACAGGAAGTGTAGGTTTTAGCTGGTTTCCAAAAGCCAATCTGCAAATTACATTGAACGGTTCTACTGGTTTTAGGGCTCCGAACATAGATGATATTGGAAAAGTATTTGACTCCGAACCTGGTTCTGTGGTAGTTCCAAATCCAGACTTGGAACCAGAGTACGCCTATAATGCAGAAATAGGTGTTCGAAAAAATTTTAATGACAAATTTGTATTAAAAGGAGCAGCATACTACACCTATTTGGTGGATGCCTTGGTAAGAAGAGATTATGAGTTCAATGGAGAATCGGAGATTATATACAACAATGAGTTGAGCAACGTACAGGCTATCCAAAATGCAGCAAAAGCTTACGTCTACGGTTTTGAATTAAGTATGGAAGCTTTTTTAAGCGATAATTGGTCCTTTTTTTCAAATCTGACCATTACCGAAGGTATCGAAGAAGATGAGGATGGTACGGATACACCTGCAAGACATGTGGCGCCAACTTTTGGAGACTTTCATTTGGTATGGCAGAACCAGAGATTAAAAACAGATTTCTTTCTAAACTACAATGGTGAAATCAGTTTTAATGATTTGGCGTTATCAGAACGTAGCAAAGAGTTTATTTATGCTGCCGATGAAAACGGCGACCCATTTTCACCTTCTTGGTATACCTTAAATTTTAGGTCGCAATATAAAATATCCAACGCTTTAAAGACTACGGTAAGCCTGGAAAACATGACAAATCAGCGTTATAGGACCTATTCTTCCGGGATTGTGGCTCCGGGTACGAATTTCATTTTAGGATTGGGATATAGTTTTTGAAATTAAAAAAGGACCTCTAAAAAGTGATTACTTTTTAGAGGTCCTTAGGTGTCTTTACGTGTAGGCGGTTTAGTGCTCTATTTTTTCTTTTGCATCTTCTGCAACCTTTTTGAGATCGTTTGCGGTCTCATTGGCACTCGCTTTCATGTCCTCGCCCATTTCTTTGGCTTTGTCCATGGTCTCTTCACCTGCCTTCTTAATACTGTCCATAGCTTTTTCACCTGCATCTTTCATATCTTCTCCAGCTTCCTTCATGGTATCGGCGGCATCGTTTGCAGCATCTTTTAGTTCATCGCCAGCTTCTTCCAAAGAACCAGCTGCTTCTTCTGTGGCCTCTTTGGCTTTATCTGCAGCTTCTTTACAAGATACCATAGTGGTCATGGATACTGATAGCGCAACAATTGCAATACATACTTTTTTCATTTTAAAAATGGTTTAGTGTTAATATTGTGAAGATATGTATTTTGGTTTAAATAGAAACTTACAACGTATCATATTTAGGCCAAGCATTTTATACAAGTTCAAATACCTGATTAGGAAAGCTATAATTCCCGGTAAATTTTTAATTTTGCAACCTTGGAAATCTAGAAGAAGTAGCTATACATATGAAGTTTGCTGAATATAGGGGATTGGATTTACCTAAAGTATCAGAAGAAATACTGAACTTTTGGAAAGAAAATGACGTTTTTGAAAAAAGTGTCTCTACCAGAGAGGGGAAGGAAAGCTATGTTTTTTATGAAGGGCCACCGTCCGCCAACGGAATGCCAGGCATTCATCATGTAATGGCCCGTACCATTAAAGATATCTTTCCTAGGTACAAAACCATGAAAGGGCATCAAGTAAAACGAAAAGCGGGATGGGACACGCACGGATTACCTATTGAAATTGGTGTTGAGAAAGAACTGGGAATCACTAAAGAGGATATTGGTAAAAAGATTTCGGTCGAGGAGTACAATGCTGCTTGTAAAAAAGCGGTCATGCGCTACACGGATGTTTGGAATGAAATGACCGAGAAGATAGGATATTGGGTAGATATGGATGATCCATACATTACCTACAAATCCAAGTATATGGAATCTGTTTGGTGGTTATTAAAACAGATTTACGACAAAGGTCTTTTATACAAAGGATACACTATACAGCCATACTCGCCAAAAGCGGGAACAGGCTTAAGTTCCCATGAGTTGAATCAACCGGGAACCTATCAAGACGTTACGGATACTACAGTTACGGCTCAGTTTAAGGCAAAAAAGGATTCATTACCTGATTTCTTGAGTGAAGTTGATGGAGATATCTACTTTTTGGCTTGGACTACCACACCTTGGACCTTGCCTTCAAATACAGCATTGACCGTGGGACCAAAGATTGACTATGTTCTGGTTCGAAGTTTCAATCAATATACTTTTGAACCAAGCTATGTGGTCTTGGCAAAAAGCTTGGTTGGGAAACAATTTTCGGGCAAGTTTTTTGAAGCTGAAGGTAATGAGGATTTTGAAAATTACACAGCTACAGCTAAAAAAATCCCTTACCAAATTATTGCTGAAGCAAAAGGAGCAGATTTAGTGGGCATCGAATATGAACAACTTATTGACTACGTTCAGCCGTATCAAAATCCTGAAAATGCATTTAGGGTCATTGCAGGAGATTTTGTAACCACGGAGGATGGAACAGGAATCGTGCATACCGCTCCTACCTTTGGTGCAGATGATGCTTTTGTAGCAAAACAAGCAAAACCAGAAGTACCTCCAATGCTTGTTCTGGACGAAAACAAAAATCCAGTTCCTTTGGTAGACTTACAAGGAAAGTTTAGACCAGAACTCAAAGAGTTTGGCGGTAGATATGTCAAGAACGAATATTATGACCAAGGTGAGGCACCTGAGCGTTCTGTGGACGTAGAGATTGCCATCAAATTAAAAGAAGAGAACAAGGCGTTTAAGGTGGAAAAGTACGTGCACAGTTATCCAAACTGCTGGCGTACCGATAAGCCAATTCTCTATTATCCTTTGGATTCTTGGTTTATTAAGGTCACGGATGTAAAAGACCGTATGTTCGAGCTGAACCAAACCATAAATTGGAAACCCAAAGCTACTGGTGAGGGACGTTTTGGCAATTGGTTGGCAAATGCCAATGATTGGAACCTTTCCCGCTCACGTTATTGGGGAATTCCTTTGCCCATTTGGCGCACCGAAGATGGAAGCGAGGAGCTATTGATCGGATCCGTAGAAGAACTGAAAACAGAAATGGCGAAAGCTGTTGATGCAGGAGTACTGGAAAAAGATGTTTTTGAAGATTTTGTGGTGGGCGATATGAGCGAGTCCAACTACGAAAAAATCGATTTGCATAAAAACATTGTAGATCAAATTACTTTGGTCTCACCTTCTGGAAAAGCAATGAAAAGGGAGGCGGACTTAATCGATGTTTGGTTTGATAGTGGCTCTATGCCCTACGCCCAATGGCATTACCCTTTTGAAAATAAAGAGTTGATAGATGGTGGTGTTGCATTCCCGGCAAACTTTATAGCTGAAGGTGTGGATCAGACCAGAGGTTGGTTTTATACGTTACATGCCATAGCAACTATGGTTTTTGATACGGTATCCTATAAAAATGTGGTTTCCAATGGTCTTGTATTGGATAAAGAAGGCAAGAAAATGTCTAAAAGGCTGGGCAATGCCGTAGATCCTTTTCAAGTATTACCGGAACATGGGCCAGATGCCACACGGTGGTATATGATTTCCAACGCCAATCCTTGGGACAACCTCAAGTTTGATATAGACGGTATCGTTGAAGTGAAACGTAAGTTTTTCGGAACGCTTTACAATACCTATTCCTTTATGGCCTTGTACGCCAATATTGATGAATTTGATTATTCTGAAGCACAAATACCGCTATCCAATCGGCCAGAAATAGACCAATGGATCCTTTCTGAATTGCATTCCCTTATCCAGAAAGTGGATGAGGCGTATGCGGATTATGAAGCCACAAAGGCGGCACGAATGATTTCGGACTATGTTCAGGAAAACCTTAGTAACTGGTACGTAAGGCTTAGCCGAAGACGTTTTTGGAAAGGGGATTACCAAGAAGATAAAATATCGGCATACCAGACCTTGTATACCTGTTTGCTTACTGTTGCTAAGTTATCGGCGCCCGTTGCACCTTTCTTTATGGATAGGTTGTACCAGGACTTGAACGCAACGACCAAAAAAGAAGATTTTGAAAGTGTCCATCTTGCAGATTTTCCAATTTTTGATGCCAAGATGGTCAATAAAAAATTAGAGCGAAAAATGCAGTTGGCCCAAAAAGTATCTTCTCTTGTACTATCTATCCGTCAGAAGGAGAAAATAAAGGTCCGTCAGCCTTTGCAAAAAATAATGATTCCTATTTTGGACAATGAGCAGAAAGAAGATATCGAAGCTGTTTCCGAACTGATAAGATCAGAAGTCAATGTAAAGGAGATTGAATTGTTGGATGATGCTTCCGGGATTTTGGTCAAGCAGATAAAACCTAATTTTAAGGTTTTGGGACCTAGATTTGGTAGGGATATGAAAGCCATCGCAGCCGGAGTAAATCAACTAGGTCAAGAAGATATCCAAAAAATTGAACAAGAAGGCGAATTAATGCTTGTCTTGGAAAATAAAAGTATTAATTTACAGTTAACCGATGTAGAGATCAGCTCACAAGATATAGAAGGTTGGTTGGTTGCAAGTTCTGGTTCTTTAACGGTTGCTTTGGATGTAACCATAGATGAAAACTTGAGAAAAGAAGGAATCGCCAGAGAATTGGTAAATAGAATCCAAAACCTGAGAAAAGAATCTGGATTTGAGGTGACCGATAAAATCGATATTAAGATTTTGAAAGATGGTTTTGTGGAAAATGCGGTTTCCAGTAACGAGAATTATATAAAGACAGAAACACTAACGGCAGAACTTAATTTTGAAGAAAAATTAGACGAAGGCGTAGCAATTGCTTTCGATGAAGTGAATACAAAATTGTTTATCCAAAAACACTAGAACACATGGCAGAAGATTTAAAAATAAGATATTCAGATAGCGACTTAGATGAATTTAGAATGCTCATCGAAGAGAAAATAGACAAAGCACAAAACCATTTGGATTTGCTTAAAAGCTCTTATATGAACGATGGGAACAATGGTACGGACGATACCTCGCCAACTTTTAAGGCTTTTGAGGAAGGTTCCGAGACCATGAGCAAAGAGGCGAATACCCAATTGGCAATCCGACAGGAAAAGTTTATTAGGGATTTAAAGAACGCTTTGTTGCGCATAGAGAACAAAACCTATGGCATTTGCCGCGTAACCGGAAAATTGATCAACAAGGAACGGTTGAAATTGGTTCCACACGCTACACTAAGCATTGAGGCCAAAAACATGCAGAAATAATAAAAACGCCGAAAGGCGTTTTTTGTTTATGAGAACGCTGCTCTTCTTTCTTAGTGTTTTTTCTTTTTGTACCATGAAGGGTCAGAAGTTGGTAAAAAAAGCCTTTATCACTCCTGAAACGCAATTTATTCAAGTTGATTCCCAAAATTGTTATAAACTCAGTGTTACTACCTCTGAACAAGAAGAGGTCAGTGTTGCTGCAAGCATAGAAGGAGAGTATTCCAAAGATTTATTGGTCGCCATTGAGCAAAAGGGCGCAACCGTATTGATCAGTACGGGATTTCAGCCCAACTTTACCAATCCCAATGATAAACTGAGTGCACACAAGGTTATTTCTATAGAACTGAATATAAGCTTACCAGAATACAAAGAGGTTTCAATTTATGGAACCAATTGTAATGTTTTGGCCGAAGGGAATTATAAACGACTCAATGTTAAATTGGCGGATGGTACATGTACACTAGAAAATATATTGGAAACTGTTGAAGTCAATACGCAAAAAGGAAATATTTTTCTTTCCACTTTTGACGGGGATATCACGGCAAAAAGTATTTATGGTGAAGTAGTGCGCGAAACTATTCCCAAAGGGGATAATGTATTTGTACTGAATACGGTTGAAGGTAATATCTATCTGAAGAAAACAAAATAATATCCATATTTTTGCAATCTGTTTTTAAAAGCATGAATTTAAAGAAGTCCCTATCGCTCATCATCCTTGTTCTTGTAATTGACCAGATAAGCAAAATCTATGTCAAGACCAATTTTGTTCTGGGTGAATCTACAATGGTTTTTGACTGGTTTAGAATTCTTTTTATTGAAAATGAAGGTGCTGCTTGGGGAACAAAGCTCAGTGATATTTTACCGATATCGGAATCAACAGGGAAGTTGGTGCTGACTATTTTTAGACTTTTTGCCATATTTGGCATTGGGTACTGGCTTTGGGATATCATAAAAAAGCAATCACCAAAGACCTTAATTTTAGCAGTCTCCCTAATTTTTGCCGGAGCTTTGGGAAATATTATTGATTCCGTTTTTTACGGGATTATTTTTGACAGTAGTAGCAACCAAGTGGCCACACTTTTTTCAAATGAACCTTATGGAAAGCTTTTTTACGGTAAAGTTGTCGATATGCTCTATTTTCCATTAATCGATACTACCTGGCCAGAATGGGTGCCAACTGTTGGGGGAAATAAATTTCGTTTTTTTGAGCCTGTTTTTAATATTGCCGATACCGCAATCAGTACTGGTGTGGGAATATTGATCGTATTCAATAAAAAAGCTTTTCCAAAAAGTCCAAAAACTGAGGCAACGGATTAGAATTTGTAAACCCTATCTGGCGTCACACAATAATCCAATGTTACATCATGATCATTTGTATCACTGATACTAATTTCTGCCTCAAAAAGTGATAACCCAATTTTGATGGTTTCTTTTCTACAATTGTTCAAAAAAGTGTCGTAGTATCCTTTGCCGTAGCCAACGCGATTTCCTTTTAAATCAAATGCCAATAATGGTAGAAAAACAACATCTATTTTCTTGTCCGGTATCGTTATACCGTCAACTGGCTCTGGAATGGCCCATTTATTTTTCTTAAAAACCGTATTGTCCAGTAGTAAATAGTTTTCTAAGGTGTTTTCCCCGATTACTTTAGGGACAATTATATTTTTATCCTTTCCTTGAAGGATAGTCAATATGGGCTGCGTATCGATTTCCTTTTGTTCATCGATACTCAAAAAGATATGGAAATAAAAAAAATCCCAAATAGGGATTTGAATTATATGATTTGCAAGATGTATACTCAAATCTGAAACTTCTTCGAGAGAAAGCTCTCGTCTCAAATCTTTATATTTTTTTCTCAGCTCATGCTTCAACATCAAATGCTGAAATTTTAAGTGGGGTGTTTTGGGGAACCCTTTATTTTATTTTCTGGTTGACACAGAAAAGAAGATTTTGAAGAAAAGCATCAAAATCAAATACATTCCCAAAACGATTACATAGTTCTCCATAAGAATTGTATTTATATATGGTTAAATGTAAGTAAAAGAAATGAAAACTTGACCACCAAATGCACATTTTATCGATGAAATACATCTTTTTTAATAGTTGTTTAACATTAAGAATATTTTTTTAAAAAAGTATTATGAATGTAAGTCGTTGAAAAAAAAGACATTGCAAGCGTTCTTTAGAAAAGATGTAGTCTTAAGTAAAGAGAAAAAGATTACAAAAAAAATTGCTATAACCGTCCGTATCTTTTAAATGGCAATTCAATTACTAGACGAAAAAATGATTTTTATAATAGAGTATATGATATTTCATCCAATTATGCCATCTATGAACCAAAACCCTCGAACGGTGAAAACTAACAAGAGATCCATCAATTTAAACTAGAAAACACTCGTATAAAACCCTAATTTTGTTTTTAGGTCAATCACCAAAGTTTTATGTCCAACCCTTCATCTATTCATGTTCAAATAAGCGTCCTTCCAAATAATCCGGGAGTGTATCAATTTTATGATGCT
The DNA here is from genome assembly GCA_039030475.1 of Bacteroidota bacterium. Lineage (GTDB taxonomy): Bacteria > Bacteroidota > Bacteroidia > Flavobacteriales > Flavobacteriaceae > Flagellimonas. The sequence continues at coordinate 14,683 of JBCCEC010000072.1, forward strand.
GATGACAAGATTCTATATGTGGGCAAAGCAAAGAACCTAAAAAAAAGGGTATCCTCCTATTTCAACAAAAAACAGGAATATGGTAAGACCAGAGTGTTGGTAAAAAAGATAGCATCGGTCAAACATATTGTAGTCCCTACCGAATCCGATGCACTCCTTTTGGAAAACAATCTGATCAAAAAACTATTGCCGCGGTACAATGTTTTGCTCAAGGATGATAAATCCTACCCTTGGATATGCATTAAGAATGAACGTTTTCCACGAGTTTTTCCAACCAGAAAGCATATAAAGGACGGTTCTGAATATTATGGTCCTTACACCAGCATGAAAACGGTAAGAACGCTTCTTGATTTGGTAAAGGGAGTATACCCACTTAGAACCTGTAATTATGACCTCTCTAGGGAAAAAATAGCTTCGGGCAAGTATAAAGTATGCCTGGAGTTTCATTTGGGCAATTGCCTAGGGCCTTGCGAAGGATTGCAATCAGAAACGGATTATCATAGACAGATTGAGGACATTCGGGAAATTATAAAAGGTAATTTTAAAAGTTCCCTGCATTATTTCAAATCTCAAATGAAAGAGCTAGCCAGCAATATGGAGTTTGAGAAAGCACAGCGTATAAAGGATAAGATAGAAGTTCTGGAAAACTATCAGGCAAAATCAACAGTGGTCAATCCAAAAATTAATAATGTTGATGTATTTACGATTATCTCTGATGAAACCCATGGGTATGTGAACTTTCTACAACTTTCCCATGGTTCTATTATAAGGTCGCATACTTTGGAAATCAAAAAGAAATTGGAGGAAACGGATGAAGAGTTATTGGAATTGGCCATTATTGAAATTCGACAACGGTTTAACTCACAATCCAAAGAAATCTATTTGCCTTTTCCCGTAGCGGTCGAAGAGAATATTAAAATAACACTCCCTAAACTTGGCGATAAGCGAAGGATATTGGAGCTTTCTGAACGGAATGCGAGATTTTTTAGACAGGATAGGTTCAAGCAGATAAAAATTACGGATCCTGATAGGCATACGAATAGAATAATGGCCCAGATGAAGGCCGATTTAAGACTTTCTAAGGAACCCACCCACATAGAATGCTTTGATAATTCGAATATTCAAGGAAGCAATCCAGTAGCTGCCTGTGTGGTTTTTAAAAATGGAAAGCCCTCAAAGAAAGATTACAGACATTTTAATATAAAGACGGTAGAAGGGCCAGATGATTTTGCCAGTATGGAAGAAGTGGTCTTTAGAAGGTATAAAAGGTTACTCAATGAAGATGAGTCTTTACCACAACTAATTGTTATAGATGGTGGAAAAGGACAGTTATCTTCATCGTTAAAGAGTCTGGACATATTGGGTCTTCGTGGAAAAATAGCCATAATAGGCATTGCTAAACGTTTGGAGGAGATTTACTTTCCAGAAGATCCTATACCGCTATATCTGGACAAAAAATCCGAAACCTTGAAGATTATCCAGCGATTAAGAAATGAAGCGCATAGGTTTGGAATTACACACCATAGAAATAGAAGAAGTAAGGGAGCTATAAACTCAGAACTTGAGAATATAGAAGGTATTGGTAAAAAGACCGCGGAACAATTGCTGAAAAATTTCAAGTCGGTAAAGCGCATTAAGGAAGCATCCATCGAAAATCTAGCCGAATCAGTTGGTATGGCGAAGGCAAAAAAAATTTACAAGTCATTTCACTAGAAAATGAAACTAAAATATAACATAACCATACTGCTAGCTATTTTCTTTAGCGTACTGGGTATATCCCAGACCATAGAAAATCAAGAGGATATCAAGGTTGGCTTAGTGCTAAGTGGCGGTGGCGCTAAGGGGCTTGCACATGTTGGTGTATTAAAGATTATCGAAGAAGCGGGAGTCAAAGTCGACTATATAGGGGGCACAAGCATGGGAGCTATTGTCGGGGCACTCTATGCATCGGGCTATTCTGCTACTGAATTGGATTCAATCTTTCGGGTAACGGATTTTACTAAACTGATTCAGGACGATGTTCCTAGAGGCGCCAAGACTTTTTATGAGAAAGATGATTCTGAGCGATATGCGCTAGGTCTTCCTTTTACAAATTTTCATGTTTCTTTTCCGCAGGCAATCTCTGGAGGGCAAAATATTTACAATGAACTGGTAAGGTTACTTTTCCACGTTAAGGATGTTGAAGACTTCAAAGAGTTGCCAATTCCTTTTCTATGTATAGCCACCAATGTGGAAACAGGTGAAGAAGTGCTGTTGGAGAAAGGATACTTACCAGAAGCTATAATGGCAAGTGGAACCTTTCCCTCATTGTTCGAACCCTCCGAGATAGATGGAAAAGTTTTGATAGATGGCGGGGTCGTCAACAATTATCCCATAAATGAAGTACGGGAAATGGGAGCTAATATAATTATTGGGGTCGATGTACAGCATGGGCTTTCCAACAGAGAAGCACTCTCTTCCGCTACAGAGATTTTGCTTCAGATAAATAATTATAGGACAGTTAACGACATGAAAAAGAAAGTTGATGGTACGGATATTTACATCAGACCGAATATTGATGACTTTTCGGTGATTGATTTTGATAGTAGCGAAGAAATTGTTCTTAGCGGTGAAGATGCCGCCATTAAAAAATTTGCCGAACTCCAAAAAATAGCGCAAGACCAAGGTAATGTTCCTTTGGTGCAAAATAGGATTGAACCAACAGATAGTTTGACGATAAATAGGTTGATATTACGGGGTAACGATAGGTATACGAGAGGTTATATAAAAGGAAAGCTCAGGTTTGATTTGGCAGAGAAGATTTCATTTGAAGAAGTGAAACAAGGCATAAGCAACCTATCGGCCACAGGTAACTTTAAAACGATACGATATCATTTGGAATCGAATGGTCTGGGGACAGATTTAATATTGAAATTAGAAGAGACCGAAACCAAGATGTTTTTAAAACTCTCTGCGCATTATGATGATCTCTACAAGAGTGCAGCTTTGATAAACCTTACCAAAAAGAATTTTTTGTTGAAAGACGACGTTGCCTCTTTCGATTTTATATTGGGCGATAACATTAGATATAATTTAGAGTATTATCTGGATAAAGGATTTTATTGGAGTTTTGGTCTAAAATCTGAGTTTACCAACTTTGAGACCAATGTGAATTTTGAGTTGCTCAGGTCAAATTTTGATATTCCGAGTATACCAAGTGATCCAAATATTCGCGAAATAAATTTAGATGTGGCAGATTTGACCAATCAAATTTATATGCAAACGGTTTTACAGGAAGAATTTGCGGTTACCTTGGGTTTGGAGCATAAGCTTTTAAAGTATAGTACCCGTACAATTAATCAATTGGTCAATACTGATGAGGACGACTTTGTTCCAATAGATTCGGACCGTACTTTTTTTGATAATTCAAATTATTTCAGTGCCTACGGAAAGATAACTTTGGATACTTATAATGACAAATACTTTCCCACCAAAGGACTTCTCTTTGATAGTGATTTTCATGTCTATTTACTTTCCTCGGATTTTAATGAAAATTTTAAGGAATTTTCGGTAGGTAAAGCCAGGCTTGGTACAGCATTCGATCTTTTTGACAACGTAAGTCTTAACGTAGAAGCCGAAGGAGGTTTTAAGTTAGGGACTTCCAACGTTACTTCTTTTGATTTTGTGCTAGGAGGGTATGGAAATGATTTTGTAAATAATTTTATTCCATTTTTCGGGTATGACTTTTTAAGTCTCCCGGGCAACAGTTTTGTAAAAGCTTATGGAAGGTTGGATTATAATTTTGCTCCTAAAAATCATTTTATGTTTTCAGCAAACTTTGCAAATGTAGATGATGATTTGTTCCGAACCGGGGATTGGTTCACAGAGCCAACTTTTTCAGGATATGGAATAGGTTACGGTTATGAATCTTTTTTAGGGCCGGTCCAAGTATTTTATTCATGGAGTCCAGAGGTGAACAACACCAATATATTCATAAGTGTGGGATATTGGTTCTAGACTAACGCCATTTGTTACTTTTCTTACACCATGCTTTTTAAAAGTGTTTTTAGCAACTCTGTTTAAAAAAAGGATTTAGTGCATCTGAAACTAGGGAAAACCATAAAAAAGCTAGGGCTTTTTCTTAATGTCTTACTAATTATTTCTTGGATTTTCGCCAAAAATAGAAAAGGATAGTTAAAGTCCGTTAAAAACTTATTTTCCTACAAAACCTTGATGTATCTTTATAGGACATAAGGGGTGGTTCCCTTATAACTTTAAGTATTGGTTTTTCATAATTTAAAGTTTGGTTGGTTATTTAGGAAAAGCCCA
>JBCCEC010000073.1:0-18988 GCA_039030475.1 Bacteroidota bacterium
CCAATATTTCAAAACCTAAGGAAGAAGTTTGGATCAGCATACCAGGGAAATTGGATTTTAATCGAAGGGATTATGATATACTTACTGATGCACTTTTGCAGATAAAACCAGTTGAAAATATAAAAATCCTAATTCTCGGGAAAACCAGTTTATCTGAAGAAAAAAACAAACAATTTCTAGAAAACATTAAGTCTAATGACATATCAGAGAACTTCATCCTTTTTGATTCTTTTGTTGAGAATGCTCTTTTCCATGAATATATTTCCAAGTCAGACTATGTTTTACTTCCATTAAAAAATGTTGGAGAAAACTATTCTAAATACAAAATAATGGGCAGTTATAATCTAGCTTTTGCTTACAGAAAAAATTTAATTTCCCCTAAGGGATTAAGCCATATTGAAGATATAAACCTAAATGCTGTTTTTTATAATGATGCTAAAGATTTATCAAGTATTTTAAATAACGTAAACAAGAATTCTAAGAAGTATAAAAAATCCTATCATGATAAAAAATGGGATTTCGAAGTACAGAAAAACAAATACATCAATTTTTTGGAAGAATAATAGTAGTTCCCAATATGATTGAAGAAATCAACAATTGCATAAAGAATTTAAAAGAAGGTGATTTAATCTTTTTCCCAACAGATACAGGATGGAGCATTGGTTGCGATGCCACTAACGAAGATGCGGTCAAAAAAGTTTATGAATTAACAAAAAGGAAAAACACATATCAGTTAACATGTTTAATGGCAAACCAAGCTATGTTGGAACGCCATGTTGTCGAGGTACCCGATGCTGCTTATGACATCATGGATTTGGCAGAAAAACCCACTACCATCATTTTTGACAAACCCCAAGGAATAGCCAAAAATCTTATTGCTGAAAATAACACGCTCGCCATAAGAGTGGCATCAGATAAATTTTGCCAGTATCTAATCAATAAATTTAGAAGACCTATTGTTGCCGTTTCTATCAATATTTCAGGTTTTCCAGCTCCTGACCAATCAAAAGAGATACACGCAGAAATTTTAAAAGGAGTGGACTATGTGGTAAATTTGCAACTAGAAAAAGAAAATCCTTCCCCTTCATCCATAATTAAGCTTAGTAATGATGGTCAGGTCAAGGTAATCAGGGTATAAAATGACGCAGGAATCCCATAAAGAAGCCATCCGCGATGCTGTTTTTTCGCTTATTGGAAATACCGCAGATGAATTAAAGATTGACGCTTATGTCATAGGTGGATTTGTTAGAGACTATTTTTTAAATAGAAAAACTCCCAAGGACATAGATATTGTTGCTATTGGTAGCGGAATTGAACTGGCCCAAAAAGTAGCTTCCAAACTAAAGGGAAAGCCCAAAGTTTCCGTATTTAAAAATTTTGGCACCGCAATGATCAAACATCAAGACTTAGAGCTGGAATTTGTAGGGGCCAGAAAAGAAAGTTACAATCGCGATAGCAGAAAACCATTAGTAGAGGACGGTTCCCTAGAAGATGACCAGAATCGCCGGGATTTTACCATTAACGCCATGGCTTTTGCTTTGAACCAAAGAAATTTTGGACAGCTTCTTGACCCTTTTAATGGCAAAAAAGATTTAGAAAATAAGGTTTTGAGAACACCTCTTGACCCAGCTATTACCTATTCCGACGACCCGTTGCGCATGATGCGGGCCATTAGGTTTGCCGCCCAATTAAATTTTAATATTGAGTCCCAATCCCTAAAGGCCATATCTGAAAATAAGGAACGTATTACAATTGTTTCCAAAGAACGGATTGTTGATGAACTCCATAAAATAATTTTAAGCAAAAAGCCTTCAATAGGTTTTAAATTAATGCATCAGACCGGGCTCTTACCTGTTATTCTGCCAGAGCTCAAAGCACTACAAGGTATTGAAGAAATTGAGGGGCAGCGCCATAAAGATAATTTCTGGCATACATTGGAAGTGGTGGATAATATAGCGAAAAATACAGATAACCTTTGGTTACGTTGGGCTGCCTTACTACATGATATTGGCAAGGCTCCCACCAAACGCTTTCATAAAAAAATTGGCTGGACATTCCATGCACATGAGTTTGTAGGCTCAAAAATGGTCTACAAGCTTTTTAAGAGACTGAAAATGCCTCTTAATGACAAGATGAAGTTTGTACAAAAAATGGTGCTGATGAGTTCTAGACCAATCGTACTTTCAGAAGCGTATGTAACCGACTCGGCCGTTCGTAGATTGGTATTTGATGCTGGAGATTATGTCGATGACCTTATGACCCTTTGTGAAGCGGACATAACGACAAAAAATCCAAGGAAACAAAAAAAGTATAAAAATAACTTCAAGCTAGTTCGTCAAAAAATTGTTGAAGTCGAAGAAAGGGATCATGTCCGGAATTTTCAACCACCAGTAACCGGTGAGGAAATTATGAATGTTTTTAGCTTAAAACCTTCAAAAGAGATTGGAATGATAAAAGAAGCCATAAAAGAAGCGATTCTTGAAGGCAAAATCCCCAATGAACATGAAGCCGCATACCAATTCATGCTTGAAAAAGGAAAAAAATTGGGGCTTATAAACACAAGTAATAAAGCCTCAAAGTAACGGAGCTATTTATATGTCTACATTCAAGGATTTAAAAATTTGGCAAAAGACGATGAAATTAGTGACAAAGTTGTACACTAAAACCAATTCTTTTCCAAAAGAAGAAATTTACGGATTAACTTTGCAAATAAAAAGAAGCGCTATAGCAATACCTTGTAATACTTCTAAAAATATGTAAGAAATTTCTTAAAATTGTTATCAATTAATTTTTTGAATTACAAACCCAATTGGAAATAGCTAAGCACTTAAAATTTCTAACGGACTAGATTTTTCAAGAAGTCTATGAAGATTCAAGGGAAATCGAAAGAATGTTATCAAGTTTCGTTAAGAAAGTAAACAATGACCTTTGAAACTTTGTCGCTATGAAACCCTGTAACTAAAAAATGAAAATATCGTTTAGAAAAATTGCAAAAATCACATTGGCCCTAGTCTATTTGGTCATCATTGCGGGAGCAATCGTTCGTATGACAGGAAGCGGCATGGGCTGCCCTGACTGGCCCAAATGTTTTGGTTATTATATTCCCCCAACGGATGAAGCAGTATTACAATGGCAACCAGATAGGGAATTCAAAAAAGGCCAGGTAATTATCATTGACGAAACTTTGCAAATAGCACAATCAAATTTTCTATCCTCCAGCGCATATAATAGTTCAAATTGGCAACCATATACCAAACATGATTATGCCATATTCAATGTTTGGCATACTTGGATTGAATACATAAATAGATTGCTTGGAGCATTAGCGGGGCTAGCTACCTTGATTCTTGCCGTCTATTCCTTTAAGTTTTGGAATACGGACAAAAGCATCACACTTCTTTCATGGTTGACCGTGTTTGGTATGGGATTCCAGGCATGGCTTGGAGCTACCGTTGTATACTCGCTTTTGGCACCTGTTAGAATTACCCTTCATATGGTCATGGCGTTGGTAATCGTAGCATTTCTTCTCTATATCATTCATAGAACCAAACCAGACAAGAAACTGGAAAATACTTTTCTACCGCTCAATTATCTTTTGGTAGCAACCTTGCTACTGACACTAATTCAAATAGTCTTGGGTACTCAGGTTAGGCAATTTGTGGACGAACAAATCGATATTGTGGGGGAAAATGCAAAAAAACTATGGTTATTGGACCCAACTTTTCAATTTTACGTTCACCGCTCATTGTCTATTCTAGTATTGTTGGCAAATGGTTATTTATGGTTTATAATAAAGAAAAAGAAACTGAACCTTCCCAAGATAAATTGGGTGGTTGCCCTTATAGGATTAGAAATTTTGACCGGAATGGCCATGTACTATATTGATTTCCCCTTTGGAAGTCAGCCAGCGCATTTGGTCTTGGCATCATTACTTTTTGGTGTTCAATTCTATTTGATTTTGGAAACGATAATTGTAAAGAGAAGCCTTAAAACTTCGTAACTTTGCCCTCATTCTAAAAATTTTTGGATGATTTATAAAATCAGGATAATTCTTGATGCAGAGGAAGATATCTTTAGGGATATTGAGATTGAGGATTCCAGCACATTGGAAGAATTCCATAATTCAATTACACAAGCCTTTGGCTTTGGTGGTAGCGAAATGGCCTCTTTTTATACCTGTGATGAAGAATGGAACCAAGACGAGGAAATTGCTCTTTTTGATATGAGCGAGACCGGTTCAGATGTTCGGTTGATGAACGAGACGAATCTCGATGATGTGCTCACAGAACAAAATCCAAAAATGATTTACGTCTATGACTTTTTTAGTATGTGGACCTTTTTTGTTGAATTGGCAGATCTTACCGAGAAAGAAGACAATAGATCGTATCCAAATGTGTTGTTCAGTTTTGGCGAATTACCAGATTCACCTCCTGAAAAAAAGTTTGAATCAAAACCATCAATTGATTTTGATGATTCTTTTGACAACTATGACGACCTAGACTTTGATGAAAACTGGAATTAGGTCATATCCCCTTTAGATTTAACCAAAACTTTAAGTAAAATTCAACGATGCTGAACCTATATCCTGCCCAAATTGAAAGTGTTTCACTACATAGAGTTGGCAATAAAAATAAGAGTGAACCTATTTTTTTATCCGCAGAGCCCTTTTCATTAAATGATGAAATGTCCGGGCTGCTCAAAGAGTACTTTTTTAAACCTTTTAGGGAAAAAGAAGAAAACTATTTTCGGTTTTCCAATGAAGTAGATTTAGAATTCAATGAGGTTTTTAAGTCTGTAGCTGAACTTTTTGAAGATGCATCAAAAGCACATTCCATTTCCAAAAAGATAACCACACATCTTTATGAACAGTCGAACCATCCCCATATAAAGAGTGGTGAGGTTTATGTCGTTCATTTTTCGGACATGGTAATCGATAACGAAAAGACCGAAGCTGTAGGCATCTTTAAAAGTGAATTAAAACACGACTTTTTACAGTTTAAAGAGAAAGAGCAAAATCTAGAAATTTTGATTCGCCAAGGTATCAATATCAATAAACTGGATAAGGGATGCATTGTTTTCAATCTAAATAAAGAGGACGGGTATAAAGTGTTATCTGTAGACAGTAATCGATATGATGCCAAGTATTGGCTAGAGAATTTTCTTGGACTTGTACCATTGACAGATGAGAACTTTTACACTAAAAACTATCTGAAATTCTGCCAGAATTTTGCAAAAGATGTAGTACTTCCAGCCGAGGACAAGCAGCAAGAGGTCATGTTCATGAACAGGGCCGTAAACCATTTTGCCAAAAATGACGAATTTGAGGAAAGTAGTTTTTTGAACGAGGTATTGGAAAACCCAGAATTGATACCAGAGTTTAAGCATTATAAAGTTGAAAAAGGTCCAAAATACAGTATTGAAGATGTTTCGAATTTCGATATTGCCAATAAAGCGGTATCCGATGCACGCAAGAAAATAAAGAATGTCATCAATTTGGATACCAATATCCAAATAAAAATGGATTTTATAAATCCCGAATCAGCAGAAAAATTTGTTGAAAAAGGTTGGGACGAAGAAAAACAGATGTACTATTACCTCGTTTATTTCAATAAAGAACAGAAAAGCTAAGAGGTAATAGTGTCATCCTGAGTCTATCAAAGGATTGGATTGCTTGATAATTTCGATACTTAGATTGTTCGATTTTCCGTATTGCTCCCCTGTATAAAATAAGAGTAAGTTCAGAATAACATTAAGCTTAAAACTTCTTCTCTATGATTTGACGCATGCTCACGTCTTCATAATTGCGTCGAACAAAATCCAGTGCCTCGGATAGTATCTGCCCCATGGTTTCGCACTTCTTAAAGCCTACATCCATAGTGAAATCGTGAAGTTCTTCCTTTAAGCGCTTAACATTTTCCGGCAAGGATATCACATCGGTTTTTACACAGCTCACCAATCTTCTGATTCTGTTCCCAGAACTTATGATTCGCTTCGCAACTATAGAACGCTCTTCTATTTTGTATTGGTCTACGGAATATTCCTGCAATTTGGAGCTTACCAATTCTACCATTTTTAGGTTTTCCTTAAAAAACTGCGGCAGATACACCTTAAACTTACCTTCAAAACATTGCTGATCAAAATCTATGGCACGTATGCGGTACACGACATGGTCAAAATCATGAACGGGTATGATCACATAATTGTAAGAGCGCATATCTCCAAGTAAGCGTATCATGCAACGTTCGTTGAATTTCACGAACTCCTTTGCCAATTGTGCCTGCTCCCTTTCACTACAATTGGGTAAAATATCCTTGATGAAAACGTCGCCTGGTATTCCTGGAATATGTTCTTCTATCAACGTATCCTTATATACCAAAAAGTTCAAATTGTATGGGGAAAGCATATGTTCCAACTCAAGCCCATATACCCGTGAAGCGTCGGTTTTCTTTACGTAGAAATGGGTATAGTTATCATTAAGAATGTTACGTACCTTTATTCTAAAGGGCTTAGAATTACCAAAGGTGCAATAGTCTACGGCGTCAACGTTCAAATACTCCAAAATACGTTCACTTCCATCTGAATGTAATATAGAGTACACCTTCTTCAAGCTCAAATCAATTTCATCCCGGTCAAATTCAGAATAATATACTCTAATCCACAATGTGTCATCCCCATTATCATCATGGACCGAAATGGAACCTGCAAAACGCAATAGGTCATCGTAAAAAATAGGGATTTCAATTTTTCTATTGTATTTCGCCAGATAGGAATCCAATTTTTTATGTACTGGATATGCTGGCTTTTTTTTGGACATTAATTTTTCCTCGGACATTCTTTCCCTATTTTGTAACAAAATTGATAATACTTCGTCAAGTTACTATAAACAAATCAAAAAACGATTCCCACTTGGAGACAATACTGACCGTTAACAACCTGACCAAGAAATTTGGTTATTTAACTGCCGTAAAAGATTTATCGTTTACAATAGAAAAGGGAAATGTCTATGGCATTCTTGGACCTAATGGTAGCGGAAAATCCACTACGTTAGGCATTATTTTAAACGTAGTCAACAGAACATCAGGAGATTTTAGTTGGTTCGATGGCAACACATCCACACACGAAGCCCTAAAGAAAGTTGGAGCTATTATTGAGCGACCTAACTTTTACCCTTACATGACGGCCATCCAAAATCTAAAATTAGTATGTAAAATAAAAGAGGTTCCAGATACTAAGATTCAGGAAAAACTGGAATTGGTAGGGTTATGGGATAGAAAGGACAGTAAATTTAGAACGTATTCCTTGGGTATGAAACAGCGCTTGGCCATTGCTTCTGCCCTATTGAACGACCCTGAAATTCTCATTCTGGATGAACCCACCAACGGACTAGATCCACAAGGCATTCATCAAATACGGGAAATCATTAAGAAAATAGCGGGCGAGGGAACAACCATATTATTAGCATCCCACTTGTTGGACGAGGTTGAAAAGGTCTGCTCCCATGTAGTCATACTCAGAAAAGGCGAAAAACTATATTCCGGTCCGGTGGATAGTATGCTCGCCAGCCATGGTTTCTTCGAGTTAAAGACGACCGATATGGAAAAACTCCAGTCGCTTTTGGAAAACCACGCAAGTTTTGGAAAAATAACTCGAGAGAACGGCATATTGACCGCTTTCTTGAAAGAAGAAATGAACGCAGAGGAGCTTAATAAAATGTTGTTTAAAGATGGTATGGTACTCTCACATCTTGTTAAACGAAAAGAAAGTCTTGAAGAGCAATTTTTAACCTTGACAAAAAACAACTAAAAAGAAATGGTACGCTTACTTCACATAGAATTTATAAAGCTTTGGAATAATAGAGCGAGTAAAATATTAATCACCTCTTACTTTTTCTTGTTGACCTCAATTGCTTTAATTGCCGCCATCAAATTTGATATTGGCCCAATTAAATTTCATTTGGCCGAAATTGGCATTTTCAATTTTCCCTACATCTGGCATTTCAATACGTTTGTAACTGCATTCTTCAAATTGTTCTTGGCAATTGTCATTGTATCCATGATGGCAAACGAATACAGTAATAAGACCATTAAGCAGAATTTAATTGACGGCCTATCCAAAAAGGAGTTCATTCTCTCAAAATTCCTTACCGTAATTTCCTTTGCTTTGGTGTCCACTGTTTTTGTTTTTGTGGTTTCACTTGTTTTAGGATCTATCTATTCAGATTATGACGAAATCTCCATCATATTTTCAGATTTAGAGTTTTTGGTGGCATTTTTTATAAAACTAGTAGGCTTCTTTTCATTCTGTTTGTTTTTGGGCATTCTGGTAAAACGTTCGGCATTCTCCTTAGGTTTTCTCGTTATTTGGCAAATTTTGGAAGGTATCATCACAGGGTTGATACGATGGAAATTATTTGACAAAGAGACTACAGAAGCGGTCATGGGCTTCTTTCCACTGCAATCCATGTATAATCTTATCAAGGAACCTATAACTAGATTGGAAGCTGTACAAACCGTAGCTGATCAGGTAGGAGAAAGCATTAGTTTGGACTATCAAGTACATCTTTACGAAATTCTGATTGTTCTCGGTTGGACAGCTATTTTTGTCTATTTATCCTATGCTTTGTTGAAAAAGCGCGATTTATAGTATCTTGTAGTGTTTGATTTTTGTCAAATGCTAAAAAAATTGCTTTACATAGGATTTTTTTTAATCCCAGTTTTTGCTTTTTCCCAAAGTTGTCCAAGGTTGTTAAGCCCAGCTCCAGGTACGACAAATGTTCCTGTTGAAACAACTATAACTTGGCAAGCAATAATAGGTGTGCCCAGCTATAATATTTCAATTGGAACCACTCCGGGTGGAAATGATATTATCAGAGAAGCGGCTGTGGGAACCAATACGTCATATACTCCTCCCCTAGGATTACCGGACAATACAGAAGTTTTTGTAACCATCACGCTATTCTTTTTTGGCGATCAGAGCCAAAATATTATTTGTCCAAGCATATCCTTTAGAACAGAAGATGTAGTCACAGCACCAAATTGTACAAGTCTTCGTAGCCCAACAAATGGAGAAAGGGAAGTTAATGTTAAGTCAAATATTCGTTGGAACTATTCACCTGGCGCAACATCTTACTTTTTGAGCATAGGTACAACTTTGGGAGGAACCGAGATTTTTGGCCGAACAAATATTGGAAATACGTTAACTTTCAACCCACCGCAAGATTTACCGATCAATACTGAAATATTTGTTACCATAGTTCCAGTAAACGATAATGGTGAAGCGCAGGGCTGTGTGCCTCTATCATTCTTTACTGCAGATATTTCCAGAAGTTTAGAATGTACAAAGCTAATATTCCCACAAAATGGGAGTACAAACGTACCATTAACTCCTCTCTTAGAGTGGGAAGAAGTTGCAGGAGCAACCGGATATAGAGTGACCATTGGTACCACACCATTTGGGGATGATATCGTTAAAGACGAAGTATTTAGGTCATCAAAAACATTTGTTATCGATTTTGAGCCAAATGCGTTGTTATTCATTACCATAATCCCATTTAATGAATTGGTGGAAGCCCCTAACTGCGGACAGGAAAGTTTTTCAACAGCAGTGGAGTGCGGTCCTTATTTTGACCCCACCATAAACGATTTTGTCACATTATTCCCAGATTTGAACTTTCCAAATTCTTTTGTCTTATGTGAAAATTCGGAACCTGTCTCATTATCCACAAACACCATAGCCGAAACCTACAGATGGGCAAGCATTACATCGGGTGGAACAGAGATTGAGTTGTTATCCGAAACCTCAGAAGTTGAAATATCAGAAGGCGGCCTTTATCGATTGGATGTCACCAATTTCGCCGACCCTAATGGAAACAATATTCCCTGTACTTCTTCCCAAGAATTTACGGTTGATGTTATACCTGGACCAAATATTAGTTCCATAGATGTAGAAAGAGATGGCGATAATCTGAGATTGACCGTAAATGTTTCTGGAAACAGCGAGTATGATTTTGCGCTAAATGATATAAGTGGACCTTATCAAGACAGCAACGTTTTCACCAACGTACCCATCGGAAACAATACAGTTTATGTTAGGGATAAAAATGAAGATGGTTGCATACTTTCAGAAGAAGTTGAACAAGATCTCATCTCCGAAGGTTTTCCAAAATTCTTCACCCCAAATGGAGATGGCATCAATGATTTTTGGCAATTTGCGCTTCCGGCAAATATTGAGGATTTTGAAATAGTATCCATTTCAATATTCGATAGATACGGAACTCTTATTTCACAAATCACTTCGGATTCCATTGGCTGGGATGGTCTATTGAACGGGCGTCCGTTACCCTCTTCTGATTATTGGTATAGGGCAATCGGCATTGACAATAGAGAATTTAAGGGGCATTTTACATTAAGGCGTTAGATTTTTTTTACAGTAGCCATTTGCTTCGTAATTTTAAAAAATGAAGTTTCAAGTAGTATCCGATTTTAGCCCAACAGGTGACCAGCCCCAAGCCATACAACAATTGGTAGATGGTATAAAAGAAAAAGAACCACACCAAACACTGCTGGGTGTGACGGGTTCCGGTAAAACATTTACAGTAGCCAATGTGGTGGAAAAAGTACAGCGCCCCACACTTGTATTAGCGCATAACAAAACACTCGCCGCCCAACTGTATTCCGAATTCAAACAGTTTTTTCCCAATAATGCCATTGAATATTTTGTATCCTATTACGACTATTACCAACCGGAAGCCTATATTCCAACCAGTGGATTGTACATTGAAAAAGATTTGTCCATCAATGAGGATATCGAAAAACTAAGGTTAAGCTCAACTTCATCGTTATTATCTGGTCGTAGGGATGTATTGGTCGTGGCATCGGTATCTTGTCTGTACGGTATCGGAAATCCTATAGAATTTCAAAAAAATGTAATTTCAATTCATAGAGACCAAGTCATATCGAGAACCAAATTCTTAAAACAATTGGTGCAAAGTCTCTATTCAAGAACTACCGCTGATTTTAGAAATGGGAATTTCAGGGTTAAAGGAGATGTTGTGGATGTATTCCCAGGATATGCCGACCATGCATTCCGTATTCACTTTTTTGGAGATGAGATTGAAGAGATAGAAGCGTTGGACCCGTTCAATAATAATGTGATCGAAGTCTATGACTCCCTAAATATCTACCCGGCCAATATGTTCGTTACCTCACCGGATATACTTCAAAATGCCATTCATCAAATTCAGGATGATTTGGTAAAGCAGATAGATTATTTTAAAGAAGTTGGGAGGCCCCTTGAAGCAAAACGTCTGGAAGAACGTACCAACTTTGATTTAGAAATGATACGCGAACTGGGATACTGTTCCGGAATCGAAAACTACTCTAGGTATTTAGATGGCAGGGAGCCGGGTACGCGACCGTTCTGCCTGTTGGATTACTTTCCAGACGATTATCTAATGATTATTGATGAAAGCCACGTAACCATACCACAAGTACATGCCATGTACGGCGGTGACCGCTCAAGAAAAGAGAATCTTGTGGAGTACGGATTTCGGTTACCTGCAGCAATGGACAACAGACCGCTTAAATTTGAAGAATTCGAAGCATTACAGAATCAAGTCATCTATGTAAGTGCCACTCCTGCGGACTATGAACTACAGCTGAGCCAAGGGGTTTACGTAGAACAGGTAATAAGGCCAACGGGTTTATTGGACCCCATCATAGAAGTACGGCCAAGCTTAAACCAAATTGATAATCTTGTAGAAGAAATTCAGCAACGGGTAGAAAAAGATGAGCGAACTTTGGTAACGACCCTGACCAAACGAATGGCAGAGGAGCTAGCAAAATATTTAACGCGAATCGATGTACGCTGTCGCTATATCCATAGTGATGTGGATACACTTGAACGGGTAGAGATCATGCAAGATTTAAGAAAAGGGATTTTTGATGTTTTGATAGGGGTCAACTTGTTAAGAGAAGGGTTAGATCTACCGGAGGTTTCACTCGTGGCTATCTTGGATGCAGACAAAGAAGGTTTTTTACGTAGCAACCGCTCCTTGACCCAGACCGTGGGTCGTGCTGCCCGTAACTTAAATGGGAAAGCAATCATGTACGCCGACACCATCACAGAAAGCATGCAGAAAACCATAGATGAGACCAACTATCGTAGGGAAAAACAAATGACCTACAACAAAGAAAACAATCTTGTTCCCAAAGCTTTGAACAAAAGTTTGGACAGTGCTTTGGCCAAAAACTCTGTTTCGACCTATCATTTTCAAAAAGAAGAGTTACGTGCTGCAGAACCTGAATTGGAATATCTTACTCCAGACCAAAAAGAGAAAATGGTACGTGAAAAGCGTAAAGCCATGGAAAGGGCAGCCAAAGAACTTAACTTTATGGAGGCCGCAAAGCTTAGGGACGAGATAAAGGTTTTACAAGAGAGTGAATAAAAAAGAAAGCGCGCTCCCAACACCATGAATGTGCAGAAACGCGCTTCCAAACTAACTAACCAACTAAACCAATCATCATGAAACACCTAAATGGTGCGTTCTTCTTCGTTTTTTTGTAATTATCCTATAGAAATCAATCGTTTAGGCCTTGGTAATGCCTCTTCTTTTTTAGGAAGTGTCAATTTTAAAATTCCATCTTCGTAGTTGGCATCAATTTTATTGCCATCTACTGTTTCTGGTAAAGTGAAGGCTCTTTTAAAGGAAGAAAAAGAAAATTCCTTTCTGGTGTAATTGTCTTTTACTTCTTCATTTTCGGACTTTACTTCACTTGAAATTGTTAAAACATCATTATCGACCTCTACTTTAAAATCTTCTTTTTTGAAACCGGGAACGGCCAATTCCAATTCAAATGCTTCCGTGTTATCCTTAATATTTACTGAAGGAACAAAGGTTTTTTGGTTCTCAATTCCTCCAAACCAGTCTGGTCCAAAAACATCGTTCATTAATGACGGGAAAAGCACGTTATTTCTTTTTACTATACTCATGGTGATACATTTTTTATTAAACATTAAAATCACCTAACTATAGTCAAATCCCGTACCATTACAAGAAATATGTCATTTTGGCATTTTATTAACAAATTATAATGTCAAAATGACATTAATTGTAATGTGCCTTGAAAATATTGATGAGTACGTCTACTGGAATAATATTATCGGGGTACTTGTGCATTACCTCTAAAACCTGTCCAATGGCAGATGGTGGGAGTCCCATTGCCAGCCCTATGTTATGAAGTGTACTGATTTCTTTATCGTGCTGCTCTTTATCTATATTCATAAGCAACAATAACCTATGAAACTGTACGATTCGTTCTGCTTGCGTTTTAAGAACAACCTTTGAAGATTTCTTTTTAAGAAGCGTATTTAACGTTTCCTCATCCACCCCCAAATTGGAAGCAACACCAAGTAAAAATTGATATTCTGATTGTTTCAGCGAATAATCTACCCTTGCAAAGGCAATCATCTCAGAAAGAATACTCAATTTCTCTTTATACGTTCCCATTATTTTGGAATTGACATGTAATGCTAAGTACATAACTCCAAAACACCTGACTTTAGTGTATAAAAAAATCCCGGAAGTTTCCGGGATTTTCAGCTAATTCAAATAATTCCAGCCGATTAAGCTGTAATCTTTACAGGAACTGTATATATTTTTCCCTCAACTACGTTTCCAACAGTTACTTTTTTATAGTTCAACCGCCCTTTGACAAAACCTTCCAAAACATCGTTTTCAGTGTAAACGGACAATACTACGATTTCACCTTCTTTGTTGATGGTAAAACGTATTTTGGCAGCTATCAGTTCATTTTCAGCTAACTGAAAAGGATTGTCCTTCAGCAACACCTGAATTTGTGTAGAAAGATTCCCAGAAGGGTCGATGGTATTGGTTCTGTTTGCCAGAATACTTCCGGAGATGCACAAGAATAAAACAACAATAACGATTTGGATTTTTTTCATGATAATTTTTTTATTTCTATTCAATAAATTCATACAAAACTGTTTTACAGCTATTTTATTTAAAATTTGAAGAACGTTTCTTTGCAAAGACATGGCAAAATTAGGTTCAATTTTCAGAAAAGCTTTACGTTACAACTTGATTTAACCCATGCTTAAATTCAATAACACTTACCTAATATTGGAGCTTTTTCAAACTAAGCAATACCTGATAAGAATTTTTCATAGGAACCTTCCAAAAGCAGAAAAACTTGGTATGCAACTAGAAAGATTACTGAAGATTTATGAAACCTGAGCCTAAACTTTTAACGATACAAAAAAAGGGCAACGTTAACTAAACGTTGCCCTAAGCATTATAAAGATTGTGTGAGGTAGACTTCTAACTCAACACTTCTTTGACTTTATCTGCAGCTTCTTGGAATTGAACAGCTGAATGTACCGCTAATCCAGAATTATCGATTATCTCTTTGGCCAATTCTGCATTGGTACCCTGTAATCGAACTATGATAGGTACTTTTATGGAATCTCCCATATTTTTATAGGCATCCACCACTCCTTGTGCAACCCGGTCACAACGAACGATTCCACCAAAAATATTGATCAGTATTGCTTTTACATTGGGATCTTTCAAAATAATTCGGAAAGCCTCTTCTACCCTTTTGGCATCTGCCGTACCACCAACATCCAAAAAGTTGGCCGGTTCACCACCTGCCATCTTGATTAGATCCATAGTTGCCATGGCAAGTCCGGCACCATTGACCATACAGCCTACGTTACCATCCAAATCCACATAGTTCAATCCTACTTCACGTGCCTCGACTTCAATTGGGTTTTCTTCACGCAAATCCCGCATTTCGGCGTAAGCTTTTCTTCGGTATAATGAATTGTCATCAATAGAAACCTTGGCATCCACAGCCATTATTTTATCATCGGAAGTTTTTAAGACCGGATTTATCTCGAACATACTAGAATCACTTTCCACGTAAGCGCGATAAAGTGAAGAAACAAACTTTGTCATTTCTTTGAAAGCGGTTCCAGAAAGTCCAAGATTAAAGGCAATCTTTCTTGCTTGAAAGGGAAGTAATCCCGTAGCCGGATCAATTTCTTCGGTAAATATTAAATGAGGTGTCTTTTCCGCCACTTCTTCAATATCCATACCTCCTTCGGTCGAATACATGACCATGTTTCTTCCAGTGCCCCTGTTCAATAGGACGGACATGTAAAATTCGCTTGTTTCACTATCTCCTGGGTAGTAAACATCTTCGGCAACAAGCACTTGGTGCACTTTCTTTCCTTCTGCGGAAGTCTGTGGTGTAATAAGGTTCATACCTATAATGCTTCCCGCCACTTCTTCTACTTCTTTCAAGTTTTTTGCCAGCTTAACACCGCCGCCCTTACCACGGCCACCTGCGTGAACCTGTGCTTTTATGACATGCCACCCCGTTCCTGTTTCCTGTGTAAGCTGCTTGGCAGCATCCACCGCTTGTTTGGCATTACGTGCTACTATTCCGCGTTGGATTCTAACTCCAAAACTGGCTAAAATTTCTTTCCCTTGATATTCGTGAAGATTCATCTATACTTTACTTTTGTTCGACCACAAAAATAGAAAACGACATTGACAAATTGAAGGGGAAAAGGAATAAATGATGGCGAAACTAGTGTTACAAATGTTTTGATTTTTTTGTTAATCAAAAAGTGTACAAAGAAAGTCGATCAAATCTTAAAGTCCGTAAAATCCAACGGGTCAAAGTTTTTGAAATGTCCGTTCATTTCTATGATTCCCTTGGTGCGTTTAACCTCATTCAATACGGAAGTTGTATTCTCCAAATGGGTTTTGATAAAATACAATCTATCGGTTTCGTTCGAAATTTGCAACAGCTCATATTCCTGTTCAAAAGAAAGTCCCATTTTATGTGCAAGTGAATAACTATTGAACTGTTTTGGGGATGTTCTGGTAAAGGGCACGTCCATTAAACCGTACAATTCTTCCACACGCTCCAACACTTCTTTTCTGAGTTCGTCGCTGGCATCGTTTTCCATATCCAAAAACTGTACATCTCCCCCGGCATAGGGCTTCCCTTCAATCTGATTTTCGAATGAAAGTACCTTAAAGACCTGTCGGGCAATGCAAACTACATCCATTTCACCACTCTCATAGGTGGTAACTACTTCCACCAACTGCACCTCGGTCCCGTAGGCAATGGTGTTATTGATAAAGACAGGAATTCCAAAAGTGACCGCTTCTTTCCTGCAATCCAGAATCAATTGCTTGTACCTTTCTTCAAAAATATGTAACGGTACGGTTTCACCTGGAAAGAAAACGGACTGCAACGGGAATAGGGGTAATTTCATCATAGTAATTTGCCCTAAATTTACAATGACAAGTTTAAAAGGGCAAACACCTTTACACAATAATTGTTATTTTTAAAACAAATTGTTATAAATTTATATTTTCTTAAAATAATCTTGCGCAACTAATCCGCAACCTTTAGATTTGTTACAAATAACGTTAGCTTATGAACTCCCAAGATTTACTGAACATTACTAAGGAATTTGGAGCTCCATTGTATGTTTATGATGCCGAAAAAATAGCTTCTCAATTTCAACGTTTGACGAATGCTTTCAAGGGTGTTGGAAGTCTTAGGCTCAATTATGCCGCTAAAGCACTTTCCAATGTTTCCATTCTCCGTTTAATGAATCATTTGGGGAGCGGTCTGGACACAGTTTCCATTCAAGAGGTAAAGCTGGGGCTTATGGCAGGGTTCAACCCTGAATCCATTATTTACACCCCAAACGGTGTTTCTTTGGAAGAGATCGAAGAAGCTGCGGCGCTCGGCGTTCAAATCAATATAGATAACCTATCGGTGCTGGAACAATTTGGGAGCAAACATCCAAACGTACCGGTATGTATCCGTATAAATCCGCATGTAATGGCCGGGGGCAACTCCAATATTTCTGTGGGCCATATCGATTCTAAATTTGGTATCAGTATACATCAAATTCCGCATTTGTTGCGTATTGTGGATCTTACCCAAATGAACATCAATGGCATACACATGCATACGGGCAGTGATATTTTGGATATCGATGTTTTTCTATACGCTTCGGAAATTTTGTTCGAAACGGCCAAAAACTTTAAGGATTTGGATTTTATCGACTTTGGCAGTGGGTTTAAAGTACCCTACAAAACTGGAGATATTGAAACTAATGTTGAAGAATTGGGGAAAAAACTGACCCGTCGATTTAATACGTTTTGTAAGGAGTATGGCAAAGAATTGACCTTGGCGTTTGAACCTGGGAAATTTTTGGTAAGCGAAGCGGGCTACTTTTTGGCAAAAGTGAACGTGGTCAAACAAACCACTTCCACTGTTTTTGCAAGTGTCGACTCAGGATTTAATCATTTGATAAGACCTATGCTCTATGGGTCCGCACATGAAATATCCAACATTTCCAATACCAACGGAAGGGAGCGCTACTATTCCGTAGTGGGCTACATTTGCGAGACGGATACGTTTGGCAGCAATCGCAGGATCAACGAAATTTCTGAAGGTGACATTTTATGCTTTAAGAATGCAGGTGCCTACTGTTTTACTATGGCGAGCAATTACAATTCCAGGTTTAGGCCCGCAGAGGTACTTTGGCATAACGGAAAAGCCCATTTAATTAGAAAACAGGAAACGTTTGACGATATTCTTAGAAACCAAGTGGACGTAAAAGAACTATTTGAATCTCCGGAAAAGGTAGTGGCCGAATCATAAGCAACATACTCTTCTTCGTTGTAAGTCCATCGAAGAAACGTATTAAAATAGAAACCATCTTTTCCGTCCCGTGGCGAAAAAGATGGTCAATTATTTGTAAACGTGTGAATTTTGAGCGTCAGGAATTAGTTTCCCCTTTTCTGAATTTGACGAACTTCCACTTTTCCGTTCTCTTTGAAAATAGGACATCCCTTTGAAATCTCTACTGCTTCGTGAATGTCTTTTGCCATAACGATAAGGTTACCACCTATCATATCTTGAGCATCCACAAAGGAACCATCTGTTACGACCTTATCTTTTCCAGTTACCAGTTTGCCAGTGGTTTGAAGCGCCTCACCCCCTTCAAGGATTCCTTTCTGAGCAAGACCTCCCATCCACGTATTCCATGATTCAATGTAGGCCTTAACTTCTTCTGTGTCTTCGGCAGTATGGATATGAGTATCACCGCCTCTGAATAAAAACATAAATTTTTCCATCAGTACTTGATTTTTAATGTTAGTAATTTATTTTTATGCTGTGCAAATTTTCAGACTTTGTTTTACTTTTGCAAGTAGGACGTTAAATAGAACCTAGTATGAGAAAAAATACTATTGCTGTAAATCAAGAAGATAAGCAGGGAAAAAAAATCGTTTTCGATGAAAATTCTTGTCCTGTTACTGCTACTATGCAAGTTTTAGGTGGAAAATGGAAATCAATTTTAATCAATGCTATCTATCATACCTCTCCTGCAAGGTTTGGTGAATTGAAGCGAAGCGTAAAGGGAATTACTCAATCAATGCTTACCAAGCAGTTGAGAGAATTAGAAGATGATGGGGTATTAAGCAGGAAAATTTATGCAGAAATACCCCCAAGGGTAGAATACACTTTAACCGAGTTTGGACTTACGTTGTCACCAATAATGCTATCAATGGCCGAGTGGGGAAAACAATACAGGCTTAATAATGAAAAAACAAAGGCGAACCGCTAACAATGTATATAAAAAATAGGCGAAATAGCAGTAAAATCAAGTCTTTTGCCTCAAATCAAAGTTCAAGCTTAACCAAAATTTCGTGCTTCGAAATCGCCTACTTTTCATATACTAACCCGTTGGCAATAATTAAACCTAATTAAGTTAAGTATAGGAATGAATCGTGAAATGATAGACATAAACGATTGTACAATTTTATTGGAAGAAGCTTCTACCAATAATACTTTAGTTGATCCATGTTTTTTTGATGAACCTGTTATCGCTATCGCTTTTTACGGTGCAGGAGATGTTAGCCTAAAAGTTA
>JBCCEC010000074.1:0-18500 GCA_039030475.1 Bacteroidota bacterium
AGGTTTTAGAGATTATTATAGATGGAGTTTTAGGAACCCATAGGGTTTTTGCTCCATTGGGAGCACTATATAATTTTTTGATAGGCTCTTTTGAAGTTTTGGCTTTCTTGGTTATTGTAGCTGTTGTGGTTTTTTGGATTAGAAGAAACGTTATCAAATTAAAAAGGTTCCTAAAACCAGAAATGGAAGGCTGGCCTAAAAAAGATGGGAACCTTATTCTATATATTGAATTGGTACTCATGTTTCTATTTTTGACCATGAACGCTGCCGATTTTCAATTACAGCAAATGAATGCTGAGTATTATACCAAGGCTGGTGCTTTTCCAATTAGCCAGTTTATTGCGCCACTTTTTGATGGAATGTCAATTTCAAGTTTGGTCTTAGTGGAACGAACTGCCTGGTGGCTTCATATTTTGGGGATATTGGCTTTTTTGAATTACCTGTATTATTCCAAACACCTTCATATTTTATTGGCATTTCCAAACACCTATTATGGAAAGTTGAGGCCTAAAGGCGAGATTGATAATGTTGAAGCAGTGACCAATGAGGTAAAACTGATGATGGACCCCACGGCAGACCCTTTTGCAGCTCCAGCGGAAGATGATACCGCAGACCCCGAAAAATTCGGAGCTTCGGATGTGATGGATTTGAACTGGGTACAACTGCTTAATGCCTATACCTGTACCGAATGCGGTAGATGTACTTCTGAATGTCCTGCCAATCAGACCGGGAAAAAGCTTTCTCCCAGAAAAATAATGATGGATACCCGCGATAGGCTAGAGGAAGTGGGAAAAAACATCGATGCCAATAAAGGCGAGTTTGTTTCGGATGGAAAACAATTATTGAACGACTATATCACCCAAGAGGAACTGTGGGCATGTACCACATGTAATGCATGTGTAGAAGCATGTCCCGTAAGTATAGATCCATTGTCCATTATCGTTGAAATGAGAAGGTTTTTGGTAATGGAACAGTCCGCAGCGCCATCTGACCTTAACAACATGATGGGAAATTTGGAAAATAATGGAGCTCCATGGCCTTTTAACCAAATGGACAGACTAAACTGGACGCAAGAATCTTAAAGAGAAATTAAATGGCAAATGAAATGAACGTACCCACCATGGCTTCGCTTTTTGCCGAAGGAAAACAGCCCGAAGTGCTATTTTGGGTCGGTTGTGCAGGAAGTTTTGATGATAGGGCAAAGAAAATCACAAAAGCTTTTGTGAAAATATTGAACAAGGCAGAGGTGAGCTTCGCAGTATTGGGTACCGAAGAAAGTTGCACCGGTGACCCAGCTAAAAGGGCGGGAAACGAGTTTTTGTTTCAGATGCAAGCAGTTACCAATATTGAGGTAATGAACGCTTATGAAGTTAAAAAAGTGGTTACGGCCTGCCCACATTGCTTCAATACCATTAAAAATGAATACCCAGGATTAGGGGGAAACTATGAGGTGATACATCATACCCAATTTCTGAAGCAGTTACTTGATGAAGGAAAAATTTCCTTAGAAGGAGGTACTTATAAGGGAAAACGGATCACATATCACGACCCATGCTATTTAGGTAGGGCCAACGATGTGTTTGAAGCACCCCGCGAACTCATTCAGAAATTGGATGCGGAATTGGTCGAAATGAAAAATTGTCGAAAGCGTGGATTATGCTGCGGTGCTGGTGGTGCTCAAATGTTCAAAGAAGCGGAAGCAGGAGATAAAGAAGTGAATATAGAGCGAACCGAACAAGCACTAGAGACACGACCCGAAATAATAGCCGCCGCTTGCCCATTTTGTAATACCATGATGACGGACGGTGTTAAGAACAAAGAAAAAGAAGCCAGCATTAAAGTTATGGATGTGGCCGAACTTATAGCCAGCGCAGAAGATTTATAATAGATATCCATCAAAATGAAACACTTTTTTAAATATACATTGCTACTTTCTTCTTTTATTTTGCTAGTTGCATTTATCGCAGAAGACAAATTAAAGGATGACCTTTTGTTCTATGCCTCTTTTGATGAAGGCACATCTGCAGATATCGCAGTAGGCGACAATGCTATTTATACTGCCGAACTTAGAAAGAATATGCAGGATGCAAAACCTGGTCTTTTGAATCCAGATGTGGTTTTGGCCAAGGGAGTAGGTCTGTCTGGAGATGCTTTGGATTTCAAGAAAAGGAGTAGAATGGTTACTTTTTTCAAAGCAGCGGAAAATATGGGGTATTCCAAAGAAAATTGGAACGGCGCCGTGTCATTTTGGTTGCAATTAGATCCAGCTAAAGATTTGGAACCTGGCTATTGTGATCCCATTCAAATAACCGATATCAATTATAACGATGCAGCACTTTGGGTAGATTTTACCAAAGAGAACCCAAGAGATTTTCGTTTGGGGGTATTGGGCGACATAGAAGTTTGGAATCCTAAAAAACTAGGTCCAGATGAAAATCCTGATTATTTAAGACGATTGGTTCCCGTAAAACAGCCTCCCTTTAAAAGAGGTGAGTGGACACATATAGTGATTAACTTTTCAGGATTGAATACTGAAAATGGAAGTTCGGAACTGTTCGTTAATGGGGAAAGTAAAGGAAAAGTCCCTCCAATAAACGACCCTTTTACTTGGGATGAAGAAAAAGCAAACATCCTATTAGGGCTTAGCTATATTGGTTTGTTTGACGAGCTTTCCGTATTTAACAGACCGTTGAATACCGATGAAGTTGAACGCATTTATAATGCGAAAGACGGTTTAAAATCCCTTTTAAAATAATTTTAGAATACATAATTAAAACGTTTTTATGTTAGTCCCTTTTGATAAACTTCCCGACGATTCCAGAATTTGGATTTACCAATCCAATAGAAGCTTTAGAGATGCTGAACTTGAAGAAATTCAAGAAAAAATGGAGCGGTTTATTACAGAGTGGACAGCCCATGGTAGTCAATTGGAAGCAGGATTTGAGATTAAGTACAAAAGATTTATAATTATAGCACTAGATCAGTCGAATACCGGAGCGTCTGGTTGTTCTATTGATGCTTCCGTTCATTTTATTCAGGAGTTGGAACAACACTATGATGTAATACTTTTGGACAGGATGAATGTATCGTTCAAGCAGGGCGAGTACATTACTTATAAGTCTTTGAAAGATTTTAAAAAAATGGCCAGGGAAAAAGCCATTTCCAGTAATACCATTGTATTTAATAACCTGGTTGCCAATAAACTTGAATATCTAGAACATTGGGAAGTTCCTGCCTGTGAGAGTTGGCATTCAAGGTTTGTTTCGTAAAATATCCCTTAAATTATCTTAATTACCATGCTTTCTTCGATGAAAAGCAATATTTTTAGCAGCATTAAGTTGATGTCTTAGACAAGATATTTATGCGCATAAATTTTTACTTTCCCCTTTTCTTTTTTCTTTTTTTTAAAATTCACGGTCAAAGCGACCCTTTGATTGTTTCAGATTCCCTTGCACAGTCCAGTTGGGTAGAGACGCAATATAGAAACATGTCGTTGAACGAGCGCATCGGTCAGCTTTTCATGGTGAATGTTGCCTCTGATCAAGATAAGGCTTCAACGGACAAAATATCAAAGCTTATTAAAGAACAACATATAGGAGGGGTCATTTTTTCAAAAGGAGGACCAAATCGCCAAGCGAAACTCACAAACGCCTATCAGTCTGATTCTAAAATACCCTTATTGATAGGAATGGATGCCGAATGGGGCCTAGCCATGCGTTTAGATTCAACATATGCCTTTCCATGGAACATGACCTTGGGTGCCATACAGGATAGTGCCATAGTTGAAAAAGTTGGTTTTCAAATTGGACAACATGCCAAAAGGCTAGGTGTTCATATCAATTTTGCACCGGATATCGACGTCAACAACAATCCACAAAACCCGATTATTGGCAACCGTTCTTTTGGGGAAGATCCTGTAAACGTGACCCAGAAGGGAATCGCTTTTATGAAAGGAATGGAAAAAGCAGGTGTTTTATCATGTGGGAAGCATTTTCCCGGTCATGGTGATACGGCGACAGATTCCCACAAAGCTTTGCCAATTATCAATTCGACAAAAGAACAGTTGGATTCCATAGAATTGTATCCCTTCAAAAAAATGATAGAAAGTGGAATAAGTACCGTTATGGTGGCACATTTGGATGTGCCCAACCTTGAAAGTAGGGAAGGACATCCATCATCACTTTCAAAAGACATAGTATCTGGATTGCTTAAAGAAGAGCTATGCTTTAATGGGCTTGTCTTTACAGATGCACTGAACATGAAAGCTGTCTCACAGTTTGCAAATGAAGGAGAAGTAGAACTTGAAGCTTTCCTTGCAGGAAATGATATGTTATTGATGCCCGAAAATGTCATGAAGGCAAAAGAAAAACTCACAGAAGCATATAATACGGGAGTCATTACCGAGGAGCGCCTGTCTGCATCGGTCAAGAAAATATTGATGGCCAAGTACAAATCGGGACTGTATAATTACAAGCCTATACAATTGGAAAATCTTTATGAAGATTTAAACAGCTTGGAGAATGATATTATCTATGAAGAAGCTATTGAAAATGCAATCACGGTTGCAAAGAACAATTTTTCCTTACTCCCGATAAAAAAGCTGGAAAACAAAAAGATTGCCTATGTAAAATTTGGTGATGATTCTGGTGAAGTATTTTTTGAAACATTATCAAAATATGCCAAAGTAACTCAAATTGATGCTAAAGATGTGGCGGGGTATAGAAACAAACTCGCTGACTTTAATTTAGTGGTTATTGGGCTTCACAAAAGCAACAAAAGCCCTTGGAAAGGCTATAAATTTTCTGAAAATGAACTTTTTTGGTTGCAAGAGATTTCTAGACTACGGACCAGCAATACCATACTCTCCTTATTTGCGAAACCTTATGCGCTTTTAGATGTCCTTAATTTCAAAACTATCGATGGAGTAGTTGTAGCGTATCAGAACAGTGCAATAGCACAGGAAAAAGCAGCGGAAACAATCTTTGGTGCCATTGGCGCAAACGGAAAACTCCCCGTTTCTGCCCATGAAGAATTTCCAGTGCATACAGGGACAAAGCTAAAATCGCTTCAGCGGTTGGGCTATAGCATCCCAGAACGGGTAGGGCTCAATTCCAGTAAGTTGGCAACGGTTGATAGTCTGGTCAAAATAGGACTTGATTCTTTAATGTTTCCAGGAGCTCAGATACTGATAGCGAAAAGGGGGAAGGTTATTTACAACAAAAGCTTTGGTAAGCCCACCTATATGGCAACAACGGGGATTCAGGGGTCACACATTTATGATTTGGCTTCATTGACCAAAATTCTTTCGACATTACCTATGATCATGAAAATGGAGGAAGAGGGTAAAATAGCACTCAATAACACTTTTGAAGAACTGATACCCGAGTATGAAGATTCTGAGTTAAAAGATGTAACCGTACTAAAGGCATTGTCACATTATGGTCGACTTCCAGCCTGGATCGCTTTTTATATAAGCACTTTGAACAAGGAAAGAAAACCTTCACCAGAGTTTTATAGGACCAAGCCCATGGATGGATTCTCTTATAAAGTAGCTGAAGATTTATACATAACCGATGCTTACAAAGATTCCATTTACAATAGGATAGGAAGGCAGTCGCTAAAGTCCAATCGCTATCGCTATAGTGATGTGGCCTATTATGTGTTCAAAAAATATATTGAAGAAACCTATGGCAAACCGATAGATGAGTTGGTCAATGATTTTTTATATACCCCAATGGGTTTACAGCGTACATCCTTTAACCCTTTGAATAAATTTAGTAAGGAAGAAATAGTACCTTCTGAGGAGGACTCTTACTATCGCTACCAAACCGTGCAAGGATATGTGCACGATATGGGTGCCGCAATGCAAGGTGGAGTAGGCGGACATGCGGGGCTGTTCAGTAATGCCAATGATGTGGTCAAGATTATGCAGATGTACTTACAAGGAGGCTACTATGGCGGTCATCGTTTTTTTGATGAGCGAACGATAAAAAAATTCAACACCTGTTATTTTTGTCATAAAGATGTAAGGCGGGGAGTTGGTTTTGATAAGCCCCAGTTAAAGGAAAAAGGCCCAACCTGCGGATGTGTCTCTAGAAAGAGTTTTGGTCATAGTGGTTTCACCGGAACCTATACTTGGGCAGATCCTGAGGAAGAATTGGTCTATGTGTTTCTGTCCAATAGAACATATCCATCCGCTACCAATAGGCTCTTGGTCAAATCTGGATTACGGACAAGAATCCAGCAGGCCATTTATGATGCCATTATAGAATAGATCGTAAATTGCATTAGCTTTGTGAATATGAAAATAGCAATAGTTTGTTATCCAACCTTTGGTGGTAGTGGTGTTGTAGCCACGGAATTGGGCATAGCTTTGGCCGAAAGAGGACATGAAGTCCACTTTATTACCTACAAGCAGCCAGTACGTCTGGATCTTTTAAACAACAATATCCACTTTCACGAGGTCAATGTTCCAGAATATCCACTTTTTAGGTACCAACCTTATGAGTTGGCACTATCCAGTAAACTGGTGGATACCATAAAACTATTTGGAATAGAGCTTTTGCATGTGCATTATGCCATTCCACATGCTTATGCAGGATACATGGCCAAAAAGATGTTACTGGAAGAAGGTATCTACATTCCAATGATTACAACACTGCACGGTACCGATATAACATTGGTTGGAAAACATCCTTTCTATAAGCCAGCGGTTACGTTCAGTATCAATAAATCTGACGTGGTTACATCGGTTTCGGAAAATTTGAAACAAAGCACTTTGAAGATTTTTGATATCCAAAAGGACATTGAAGTCATTCCCAATTTTATTGACACAACAAAATACAGTACGGAGTATACTGATTGTCAGCGTTCTTTGATGGCCAACGATGATGAGCGAATTGTGACCCATATCAGTAATTTTAGAAAAGTGAAGCATATACCGGATGTAATTCATGTTTTTGACCGTATTCAAAAAGAGATACCGGCAAAACTTATAATGGTAGGCGAGGGGCCAGAGAAAGAGGTGGCCGAGAAGCTTTGCGATGATTTGAGAATTAAAAATAAAGTGGTGTTTTTAGGAAATAGCAATGAAATTGATAGGATTCTGTGTTTTTCGGACTTATTCCTGTTGCCATCAAAATCGGAAAGTTTTGGTTTAGCGGCTCTTGAAGCTATGATCAATAGGGTTCCTGTAATATCAAGTAATACGGGTGGAATCCCAGAAGTAAATAAGCAAGGGGTTTCTGGATTTCTTGCAGATGTTGGCGATATTGCGGAAATGGCTTCAAAAGCGATGCATGTTTTAAAAGATGATGCTATTCTAAATAAATTTAAGGAGAATGCTTTTAAGGTAGCTTCTAAGTTTGATATCCTTAATATTTTACCCTTGTACGAGGAGGTTTATGAAAAGGCCTATAAGTCTAGGTTTAAGAATTCCTATTAGATTGATATGAGAGGATTAATCTTATTTTTTGTTATCGTATCGTTGGTTTCCTGTAAGGCTCAAAATACTATTCCGAAACAGTCGCCACAGCAAGATGCCGATATTGAGTTGATAGACCAAGATGGCTATAGTGGCATTTTAGAATATGAGACTATAGTAATAAAAGATGCTAAATCCCTAAATAAATTCTATTCTAAAATCAATAGGACCAGAAAACCCGGACTTCCCGTACCCATGGTTGATTTTTCTAAAAATATGATAGTCGTTGTGTGCATGGGGAAACAAAAAGGTGAGAAACTTCCGGTTTTATCAAAAGCAGAAACATCTGAAGATGAACTAGTAATCACTGTAGAAATAGCTGATTCTCATAAGAATAAAGCTTCCCCTGAAATTATAACCTATCCTTTTTATCTTTACAAAACTCCGATAACTTCAAAGCCAGTTTCTTTTCAAAAATTAGGATTCTGAACCCTGTCAAGTTTCGATTTTCGTCCACTCATCGATAATTGCAGCACTTGAAAGTATAAAGCATAGGGTTACATACACTACAATTAATTTTACAAGGATAATCCTCAAATCACTAATTATGAAAGCCGCAAAACCAATTATTTTGCTGTTGTCGTTTTTGTTTATTTCTGTTCTAACCGCTCAAGAGTTACAACTTACCAAAAAAGATAGTGTAGCTGAAAGCTTTTGGATGGTTACATTGGGAACCAATTTTGTTGATGACTCAGGCGATGAATTTAGAGAGCTTTTTGACTTTGAGGAAGGATGGAATACTGTTCCCTACCCATCAAGAATAAGCGTAGGACGGTACTTTAAAAATGGCTTGGGCTTGGAAGCCATTGGAAGTTATAACAGGTACAACGAAGGAAAAGTAGTTGACGATATTATCGCTACGGAGGACGTGGATTATTTTGGATTGGATTTTAGGGTAAGCTATGATTTGAATAAAATATTGGGAGATACTGGTTTTTTTGACCCATACGTGGGTATTGGGGCAGGGTATACCGATGCCAATAATCAAGGCAGGGGGACGTATAATGCCATTGTAGGGTTTAGGACTTGGTTTTCCGACCATTGGGGATTAGATTTCAATTCTACGGGTAAGTGGACCATGAACACTGAAAATTCTACGAACCATGTACAACACGCAGTTGGTGTGGCTTACCGTTTCAACGTTGAAAAAGGACTTTCCAGAAAGGGAGAAGAAAAGCTTGCTTACTTAAAAGAGGTAGAAGCGCAACAACAACGTGTTAAAGATTCTATTGATGCCAAACAGGAAGTAGATGAGCGAGCTAGACGATTAGCTGAGCAGTTGGAACAAGAAAAAGAAGCAGCACGGCTAGCAGCGGAAGAAAAGGCAAGAAAAGAAGCAGAAGATACCGAACGTTCAAAAATCACGAACGAAATTGAAAAATTAGGCAGTGTATATTTTAAATTGAACTCATCCTATTTGACCAAGAACGACAAAACGCTTTTGGACAAGCTTGTTGAGATTTTGGAGAATACACCAACATTGGTAGTCCAAATTGGTGCGCATACCGATTCCAGGGGAACAAATGAATACAATCAGTGGCTATCGGAACGAAGGGCAAAACGTACGGTAGATTATATCATATCCAAAGGAATTAGTGAAGAGCGAATAAAGTCCGGAGCTTTTGGGGAATCTAAATTGGTGAACGAATGTGATGATACCACTCCTTGTTCAGAAGAAAAGCATCGTCCTAACAGAAGGTCAGAGATTGAAATTATAGATTTTTAACCAGTTCAGTTAAGAATGGCCTTTAATTCACTATCCTATTTTATTTTCCTTCCAGTAGTTTTCTTACTGTATTGGTTTATTTTTAATAAAAAGGTGAAGATTCAGAATCTTTTGATTCTAAGTGCCAGCTACTTTTTTTATGGTCTTTGGGATTGGAGGTTTTTGTTTCTGATTTTAGCAAGTACGGTAGTTGATTTTCTTGTTGGTAAAGCAATCTATGCCACAAAATGGAATAGAACAAAACAAAAAATTTGGCTTTGGACCAGTATAGTTTTCAATATCTCACTCCTAGGTTTTTTCAAGTACTATAATTTCTTTGCCGATTCATTTTTGGATATGTTCCAGCTTTTTGGATATACCATTAAGAGTAGTTGGACCCTTAATATCATATTGCCGGTAGGTATTAGCTTTTATACGTTTCAAACGATGTCTTATTCTTTAGATATTTATTATGGTCGTTTAAAACCTACCAAAGATTTTTTATCTTTTGCTACGTTCGTTGCATTTTTTCCGCAATTGGTTGCAGGACCTATTGAGAGAGCTTCTAATTTATTGGGACAGATTGTCAAAAAACGGAAGTTTGTTTATGGCCAATGTGTATCGGGTCTACAACTAATTCTTTGGGGCCTTTTTAAAAAGATGGTCATTGCGGATGGTATCGCTCCGATAGTGGATGACATTTTTGCGAATTATGGTTCTTATCCCGCTTCAACTCTAATTCTAGGCGTTACATTGTTCAGTTTTCAAGTTTACGGGGATTTTTCTGGATATTCAGATATCGCAATAGGAACGGCTAAATTGTTTGGTATCGAATTGATGTCCAATTTTAAGTTTCCAAATTTTTCTAGGAATGTTGCCGAATATTGGCAGCGTTGGCATATTTCTTTATCTACGTGGTTTAGACATTACGTATATATTCCACTTGGTGGATCAAGGGTAGGTAAGTTACTTTCCGTAAGGAATATTTGCATCATTTTTCTTGTAAGTGGTTTTTGGCATGGCGCCAACTGGACTTTTATATTTTGGGGCGCTTTCCATGCATTGGCCTTTATTCCAGTTTTTCTGATGGGTAGAAATACCATATACAAAAATACTGTAGTTGCAGAGCGAACAATTTTACCCACCTTAAAAGAATTGGGACAAATTCTTTTGACGTTTTCTATCGTTACGTTTTCAAGAATCTTTTTTAGATCAGAATCGCTAACGGATGCATTTAGTTATATCGAACGGATTTTTTCTAATTTTGAATACGTGCAATACAATCATCCTTTGGGATATCGTATGGTAGATTACTTTATTCTTCTTGCACTCTTTGTAGTTTATGAATATTGTATACGCAGGGATGAACGGAATCCTTTCAAATTTAGATCGAGGGGAGTTAGATTTATGTTATATACACTAGTTGTATTTTCAATTTTGCTTTTTTACGATAGTGGTTTTGACCGTTCGTTTATTTATTTTCAGTTTTAAATTATGGGCATGAGACGATTGTTCCTTAAATTATTGGGATATGGTTTTCTAATGTTGGTTGCATTGGAGCTCCTTGTCCGTTTGTTTTATTTAGGGAAGGACACACCTATCCGAATCGTAGATGAAAACGGCGTTGAGAAATGGCGGCCCATTCAGAACGGTTTTTCCGTAACGGGTAATCGTCGGCAGAACTTTTCGGCGTATCATATCAATAATTCTGGCTTTAACTCATACCGGGAATATCTTCCTACTAAGGATAAAATAGAAATTGCATTGGTTGGTGACTCATTTATCGAAGGCTTTCATCAAAACTATTATAGTTCTACAGGTAGAAAAATTGAACGAAAATTACCTGGAGTTGAAGTATATGAATATGGATATGCAGGTTACGACATGGCAGATCAACTACATTTGATTCATGCCTATAAAAAAAAGTTTGATTTAATAGACCATGTGGTCATAGGGGTAAAGTTCTCTAACGACCTACGTAGATCGGAGTATCAAATATCCCAAGAACGGATACGGTTGGAAAATCCCAGAAATCGGCTATTAAAAAAAAGTAAATTGCTGGTCTACACAAAAAGTATAGGATTGTTGGACCCTGTATCACGGATGGGTTCTGATGTGATAAATCTTTTAAAACAAAAGACTGCGCCATTAGCCGTAAATACTATAAAGAGCAAGGACTCTTTATATTTGAACAATTTTGAAATGTTAGTACAAAAATATGGTTTTGATAAGGATAGATTTGTGCTGCTACTGGATAAAGACAAGACAAGTTCTCTGTTCACGGATTATTTAGAGGTCAATAATTTTAACTATATAGACTTTTCTAAAACATTGAAAGAATCAAAAAAGCCTACAACCCTTATCTATGACATGCATTGGAACAATCATGGACGGAACTTAATAGCTGAAATCATTGCGGAATACATAAAGGGAAGGCCTGAAGTTCGTTAGGTCTATCTCGGTTTTTAAACTTTGCATACCTAGAAAACTACTTTATTTAAATGAGCGACTTATGATTTTATTTTTTCTTCGATTGTATTTATAAGATCTCCAACATTATTCAAATTCATTAGTTCCATTAGGGAAAACTTTATTTGGTGTTTGTTTTCGATTTCGGTTATGAGCATCATGTGAGTTACAGAGTCCCAGCCATCCACATCATTTGCAGTTGTTTCTTTATCGAGTTCAAAAGAGCTGTGTCCTAGAACATCAACAAAAACATCCTTTAAGGACTTTACGATATCTACTTCGTTCATGGCATTATTTTTTTAGTTTGGAATTATTAAAAAGAGATCTTAGCGCTTTCATGTCTATTTTATCGTTCACACTGTGTGGAAATTGTTGCACATATAAAAACTGTGTTGGAATCATGTAAGGTGGCAGCATTTCTTTTAAATAGGAAAGTACAGGTTTTAAGTCAAGTTCTTCGGAACAAACTGCCAAGCCCAATTCTGTATTGCCCAAATCATCGGTTATGTCGATAACTACAACATCTATTCCCGATAATTTTTTCTTGACATGATATTCTACTTCGCCTAATTCAACGCGATACCCTCTAATTTTTACCTGAAAATCCGCCCTGCCAACATAGATGTAATCTCCATCGGTATCCTTATAGCATAGGTCTCCGGTTTTATAGTACCTTTTTAGTGCACCATTTTCTTGTCTCGTAAAAAAAGCAGACTTGTTTCTTTCGGGATCTTTCCAATAGCCAGACGTTATTTGTATTCCAGATAGGCAGAGTTCTCCAACGGTATCAACGCTAACTTCATTATTATTGGTATCTACAACTAGGTAATCTACTCCATAAAAAGGTTTTCCAATAGAGACTATACCATTATTGCTTTTCTTTTTTTTATCTGCATCGTACGGATAATAACCACTGTATACTGTAAATTCCGTGGGGCCATAGTAATTAAAGATTTGACAATTAGGAATGCATGCACTCCAAGATTCTGCAATATCGTTGTAAAGTTTTCCTCCCCCAAAACTACAATATCGTACAGAAGTGCTGTGGATCTCTCCAAAGTAAGGTCGCAAAAATTGGATAATGGAAGGCACCATGGTCAGCACGGTCAGTTCTTGTTCCGAAATCAATTTAAAAATATAAAAGTGCTTGATTGCATTTTTCGGGATTGTATAGACACATGCTCCATAAAGTAAAGGTGGTAGGTAAGTGACCAGTGAAAAATCAAACGTTAATTCGAACATTTGTAGACATCTATCGGAAGGCTTCAAATTAAAGAGTTCATCCCTATCCAGTGCCCTAACGAGACCGTTTAGGTTTTCTAGGGTTATCGGTACTCCCTTAGGTGTACCTGTACTCCCAGATGTAAATAGGATATATGCCAAATCGATAGGCTCTCCTAAATTCAAATTCGGTTTCAAAGATTGGGATACTACCGGTCCTGAGGTGTTTGTATTCAGAACCTTGAATTTTGTTTTGTAGGCAGAATCAGATGAAGAGTCCAAAACATAAGAGCTATCGGTAAGCTTCAGGATTTGGTTGTTACGATCTATCGGATAAATAGGGTTTATGGGAACGTAGGCCTTTCCTTCGAACCAAAGGGCAATAATACCTGCATAAGTTTCTAAATCATCATTGGTAACCAATCCTATCAGTTTTTCCGAAGGAGGTATTTCATTTTGTATAGCATACCTTATTTGCGAAATTTTAATATCTAACTGCCCATAAGTAAAATAGGTTCCATCAATAAAAAAGGCATTACGCTTGGAGTGTATCTTTAGGGATTCTTGTAATGTTAGGAGAAATTTCATAGGAAAATCATATAAAATGGCCATCCTGTTCTACTAAAGACATGCCACTCAGCTTAGGATGAACAGTATTGTGCGCCATGGATTTTTTGGTTTGAGTATATTGGTAGACGGTACGGAGCTCATTTGTAAAGGAATCTGCAAGAATGGCATTATCTGTAAAGATATAATTTAGTTTAAGCTTCATTAAATTCTCGTAAATGGATGCTGATACTTTAGTCATGTTTTCCTTGGAGGAAATACAATATTTCATGTAAGCCACATTACCAATGTAGCTAAATGATACAAAGGCCAAGATTTGCCCATCTTGTTGCAATATGTAGTTGACTATACCGATTTTCTCTCCAAATCCCTTAACTATTCCAGTATTATTTTTTTTTGAATTCCAAGGTATAGGTAGGTATTGTGTGCTAGCTATTTGCCAATTAATGTAATCTTTGTCTTTTAAAATAAGGTCGTTGTCCAAGAAAGGTTTTACAAAATGCCATGTATCTGTGTCTAATTGATTTATATATTTTATGTTGAGATTTTTTGTTAGCTCCTTGACTTTTGAAAGGTTTAACCAAGAATATACTTTCCTTGATACTTTTTCCAACCATTTTACAAAGAACTTTACATGTTTTACTATTGGTATTTTTTGTATGATTATATGATGATCTAGCGCAATAAAAATTGTGTGTCTTTGTATTGTTCTGATGATAGAAAAAGGCTGCTTTTTATAAAATTTGTCCGCATTTTCTTCATAAGCCTTTGCCAGAATCCGATGTCCGCCAGCACGTAATGTTTCGTTGAAAACGTAAGTGGCGATTACCGTACCTTTAGCAGGTTTGGAAGCCCACCATTGTGGCATCCAATAGACTTTTTCATTACTATGGTCGGTTGCTTTATTCTTAGTAGACAAAATATCGGGAATAAGGTATGCAAAGCT
Source organism: Bacteroidota bacterium (assembly GCA_039030475.1). Classification (GTDB taxonomy): domain Bacteria; phylum Bacteroidota; class Bacteroidia; order Flavobacteriales; family Flavobacteriaceae; genus Flagellimonas. Next base: position 14,392 of record JBCCEC010000074.1, read on the forward strand.
CAGTACTTCGCCTTTAGAATGGGCTAAAACGATACATACGTCCCCTTCTTTCATTCCTGGTTTTTCCAAAATCCACTGCGCTTTGTTTTCCGAAATAGGCAATATATAATCGCGTTCCTCGGATGGCGCTTCTAAGTAGAAACGCAATTCTTTTTTAGTTACCGAAACTACTTGTACATCATTATTGCTCATACTCAATATTTCCGCTATCTATTTGTCGTTGTCTGTATATATGAAAGCTTTCCACAAATCCATCGGGATCAGTTGCTACATCAGAAGATTTAATGACCTTTAAAAACGTTTTGTAAATAATTTTCGCATCCAACCAGAAGGAGAGGTTATCAATATATTCCAAATCATAAGCAAACCGTTGTTCCCATTTAAGAAAATTACGTCCAGACACTTGAGCCAACCCTGTTATTCCAGGACGTACATTATGCCTTCGTTGTTCTTCAGGAGAATAAAACGGCAAATAAAATGCGCGTAAAGGTCTTGGGCCAATAATGCTCATGTCACCCTTGAGTACATTCCATAATTGTGGAATCTCATCCAAAGACGTTTTACGTACAAAGGCACCAACCTTTGTGATTCTTTCTTTGTCTGGCAACAATTCTCCTTTACTATCTTTGTTGTCGTTCATGGTCTTAAATTTTAAGACATAGAAAATCTTACCATTTTTCCCCGGTCTATCTTGAACGAAAAAGGGGTTTCCCTTATTTGCAACTAAGAGCAGCAAGGTGACTAGTATGAAAACTGGAAACAGGAATAAAAGACCTATTAAAGCAAATATGAAATCTATAACCCTTTTAAAAAAATATTTATACATTTTATCCAGAATTATAGGACTTTGACCATTTCTTTATATGACTTGTTATATAGTCCATATCTGCTGTGCTATATCTAAAATCTACATGTATGTTCAGTAGATATTTCCATGGAAGATCTATTCTATTTCCTGGCCACAACTGGGATGGGTAGATATCTTGTGTTATCAAATATGTCCTAAGGGCATTAAAAGCTCTTTCATTTTTGAAAACTAGATGGAGCCCAAAGGGAGTATTCTTTGGATGTCGTATTTGTTGAAACATTTCTATACCCTCAAAAGGCATCATATAATCTAGGTTAGCTTGTTTATAGGATGTATAATCCTTGTGCAAGAAGTCTATTATATGTTTGCGATGGGTCTCCTGCATTGCGACAACATCGTACTGTTTATGTAAAAATGCTTCAGAAGCATAGATTAGACTCAGATAATCTTCTTTGGATATGTTATCCTCTTCACTTTTTAGATGTCCTGCTTTTTTTGACATAGCATTGGAAATATCATTCCATATTTTGTCGAAATCCGTATTTCTTTCTAATCGAAGATTGTTGTCAAGTGGTCTTTTTCCATCGGGTCTCCATAGTATTCCTCCCAAGGGAACGGGGAGTGTTTTTCGCAATGAGGCAAAGCAAAAGTCCGCTTTGCTGTTGATACATCCATTACTGAGCCAACCATGTGAATGGTCTCCTATACATATTGCCCTGTCACGGGTTTCCGGAATGTCATAATCGAAAACACCCCAGAAATTATTCAATATGACAACGTCGCCTTTATCTGAAAAGTTGGTGATGGAAAACTTCTCTTCGGGGTCAAAAGGATTTATGTCGTAAAAATCAATGTTTGAAAAATTAAAAACAAGCCACTCTGTTACATGCTGGCAGTAATATTTTGGAAGCCAGATTTTTTTTATGTTCTTTTCTTTAAAAATAGCATCTAGCAATGCTTTTATAGCGTGCCTTCCAGTATAAAAAAGCTCATAGTTCGTAATCGGTAAATCCGACCCTAGATTTATCAAAGATTCTGCTTCAACAGCATGAAAAAATGAACCGTAACCAATGTTAGTTGACACTAACGCACCCATACTTCCATAATTTAACAGCAAAGAAATCAAAAAAATACCTTGTATGGCAATTTATTGGGTCGTAAAGTAAGAATTGACCGTTCTATACCTTAAAGTTCGTAGTAGCATGGATAGTGTTTTGATGCTTAATTTTAAACAATGGTTTTGGTTGTACATCGTAGGTGAATATTTTATAATCTAAAAAACCGGTAACATCATCCATATTTATATTCCAAGGGCTTACTTTTGGATAATTTTATATCTGTGCAATTAAATAACCAATAATACTTTCTTTGGAAAAAATTATCTTTTTAGGGTCGAGAACACATGTATTCGACTCTGCTATAAAAATGGGCGTAACGTTCAAACATATTTTTGCTCTTAAGGGGAGCCTGTTGGAATCCAGCCTAATTTCTAGGGGCATTCAGCACAAGAGTTTTGACATGGCCCAAAAAAAAGAGGTGCTCGATTTTTTATACGAGTCCAATTTTGAGGTTTTGGTATCCAATGGGTGTCCAATCGTATTTCCTGTAGATAAATTTCATCCATCACAAATTTTGGTCAATATCCATCCTACCTATCTTCCATTTTTACAGGGTAAAACTCCTTTAAATGGAGTTTTTTATAATGATTATAAATTCTATGGAGCTACGATGCACTTTATTGATGCTACTATAGATACGGGAAATGTTATCTATCAGCACAAAGAAGAAATTACCCCTGACATTGACCTTGGCCTGCTCTATTTTTTAGCTTTTGAATTGGAAGGATTCGTGTTTCGAAAAGGTTGGGAGGTTTTAAAAGCGCACCGGTTCAACTATAATGGAGAAAGGCAACAAGGAAAAGCCGATTATTTTAATAGAACAAAGGAAAAACAGCAAGTTGATTTTAAACTGATGGGAAATAAGGAGTTGATGAGAAAAGTGAAGAGCTTTGGTATTGCTTCACAGGGCTGTTATGCAAAACTAAACGATAGGGATTACCGCATTTTTGAAGTAGAGGAAATTGTGCATCCAGCACTTTTACAAAGGTTTGGCACTTCGTTGGCCGGAGAGATTCTCTTAGCTTATGATAAGAAGCTCTTGGTAAAATCCAAAGATGGAATTTTAAAGCTAAAGGTATTTCAAGAAGAAGTATAACTTTATATACTAGGGTAATTTAATGAGTAGCTAAAACCAATCTAATTTTTTGAAGTCCATGATAGAATTTAAAAGGGTTGGTAGAAAAATAGTGGATCTGGACATAATACTTTAGGGTCTATAAATCTTCTTACTTCTTATATATAATTCCAATAGCATTTTTGATAAGACTAAATCTGTCAGAATAAAATTATTTGTTCTATTATATTTTTTTCTTAATAGAATTCACTTGGTCGGATTCGAAAATACTCTAATCCATTGGCCCTCAATATTTAGTACGAGACCTTCAAGACTTAGGGGTTCATAAATATGGACTGTAGATTTTGGACAGCTGTATTTATATAATAAATCATTAAAGGGTTTTTTAAAACCTTTGTCTAAAAGGCACTGGTATGTTTGTTTCACTAAACTTGATTCGTTAGGTGCGTGGGACAAAAGTTCGAAGGTAAAATCTAGTTGCTTCGAATTCTCATTGGCAAATCCTTTGAATTTATAAAAACTGGTAAGCCTATCTTTTAGCTCATTTATTTTTTTGGATTTCAAGTATTCTTTTAATCGAATGCGATGATATTCATAATTGCCAAATAGTCTTGATGTAAGAGTTGTATCTTGATGCAACACAACGTGCTCGAACTGATATATATAATTACTCCATCTAGCCTTGTAATCCATGCCGCCTACGCCCATCTCAAAAGTGTGGTAGCCATTTTGAAGACACCATTCCAATTGCTTGTATATTTCGACATGACCCAGACCAAATTTACTATAATCCATGTCATATGAAGAAATAGAGCTGAACAAGACTTCTCCTAGATGATAATTTAAGGAAATCTCTATCGGTAAACCATCATCATAGATTACAAAAAGAGAAGCTTGTTTTTTCTTTATCTGGGAAAAGGTCCTTTGTTTCAATTCGTCCCATCTTTTCATTTCTTGATGGTGCTCTCCTTTTTCATCAAATCTTTTAGATATCATTTTTTGAAGCGTCGCCATTAATAATTCATAGGTCAGCTCTTCAATATCGCCCCAGTAAATTTTATATCGTATTTTAAGGCATTTTTCCAACCTAGTTATGTACCGCCTATTG
>JBCCEC010000075.1:0-18391 GCA_039030475.1 Bacteroidota bacterium
ACCATTGAAATTAATGTAAATTTAACACAATGGTTATACTGAAACTTAGAATAAAGAAACAAAAAGTCGCATTATCTTGCGTTTTGTTTATATTATTCACAAGCATTTTAAGTGCTCAACGGGCGACTAGGCAAAATGAATCCTCAATTTTTGCTAACTCCACCACTAATTTGTCCAATATTATTCCTGGTATTATTCATTTTAAAGTTACCCCTGAAATAGCGGATCAATTGCAAACTTCCTCTATAGAAATGAACGAGGAAGGAAATATTGTATGTGGCGTTAACACGCTAGATCAAACTTTATCAAGATGTGGGGTAACCAGTCTAAAACGTGTTTTCCGACATGGGGGCAAATTCGAAAGTAAACACCGTAAACATGGTTTACACCAATGGTATAAGGTAAATTTTGATGAACTGGCGGACGTTGCTGCGATCGTAAAGGATTTTCAGAACAGCCCGGGGGTTTTACTGGCTGAACCACAATATGAAATAATTATGGAACCTGATGCGCTTTCAACTACTACTGATGAAAGTCAGAATTCAACATCAACACAAAGACCTGATTATTCGATAATTAGCAACGCATGGCTATCACAATGGCACTATGAAAATTTAGGTCAAGATGGCGGTAAAGAAAATGCGGACATTGACCTCTACAAAGCGTGGGAAATAGAAACTGGCGATCAAGATGTGATTGTAGCTATTCACGATTCTAATTTTGATTTTACCCATCGCAGTTTAGAAAATAACTTATGGACAAATCCAGGAGAAATTCCAGGGAATAACATTGATGATGACAATAATGGGTATGTAGATGATATTCACGGATATAACTTTGTAAGAGATACTACTATCATTGAGCTTGATGAACGGATACGGAGTACTTTCATTCGCCACGGTACTCACGTGGCAGGTACCGTTGGAGGTCAAATCGAACGAAAAACCTCCGCCGGATTTAGTGTTAACACTATAGCAGGAGTAGCTGGCGGACTATCTGATGAAGAAAACAAAGGGGTACGCCTTATGTCTGCCGAAGTATTTTATATTACTCAATCAGGAGGTTTTGATGAATCCTACGTCTTTGCTGCCGATAATGGTGCTGTTATTTCACAAAACAGTTGGGGATATACAATCCCAAATATTTTTAGTCAATCTATTAAAGAAGCCATTGATTATTTTATTGCTGAAGCAGGCTATGATGAAAATGGGATGCCATATGGACCCATGCAAGGAGGTTTGGTGATTTTTGCTGCGGGAAACAGTGGAAGTGACCTTAGCTACTATCCCGCTGCATATGAACGTGTGATTTCTGTTGCGGCAACCGATAGAAGAGACCGTGTATCTTTTTTTTCCAATCACGGTCCTACGGTTGATATTGCAGCACCGGGTTCTGCGATTTACAGCACCTTACCTAATCAAGGAGAGGGTTATCTTAGCGGAACATCCATGGCTTGCCCGCATGTAAGTGGTGTTGCTGCGCTTGTTTTATCAGCCAATAAAGGGAAAATTACACCAGATGGGCTCCGAAGCATTTTATTGTCATCGACAGACCAGATCGATTCTGGAGGTTTGCAAATAGGTAGCGGTAGATTAAATGCATATAAAGCACTTTCAGCTGTACAGGATGGTACATTAAATCCAATAGCCGATCTTGCATTAAAAACCCCACCTTCAAACCATAGTGCTGTCTTATCCTGGACGGTTGCAGCTGCGCCAAATAATTTAGTAAGCAAGTTTGATATAAGGATTAGCGAAGAACAAATTACATCTCAAAATTTTGCAGATGCCGAAGTTGAAAACAGTGATTTACAAACTATTTACAGCGGAACAACGATAGAATTTCCTATAAATGGCTTAAAGGCAGGAACTACCTACTATGTTGCAATAAAGTCCTTGGATGTTTTCGGTAATGCTTCAGAAATATCTAACGTTTTGACATTTACGGTGCAAAAAAACCCTCAAATTCAACTACTTGAAGAGAATTTGCTGAATGTTACCTTAAAAAGTGGGGAATCAAAGCAAGTACCTGTAAAGATTAAAAATGACGGAGAAGGTGACCTGCTATACTATTTACAAGATGATTTTGCATCAACCACTTTCTCATTTCTAAAGGACAATAATAATTTCGACTTTTCGAATATTTTAGATGAAAACACTGTAATTACTGCAGTTGTACCTCCTAAAAACATTGCAGACCAGGCATTAATATCATTATATGAAATATCTGATTTTGATAGTTTTATCCCCGGAGAAGTAAATAAACAACAGGACTGGATTGCTACTCAAGGTGCCTGGGAAATTACGACAAACCCTGAAACAGGTAAAAGGCGGATTGAAGGAACGATCATTAAACTACCAGAGAATGAACCAGTTCCTAGGGGTGACTTCTTTAATAATCCTATTACTTCTAGCTATTTGGTGACTCCTGAAATATCACAAGGCTCAAATGATTACATAACGATGAAAACCAACATGCGTTTTCAAGGCCAGGGATCTGAGTGGATTTTTGAATTGATTTCTGATGAAAGTGTAGGAAGACGAACCGCTTTCCTTGATTTTTATCAAAACGGGCAACTATATATGGTGGATCATAATACAGGTCAGTGGAGATTAATAGGACAATATCCGTATGATCAAGATTTTGATTTCACCGTTATCGCCCAAAAGAAGACTCGAGATATCTGGGTTTATTTAGACAACCAACTCTTGTTCAAAGGACGAACGAATGCTAAAAGTTTTAATCGCTTATTTGTGGGATACAATCATTATAGAGCTTTCTTCCCTACTACCAAAGGAGATAAATTTTTCCTAAATCGTATCGAATTTATAGATGGTGTTCCTCAAACCTTAGATTTTGTAAAAGCTAGAAACAAAGTAGGTAAATTGGATGCCGGCCAAATCTTAACATACAATCTAAAAATTGATGCTGCCAATATGAAACCTGGTGCGTATCATACCAATTTATCTGTGTTTAGTAACGATCCTGAAAGTGATTGTCAACGTATTCCTATTAATTTAATTGTAGAGCCGAATAACGAACCCATTATTGATTTTTCGAAAAAAGAACTCCTATTTGAAGAAGTTATTCTGGGGACACAAGAAGAAAAAGCTATTAAGATAGCCAATGAAGGAAGTGAACCCTTATATATTTCTGATATTACCTATGAAGGCGATACTACCTTCGATGTCAAAAGAGAAAACAACATAGACACGATACCTCCTTTTAGCAATAAAAGAATCAAAATAGTTTTTACCCCAAAAGAAACTCAAACTTATCAAGGAACTATCAAAGTAGTAAGCAATGATAACAAATTACCCTTGGCTGAAATACCTGTTTCTGGCGAAGGTAAAAAAGGCGCCCAAATCGGAGTAGATCAAAACCCTATAGAGGTTTCAATAGCGTATGGTGAAAACGAGATTATTGAAATTCCTATTCAAAATACAGGTGAGCAAGAGCTTAACTATTTTGTCTCTTTAAAAGAAAAAAGACCCCTAAAGGTTGGAGTAATAGGAACAACTAACGGTCTTGATTCTCTTTTTAATCAAATCAATGCTTTCCCTGAAATACACATTAGTAAATATCCCGCAAGTAAAATAGTAAACAATGATCTAAGGAATGAAATTGAAAACTTTGATGTGATCGTATTAGAGGCATCACAACAATGGGGTCAGTTCACTGATGAAAACGGCGAACTTATGAGTATAAATAGAGATAGGTTAGGAGATATTATTGCGGAATATATAGATAATGGAGGAAAAGTGGTTGTGCATAGTCCGTTGTTTTTGTTCCCTGGATGGTCAATTGGAGGGGAATATCTTGAAAACAGAAATAACTATTATCCAATAGAATTAGCGCTAGAAGTAAAAACATCAAACGGCATTGCCAATAAAGCATCCTTGGTAGACAAAGTACATCCTTTTTTTATTGATTTTGAAGATATGGAAGTCTTTGGATCAACCAGTTGGAGGTTTAATGATTTAAGTTTTAGAGTAAGTACTGCGGTAAAAGAAGGTGCAACTACTTTGGCAAAATATACAGACGGGCTACCTATGGCAGTAATAAAAGATAATGTAGTGGCATTGAACTTTAACATGGGGACACAAGAAATAGGAAGTGCTTGGAAAGGAGATGTCCCCAGGTTATATGCCAACATTTTTTCTTATTTGGCTAAACCAATATTTACCAGTCGTGGAAAATATGGCCTATTAGCGCCCGGACAAGATAGGAAAATAAGAATCCCGTTACGCAAAACAGAAAACTTGTCAATAGGAAGTCATGAGCTAGAGTTTTGGTTTAGATCGAATGATGCGTCTAATCCACTCATTAAAAAGCCTGTTTTATTAAATATCACAGGGCCTAATGTAGACTTATCACCTTTAACCGCCAGTACAGACCTTGATGAACAGGATGTGTTTAACCATACTGTGACTATAACTAATCCTGATAACGAAGATTATGAGTACTCGTTACTTAGTCTATTAAATGGAACAAATGCAATTATTGATGACTTTGAAAATAACGAGAAAGGAACTCGAATATTAGATGCCGAGAGTAATTTTGAAAGAGATGATCAAAACCCTAAAGACGGAACATACCATTTGACCTACAATTACACTGTCAATTCAAATAACATTTTTGATATCTATCAAATAGATATCCCTCCATTTGAGAACCGATTGTCTATCGAACTAGATGCTTTTGTGAACAGTACGGTTGGTATGAATATGACATTTGGTGCAAGAAACTCATTCAGTTTACAAAGCGATACAATTCGTTTTTTTGAAGGGATAGAGGTGTCTTTACCGGAAGGACAATATAATACACTATCTGCGGAACTAGATTATAACACAGAAGAAGGTAGGTTCTTTCTCAATGGAGAACTTATACATATTTACAAGCTTGATAAAGAAAGAAAGTTAAAGTTTTTTACACTCTCTTCTCAGCCAAGTTCAGCTCAAAACACTGGAGAAAAAGCCTATTTTGATAATATATTTATAAATCCTAATGGCAGTCTTGCAACCAAAGTTGATATTACCGATTCAAAGGGTGTTATTGCTAAAAATAGTAGCAAAGAGATTAATATACACTATCAAAGTCGTGATTATGGTAGTGTGAAAGATAGCCTGCTTTTAAAAATTAAAGGATATAAAAAACCGCTCAAAAACGCTGTGGTAAACCTGACAGTATCAGGAACTTCTGCCATAACCTTTGAAAATTATTGGTTTAATCGTAAAAACTTTAATAACACAGCTAGAGATACTTTGGTATTTAGAACTACCCCAGGTGCTTATGAACGTTATTTAGGGGAAGATGACTTTAGATATAAAGTTACCCTCTTTAATACAGGTGGAAAAGATCTTGTAGTAAATCTAAAAGGATCAAAAGATTGGATTACTTTTGATCAGAACCAGCTTAACATTCCTATCAAAGGGAGTGCTGATGTATGGGTTATGGTTGATATTAAAGATTTACTTCCCAATGAATATATTGAAGAAGTAATTGTTTCAGCTGAAGGAATAGAAGACATCACATTACCAGTCGTTCTTAGAAATTTTAGAAAGCCCGTATTAGAAGTAAAAGAAGATACTTTGCGCACTAAAGTACCGATTGATGCCAGAATAATGGAATCCATTACATTATATAACCATGGGAGAAACACTTTAATATATAATATAAAGCAGGATTATGCTTCCCCCATAATTGAGGTTTTTCCTAAAAATGGACGAATACGAGCTAAAGACTCTATACAAGTTAACGTAAGAATGGATGGTACAGGATTTAACGGTACTGATATTACTCGTTCGAAAATAACCATTAGAACTAATGATGCCGAAAACCCAATAGTTAAAATTCCAGTGATTGCTAGGTATCAGTCAAGGGCAAAGATGGAAATTTCAAAGCTTGTCTTTGATTTTGAATTAGCGACTGGAGATCAGCAAAGCCAAAATTTTTCAATTATCAATGAAGGTGAGCAACGTTTACGATACAATTTTCATCGTTATGGCGATGTAACCTTGGGAGGAGGTGCATCATTTAGTAATGGGGTAAGAGACCTAAATAACGAAATTATTCCCCAAGACATTTTTGAACCTGGCCAAGTGTTTCCAGTACTTACTGGTCAAGAGCTTTTTAGTGAGGACTTTAATGATGAAATTCTTCCCCAAGGTTGGATCGTAAGATACGACAGAGATTACTCGGTGTCCGAGTGGACTTTAACTACTACCAACTGGACTAGTGGGGATGGCAATGCGATTACTTTTGATGGAGACACTTATCCGGGAAACTGGACAGATAGTTTCATTATTAGTCCTAAAATTAACGTAGCTGACAAGAAAGGAGTAGTTCTCAGATATAAAATGAATAGTTGGAATCGAAATTTCTTTGCAAGATTTTCATTACAAATTAAAACTGATGAATCAGGTTCTTGGGAAGATGTACAGCTATTTGGAGCAGTTGAAATTGGAGACTATCGTGCACCGCAAGGACAAGAAGTAGCTTTTGAACTCGATCCATTCCTTGAAGGTGCAACAGAAATGCAATTGCGATGGAGAATGAATGCAGTAGGAGGATTTAATAACTTTGGCAACTATTTTCAGTTTGATGATGTGCAGGTACTAGCAGATGCTGCTGATTGGTTGCATATCACGCCAGGCAATGGTAATCTTAAGGAAAATACCCTAGAGAATCTTTCTATTACTGTTGATGCAAGCGTTTTAAATCCCGGGATCTATGAGCAAGATGTGGTTTTATTGACCAACGATAAGGATTCTAGAACAACTGTTATTCCTATTAAAGTAATCGTTACGGAAAATGAGGAGTTGTTGTATCCTGTAGCGCAAAGTGTCTCCGCTTATCCAGTGCCAAGCAACGGGGTCTTTAATCTAGATATTACGCTGGAACAAGCTGATGAAATATCGCTCGCACTTATAAATATCAACCAGGGTCTAATCCAAAATATTACCTACAACCTAGGGAGGCATCAATTACAATCAGGGAATAATATTATTAATATCCAGCAAGATTTGAATCAGGGGATCTATGAACTAAAAATTACTGGTAGTAGATATAGCTATCCATCGATAAGGATATTAATAGAATAGTTAAAATTGAGTTGAGTTAAACAAATAGTGGTTGGTTAGTTTTTAAGGGAGGTTCTGTTATAATAGGGACCTCCTTTTTATATATAATCGGGAAGTTTTCTTTTCTATTATCTGAGTCAGTAAAGACTTACCTGTTACGGTACCTATTAAATAGATATCATAGAAATTCTTCAAGCGGGGTTAACCGTTTAAATTTTTGGAATTTAGCTATGTATTTCCCAATAGGCATTCTCTTCTTTCTTAAGTTTAAGTGCCAATGATAAGGCCTTACTAAGTTTCTGTTTGGAGATTTTCCCCATAATGATGTGTAACATCTAGTTTAAACAACTGCAATGCTGGTTTGGAATTCTCCGCTATAACTATGCTTTGAGGTCTATCTATAAGGCCGTTTAAGAACTTTGCTTCTGGAATTAACCCTTTGTTAGCGTCCAGGAAAATAAGATTAACTTTTCCTGAGTTTACAGATTCAATAAAATCCATGGAAGATTTATAATAACCATTCCAGATAGCACCATCATGTTGTTTACCAAATTCTCAAGTTGTTTCTGATAGTTCAGTTTACCAATTAAAATAGTTCGTAGTTTCATAGAATACTTTAAGTTGCGTTTGTTCATCAAACAACGGAAAATTCACACATTTTATTTAACATAAACATCGATGTTGGTTTATTAAGTGATAAAATACAATCTTTTGCGATAAAATTTTTTCACTGGTTCTTATATAAGAGATACACTAAAGAATTAATAAAGGGCATGTCAAGCTTTGTCTTTACCTAACAAACACGATTTTGTTCAGCCCTTGGAAGTAGCCAGGAACAGTGCTTCAATTTACAATGTTGCTTTATCTTAGATACTTTTTCCTCCAATAATAGAAGGTACTTTGGTCAATTTTTAGTTCTTGAGCAATTTCCTTTGCGGTTTTACCCCTTTTATATTCTTCTAAAGCCTTATATATTGCCTCTTTTGTATTCCTTTTGTACTTCATGGCCTGGTGTTTATTGGATTTTTAAGATCCATAACGTATCGGGGTATTGGTTTTCAAAACGGTTTTTAATCTTGGCTCTGGCCTGCTTGGCTTGTTTGTATTTCCCTAGGTATACGTAGTAGAGTTTTCGATTTGAATCAAAAAAGCAATTGGGGGAAAGCCCCTTTTGTTTTAAGGTTGTGCTGAAGCTTTGTTGATTGCTTGGCTTTGCGAAGACATTGGCAATAAGATAGTACCCTGGTTCGACTTCAGATATTGATCTTGTTTGAATAACTTCGTTTTGCCCTTCATAATCACTTTGAGGGTTTTTGGTTGTGGTTTGCTTATTTGCAGTCTGCTCTTTTGATAATGTTGAAATCTCTGATACTTCTTGTGACGCTTTTAAAGCGGCAATGGTGTCCATCTCTACTTTGGTTTGTATAGGAATAGCATAATCTTCCTCTAAATTTAATAGGGTGATCAGTTCAACAGTTGAGTTAATAACTTGCTGCATAGCTCCCAAATACTCTCCTTGACTTTGATAAAGTTGTAGCTGTGCCGCTCTGAAATCAAAACTACTGCCTATCCCCTCAAAGAATTTGATACGATTCTTATCGGCAATACGTGTAGATAAGGCAAGGTTCTCCTTTGTGTGTTCTAGGGATGCTACCGCCTGATCATAATTGCTGGTAGCCTCTTTCAATTGTAGCTCAAGTTGCAGTTCTGTATCCTTTAATCTAGTCTTGGCCTGTTCTAACGCTATGGCCGCTCTTTTAGATTTTGCCTTCCTTTCAAAGGAAGAAAAGAGGGGTACCTTCAGGGAGACCCCCAGAATGGAAGCTTCGAACCATTTTTGATCACTTTGCAGGAAACCAAAGGAATCATTAAAAGCTGTTGCGCCGTAATTAACAAATGCACTTAGTTTTGGAAGCGCTTGGCTCTTTGCCAGTTTTAATTCGTAATACCGCTGCTCTTTAAGATTGGCCGCTATCTTATAAACAATACTGTTATGAACATCTGGATCTGATTCCAACAATCCCTTTTCTATGCTGTATGCAGCTAATTCTTCTAACGTATTTAAGGGGGTAAAAGTTTCTTCAAAGGGTTTGCCCAAAGTATAATTGAGCATTTGCGTACTTATTGTATCGAGTCTTTGTGCATTACTAAGGTTATTTCTGGTAAGGTTGACCCTGATTTTTAATTGCTCCACAGCTTCTTGTTCGGCAAATCCATTTTTATACACCTGATCTATTTCGAAGAGGTCTTTCTCCAAGGTATTTAGATTAGCTGTCAAGAGTGAAACATTGGTTCTGGCCAAAAGCAAGGTGGCATACTGTTCCACTACGGCCTTTCTTACCTCAAGGGTAGTGCGCTCCAAGGCATTGGAGCTAGAACGATTAAAAGCCTTGGTAGCCTGCACCCCTACAAGGTAAGAACCATCAAAGAGCAATTGACTAAGGGTAACATTTGCGTTAATTTGCTGGGATTGCCCAAAGAATACAGGGACAAAGGTTCCGGGAGTGCCTCCGGTGAACTCTGCAGGGACTAAAGAAACAACTTGTTTAAGCTGGTTTTGATAGTCTACATTCCCATCCAAATGTGGTAGACCCGCTGCAATGGTTTCCCATTTGCGCTTTTGAGCAGCTTTGATGCCTCGTTTAGCATTAATAACTTTAAGGTTATGTTCTAAAGCAACTTTAAGAGCTTCAGAAAGGGTATATTCAGTTTGTTTCTGTTGAGCAACAACACTACTCATTTTGAGACCTAGCAGTGCCATTAAAAAAAAACAAATAACTCGTGCCTTAGCTTTAAAATTCAATTTCTATACTCAATTTGATTACAGGATAAATGTAATGGAACCATCTATAAAGTTTTATGCATTTGCAGTTTAATTAAACATCTTCAAAAGAGCTTAAAGTACTTTATATCAATTGTTTAAATAAGTTATTGAACAGGTGGAACAATTTGTCTACATCTTTTTTATCCTAAGATGCAACCGCGTTCGTTTTCTCAACGTATAATTTTAAACACGATAAAAAAACCTACTTAAAATGAAACAATTCCAGAAATTATTCTTGCGCAAAGCCCCGGGTTTTGTGAAGGGAAAAATGATTCGCAACAAAGTAAATATTCCCAAAAACCCAGCAAAGGATTTTGTTTTTAAGATTGCTACCCAGCCAGATGAGCTAGAACAAGTCTACGAGCTACTATATAAGGCCTATCTAGAAAAGGGGTTTGTAAATGAGAAGCCTTGTAAGATGCATTTGACACCTTTTCATGGACACCCGCTCGCCGTAACGTTCGTAGGGAAATACGGAGATGAAGTAGCGATTACCATTAGCCTGTTCCCAGATTCCGAACTGGGCCTTCCCATGGACGACCTCTACAAGAAAGAGCTCGACAAACTTCGTAAGCAGGGCAGGTTCATAGCAGAGGTTGGTAGTTTGGCAAGCTCACCGAAGTTCAGGACGGGCAGCCAGTTACTTCCACTGATGATGAACAACATAATGCATCGCTATGCGAAGGAGCACTTAAGAGTAGAGGATTTGGTGATAACCGTAAATCCTGCACATGAATTCGTATACCGTCATATCGTATTTTTTAAACGTATGGGCAAAGTAAAGCCCTACGATACGGTCAACGGACATTTAGCAGTCCCTTTGCGTCTAAACTTGCATACGGCCCACGCTATTTTAAAGACCAAGACTGATCACCTTGCCCCCAACAAAAACCTGTATGATTTCTTCTACAAAAATCACTATAAGAATGTCATACTCCCCTCTGATAACAAAATAGTTCAAGTATTCAATAAAAGGCTGTATAACCAATTCTTTTCCCATGACAACCAACTAGACTATTTTGTCAGTGGCAAACAACATTTAATCCTCTTTGAACTATACGATAAGTTTGAAGCATTATTAGAACCTATCTCTATTGAAGAACTGTCAGAGATAGTTTCACAACCTAAGGTCCTTAACGAAAATCCTAATTAGATGATAACAAACAAGAGAGCAAGTACTACCCAAGCGGAAAACAAGGAAATCAAAGATCTTTATACCCCGAGGGCATTCCGCAATGGTTTAGAGACCGATACGCAGCAATTGAAAAAGCTTTTGGCAGAAAACAAAAACCTAGTAATTTTTAATACCCTTGAGCAACAACTTAAAGAACTATATCAAATAGAACATCCTAAGACCAAGTATGTCATTGAAGAATTCAAATCATGGTACGACCGCAGATCGAACACCCTAGATTGGGAAACATACGGGGTATGGTTTTATTATCCTTGGAGCAATACACTGGTACTTACCTTGGAAGAGGCAGATTTCATCCAGGTAAGGACGGCTCGCAACAAGTATAAGATTACCCAGGAAGAACAGGAAGTATTGGCCAAGAAAACAATAGGTATAGTAGGCCTCTCCGTTGGCAAATCGGTGGCGATGACTTTGGCTATGGAGAGAGGCTGCGGGGCACTGAGAATTGCAGATTTTGACACTTTGGAACTACACAACTTAAATAGAATACGCACAGGCATCAAAAACATAGGACTTAAAAAAACCGTATCGGTAGCTAGGGAAATTTCTGAAATCGACCCTTATTTAAGAGTAACTTGTTTTCATGAGGGTATTACGGAAGAAAACATTGATACCTTTTTGAAAGGAGATAAAAAGTTAGATCTTTTGATCGAGGAGTGCGACAACGTTGCGGTAAAGGTACTTGCAAGAACAAAGGCGAAAAGCTTAGGGATTCCAGTCTTAATGGAAGCAAGTGATCGCACTACCATAGATGTGGAGCGCTTTGACCTCGAACCCGAACGCCCCCTACTACATGGAAGAATTCCCGGCCTGACCTATGAAAAACTCAAACAAATAAAAGACAAAGAACAGGCCGCTTTGGCACTTATGCCCATTGTAGACCTACCTAACGCCTCAACAAGATTAAAGGCTTCAGCCTTGGAAGTAGGCGAATCTATAACAACATGGCCACAGCTAGCATCGGCCGTTGACACAGGGGCCGGGATTTGTGCCCATATAAGTCGTCGTATTCTTTTAAATGAATTTCATGAATCGGGCAGGTATCAAATCGATATCGATGAGATATTCTCCGATAAAAAAGAAGAAAAAATCGAGGCCGATTACCCGAAACATCAGAAAACCACATTAAGTAAGTCGGAACAGGAATCCATAATAAGGCTTGTTCCCAAGACCAATGTTGTTTCGGAAATAGGTTTGGACGACATCAAAGTAATCGTAAAAGAAGCAATATTGGCACCTTCGGGAGGCAACAGCCAGCCTTGGCAATGGTATACAAAAGGGCAAGTCCTTTATGTGTTCATAGATCATATGGAAACTAGTCCTTTCGCAGATTTCGACAATATTGGTTCCTATGCCTCTATTGGGGCAGCAATAGAAAATGCCGAGATGAAGGCACGTTCATTAGGATATTTGCCAAATACCAAACTATTTCCATTAGGAGAAAGATCACCGCTAGTGGCCAAAATGACGTTTCCAAAAAGTGACCAACAACCGAAATCCCCTTTTGACCATTTACTCCACTTCACTACAGAAAGAAGAACAGATCGTGGCATTCACAACGGCAAAACCATTACTTCTAAAGAAATAAAGGCCTTTACCGATATTATGGCAGGAGCTTCCAAGGCGCGCTTGGACATTCTTGGGGATACCGATAAAATTCAGCAATTGAGTTATATCGTCGGCGAGGCGGAGAAACTTCGTTTGATGCACCCTGAAGGAAACAATGAATTCTTTAGAAAAGAGCTTAAATGGACTGCGGAGGAATATGAGCAAGCTAAGGCCGGGATATATATTGAAACCCTCAACTTCCCGGAGGTATTGAAAGCAGGAATGATGTTAGCAAGTGATCCGGAGGTAACCGATCTACTCAATCAGTGGGACAAAGGAAACCGATTTAGTGATAGTTGGGTGTTCTCCTCGATAGGAGTACCCTATATGGGAATGCTCAGTATGCCCGCTTATGGCCAAAGTACCTATGTAGAAGGCGGCCGCTGGATGCAGCGCCTATGGCTAAAGGCCACGGAACTTGGTTTGGCATTCCAACCCGTACATTCGCCTATTTCATTTTTTGCAAGGATAGATCGATCGGATGCAGCTATACTGAGCGAAAATTACAGGGAAAACATACAAAGCCTAAAAACTAAATTTAAAAAGTTAATGCCATTACAGGATTCAAGAAGTAATATTCTATTGTTTAAACTCTATAAATCAGACCTTACGAATCCGCCTAAATTAAGAAAGGGTCTGGATAAAGTACTTTGTATAGAATAAACCGTTCGTTAAGAGTGGATAAAGATTGAACTCGCTCAAACTTTTTGAATGAGTCAAAATTTAAATGAGTTCAATACCAACAATATATAAAAATGAATTTCAAGAAAACAATATGAATACCAAAAACCCTACCTCTGTTTTAACACCCTATTTAGAGCAACACCTACATCATTTCACCAAACCTAACAAAGCCATTTATTGGATAGATCTTATACTAACTTCTATTTTTGCGTGGACAGGTTTTATCACTTTCTTTATTTCTGATAGCAATACTATTTTATTCTGGATCGGTTATGGTATGGCCGTATTATTGTTTTATCGAAAAGTGAGCTTTATTCATGAAATTGTTCATCTCAGAAAAGGCAGTATTCCCGGTTTTGAGACAGTTTGGAACCTTGTCTGCGGCTATTTTCTCTTTGTTCCTTCTGTACTTTACCATACCGTACATAATGAACACCACAATGTTCAAAAGTACGGCACTCAATCAGATCCCGAGTACATTCCGATTTCAGGTGAGCGAAGAAAAATTCTGTTTTTTATTGTTACACAGCTCTTCGGACCAATTCTTATCATGTTTCGTTTTTTGGTTTTATCGCCAATAAGTTGGGGCTTCCCAAGTTTAAGAAGAATCATTCAAAAAAGAGCATCTTCGCTTTCAATTAATCCGATGTATATCAGAAACATGAAACCAAGGGAACAAAGAAAGCTGTTGTTTCAAGAAATTCACATTTTTATCTTGTGGAGCCTAATTCTATTCTTTGTTTTAGCACAAAATAGCGTGTTCAAGTTGTTGATCTGTTATTATGGTACGGTAGCTCTAATCCTTTTTATAAATTCCTTGAGGTCTTTAACTTCCCATAAGTATGAGAATAAAACATTAAAAAAACTTTCCAGAGATGAACAATTTGCGGATTCTATCGATATTCCCGGAAATTGGTTTACCGAACTTTGGGCTCCGGTGGGATTAAGGTTCCATGCACTTCATCATTATGTTCCCGGAGTACCTTATCACAACCTATACAAACTGCACAAGACCCTTCTAAGGGACTTAAAAGAAGATTCTCCCTATTTTGAGAGTACCAAACCTGGTCTTAGAAAGACACTGCAAGAACTGTGGAACAAAACATAAAAGTAGAGTAACCCATCACTTTACAATTTTTAAATGGGTTTCAATAGCATTCCATTAGTTCAACTACATTTTTTTTGGAGTGTTGAGACCTTAAGAATCCCGATAACTAAAAATCACGAATAAACGAATTTAATTCTTTCATATGCGAAGATTACACCTATTTGAATTTGGCGATTTGAAAAATTGTCCAACAATATTTAAAAATTACCTTACTGATTTCTTACAGTTCTGTGCTACAAGATTTAAACTTTACGATGATTTAATACCTGTTTTAAATGAAGCACTTTTAAAATCAGGAAAAAACACCATTATCGATATAGGCTCTGGTGGTGGTGGTGGAATGTTGACAATTTATAACAAGCTCAAAACTTCTGTTCCAGAACTTGATATCCTATTAACCGATATCAATCCAAATCTATCGGCTTTCGACAGGATACATGTTATTACAGATGGGAAAATAGCGTACTTCAAAGAACCGGTTGACGCTACGAATATACCCGAAGGCTTAGATGGTTTCAGAACAATGTTCAAATGTTTTCATCATTTCAGACCAGAAACTGCTAAGAAGATACTTCAAGATTGCATAAACAAGAACAAGCCCATCGGTATTTTTGAAGGACAAGAACGATCTTTTTGGTACACATTGTATTTTTTTTTGATTAACCCTGTTTTAATTTTACTGGTAACTCCTTTTATTAGACCTTTTAAATGGGGGAGATTAGTGTTTACTTATTTTGTTCCGGTCATGCCATTAATAATATGCTGGGATGCCACGGTTTCATGTTTGCGAACCTACGAGCCAGAAGATTTGAAGAATACAATATCAAGTTTAAAAAATCATGATACCTTTCACTGGGAAATCAATAAGATAAGAAAAAATCATCGGATTGTGTTGTATCTTGTAGGTTACCCTAAAGCATTAGAAGAAATTTCAATATGATACGTTTTTTGATCAAATCCAAAAGTTCTTCAAGGTTATTCTTATTTTTCGTAAATAGTTCGGTTCTAATTCTCACATATAGTCATAACCATGACCGAGAGAAAACCAAATCCCTTTTTGGATTTAAAGCTCAATAGTATGAAACAACATTTGAAAGTGAGAAATACACTAATTATGGCTCTTTTTTTTATAATAATATACGGGGGATTCTCCCAACAAAAAATCAGCGAGCCACCAAAGGATAGTCTATTGTTCGACTCTTATATGGATTCGATTCAATCATTTTTTTTTCGGAATTATGAAAAAGGGTTAAGGTATAGCAATCTTGCATACCAATATGCTCTAGAAAAAGATGATCAATATAGACAGGCCAGGGCAATCTCACAGAAAGCATGGTTTTTAACTCAGATAGGAGGAGAGGCCAATATGAATATGGCAGAAGAACTTTTGAAAAAAGCCGTAATTACATTCAGAGAATATCAGGATGAATCCAGACTTGCCAAATGTAATAATCGTTTATCCATACTTTATAAGGAGAGAAAAAATTATCCGAAAGCTTTGGAAAACGGTTTAAAGAACCTAGAGTATCATCAAAACCTAAAAAAAAACAATCACGACGTTTTAAACCTGGCAATAGCTTACAATAGTGTTGCTAATATATATTTAGATTTAGAGCTTTTTGAGGAAGCGATTAAAAATCATAAAAAAGCTTATGAACTTTTAAAAACTAAGGATTTACCCCAGCAATATGCAAGTTTGGCCAATATTGGCTTGGACTATCACCTCCAGGGAGACTGGGAGCAATGCATTACTTATCTCGAAAAAGCACTAGCAGGTTTTGAACAAAACAATCAAGTTCCATTTATAGGGGTGGCCTATATGAACATTGCGGATGCTTATGATCGACTGGAAAAATTTCAACAGGCAATAGGCTATGCCAAGAAAGCGTTAAAGTTTGGACAGCAGGGAGCCTCTTTGGGATTAATCCTTTCCAATTTATCCTTGTACTATTTGCATGGCGAACAACTCGACAGTGCCCTCTATTATTCAAATAAGGTACTTAACGACCTTGAATTTGAGCCTTCTTTATCCGAAAAAATGAGAGCCTTAAATGTAAAGTCCAAAGTTTTTGAAAAGAAGGGAAATTCAAAAATGGCTTTGGTATACTCTAGAGAGGCGAATCGGCTAGATGAAAGTTTGGAAGCTCTTAAAAATGTTCCGAAAACTACTGAAATACTGCTTGCAGTTAAAGAGGAAGAAAAACAGAATCAGGTGGCTACTTATAAAAATAAATTAAGCTTGCGTGCTAAAAGTTTTTGGGCGGTGCTAGCCATTTCTCTTTTATTGATTGGGATTATCTTGCTGATTTATCGGATAAACGTTAGAAAAGTTAAATTGAATAAAGATAAACTATTACAAGAAGTTCAAGAATTCAACATTACCAAAGACCGACTTCAACGCAGTGTAACAACGGCAAACGCTGGCTTAGCCATTAAAAATGACTTACTGATTGAACTACAACAAACACTTGATGAAATTACCCGTCATAATCACTTTCCACAGGAACTAAAAGGTCAGGTAAGCACTGTACAGAATCAAATACAAGATAATTTAAGTCTTTCAAAACTCTGGAAAACTTTTTTCATTCATTTTGAAAGCGTACATCCAGAATTCGCAAGTTACCTTGTGAAAGAGTACAGTTTATCGCCAACGGAGTTAAAAATATGTTGTTTCTTAAAAATGAATCTAAGCAATAAAGAAATTGCCCATTTCTTAAATATTGAATACGGAAGTATTCGTAAAAGCGTTTATCGAATCAAGAAAAAACTTAGTTTACCTAAAGAAAAACGTGTTTTTGAATTTTTACATTCAATTTAATCAGCACTAAAAAAATAGGTCTCAAAAACTTACAGGAAAGCATGCTTCGGAAAAAATATCATTTCATTCATTAATTAAAACGTTATAAAATTTTTCTGGCCTTAATGTCAAAACTTTACCTCTTTCCTTTTTATTTAATACCACTTAGAAAACTTTTGGACAGATCATCTGGTATTGTCTAAATCTTGGCTTTTCTTTACTTTAAGTTTTTATAAGCACCTAAACAGTGAGGGAGAACCACTCTAAATACAACCTATCTCCAAAGCCGTACTACCATACCGCTAATCTCGCTTTCGCTTCGTTGAATCCTTTCCAGGAAACCCGGTAATATAACACTACACTAACCACAAAAATAAGTATATAATCTACATCTAATCAGAATTTCATTTATTCTCACTTCCTGCTACAATTCAATTCTTTCCATTCTATTTTTAATTCACTACCGAGCCGAATGACCTTACACACTTTTTTCCAGCAAAACACCAATATTCAGTCTTTAACGGACTGCATAATCAGAATCCCTTCGTCGACGTTCAAGGTAAACTCTCTCGCTCTTTATAAGTCCTTATTTAGCCTGAATATTGAAATCGTGCACACAACAAAAAAGTGACGGTAAAGGCGATATGGGAAGTAGATCAAGACAAGGCATCATGAAAACGAATCAAGAACTTAAAAATGAGACGGTGCCGGAAGCCAAAATAATTGAGTTTGAAAAGAAATTGAATGAATTATTGGATTAGATTGAACCGGTAAAGAACGGTTTTGGGAAGGATTATCTAAAACTGAAAATCCCTAATCAGGAACAAAAAACTAAACGAAGTATAAATGAGCCATAAGACGTACGTTGCAATCACGCTGCAAAATCCAGGAAGCGCATATGGGTCAGGTGCCACCAGCTGCCAGGTCGTCTCTGAGTAAGATACGGCCAGCCAAGGTTAGTGCTTAGAAAAGACGTGGCAATCCCACGAAATTTGGGACCGCTGCACTTTGGAACAATTAAATCATTGGAAAATGATTTTCGACCTGCACCACGCCACCGGCAACGCGCTCTCGGCGGCCGCGGGGCGCGTCG
>JBCCEC010000076.1:0-18321 GCA_039030475.1 Bacteroidota bacterium
GAGTTTTTAGCCATCATACAGGATTCATCAATATTTATAACCGACGTTACGTGTATAGACCATTTCACAGATGGTTTGCCAGACCCGCAGTTAACTTCTGTAATGTTTGGAGAACTCCTTACCGAAGGTATTATGCACCTGTAAGATACACATGGCACAGACCCTACAGGAACAATGTTCGTAGAGCTTATGCACAAATTGGAAGGGAATATAGATATAATAGAAGTAGAAGAGGTAATGTCTATAGAAATGATAGAAGGGTTGCAGTAAGAAACAACAATAGTATTAGAAGAGGAAGTGTTGCAACGAGAAGCAACAGATCTGCAAGTCGAAATGTTGGTAGGGACAACACAACCAATAGAGTGAGCAGCGCAAATAGAAGTTCCACCGCTAGAAGGTCTGTAGCTCAAACGAGTGCTAGAAGAGGCAACACTGTAAATCGTTCAAGTAATACCGTAGCTAGAAATAATAGAAGTACAAGAACGGTAAAACAGAGCGATAATAGAAGAGGAAATGTTGCTTCTAGAAGTAATTCGAGCAGAACGGTTACCCAGAGGGAAGTTACACAAAAGCCGAATAGCAGAACTGTAACCAAACGACAGGTTACCACTGCACCTAGAAGTAGAACAGTTAAACGCAGTACGCAAACTACGTACAAAAGGCCAGAAGCCAAAAGGAGTACAAGTAGTAGATCTGTTGCAAGTAGAAGTAGTTCTTCTAAAAGAACGGTTTCCAAAAGCACAAGGACTACCGTAAAAAGGAGTACTGGGAACAATAGTTCTAGAAGAAGTAATAATTCAAGTACAAGAACGAGAAGTTCTAGAGTACAATAAAGATAGTTTTTAGGTTGGTTAGTTGTTTACCCCGTAGTTGGATTTATCCGCTACGGGGTTTTTCTTTAGGAGATAACTACTCCTCCCTCCTTCTCAACCATTTGGAAAGAATACCGGATACATCCTCGGAGATTTGAAAACGAAACAAAATCCCCAAGTAGGTCACTACAATTAAAATTGATTTTATACTAATATTTACTATAGGATGAAATGGAAACTGAACCGCATAAAAGAGGATAGCTAAAAAAACAAGCGTGACAAAAATCTTAAACGTAGCACGCGTAAATGGTAAAAAACCAAATTTCACTTTTACAAAAACCAGCTTCACCAAATCAAAAATGAATATTGAAATAAAACTGGCCAAAGCTGCACCCTCAAGACCCAGCACAGGTATTAAGAAATAATTCAATACAATGGTCAATAAGGCAAGACAGACGCCGAATATCAAAACTGTTCTATAATATTTTGAATTGTATAAAATAGAATTATTGTTCCCCAACACAGAATCAAAAACCCTGGCAAGTCCAATTAAGCAAACAATGTAGAATCCGTTTCTATAAGCTTCGGGCAAGAGTAGATACAGGTCGTTTAAATTCAGAATAATCAATACAAAAAGAATCCCGGATGCTATGAACAAGGTCAGCGATGTTTTTTTATATAAGGTTTCCAGCGCAAAGTGATTGCCAGAATTAAGCAATTTTGCCGTTAAAGGGTACGTAATTTGATGCATTGCCCGAGATGGGACAATAATAACAGTTGCGATATACGCAGCCACTCCATAGTAAGCTACATTTTCAATTTCAATGAATTGATTGAGCATTACCTTATCTATTTCCACGAGAATCAATGCAGCAGAACCGCCAAGGATAATCAAAAAAGTATATAACAGGATCTCTTTTGTATTGGATGGAAAATTGAAATTCAGTTTAAGCCTTCGGATACTAAAAGCATAAATTTTTATGATAGCGGTACGCAAGAGATATAGGCCAACAAGTAGTTTAAAAAAGAGTTCCAATGAAATGACTTCATAATACAATAGTATTAATAAGATGGAAACACCTACCCTACCAAAAACCTCTTTCATAAAATTTCCAAAAACAGATTTAAGATGCACTTTGCACCAAGCATAGAACACTTCAAAGTACCCCATGGATAGACCTACCAAAAATACATACCAGATATAATCCTTAACAATTGGATTGACTTTCGAAACCAGATTTCCTATAGCATCATTGAAGATAAAGGTTATTAAAGCCAAAGGTATAATCCCCAACAAGGGAGTCAAGAGCATCAAGGTCAAAAATCCATCCTTTTCAGTATCGTGATAATTACTGTAAAACTTGACCATTGTGTTTTGCACACCAAAGGCCATAAGTGGCATCAAGATTGCGCCTGTAGCCAGAATGACCGTTACCAAGCCGTAATATGTATCCGGTAAAATCTGCGTGTAGAGAAACAGGGTATTGACAGCTCCAAAGGCAAAGCCCAAATAGGTAATGGTTATGTTTTTTAAAGATTGTTTTAAAACGATTCCCATTGGATATAATTTGCCAATACTTTGGTTAGTTCTCTTCTGTGATACTGCTCAATATTACTAGAACTTGCTTCTAGTGTTCCATTTTCAAAATCCGAAAACCATTTTAAAAGTACATTTTTTAAGCTAGCTTCGTTTTGTTGCAGACAAACTGCCCCTGCACTGGTTTCTTCAATAATTTTTCCCGCTTCCCAACCTTTGGGACCAATGGCTAAGATGGGTCGTTGTGCACTCAGATACTCAAACAACTTTCCCGGGATGATACCCTTGGTTTCTTCTGAATCGATTTCCAATAATAGCAGTACTTGCGATTTTTGCTGAACTTTCAATACCTTTTCATGGGAAAGATACCCCAGTTGCTCCACATAAGGGCGTAATCTATATTCGTTAATAGATTCCATCACCTCTTCCCCTACTACACCAGCTAGTTGAATCTTTAACTTCTTTTGAAAAGAATGGTTTTTATCCACCAAATTTTTAAGCACTTTCCAAAGTGCTATTGGGTTTCGTCCCGTAAGCAAAGAACCAATATGCGAAATTGTAAAATTAGCATCCAATTCGATTTTCATGAGTTCATCATCAAATCCATTCGTGATGACTTTAATGGGTTTATCCGTTATCCCCTCAAACTCTTTCTTGGTCGTAGCACTGGTCACTACTATTTTATCTACAGCATTTAGAACCGTACGCTCCAGATTCTTGTGTTCTTTTTGAGAAGATTTCGACAATCTTAGTTTATGGTGATACCCAATGGATGTCCATGGATCCCTAAAATCCGCTACCCATTTAATTTGAGCTTGTTTTTTTAAACCCAACCCTATTAGATGCACACTATGTGGCGGTCCTGTTGTAATTATGGTGTCTATTTGTTGTTGTTCCAAAACATTCAACAAATATTTTATGGAGGGTTTTACCCAAAGTACCCGAGCATCTGGAATAAAAAGATTTCCACGAATCCATAAAAGCGTTTTCTCTATAAAGGATGGTTTTTTTTCTGAAATGATTCCAGAACTGATAGTCTTTGTTTTACGTTTTGACAACAAAGAAGCCCAAGCATAAGGTTCGCGAATTGGTTGTTTTAGAAGTTGTATGCCTTCCGGAATTTCATCGACCAAATTCTCATCAATAATGGGGTAACTGGGATTCTCGGGAACATAAACAATGGGTTCAATATCGAAATCCCTCAAGTACTTTACAAATTTTAGCCACCGTTGTACACCTGGCCCACCTGCTGGCGGCCAATAATAGGCTATGACCAAAACTTTACGCATTAGGCCTTGGTTTTAGCTTTTCTGGAACGGAACGAAAACCCAATACCACCAACAATAACAAGTCCCAACAGAATACAACTCGCCAAAGAAATCTTGCTTCCTGTCTCTACAACTTTGGGTGTGAACTTAAATTCTATTTCATGTTTCCCCAATGGGACTTTAAGTCCTCTTAATGCATAGTTAACTTTATAGTGCTCCTTCAAATTCCCATCAATATAAACTTCCCATCCGTTTGGATAATGTATCTCGGAAAAAACGGCAAAACCATCGTTCGTATTATTGGTTCTATATTGTATGGCATTAGGCTGGTGGTCGACCAAATCAATAGTGGCCAAAGAATCCACAGTATAACTGAGCTTGGTTACGGTTGGATATGAATTTGTATTAACAACAGCCTGTAACTTTGAATCAAAACCTTCAAGCTTCTGAATTTCTTCGTTGGCAGATTTTACTGGAATCAATTGTTGTACAAACCAAGCATTTCCGTTTGCATTATCGTTTAACGCAGGAAAACTATTCCCCTCTTCATCTTGTTGAATGATATACTTCACATTCAACATATTCAAAACTTCTACATTGTTCTGGTACAAATGATGCTCGAACAAATCTTGTAATTGTCTTGGTTTTGCGGCGTGGTACCCGCCAATGGATTTATGAAAATAGGAAGTTCTTGCCCCGTTTAAACCTTCCTGCGGGTCAAAAACCCTAAATATGGCTTTATCCTGCTGAATCAACTGATCCAACTGGCTCGCTTGAAACGGTGTATTTACATTTCTTTGCCGTACAAAATCGTCTTCGTTTACATAGCGTAGGTTCACCCCTATTAAATCAAACAATAGTAAAGCCCCCAAAACAAGCACTGCCAAATTCTTTCCTAGTTTCTCCTTTATTAAAAGCCATAACGTTATTGCAGCCAAACAAACAAACAGTAAAGAGCGAATTGTATCGTTAATGTATACGGCTTCACGATCACGCTGAATCATCGTCATTAATTCATCTCCAAAATACCCCCTGAACGTTTCATCACGTAACCCTTCAAAATTGAAAAATCCTTTTAACAAGAAAATTAAGATAGCAAGGCCAAGAGTAATGAAAAAGCTAAATTTTAAAGCTGTTAGTTTTCTTGTAGTTTCAACTTTCGATTTAAACAGCTCCCGTATTCCTAGAATCGCCAATATTGGAAAGCAAAGCTCCAAGACCACTTGAATGGATGATACTGCCCTGAACTTATTGTACAACGGAAAATAATCGATCATAAAATTGGTCAAGGCAGGGAAGTTTTTGCCCCACGACAATAGCAATGCCAAAATAGCACCGACCAATATCCACCATTTCTTTTTTCCTTTGACCAAGAACAGCCCAAGAACAAACAAAAAGAAAACAATAGCACCAACATAGGCGGGTCCTGCTACGATAGGCTGATTTCCCCAGTACAAAGGGATTCCACTAGAAAATTCCAATGCCTTGGAAGGAGAAAGTCCTTGGTCGGTCAAGTATTCATACGCCTTAGAATCTTTCCCTAAATCTTCGCTTCCAGAACCACCAAATAATCTGGGAACAAACAAATTCAACGATTCTGCGATACCGTAACTGTATTCTGTGATATAGTCTTTATCAAGACCCGCTTGTGATGCTTTAGTACTACCATCGGGATTAATGGTCAATTCAGACTTACCGCGTGTGCTCCAATCCGCATACTCTTTGGTAGCCATTAACCCTGTTGCATTGGTCGCAATGGACAATGCTACGGCTGCAAGCAATATTCCAACAGAAACAAAATAATGTTTCAGCTTTTTATTTTTTATGGCATAGATAAGATATACGAGTCCCAAGACCAAGACCAACAACATAAAGTAATAGGTCATTTGGTAGTGATTGGCACTTATTTCCAAGGCCATCGCCAAGGCTGTCAATATAAAACCTAAAACATATTTTTCGCGAAATACAAGAATAATTCCTCCCAAAACCATGGGAATGTATCCCAGAGCATGTGCTTTCGCATTATGTCCTACCCCCAAAATAATGATAAGGTAGGTTGAAAAGCCAAAGGCCAATGCACCTAAAATGGAGAGTCGGTACTCGACCTTCATGCAGAGCATTAAAACGTAGAATCCAACTAAATACAGAAAGAGATAATCTGCCGGCCTAGGCAAGAAACGTATGAGCCTATCCAGTTTTTTTATATAATCGTTCGGGTAGTTCGCTCCTAACTGATACGTGGGCATGCCCCCAAAAGCACTATTCGTCCAGTAAGACTCCTCATCCGTCAATTCCTTAAAGTCATTTCGCTCTTTGGCCATACCTTTATACTGGGCAATGTCCGATTGGAAAATGGCCTTGCCCTGAAGAACAGGGTAAAAGTAGATAAGGGAAGCGAGAATGAATAAAGCAATTACACAAATATGGGTGATAACAGCTTTTGGAGAAAGATTCATGGATTGATTTTGAATAGACAAATATTAGTCAATTTCTTCAAAATCTATATATTCTCCAACTTTTTTTGAAGGATTGGATTTTCTGAACGGCTTTTTAGAAATTTTGGTTTCACCATTTTTATTGGGTGTATCTCCAAAATCCTGATAATTGCCAAACTCTTGGCCAAAACGTTCCTGTGTTTTTTTTACGGCATAGCTGAACAACTTGGGCGCTAACCATTTTGCCAGTAATTTAAGTGTATAGTATACTAATACAACTATTAAAATCGTTTGTAATAAAACCATATAATGAGAGCTATTGCATCAAAATTACATTGTTAGTCTTTTAAAAGCCCTGAAAGTATCTTAAAAAAGTATTAAAATAAGTTATATGGATTTCCAAAACATTAAAAAAACACTTTTACTAACCCTAATTGCCCCTATATTTTTAAATGCACAGTACACGGATGTCATAAACTCCAATAGACCAGGAAGAGCAGTAAGTGCATATGCAGTAGGAAAAAATGTAATACAGGCGGAAATCGGCGTGGTGTACGAGCAACAGGACAACGTAGACCTTAATTCTGATTCAAATATTTTTGGTACTGATTTTTCGTTCAGATACGGGTTACTTTTTGAACCATTGGAAATTAAATGGGAAGGTACTTTTATCAATCAAAACATTTTGTTCACCGACTTGAACACTGAGGAAACAAGAACCGATTTTACGCGAAATAGAATAGGTTTGAAATATTTGGTTTTTGACCCCTTTAAAAATCCTGAGAACAATAAGCCTAATCTTTACAGCTGGCGGGCGAATCACAAGTTTCAATGGAAAAACCTGATTCCCGCAGTTTCTATCTATGCTGGAGCCACACTTAATCTTGGTGAAAATCCGTTTTATCCTACTGATCCTATAGCGTCGCCTAGAGTGGCCGTTGCCACACAAAGTAGATTATCCCCTAGGCTTGTTTTGATTTCAAATATTTCATATGATAGAATTGGCACGGATTTTCCTGAATGGGGTTACGCGGTTTCGTTAACACACTCCTTTAGAGACCCAAAGTGGAGCGTTTTTATAGAAAATCAAGGCATAAGTAGTGACAGATATTCAGATTTGTTATTGCGTACCGGTGTAGCGCATCTTTTTAGTCCAAACTTTCAAGCCGACTTTCATTTGGGCTCAGGGTTCAAAGATTCCCCCTCTCGAATTTTTGCAGTATTGGGCGCTTCCTATCGATTGGATTTCCATAAGGATAAACTAGTTGCGATTCAAGATCAGAAAGCAGGCGAAAATGGAAGTATTCCAAAAAATGCGCAAAAGAAAAAAGGGAAGAAAAAGAAGAAGAAAGACAAAAAAGACAAAGACGATGTAGACTTTTAACATCCGCTAAATTTTGATAATTTCTATTTTTCTTCTGAACAGATATTCCTAATATTGACCCTACAAAAGTTGATGTATGGTCACTATCAAAGAAGTTCAATCCAAAGTTGATTTAAAACGGTTTGTAAAGTTTCCCTTTTCACTCTACAAAGACTCCCCCTATTGGGTTCCCCCCATTATCAAGGATGAATTGGAATCTTTTGATTCCAGTAAAAACCCTGTTTTTAAAAGCGCTGAGGCCAAGTTCTTTTTGGCTTATAAAGATGGAAAAATTGTTGGTCGGGTGGCCGCTATTATCAATTGGTTGGAAGTGAAAGAGCAAAACCTCAAAAAAATGAGGTTCGGCTGGTTCGATTTTGTGAACGATTTAGAGGTGTCCAAGGCTTTGTTGGATAAAGTTGTTGAAATTGGAAAGAGCCATCAATTAGATTATATGGAAGGCCCTGTGGGTTTCTCCAATATGGACAAGGTTGGAGTGCTCGTTGATGGGTTTGATCATATCGGTACGATGATAACCTGGTACAACCACCCATATTATCAATCCCATTACGAAAAGTATGGTTTTGTAAAGGAAAAAGGATATCTGGAAAATAAGTTTTTAGCATCTAATGCAGATCCCAAACTGTTTGCGAAGGCTAATTTGTTGATAAAGAAACGATACGGTCTCAGGGAGCTGAATTTTAGTAACAGCAAAGAAATTATGCCATGGGTGGACAAAATGTTCGATTTGTTCAATGAAAGCTACGCTCGCCTCTCTTCGTTTGTAAAGATTACAGATGTACAGAAAGAATATTTTAAGAAGAAATATATCAGTTTTATCAATCCCGAATACATTAAGTTCGTAGTAGATGCACAAAATGAATTGATAGCCTTCGCCATAGTGATGCCATCGTTCTCCAAAGCACTGCAAAAAGCGAAGGGCAGATTGTTTCCAACAGGAATTTTTCACCTCTTAAAGGCCCGAAAACAAAGTAAGGACGTTATTTTCTATCTCATAGGTATACACCCTGACTATCAAAACAAGGGAGTTACAGCGGTTATCTTCAATGAATACCACAAAACATTCAAAGAGAAAGGGATTATTAATTGTATTCGAACCCCCGAACTTGAGGAGAACACTGCCATCCGACAAATGTGGAAACATTTTGATCCAGTGACGCACAAGCGAAGAAGAACCTACAAAAAAGAACTTTAGATGCGCAACTTGAATTTGAACCTAGATACCTTCCCCTTTCTTTTTGAGGTTCAAAAATGATAGTAAAAACGAAAATCGGTACCATTGAATACAGCGACGTAGGTACAGGAAAACCAATTCTTTTTTTGCATGGTGGACATGGCAATTGTTATGAAACGCTTTGGCACAAAGGTTTCGATACTTCCAAATTTAGATTGCTTACACCTTCAAGACCTGGTTATGGAAAAACACCATTGTCAACTTTTGAATCACCTAAAAAAGCTGCCAGTCTTGTAGTTTCATTATTGAACAATATAGAAATAGAAAAAGTAGTGGTCATCGGTATATCCGCAGGGGGCTTAACAGCTCTTGAGTTGGCTGCAAATTATACAGACCGTGTAGAGAAGCTCGTTTTATTATCCGCAGTAACCCAAAAATGGCTACAACCATCTGACGCTTTATATCGAAAGGGAAAGTTGTTATTTTCTCCAAACATGCAAAAGTTAAGTTGGGCGATGTTCAGAACATCTTTTAAGTTGATGCCTTTAACAATGACCAAAACCCTGTTCAAAGAACTTTCCACTATAAAGGCTGCTAATTTTAATCGTAACGAAGTAGATACTATAAAAGAGATGACTTTCAATCAGGGTTCTGGTAATGGATTTGTAAATGATTTGAAGCAAGATATAGCTAGTGATACGCTCTCAAAAATTACGTGTCCTACCCGGATAGCGCATAGTAAAAACGATAAAACAGTTTCTATAGAAATGGCATATCATGCCCAAAAAAGTATAGCCAACTCAGATTTAAGACTTTACAACAATAAATGGGGGCATTTACTTTGGGTTGGCACAGATAGCATCGAGCCAATAACCGAAACCCTTGCATTTATAGACAAAGCGAATAACTAAATCTTTCCAACAAGTATAGCATTTGGCGTCTAGCGTCTAGCGAAAAAGCTTATTCCCCCATAGCCGCAGCTACAGCGGCAGATAACCTTTTGTAAGTACCATTTTGTAAACGCTCCCTAATGGCAGAAAATGCATCCAATGTTTCAAGAATATCTTGCATGGTATGCGTAGCAGTAGGAATCATTCTAAGTAGAATTAACCCTCTAGGTATAACAGGGTAAACCACTATAGAACAGAATATTCCGTAATTTTCACGCAGGTCTTTTACCAAGGCCATAGCTTCTGGAATACTACCGTTTAAGTATACGGGAGTTACACAACTTGATGTAGTGCCAATGTCAAAACCACGCTCTTTTAAACCGTTTTGCAACGCATCTACATTTTCCCAAAGTTTGGCTTTAAGCTCTGGCATGGTACGTAACATATCCAAACGCTTCAATGCTCCCTTTACATAAATCATTGGCAATGATTTAGCGAACATTTGAGACCTTAAATTGTATTTTAAATAATCTATAATTTCTTTATCGGCAGCTAAAAACGCACCGATACTCGCCATAGATTTGGCAAAAGTGGCAAAATATACATCAATATCATCTTGAATGCCTTGCTCCTCTCCTGCTCCAGCTCCCGTTTTACCAAGTGTTCCAAAACCATGTGCATCATCTACCAATAACCTAAAGTTGTACTTCTGTTTAAGTGCAACGATTTCTTTTAATATTCCTTGTTCTCCTCGCATTCCGAAAACACCTTCGGAAATTACAAGAATTCCGCCCCCAGTTTGTTCTGCCATTTTTGTGGCACGCTCTAGGTTCTTTTCAAGGCTTTCAACGTCGTTATGCTTAAAAGTGAAGCGTTTGCCCATGTGAAGACGAACACCGTCTATGATACAGGCATGGGAATCTACGTCGTAAACAATAATATCGTCTTTGGAAACCAGCGCATCAATAGCTGACATTATACCTTGGTAGCCAAAATTCAACAAGTACGCCGATTCTTTGTGAACAAAAGCGGCAAGTTCTTGCTCCAGCTGTTCATGGTAATCAGTGTGTCCACTCATCATACGCGCTCCCATTGGATATGCAGAGCCGTGTTCATACGCAGCGTCACCATCAACTTTTTTAATTTCAGGTAGATTTGCTAGGCCCAAGTAGTCATTTACACTCCAAGTGATAACTTCTTTTCCTTGAAATTTCATTC
Source organism: Bacteroidota bacterium (assembly GCA_039030475.1). Classification (GTDB taxonomy): domain Bacteria; phylum Bacteroidota; class Bacteroidia; order Flavobacteriales; family Flavobacteriaceae; genus Flagellimonas. The sequence continues at coordinate 10,719 of JBCCEC010000076.1, forward strand.
TATTGGAGATAGGGCCTTCCAACTTTGGGAAAACAAAATAACCCTCCGCCTGTGATGCCCATTTTCCTAAAGGACCTTTATTTTCAATAATTCTATCAAATAAATCTCTCATCTACCCTAAAATTAATTCAACTGCAAAAATATAGATTTTTACTAACCTCACATAATGAATTGAAGATATAAAAAAACGACAATGGAATCCATTGTCGTTGACTTTTTTTTGAAAAATGAGCAAATCCTTACTCGATGTACTCTATTTTTTCAGGAACATCGGTATTTTGAATATCAAAGAAACCTTGGTTTTCCATCCATTCATTACTAAATACTTTGCTCATATACCGTGAACCATGATCAGGGAAAATCACCACTACATTACTCTCTTTGGAAAACTCTCCTTCTGTATCCAATTGGTACAAAGCCTGCATGGCAGCTCCACTGGTATATCCGACAAACATGCCTTCGGTATGCGCTATCTTTCTGGCCATATGGGCACTTTCACCATCTGTTACCTTGATATAACGGTCAATAGCCTCAAAATCGGTAGCAGTGGGAATCAAGTTTTTACCCAATCCCTCAATTCTATAAGGGTACACTTCGTTATGGTCGAACTCTCCGGTTTCATGATATTTTTTAAGCACTGAACCATAGGCATCCACACCCAAAACTTTAATATTCGGATTTTGTTCCTTCAAATATTGGGCAATCCCAGAAATAGTTCCTCCTGTACCACTACATGCCACCAAATGGGTTATGTTTCCGTTGGTCTGATTCCAGATTTCAGGACCGGTTGTTTTATAATGGGCCTCTATATTCAACGCATTAAAATACTGGTTAATATAGATGGAATTGTTCGTTTCGTTATGCAAACGTTTAGCCACTTCGTAGTAAGACCTTGGATCATCTGCACTCACATGGGCAGGACAGACATAAACTTTAGCTCCCATAGAGCGAAGCATATCTATTTTGTCCGGAGATGATTTTGAACTAACCGCCAAAATACATTTATATCCTTTTACTATGCTTACCATAGCCAAACTGAAACCAGTATTGCCAGAGGTGGTCTCAATGATGGTACTGTCCGGTTTAAGGATGCCCTTGCGCTCCGCTTCCTCAATTATGTAAGCGGCTATTCTGTCCTTTGCAGAATGACCTGGATTAAAGGCCTCTACTTTGGCATAGAAATTTCCTGCAAGGGGAGCTGTGATTTTATTTAGCTTAACTAAGGGGGTATTTCCAATTAATTCTAGAATACTGCTATACGCATTTATCTGTTTTTCCATAACTGGTATTAGGTAAGGAATACATCTTGATTTACTCAAAATTTATCCGGTGCAAAAATAACATTTTTTATTTTAAGACAAGTTTTCTTCCAAATCCAAAATGAAAGCATATTCTTTCGCTGTTTCCTTTAAAGATTCAAACCTGCCCGAAGCTCCACCATGCCCTGCTTCCATATTGGTATCCAAAAAAAGAAGGTTATCATCTGTTTTGAGTTCCCTTAGCTTAGCGACCCATTTAGCCGGTTCCCAATATTGTACTTGGGAATCGTGCAATCCTGTTGAAACATACATATTTGGATAATCCCGTGCCGTAACATTATCATACGGGGAATAGGATTTCATGTAGTCATAATATGTTTTATCATTTGGATTGCCCCATTCATCATATTCGCCGGTCGTCAAAGGAATGGTATCATCCAACATAGTCGTTACTACATCCACAAAAGGAACAGCAGCTGTTATGCCTTTATACAGTTCCGGAGCCATGTTTACGATGGCACCCATCAACAATCCACCTGCAGAACCTCCACTAGCATACAAATGCGCTGGACTTGTATAGTTGCTTTCAATCAAAAACTTAGAGCAATCGATAAAGTCTGTGAACGTATTTTTCTTACGTAGCAGTTTACCATCTTCATACCAAGGTCTTCCCAAATATTCGCCACCTCGTACATGCGCAATAGCGAAAACAAAACCTCGATCCAACAAACTCAAGCGAATTGAGGAAAAATACGGGTCGATAGTGCTTCCATAGGAACCATAAGCATATTGAAACAGAGGACTCGTTCCATCCAACTTTGTGTCCTTGTGATAAACCAAAGAAATAGGGACTTTTATTCCATCTCTTGCTATGGCCCACAAACGTTCCGTGCGATAATTTTCCTTATCAAAAGTATCGCCCAACACTTCCTGCTCTTTCAATATGGTTTGGGTCCTGGTCTCCATGTTAAAATCGATGATAGCGTAAGGAGCTCCCATTTCGTTATAATAATAACGGAGTTTTTTGGTGTCGAAATCAACATTTACCGATGTTCCGGCCACATACGTCTCGCTCTCAAAAGGAAGATTGTAACTATACCTACCGTCCCATTTGGTAATTTTCAATTTATTCAGTCCATTCTCTCGCTCGGAAAGTACATAGTAGTCCTTGAATATTTCTACGTCCTCCAACAAAACGTGTTTTCTATGTTTGATGAATTCCTTCCAGTTATTGGATATGGTTTTATCCTCGGAGGTTTTCATCAATTTAAAATTAGTGGCATTGTCCTTATTGGTAAGAATGTAAAAGCTGCCATCATAGTGGGCAATGGAATATTCGACCCCTATTTCTCTGGGGGAAAATATTCTGAAATCCCCTTCGGGTATATCGGCATTCAAAATTTGATACTCCGAAGTCAAGGTGCTAACGGAGCCAATTACAATGAATTTTTTGGATTTGGTCTTGTAAACAAACGTATTAAAGGTTTCGTCCTTTTCATGGTACACCAACACATCTTCAGTAGATTCAGAGCCAAGTGTGTGCCTATAAATCTTATCTGAACGTAGGGTCACAGGGTCTTTTTTGGTATAAAACAATGTTTTTCCATCATTTCCCCAAACCGAACTTCCTGTCGTCTTTTCAATTTTGTCCGGATAAACCGCTCCTGTCTGTAAATTTTTAATTTGAATGTCATACTCTCGTCTGGATACGGTATCTACACCAAAAGATGCCATGGTATTATCCGGACTTACAGACACTCCTTTTAAGTTAAAATAATCATGGCCCTTTGCCAGTTCATTGCAATCGAACAGTATTTCATCCTCAGCATCCATATTTTCTTTTCTCCTGGAATATATAGGATACTCTTGACCTGTCTTGTATTTTGTGATGTACCAGTATCCATTATATTTATAGGGAACCGAAGAATCGTCTTCCTTTATCCGAGACTTCATCTCATGAAAGAGTTTTTCCTGAAAGTCTTTGGTATGCGCCGTCATCTTTTCGTAATACGCATTCTCAGAATTTAAATAATCTATTACCTCTTGATCTTCCCTATCGTTCATCCAATAGTAATCGTCTATTCTTACATTACCATGTTTTTCTAGTTTCAGTGGTATTTTTTTGGCAATTGGAGCTTTTACATCCATCAATTTTTCTTTCATAGTTTGATAAGAGTTCGCAAAAGTAAAGGATAAAAAAAGTCCAGCATAAAATGATGCGGTTAAAAGAAACTATTTATTTCAAATCATTAATTTTGATGCTATAATCAAAAACACGAATTTATGTTTGGAGATATGATGGGAATGATGGGGAAGCTCAAAGAAACCCAACAAAAAGTAGAAGCTACCAAGAAGCGAATGGATACTGTCATGATTGATGAAACCTCTTCGGATGGTCATCTTAAAGTAACCATTACCGCTAATAGAGAAATAAAATCGATTAATATTGATGAGACGCTATTGCAAGACAAAGAACAACTTGAAGATTATCTCATCATTACACTGAACAAAGCCATTGCAAAAGCTACAAACGTCAATGAAACCGAACTGGCGGCCGTTGCCAAAGAAGGAATGCCAAACATTCCAGGAATGGATTCATTGTTCAAGTAGTCTATTCCCAATTCAAAATAAACAAAAGCATCCTGCCGTTCATTGAGCGTAGTCGAAATGAGAGGTAGGGGTCTCAATTAAAGTAGCGGGAATGACAAACGGCTACTTCGGGTACGCTCAAAATCCTCTTGTGGCTAAAAGCGACCAAACTATGGTTTTACTTTGTAATCAACCTATCTTTTGTAAAATTTCAAGAAAGTGGTCATGCATCTCCGCGGTATAATCCAAATGCGTTACAATACGAAGTTTACCTTGCCCCATTCCAATAATCGAGATATGGTTTTCTTCCAGCTTGGATAAGAAAGTTGTTGAAGCCATTTTAGATTCATCCAACTCAAAAATGATAATGTTGGTTTCAATGGGTTCTACCTTTTTGATAAATTCTAGTTTACTGAGTACACTTCCAATTTCTTGTGCCTTATTATGATCTTCGGACAGTCGACCAATATTGTTTTTTAAGGCATATGATCCGGCTGCAGCCAAAAAACCGGATTGACGCATACCGCCCCCAAATACTTTACGCACCCGCAACGCATTGGCAATTAGTTTTTCATTGCCCACAAGGACAGAGCCCACTGGACATCCCAAACCTTTGCTAAAACAAACGCTAATGGAATCAAATAAAGCGCCATAGTCCCTTGGATCTTCATTTTTTGCTGTTAAAGCGTTCCAGATTCGTGCACCATCCAAATGATACTTTAATCCATGCTCCTCACAAACCTGTTTTATCTTTTTCAGCTCATCAAAATCCCAACATGCCCCCCCACCCTTATTGGTAGTGTTTTCAATACAAACCAAAGAAGTTAAAGGGCTGTGATAAAAATCAGGGGGATTAATGGCCGCTTCAACTTGTTCAGCGGTCATCATTCCTCTATTCCCATCTACCAATTTACAGGAAACACCACTGTTGAAGCTTACACCACCACCTTCATAATTGTAGACATGTGCATATTTATCGCAAATTAGTTGTTCCCCAGGCTGCGTATGCAATTTTATGGCAGTTTGGTTGGTCATGGTGCCACTTGGAAAGAACAGAGCTGCTTCCATGCCAAAATAATGCGCCACTTCTACCTCAAATGCATTAACGCTAGGGTCATTTTTAAAGACATCGTCCCCCACTTCAGCATTCATCATGGCATCTAACATGCCAGAACTTGGCCGGGTGACCGTGTCACTTATTAAATTGATTTTCATAAAATGAGTCTGTCTTTAGTTCATGCAGTCCATACCAATTGGAGAACCATCTGGAATTTTAGGGGCAGGAATAACCGTAAAGCTGGCTGGAGCCTTAAGAAAAGCATCTATTCGTCGCACCATTTCAGAAGCTATCACGTCACTACTACTATTGGTCAGAGCTGTTTTCAATTTCTTCAAGGATGCATTGGCAATGGCATTCACCTGTGGATGGACTTCTTTATGTGCTGCTAAATTCATCATATGGAACAACACCCTAAAGTTTACAATCTGCTGCACTTCGTTCAGATAAGAATCCTTATGTGTTTTTTCTATTGTAGCGTTCACCAAAGTGTTGAAAACTTGTTCTAACCCAATCTGATTTTTATCCAAGCTTTTCTGCTGAATTAATCGCGAAGCCCTTTCGGGATGTAGCAAGAGGCCCAAAGTCATATCTGAGGACGTTTCAACTGCCGAAAGCGCATCAAAACTAACGCCTGTTCTTCCTTTAAAGGATTCCCTTGTTCGTCCATATCCAATGGCCCGCGGTGGAAAAAGGCTAAGCTTGTCTTTTGGTATTGCAATTTCGTTGGCATCCAACGTTGTTAGGATAGTTTTTAAGGCATTCTCTTGATCGGTCCGGTTTACAGCAGAAACCGTTTGTTGCCCATCACCTTTTACAGCATAGTTATAATCCAAACCACCAACAACTTTGGAAACTGCTTCCGTTTGGTACCTGTGAAAGAAAAATAAAGGCGCAAAAACATCCTCTAGCACCGAATTAGGTTCACCTGAACGGATATTATCAATAGAAAAGTTAGCCATAGCGGTTTTTCGTATCGCCAATACACGTTCCAATTCTTCTGTGACGCTCTTTCCATTGTCCCATAAGTGGGCCAAAGCATGCGCACTGCCCATAGGTCGAGCGTCTTGATCGGATATATATCGAAGACCATCTGCCCGCGCCTTTTCCAAAATAGCTTTCAAACCTTCTGCTTCTTTAGCTTTATTTGGGAAATCCGCATAGGAATATGCCACAGTGACTTTATCCCATACTCCAATTCCCGTGTCATATGCATTGGAAAAATCTATCGTATTTCCCTTTAATTCAAATTGTGGATGTGGATAGTCCATTACGGAAGCTCTACCATTGGTACTTGCCGCAAAATTGTGGGCAAAGCCCAACGTATGCCCAATTTCGTGTGCAGAAAGCTGTCTAATTCTTGCCAAAGCCAATTCTAACATGGGTTGGTAATTATCATCCCGTTCGGCAAAAGGTTTGTTCATTAAGGCCTGTGCAATCAGGAAATCTTGGCGTATACGGAGACTTCCCAAACTCACGTGTCCCTTCATGATTTCTCCCGTACGCGGGTCGGTGATACTGCTACCATAGCTCCAACCTCTTGTGGAACGATGCACCCACTGGATTACATTGTAACGAACATCCAAAGGGTCTGCATCGTCAGGCAATATTTTCAATTGAAACGCATCTTTATAACCTATCGATTCAAACGCTTGGTTCCACCATTTGCCACCTTCCAGAAGTGCGGAACGGACAGGTTCAGGGGTTCCGTTATCCAAATAATAAATTATGGGTTCTACTGCCTCGCTTATTGCTGCATCTGGATTTTTCTTTTCCAAACGATGGCGTCTTACAAAATGCTTTAAAATGGGTTCCTGCACCGGGGTGGCATAATCGTAATATGATATTGGGTAAGAACCACAGCGCGGGTCAAAAACGCGCTTTTCATAAGCGTCATCTGGCAGTGCAATCAAAGAATGATGCTGGGCAACGGTAACCAACGAAGGGTTTGGAGCAACGGAACGTATGTACGCTCCTGCTGGATTTCCAGCGAAGGTAAGCGTTACATCAAACTCCACATTTTTTGGGAATGCTTTGGTACGGTCAAAGGCCATGGCACTTTTAGATTTATCCAAACTGTATGAACCTTGTTTTGTTCGCTTCAATCTGGCAGAGACACCATGGGCATCACGCATTAGAAAATCTGTAATATCAATTAAAAACTTCCCTTTTGATTCTTCTTCAATCTTAAACCCATAAAGAACTGATTTTGCGAAAGCTTGTTCCACCGATTTTTTTTCCAGTTTATTTTCGGTAAGTGCTCTAAACTTCAAGTTGGGCTGGACCAATAACAATTTGTTTCCCGCTTTTCTAAAGAATACCACCTGCTCATTTCCCAATTGGCCCCTATCCAACCCTATGTCGTTGCTGCCTATTCCACTGCTTAATGAATAGACATATAAAAATTCTTTTTCAAGTTCATCCACTTCAAGATATATCTTGTCTGTGCTATCGTCATAATAGAAATTGAAATAACCATTAAATTTTTGAAATTCTTTGGTTCTATCAAAATTCTGGCTGTGACCTAGAGAAACAAATAATAAGGGAATCAAAAAGTAATATTTTTTCATTTCGTTGGATTAGTCCTTAAAAATAAATAAAAAACGATCAAAAGAGAATTGACAGGTTATAGCTTACAAGCGAATAAGAATTTCATATCAAAGCATGATTTTTTTTAATAAATCAATTTTAAAAACCC
>JBCCEC010000077.1:0-17310 GCA_039030475.1 Bacteroidota bacterium
ATCAAAAAAGGTCTGTTCGTTTCTTGAACAAAAAAAGTGACTTGCTTTCGCAAATCACTTTTCTGCTTGTCGGGATGACAGGATGGAAACCTATCCTCCATATCTCGCTAAAACCGGGGGGTTGAATGTTTTTTGCTTTTTCTGTTCCCGATTTGTCCCCTTTTTCTTTGATTTAACTTGTGTTAGCTTAGTTGAATATACAAAAACCGTAAATCGAAAACAACTGAATTAAAAGTAGAATGTAGTTCAACTTTGGTCTTACTAAAGGTTATTTATTAGGAATACTAAAAAAGACCAAGAACGGGATGCTACGAATAATTGAAATTAATTCTTTCACTAAGTTTGGTTAAACGGCAGTTTTATCAAACTTTATCTTGCTCGGAGCAATAGCTATTATTTGCTTAATTTCATTTATATGATTGATAACTATATACCGGTTATCTACAAGCTAAAGAAAGATTATTGCAAACAGAACATTTGATGTCCAAAATAAAAACATATAACTCTGAAAGTTTCCGAAAAGAATACTTTAACGCAAGTCCAGAATTAGACAAGCTTTTCAAACAAAGTATCGAAGATTTTTTTTGCCTGAGAATTGAAGATATAAGCGAAAGAGTGTTAAAACCGATCCTTCCATCGAGGGAAGAAAGCCACACCCTTATTTTTGTCACTGAAGGTTCCTATAAGACAAAAATTGGATTTAAAGAGTATAATGTAGAAAGAAACAATATCGTTGTTTATCAGGCAGGAGCGGTTTTTTCAACCGAGGATGTTTCTAATGAAGTCAAGGGCTTTACATGCCATTTTCATCCTGACATACTTATCAGGGAATTCGGTAATCGTTCTCTCGTTACAGATTTCCAATTTCTTAATAATGGCAACCATCCAATTATTGAAATCAATCCAAATTCAAAGAATGCAATCCTAAACGTCTTTGAAAGGTTGGCCATTGAATTTAAAAGTACTGAAAAACCGAATCCTGATATTGTTCACTCCTACCTCTACGCACTGTTGACCGAGTTGAAAGTTTTATATCGATCAGAGAATCGCATTGGGCAGAACGCAGCTTATCAGATTGTGACTCAATTCAGGATTTTGGTCAATGAACAGGTCAAAAAAAATCTGAAGGTAGCTGACTTCGCTAAACTAATGAATATAAGCCCAAACCACCTAAACAAATCGGTACGAGCGACCACTTCGAAATCCGCTTCCGAAATCATCGATGAGATCAAACTTATAGAAATCAAGTATCTTCTCTATCAGTCCAACTTATCGATTAGCGAGATCTCCTATGAAATGGGATATCTAGATGCTTCATATTTTACGCGGTTTTTTAAAAAACGTGAAGGCGTTCCACCAAGAACATATCGGGAATTGATTGAAAAGTCCTAACAATGGAATAAATGTTTCTACCTCAAAATTGTATTGGTCCGGACCTTTGCAAAAGCAAAATTCCTGTTTATGTATTCCACAGTTCTTGTGCTTCATTCCATATTCAGATGGCTTGTGCTGCTATCACTATGTTACGCGATCTATAGGGCTTACAAGGGATTTCATTCTAAGTCTCATTTCTCATATCTCGACAATAAAGTACGCCACTGGACTGCAACAATAGCACATATTCAGCTTACGGTCGGTATGATTGTATATATCAAAAGCCCTATCATCAAATACTACTTTTCAGACTTTAAAAACTTAGTCAATAATTGGGAAATGACGTTTTTTGGTATTTTCCATTCTATATTGATGATCGCGGCCATCGTAATCATTACCATTGGGTCCGCAAAGGCAAAACGAAAGAAAACCGATATAGAAAAATTTAGAACAATGTTGGGCTATTTTTCTATTGGCCTGCTAATAATTTTTATAGCTGTTCCCTGGCCGTTCTCACCATTGGCAAATAGACCACTCTTAAGAACATTTTAGATGAAATATTTTTTCAACTCAAGTATTGGTAGACTACGTTTATTGGCATTCCTGGAGGGTACTTCCTTAATAATTTTGGTTTTTGTATCAATGCCCCTGAAGCATATTTATGGCATAACGGCAATATCTTCGGTTTTGGGCCCAATCCACGGCTTGTTGTTTTTATTGTTCGTTGTTAACACTATCAGTGTAGGAACAGAATATAACTGGAAATTCAAAACAATAACTTGGAAAGTTTTGATTGCCTGCATCATACCATTCGGCACCTTCTATATAGACCGCAAAATTTTGAGTAAAATATGAAAACCGTTTATATAATTATCAGCGTTGTCCTTGGGATTGTTATTCTCTTCTTTGTTTTCAATAGAATTTATCGTTACAACACAGTAGACAAAGGATTAGGAAAAAAGATTACAAAAGATGCGATCCTATTGGATGTAAGAACGGATATGGAATATAAAAAAAGTCATATCGAGGGTTCGGTACATATTTCTTTAGGAACAATTAGGGAACGTTACAGTGAATTAGATTCAACTAAAACATAGATAACATATTGCTCCCACGGAATACGCAGTGTGGAAGTGAAGAATATTCTGAGAGATAAAGGCTTCAAAAAGGTTTTCAATGGCGAAGCAATGTCCGACTTGGAGACAATAATTAAAAAAATGGGTTGAAGGAATGATTTATGTATTTAAAACTACTGTAAGTTCTGAAAGAGAAATTCAAAAGTTAAAACCATTCTTCGACAAGCTTTTTCCACATTCAAGATGGAATTTCGATCTTGAAGATTGCGATAATATCTTCAGGATTGAGAGCAAGAAGAACGTACTTAACTTGATCATATTCCTATTTAAAGTTTTCGATTTTCATTGTGAAGAATTGGAATAATGCCGGTAAATAGTAATGTGTACCCTTTAATTGCTTGGGACGGAAAAACCAACATCTGAACACAACAAAAGTATATTTCGGCACATCATTTACGTTCTTCATACCAATCTTTGTAATTATTAAAAACTAGGTAAATGAAAATTACACTTACAGGGTCCTTGGGCCGAATCGGGACACCATTGATTCGGATACTTATTAAAGAGGGGCATGCGGTAACAGTAATCAGTAGCAACCCCGCCAGAAAAAATGAAATCAAAGAAATTGGTGCCACTCCGGCTATTGGCAAACTTCAGGACACGTACTTTTTAGCCTCCACTTTTGAAGGTGCTGATGTAGCCTATACCATGGCGCCCCCGGCCAATTATTTTGACCAAGATTTTGATTTGTTGGATTATTTCAAAGAGCTTGGATCCAGTTTTGCAAAAGCCGTTAGGGAGAGCAACGTAAAACGCGTCATAAATCTCAGTAGTATTGGGGCACACTTGGATAAGGGCAACGGTATACTAGAAGGAACCTATCATGTAGAGAAAAGTCTGAACGGTTTGCCCAAAGATGTGGCCGTCACCCATATCAGGCCCACTGAAATCTATTACAACTTGTTCCAGTTCGTCCCCATGATAAAGGAACATGGGATCATAGGGAGCAATCTGGCGGAAGACAATATAAATTCATGGGTTTCCCCATTGGACATAGCATCTTGCGTGGCAGAGGAAATAAATGCCCCGTCGGATGGCAAAAGTGTAAGGTACGTGGCAAGCGAGGAATTGATCAATGCTGAATTGGCAAGTACATTGGGTGTGGCAATCGGAAAACCTGACCTACAATGGGTGATGATAACCGACAAGCAATTGTTACAAAGTTTCGAAGGTGTGGGGATGCAACCTGCCATTGCCCAGGGAATGATGGAAATGTATGCATCAATCCGCAGTGGATTGTTGTACGAAGATTATAACCTGCACAGGCCCAAAAGTTATGGTAATGTAAAAATGAAGGACTTTGCCCGAGAGTTTGCAGCAATCTATAATCAATAATAACAGGTACTATGTATCCCCATAGATTTGAGACAATAGGTCAATATCACGAGTTCCGGGGAATTCCCGGACCACCACATCCCTTGATAAGTGTATTTCGCATCGAGAAAATCAAAACTTTGAGGGATGACGAACCGGAGCATATTATCCAGGACTTCTATTCCATTGCCCTGAAAACAAATGTAAACGGGAAGCTGATCTACGGACAGCGGGAATATGATTTTGACAAGGGCAGGATGTTCTTCATCGCACCGAACCAAGTGTATTCCATCCGCGGAACAAAGGAACTGACCCATTCGGGATGGCTCTTGCTCATACATCCAGACCTTTTTTGGAACACACCTCTTGCGGCCCACATTCATAAATTTGAATATTTTGGGTACTCGGTGAACGAAGCCCTTCATCTCTCCGAAAAAGAGGAAGAAACCATAGTTGGTGTGCTTAATACCATTGAGGAAGAATGCCGTGCCAATATCGATAAATTCAGCAAACCGGTCATCATTTCACGTATCGAGACCTTGCTGAACTATGCCGATAGGTTCTACAACAGACAGTTTATCACCAGAGAAAGAGAAAACCATGAAATCCTTGTCCGCTTGGAGAAAATACTGGATAATCGTTTTAACAACGAGAACCTTGCCAACAGTGGTGTCCCATCCGTCACAGATCTCTCCGAATCCTTGAACATATCACCCAATTATCTGAGTGGATTGCTCAAGGTACTTACTGGTAAGAGCACGCAACAGCACATCCATGACCGACTTATTGAAAAGGCAAAGGAAAAACTGGCCCACCACGAGGCATCGATAAGTGAGATCGCATTCCAGTTGGGATTTGATTATCCACAGTCGTTCAGTAAGTTATTCAAATCAAGGACCGGGTTCACCCCTTCCGAGTTTAGACAATCCTTTAATTGACCACATAAAATCCATAATAGTGGATTTGGCTATGCATTCCATGGATTTGGAAAGGTTTTGATAGGCCGGAATCCGAATCTTTGTGGGGTAAATATTAAACTCAAAAAAGAAATGGATTCAAAAAAAACATGGTTCGTTACAGGGGCATCCAAGGGCTTGGGAATGAGCCTGGTAAGGGAATTATTGGAAAGTGGATACCAGGTCGCGGCCACTTCCAGAAACAAGCAGGCACTGATAGACAGTATAGGAGGTAAAAATGAGGATTTCCTGCCCATCTCCATGGATTTGGTTCAGAATGCTCATGTCAAAGAGTCCATTGACAAAGCCATTTCACATTTTGGTGCAATAGATATTGTGGTCAACAATGCTGGCTACGGTCAGATAGGGGCTTTGGAGGAACTGAACGATTCTGAGGTCAAGGAAAACTACGATGTAAATGTATTTGGTTCCTTAAACGTTATCCGCAATGTTGCTCCATATTTGCGGAAACAGCGATCGGGACATATCTTCAATATTTCATCCATTGGGGGATATGTGGGCAACTTTGCAGGGTTTGGAATCTATTGCTCCACAAAGTTCGCGGTTGCCGGGCTAACGGAGGCCTTGGCCGAAGAGATGAGACCCTTCAATGTGCATACGACCTTGGTATATCCTGGGTATTTCAGGACCAACTTTTTGTCCAAAGGCTCTGTCAGGACTCCATCGAATCCCATAAGGGAATATAAAAGTGCGCGTGATATGGAGCAGACCCATTTGAACGATATCGATGGAAGCCAGCCCAATGACCCCGAAAAAGCAGCAAAAGTCCTCATTACCTTAAGCGAAATGGAAGCCCCACCGGTACATTTCTTTATGGGCAAGGATGCCCACCAATACGCAGGCATAAAAATTGAGGCTGTTCAAAAGGCCATGGAGAAAAACCGGGTTTTGGGAATGTCAACCGGTTTTTAGAATTTTAGCTACCTAAATTAAATAGATGTACCGATTCGATACGATAAGCGATTTTCACCGATATGGCAATTTGCCCAAACCAGAATACCCATTGATCAGCATGATAGACTATGGAAAGGTGCACTATCCTTCCGATGACCACCAAATTAAATGGATACAGGGGTTTTATTCCATTGGCCTGAAGCGAAACGTAAGTACCAAGTTCAATTATGGACAACAAGAATATGACTTTGACGAAGGGGTGCTGACCTTTGTCGCCCCCCAACAGGTCCTTACCCTTGAAGTCGATCAAAAGGTAAGGACTGAGGCATCGGGTTGGCTCTTGTTGATCCATCCAGACTTTTTTTGGGGCACTTCCCTGGCCAAGACCATCAAGAACTATGAATTCTTTGGGTATTCGGCCAATGAGGTACTTTTCCTTTCTGAGAAAGAGGAAGGGATAATGGACGGCCTGTTACGGAATATCCAAAGTGAATACCTGTCCAATATGGACAAGTTCAGTGAAAACATCATTATATCCCAAATAGGGCTGCTGCTCAATTATGCGGAACGCTATTACGAACGACAGTTCTTTACCCGAAAAAAAGCCAATCACCAGGTCCTCGCATAACTGGAAGAGATCTTGAACGAGCATTTTAAAGAGGAAAACACGCTATTCGAGGGAATCCCCACCGTTGTCGAGATTGCCGAACATATGAACCTCTCGCCGAACTACCTAAGCGCCTTGTTGAAGGCCGTTAGCGGCCAGAGCACCCAACAGCATATACATAACAAGTTGATAGCGGTTGCCAAGGAAAGGTTGTCCACCACGGAGCTCAGTGTGAGTGAGATTGCCTTTGAACTGGGTTTTGAACATCCAACATCATTTTCCAAATTGTTCAAGAACAAGACAAAAGTCTCGCCCTTGGTCTTTAGGCAGACTCTAAACTGAGAAATCAATTAAGACCAAACGGATTTTTGGTGCTTGTCCTTTACACCATTCACCTAACCCTAATAAGTGCACAGAACATGAAAACAAGAAAAGTAAATGTAAACGGAGAAAGCATTGCCTATTTGGATAATGGAAAGGGGGATGTTAGCCTACTTTTGATCCATGGCGCCTTTATCAACAAGGAATATTGGAGCCAACAATTGTCCCACTTCTCCAAAACCTACAGGGTCTTGGCATTGGATTTGCCCGGTCATGGGGACTCATCCTACAATCGAACCGATTGGACCGTACAGAACTATGGACGGGATATCTGCGGATTCATCAAGGAGCTTTCCCTTCAGAACGTCATCTTGATCGGGCATTCCTTTGGATCCGATGTGATGTTGGAAGCGGCTGCTTTAGATGCCACGCAAATTAAAGGCTTGGTCGAAGTTGATCATATGAAAAATGTCGGGGTCCCTTTGCCAAAGGAAACCATTGAACATTTGGGCCAAAGTTTGAGGACTGACTTTAAGGCAACCTGCGAGCAGTTTGCAAGACAAGTCTTGGTCACTGAACGAACCAATCCCGAACTTGTAAATAGACTTTTACATGATTTCGGAAGAGTGAATCCTGAAGTGGGTATACCACTTCTTGAAAACACCTTTTCCTATACCAAAAGGGAGATTGAGCTCTTGCGCGGGCTTGATTTGAAGTTGAACTTGCTTCATGTGGACTATATGCCAACAAGCGAGGAAAATCTCCAAAGATATCTGGCAGACAACTATCAGGTGCATACCCTTTCTGGAACTTGCCACTATCCGATGATTGAAAGTCCTGATAAATTCAATATGGCACTAGAGAATATCCTGGATAAATTGACCAATTAGTATCTGGGCGGTGCGAGTTGATAATCTAAAATTTCAAGTTCCATAAAAAGAACGTTTTAATTAACTCAAATGAACAAAATTTGGTATGTATATTTTAAATCGCTCCCCCAAGATCTCTAAAAACCTTTAAATGAAACCTGGTTGAATTGTTCTTGTAACAATCGTCCTGTTTGAAGTATTTAATATAGCTCAGGGGTAAAATCCTAAGAAGTTTCTTCGCTAATCAACCGTTTACCCAACCTCATTGTACCGTTGATTTAGTTGCCCCAAATGGAGCTTACAACGATTTTGTGTATGAGCAGTAGCGTATTTTAAGCAACTACTTTCTTCAGATAGCAATATACTTTAATTTACGCTAAAAGCTTTCGATTAAGCACTTTGACCGCTATTGCTTATACACTTCTTAAGTTTGATTCTCTTTAAATTGATGTAATAATCAGAAAGAACAAAAGAGAGAATTAAGGTTAGTATACACGGTGAAGCTTGCGACTTCGACAACATTGATAATCCTCTCTCTTTTACTACTTAAATCACGTTCAGTTCTGTGAGACTTTAGATCTCGATTTCAAGTTGTTGTGATACCAGTAGCTAGTTCTTTCATAAACCATTTTCTATGATTAAATATAAAGAAACTTATGGAGTTGACATCAGTAAGGATGTCTTTGATGTACATGGTAGTAACAAAGGTCACAACCAGTATAAGAACGATGAAACGGGATTCAAGAAATACCTTAAAGAATTACCTAAAGATTCATTGGTGGTTATGGAAGCTACCGGTTATTATCATTATAGACTTGCACAGTTTCTTTACAAAAATGGAGTACTTGTATCGGTTGTAAACCCATTGTCCATTAAACGTTTCCTTCAAATGAAACTTGCAAAGGTGAAAACGGACAAGAGCGATGCAAGGGCTATATGTGAATATGGACTAATCAATGAAGTTCCTCTTTATAATGCTTTGACAGAGACCCAGAGTGAATGTTTGCAGTTGTTCAGATTATTGGACACTTATTTGAAACAACGTACCGCAATTAAGAACAAGATTCATGGCGAAGCAGTTTTGGGCATTCCATCAAAGTTTGTTCATCGTTCTTTGATGCGCAACAAGAAGCATCTAAATAAGGAGGTACTAGCTATTGAATCAAAGATTTTATCATTGGTTAAAGAGTGCCAACAAGAACAATTGACCTTGCTGACATCGATACCGGGCATAGGGCAAAAGACGGCATTGTTTTTAATAGTGGTCACAGATGGTTTTTCTAAGTTCGAAACGGCATCACAGCTTTGTAGTTATGTTGGTATTACACCAACTATACGTGAGTCAGGGAGTAGTGTTAGAGGTCGTGCACGAATAAGTAAGGTCGGTAATAGAAAGCTACGTAATCTACTGTTTCTATGTTCTTTTAATGCATGTAAACACAACAGGGCATGTAAGGAGGTATATGAGCGAATAGTGAACAAAGGCAAGAGTAAGAAATTAGCTTTGATAGCAGTAGCGAACAAACTACTTAAACAGTCCTTTGCTATAGCAAAATCGAGAAGGCCATATGATGAAACCTATGTTTCTTTATCGCCAAGGTAAATTGACAATAAATTCAATCAAAAAAAAGCTCAAAGAATCCGATTATTGAATCTATGAGCCTAGAATATTTATGTCTCAAATTAAAGAAGAATCTATTTGTTTTTTACCTCAGTTCTTTGTTGCGCATCATGCTTTTGCGTTCAGTTTGTAATATTGGCAGGATATGCTCATTTACAGTTTTGGTGGCGCGCGGACTTGAGCGACTGTAAACGTGCATGGCTTTATGTGTTAGCATATATTCCAACTTTGATTTAAATTTTCGAAACTGATTTGCTTCAATTATTTTTTTTACGGTATCATTACAATTGATGTAATGTTTAATCTAAATGGCTGGTGAACTTACTTTGTATGTTTCTTATCTTATGCTTATTGGTTCAAGCCAAGCACATTCTTTAGTTCATTTTTATAAGTTCTTCCAATCGGTATTATGTGCTTACCAAAAGCAATGAGATTCCCTTCAACACGCTCGATATTTTTAGTATTTACTATAAAAGATTTATGACATCTGAGAAATTGATTGCCAAAAAGCTCTGGCACCGACTTTAGCGGATAATCTACAATATATTGTTTATTAGTTGTTATGATCACTGAGAAATCACCTTTACTTTCTAAATACAGAATGTTGTCAATTACAATCCGAACAAAGGCATTTTTATCTTTTACAAAAATTTCATTTTGGTCCCTCTGTGGTTTACGACCTGTCAAATCTCTGTTCACTTTTGAGATGGCTTGTAAAAAGCGTTCAAAAGAGAAAGGCTTCAGGAGGTAATCAGTTACATCCAGATTGAATCCCTCCAAGGCATATTCCGCAAAAGCGGTTGTTAAAATAACCTTGGGTCTATGTGTCATCGTTTTTAGAAGCTCTAAACCTGATAGTTTGGGCAACTGAATGTCGAGAAATAGGAGATCTGGTTTTGTAATCGCCAAGGAATTTAGCCCTTCAAGCGGGTCGATAAAAGTTGCCAAAAGATGTAGTCCAGGTGTTTGCTTTATATAACAAACCGTAGGTGAAAAGATTGTTCTGGCCACAAGACAAAAAGAAGATAACCCTGTGGATAATGGTTTATGGATTGGCACTAAACTGGAGCATTATACTGTCTTAAAAGAGATGTTTCCTTCCCTTCGGAATCTGGAAACCTATAAAATAAAACCTGGTTGTTACTTCCTGAAGATGCACCGGATTTTGAGGAAACAAGCCAAAAAATCACTGAATGAATCAAACAAAATAGTGGCCTTGTCGGGAACATACCACCACCAAGAAAACCGAGGGTTCCTGCGGTAGAAAAAATTGACATTGTCAACCAGGTTCATCTTCCCCAACACATTAAATAGCAAAGAATATTTATTTCCACCCAATTGAGGAAGGCAAGAATGGATTTACAAATGCAAACCCCTTCTTACCTCATCTTTGCTCATACAATATTTTGTATATCCCAGATCAATGGTTTTTGGAGATTGATATCGGATGTTTATTTTCATCCAACGCGACAAGGGTAAAACTACCCACTATGGCTTTCTCCCTTTCTTCTGAATACATCTGTTCTATAAAAATGTCTACCTTGACTTTGATACTGGTAATACCAATATCCACCACCTCGCCTGTTAATTCCACAATTGTACCAGCAGGGATAGGTTTCTTAAAGTCAATTTGATCGCTCTTAACCGTTACCATACGTTGACGGCAAAATCTGGTTGCAGTAATGAATGCAACTTCGTCCATCATTTTCATTGCAGATCCGCCAAACAATGTGTGGTAATGATTGGTTGTATTTGGGAACACCGCCTTATAAATACTGGTACGGTAGCGTTTACTTCTTTCCTTAGTGGTCATATAAAATTGCCCTCTATTTTATTTTTAAAACTGTACATTTTCAGTAACAACATCTCAAATAATTGCGTTTTCCAATGTTGCCCTTATTCCTTGGGCAGCCTCTACCATTGCAATCAAAGCTTTTTGCGTTTCTTTCCAATCGCGGGTCTTTAAACCACAATCTGGATTCACCCAAAGTCGCTCTCCAGGAATCACCATACTTGCTTTTTCAAGTAGTAACACCATCTCCTCCTTGCTTGGAATTCTTGGGGAGTGTATATCGTAAACACCTGGTCCTATTTCGTTGGGATAGCTAAATTCCGCAAAAGCATCCAGCAATTCCATTTGAGATCGGGAGCATTCAATGGTGATTACATCGGCGTCCATTGCTGCAATGTGTTCAATAATATCATTAAATTCGGAATAGCACATATGGGAATGTATCTGTGTTCTGTCATTCACACCCGAGGAGGCAATTCGAAACGCTCTAACGGCCCATTGAAGGTATTCTGACCAATCCGCTTTTCGTAAAGGAAGTCCCTCACGAAGGGCTGGCTCGTCAATCTGGACGATTTTTATTCCTGCTTTTTCAAGATCTACTACTTCATCACGGATGGCCAATGCAATCTGATCGCAAGTTTCAAATCGTGGTTGGTCATCACGAACAAAACTCCATTGCAACATGGTAACAGGCCCAGTGAGCATTCCTTTTACGCACTTATCAGTAAGTTCCTGTGCGTATGAACTCCAGTACACCGTCATGGGTCCGGTACGTGATACATCGCCATATATAATAGGTGGTTTAACACATCTGCTGCCATAGCTTTGTACCCAACCAAACTTTGTGAAAGCAAAACCATCCAGTTTTTCCCCAAAGTATTCCACCATATCATTCCGTTCAAACTCCCCATGCACCAGAACGTCCAAACCTATCTCTTCTTGAAATCGGATGGTTTTTTCGGTTTCCCCCTTAACCAGTTTTTCGTACTCCAATTTGGTTATTTGGTTCTTTTTGTATTTGGCCCGCCAACTTCTCACCTCTTTCGTTTGCGGAAAAGAACCAATGGTAGTTGTTGGGTAGGTTGGCAGTTGGAGCGCCTTTTGCTGAATTTCACGACGAACGGAAAACACGTTATGGCGCCGGTCATCTTCCCCAGTTAGCCCAGCGGATCGCATTTTTACAGCTTGGTTATGGATAATCTTGGAATTTTCACGGCTTGCATTCCCAGCTCGGTTCTTCTCAAGTGCGCGTTTCGTGGATGAACTGTTTTCATTTTTGACAAAATGCCTTAGACTTGCTATTTCCTGAACTTTTTGCTTGGCAAAAGCCAACCAGCCCCTTATTTCATTGGAGAGGACTTTTTCGTCATTCTCTAATTCCAAATCACAAGGAGCATGTATTAAAGAGCAACTGGAGGCGATAAAAATTCGTTTCTCCCCCAGCTTGTCCATAGCTTGTTGGATGATGGCGAGGGAAGAATCAAAATTATTCTTCCAGATGTTTCTTCCATTGACCACACCCAAGGAAATACTCATATGTGTGGGTGCTTTGCGCAGTACCTCCACCAATTGTTCAGGACATCTGACCAAATCTATGTGCAATGCACAAACGGGCAGGGAGACCGCCAAATCCAGGTTGTCCTTCAAGCCTTCAAAATAGGTGGCCAACATGATTTTGAGTCCAGGAAATTTCTCCTTCACGGTTGTATAAAAAATTTTCAATCCTTCCCTTTCTTCTTTGGTAAGATCCAAGACCAAAAATGGTTCATCAAACTGTATCCACTCCACTCCCGCCTCAATCAACTTGGAAATAATATCCAAGTATACCGGAGTGAGGGTTTTGAGGAGTTCAATACGATGAAAACCCTCATCCTTTTCCTTGCCCAATAACAGAAATGAAACCGGTCCTATAATAACCGGTTTGGTAAGGACACCAAGTTCTTTAGCCTCGTTAAATTCATCAAGTATCTTTTTGGAGAACAAATAGAATTGTTGATCTTTCTTGAATTCCGGAACGATATAGTGGTAGTTGGTATCAAACCACTTGGTCATCTCCATGGCCGTAATATCCAATCCGTCTTTTTGATATCCTCTTGCCATTGCAAAGTAAAGATCATGTTCCTTGTTGCCGTTTTCCAGTATCACCTTTTTGTAGCGTTCTGGGATGGCACCAACGGCAAAGCACATATCCAATACCTGATCATAAAAGGAAAAGTCATTTGAAGGGATAAGATCGATATCCGATTCTTTTTGTAATAGCCAATTCTTTTTTTTAATGTTTCGCCCCGTTTGCAACAATTTCTCTTGTGAAATTTGGCCAGACCAGTACTGTTCACAAGCTTTCTTAAGCTCGCGTCGGTCACCAATACGCGGGTAACCTAAAATGTTTGTTTTCATTACTTTTAATTTAATAGATTATTGAATTAAAAGTCCGATGCAGAATTCTGCTTTGTGGAATTGAAATGAAATAAGGAATAATGGAGTATACAAATGTTGGCGTTTGGGTATAGCCAAGCTATTCCATCGCCAAAAATGCATCCTACCTGACCCTAAACTTCAAATCGCGAAAGCAAAGTCATAGCGGAACAGGCAGGTCTCCTGACTTATAACGATTGTTACCGTCCTTCCCATTCTAAGCATTGAACAGTGGAACACAAGGGTAAAAACCTTTCAAGTTACTTACAGTTGCGCGACAGCTCCGGATTCTCACCGGATTCCCTATTAATGTACTTTACGTGCAACCTATTCCGTTAGATGAATTATGTAATGAACTTCAAATCAAAGATACTCGTTTTGGTTCAAAAAAATACCAGTAATTCCATGTGAACCTATTTCCTGATTTAAAAAAATAAGCCCATCGTGCTGTCAAGCGGAAAGTTTTATCCTTAAAATTATTATCTATTTAGCTGTTCAATTGGTACGCGGGGAACTGGAATACTTCAACAATAGTCTGTTTTTTGGCTAAAAAACAAATATACCCCGTGAACAAAACGGAATGGCATACTAAACCTTGTAAAAATCACATAACAATGCTAATGAAATTAAAATGGACAACAGGAAAATATACCCTTTAAAAAAATCTTGGCGATTTCAATATTTTTGGATTTGACCTGTACCTATACCTAATAAAAACCTCATGGGTTCCCGAATTGTAGTTCCCTAAATTATTGATGCTAAAATCATATGCATAGCCTATATTGAATTGGCTGTTGACCTCAAAACCCAATAATCCTCCCAAGGATTCATCCCACCTGTAATTCAATCCCAGGGTCAGTTTATCGTTCATGAGAAAATTAGTGGATAAATCAATGGATATGGGTGCGCCAAAAGTTTGCTTTATAAATGTAGAGGGTTTGAACTTTAGAAAGGGGTTAATGTCAAAGACATAGCCTCCTATGAAGTATAGGTGTGTCCTTTCATTTGTCTGTATTTCCTGAAATTCGTCATAAAAGGTGGTTTGAAGGACATTGGGGGTAGAAAGACCTATATAAGCCTTTGGGCTGTAGTAGAAGACCCCAGTACCTACGGTTGGTGTTAATTGTCCTGAAATGTTTTCGTTAAATACGGCTTCAGGGTCTCTATGGATTCCCCTTGACCAATCGAGGCTGAAAAATCGTACGCCCGCCTTGATACCTAAAGCCAGTCGATCAGTATTGCTCAAATATAAAATATGGGAATAGTTGCCATCGATGAATGTTTCGCTTGCCGGACCTAGGTCGTCTTGAATAATGGAGAGACCCAAACCTGAGGAATAACCTACAGGCGTATCTAATCCAAAGGTAATTGTTCTTGGAGCTCCTTCAATTCCTGCCCATTGGTTCCGATACAGGGATATAGCAGCCAAATGTCCCCTAGAACCGGTATATCCAGGGTTAATGGTCATCGTGTTGTACTGGTACTGGGAATATTGGGGTTCTTGTTGGGCAAAAGCCGCCATAACACTGAAAAGTAACAATGCGTTGTATAAAATCTTGTTCATATCATCTGATTATATAAAGCCATCCTGTTTTAACTGGAGTTTGTCCATCCCTAGGGTCTAAGATGTAGTAATACGTTCCATTTGGTAGTCTTTCTTCGCTCTTTAATGTGGCCCTTCCCTTTGAGATGCCTTCCCAAGAGTTGTCATAACGTTCCATCTCAAATACCTTAACACCCCATCTGTTAAAGATTTGAAGCAGGTTATCTGGATACTGTTCAATACATTCGATATAGAAGGTATCGTTGGCACCATCATTGTTAGGGGTGATTTCGTTAAAGAATACAAGGCAATCTGTAAGCTCATCCAATACCAGTACTTCTGCCATGCCAGCATCATTGGTTGGATTAATGTCAATTTGGTCCAGGTATGCCAACGAGGCAATGTTGGTGTAATCATCAACATCAAGTACGTTAACATCCAATTCAAGGGTAGCAGTGCCACCACCTTCTAAAAGAGGGATGTTCCATTCCCCCAATGTCAAAGAATAGTTGCCCAAGGATGTACTATGTGTTAAATAACCGTATCCAGTTGGTAGAACTTCCTCTATTACAATACCCGTGGCGGTTTGGGACGTACGATTGGTAATAGTAATGGTAAAGCGCACATTATCGTTCAAAGAGACTTGCTGCGGCATCACGGTTTTAGCGACTTCGAGATCAACATCCTGGGGACACTGAACCACCACATCCTGTGTTTGTTGGGATGGGTTCCCGTTGCCATCATCATAGGTCCATGTGATGGTATAATTTCCTTCCATGCTGAAATCAAGTGAATCGGATGTTATACCTTGAACGGTACCCAAACAGTTATCCGTCGCGGTTGGCAAATCAGTGAGGGTAAAAGGGCAGTCAATAATAAGGTTGGGCAACGAAGCAGCATTTGGCACTGGCGCTTGAGTATCATTAATCGTGATGTTTTGGTTTTGTATGGTCAAGTTTCCACTACTATCAATGAAACTCCAAGTGATGCTATAGCTTCCCTGTGTGTTATAAATCAATGGGTCTGAAGTGGTGGCCATCACCGTTCCGTCACAATTATCCATAGCTAAGGGAACGTTATTAACGGTAAGACTACATTCGGCAACGATATCCGGAAGGGTGGCTATTTCGGGTACAGGAGCTTGGGTGTCCTGTATGATGATATCTTGGGAGATATCAATGGAATTCCCTGCGGCATCAGTAACGGAGTAGGTTCTGGTGATGGTATTTCCCACCTGGCTATCACCTACAAAGGCCACAACTGGGACACTGCAATTGTCGGCCTCGTCGATGACCACCGCAATATCCGGAACAGGTACATCTCCAGGGCATTGTACGTTTATCGGTGCCGGATCGCTCGCCATGGGGTCAGTAGTATCTTGTACAGTTATATTCTGTGTAACGTTTATCGAGTTGCCCGCATCATCAGTGATGGAATAGGTCCTGGTGATGACATTTCCAACCTGGTTATCACCTACAAAGGCAACAACAGGGATACTGCAATTGTCGGCCTCGTCGATGACCGCTGCAATATCCGGAACGGGTACATCTCCAAAGCATTGTACGTTTATCGGTGCCGGATCGCTCGCCGTGGGGTCAGTAGTATCTTGTACAGTTATGGTCTGTATAGCGTTTATCGAGTTGCCCGCATCATCAGTGATGGAATAGATCCTGGTGATGACATTTCCAACCTGGTTATCACCTACAAAGGTCACGTTGGGTGTACCGCAATTATCAGCCTCATCGGTCACGACGAGCGCATCGGGTGCGGGTACATCAGCAGGGCACTGTACGTTTATCGGTTCTGGATTGCTCGCCGTAGGATCGACATTGTCAGATACGGTAACCGTAAAACTGCAGGTGGTACTATTTCCTCCTGCGTCTGTTGCCGTATACTCTACCATAGTTGTTCCAGGTGGAAAAATATCTCCTGAATTGTATCCGTTGGTAACTAAGGCGACAGGACCGCAATTACCTCCGGGAGTGGGCTCGATCCATGTGGCCGTTGCACCACATGTGTTGGGATCTATATCGCTTAAAATAATATTTGACGGGCAGTTCTGAAGGGTTAAGGAAAAGGTATTGGTCTCACGAAAATCGGGAATAGAATTTCCATCGGTATCCGCGGGTGTGGTATAGCCCCCTTCTCCTGTCACTTGGCCTAAAGAATCTACACTTACAGGTGAAGTCCCGAGATAACCGTCTCCATCCGAATCCATAAATCCAGCTTCAATTACATCTGAGCACCCGTCGTTGTCGCTGTCCAAATCGTAACAGTCCAGTGCACCGTCGCCGTCGCTGTCGACGGCAACGTAGGCCTTTATACCGAAGTAGGCAGCGTTCTCCCCGTCGCCCTGGGTCGTGAAACTGAAGCTGGTCACGGCCCTTCCGTATGTGGTCACGTCGGACAGTGCGGGGAACCGCAGCAGTCCGTACGCTTCGTCATTG
>JBCCEC010000078.1:0-16873 GCA_039030475.1 Bacteroidota bacterium
AAGTAAATTCAGGTATCACAAAATATCAATGGGCAAAAAAAATAAGACAGCTAAAAAAAATAGCTGGTCAACCGATAGAATAATTAGTTCCTCTGCTTTCTTTATAAGCGTTGTTTCTTTAATAGCACTACTTTATCAATCCTATTTGGCAAGAGAGGAAAACAAGCTTATCCAGAAACAGCAAAGTGCCACTGTAATGCCCTATTTAACCCAGTGGTTTGATGATTCAGAGGGCAATCATAAAATGGTCGTTGGCAATGATGGTGTTGGCCCAGCGTTTGTAAAAGATTTTAATATTATCATTAATGAAAACCAGAATTTCAGTAATACGGATGATCTGTTACAAGAATTGGCCAAGACAAACAAGTTTTTGGATACCGTCAACTATTTATACAGTACTCTTACCATTGGCACTTTGATTCCTGCAAATGAAACGGTTGAAATTATATCTTTTGATAATTCAGCAGCGTTTAAGACCTTTCGAACTATATTATATCGTAATAAATTCGATTTCGAAATTACCTATGAAGACGTATACGGTGCACAATGGAAATTGAGATACGACGAAGACGTACCAAAAAAGATAACAGAATAACTACTGCGACTAAATCAGCATTTAATACATTTTTTTAATGACACAATCACGCACTTGGTGGAAAGAAGGGGTCGTTTATCAGATATACCCCCGAAGTTTTCAAGATACTACAGGAAATGGAATTGGCGATATTCAGGGAGTCATAAAACGTTTGGACTACATAAAAAGCCTAGGAATTGATATTATTTGGTTATGTCCCGTGTACCAATCTCCCAATGATGATAATGGATATGACATTAGTGATTATCAAAATATCATGGACGAATTTGGCACTATGGCAGATTTTGACGAATTATTGGAAGAAATGCATCGGCGTGACCTAAAGTTGGTCATGGATTTGGTAGTAAACCATACTAGCGATGAGCACAAATGGTTCCAAGAATCAAGAAAATCAAGAAATAATCCATATCGAGATTATTACCATTGGTGGCCTGCAGAAAATGGAAAACCGCCAAAACGCTTTAGTTATTTTGATATAGATGGAAATGCGTGGAAGTATGATGAACCAACAGATAGTTATTACCTCCATTACTTCTCCGTAAAACAGCCCGACTTAAAATGGGAGAACCCCAAAGTGCGCCAAGAGATTTATAACATGATGCATTTTTGGTTTAAAAAAGGGGTAGATGGTTTTAGAATGGATGTAATCCCCTTTATTTCCAAGGACACCAATTACCCAGAACTTCCTGATGAATACAATGGAAACTTTATTCCCTTTTATGCCAATGGACCAAAATTGCATGAGTATTTACATGAAATGAACAAGGAGGTATTGAGCAAATACGACATCATGACCGTGGGGGAAACTCCGGGAGTTGACCGAGACCAAGCACTACTGTTTGTAGATGAAGATAGGCGAGAACTCAATATGTTTTTCCATTTTGAGCTGATGTCACTGGACCGTGATGGCGATGAAGTGTTTTGGATGCGCAAAGATCAATGGAAACTAACCGAATTTAAAAAAATACACTCCGATTGGGATGAGACCTTTGCGGAAAAAGGGTGGGGAAGCATGTTTTTAAGCAACCATGATAATCCCCGTACGGTAAGTAGATGGGGGAATGATTCACCAGAACATTGGTACAACTCAGCTACCATGTTGCACACTTTTTTATTGACCATGAAAGGGACTCCATATTTCTACTATGGCGATGAAATTGGAATGACCAATATTCGTTTTGACAACATTGATGACTACCAAGACATCAATACGCTAAATCGATATGAACTACTAAAACAACAAAGTATTGATTTGGATACTTTTATTGCCAACGAAAAAGAGGCGAGTCGCGACAACGGGCGAACTCCCATGCAATGGAACGCTATGGAAAACGCAGGTTTTTCTGAAGTAAAGCCATGGTTGAAAGTTAATCCAAACCACAAAAAGGGACTTAATGTAACCGAACAGGAAAAAGATGAAAATTCGGTATTGAATTATTTCAAAAAAATGGTTCAACTACGAAAAGACCATTTAGGCTTGGTTTATGGAGATTATCAGTTACTGTTGAAAGATAATGAAGAGGTTTATGCATACACAAGAAACATGGATGCTGAGAAATATCTTGTACTCCTTAGTTTCTCTAAAGAAAAAGCAACTTTTCAACTGGAGAATTTAACTGGTGCCGATTTAGACCTTTTGATTTCTAACGATGCTAGCAAAGCACTGAAACACAATGCCAATTTTGAATTGAATCCATATCAAGCCTGTGTATACAAGATGATGTAATGGAGCGTCGCGATTGGATAAAAGATGAAGTAGAAGCTTTAGCGTTGCTCTTTTGTAGTATTCAGTCACCAGAGCAAACAAGCCGGTTAAACTCTATGTGATTCTTGATGAATCTTTTTGAAAGGTCGTATGATTAATCGTGCCTCGCGATCAAACCGAATATAGTTGTAGACCCAATTGATGAAGACCACTACCCTATTTCTAAAACCAATCAGAAAAAATAAGTGTACGAACATCCATACAAACCAAGCGAAAACCCCTTGAAACTTAAACTTGGGCAAATCGACAACGGCCTTATTACGGCCCACAGTGGCCATATTACCCTTATCCCTGTAAACAAAAGGCTTTAGCGATTTATCTTCTAAAATTCTGATTAAATTCTCACCTAAATTCTCACCTTGTTGCATCGCAGGTTGTGCCATCATGGGATGACCATCGGGAAAAGCTTCGGTTTCCATTTGTGCCACATCACCAACTGCAAAGATTTCTTCAAATCCTTCTACTTGGTTAAATCGATTTACTTTTAAACGGCTACCGCGGCTTAACAATTCCTTTGCATCCAAGCCGGCTATATTGACCGCCTTAACGCCAGCTGCCCATACCAAAGTTGCCGAGTTAAAGGAAATATCAGAACTGGTACTTACCAGATTCCCATCGTAATCCGTTACCCGAACGTTCTTCCATACATTAACACCAAGACTTTCTAAAAATTGTTCCGCTTTACTGGAAGCGACCTCACTCATGGCGGGAAGAATTCTATTACTTCCCTGTATAAGGTTTATCTGTGCCCTTCTCGTGTCTAAATCTGGATAATCTTTAGGTAGAATCCCTTTCTTTATCTCGGCCAAAGCCCCTGCTAGTTCCACTCCGGTAGGGCCACCGCCAACAATAACAAAATTCATCAGTGCATCGCGCTCGTGCAGATCATCGGTCAATAATGCTTGTTCAAAATTCTCCAGAATAAGGCTACGAAGATTCAAAGACTGGGGGATGGATTTCATCGCCATAGCTTTGGTCTCTATGTTTTCGTTTCCAAAGAAATTTGTTTCAGAACCTGTGGCCACTACAAGATAGTCATACGATATCTCTCCAATATTGGTCTTCAGCTTGCGTTTCGTTGTATCAATATGGCGCACATCGGCCAATCTAAAATAAAAATTGGGGTACCCCTGTATCACCTTGCGAATGGGATAGGCTATGGAATCTGGCTCTAAACCTCCCGTAGATACTTGGTACAATAAAGGTTGAAACGTATGGTAATTGTGTTTGTCCAACAAAACTACCTGTACTTCTTTTTTTCTTATTTTTTTTGCAAGTGCAATACCTCCAAAGCCCCCGCCAATGATTATCACTCTTGGGAAACTGGATTGTGGAATATTCATAGCTGACATGGCAGCAAATTTAAGCATTCCCAAATGTGTAAAACTATTTTGAGATATGTTTTTTAGTATCTTTAAAATCATAACCAACAAAATAATTTTCTAATGAAAAGAACACTACTCTTTACCCTTGTGGCACTAATCTCCGTTACTTCTAGTTTTTCTCAAAAAGACAGGGACATAGCTTTAAAAAGTCTGGATACCAAAGCAAAACAATATGAGGACATCGCTTTAGAAATCTGGAATCTTGCTGAAATGGGATATATGGAAATTGAAAGTGCCGCTTTGTTGCAAAAAACACTTTCTGATCAAGGGTTTTCTATAAAGAAAGGAGTAGCAGGTATTCCCACAGCTTTTACGGCCGAGTATGGTTCTGGATACCCCATCATTGCAATTTTGGGAGAGTATGATGCGTTGCCAGGCCTGTCGCAACAAGCAGTTCCAGAGAAAAAATCGGCCGATAAGGCAGCTGGTCATGCTTGCGGACATCATTTGTTCGGTACTGGGTCTACAGCAGCGACAATTGCAGTAAAAGATTGGTTAAAAAGCAGCAATACTTCTGGAACCATTCGTTTTTATGGCTGTCCTGCCGAAGAAGGAGGTTCTGGGAAAGTATACATGGTTAGAGAAGGACTTTTTGATGATGTGGATGTTGCACTTCATTGGCATCCTAGTTCACAAAATGCCGCAAGTGCTGGAGCGGCATTAGCTAATAAATCCGCTAAGTTTCGATTTTATGGAACCTCGGCACATGCTGCAGGTGCCCCAGAAATGGGCCGCTCGGCGCTTGACGGAGTAGAAGCTATGAACGCTATGGTGAACATGATGCGCGAACATGTACCACAAGAAGCAAGGATTCACTATGTAATAACCGATGGTGGTAAAGCACCTAACGTAGTACCAAATTTTGCCGAAGTCTATTACTATGCAAGACACAATAAAAGAGATGTCGTC
This sequence comes from Bacteroidota bacterium, assembly GCA_039030475.1. Taxonomy (GTDB): domain Bacteria; phylum Bacteroidota; class Bacteroidia; order Flavobacteriales; family Flavobacteriaceae; genus Flagellimonas. The sequence goes on from JBCCEC010000078.1 coordinate 4,655, forward strand.
ATCGATATTTTCGACCGCATGGTAAAAGCTGCGGAGGGAGCTGCACTCGGTACCGGAACAACCATGGATTATGAAATGATCGGTGGCACACATGAACTCTTGCCAAATCTCGTGTTGCAAAAAATCATGCACGATAACTTATCAGAAATAGGCGGAATTACCTACTCAGATGAAGAAAAAGTGTTTGCTGATAAGATTTCTTTGAGTTTGGGCTATAAAGAATTGGATATGAATAGAGCTGAAAATGTCCAACCTTACAAAGAAGAAGCACGTGCTTATGGATCTACAGATGTTGGTGATGTAAGCTATACCGTACCCACTGTTGGTATGGGAGCTGCCACATGGGTTCCCGGTACTCCAGCACATAGTTGGCAAGCCGTTGCAGCTGGGGGGACTTCCATTGGAACCAAGGGAATGATGGTTGCCGCCAAAACACTTACATTAACTGCCATGGATCTTTTTAAAAACCCAAAAACTGTTGAGGATGCCAAGGCAGAACTGGAAAAAAGAAGAGGTAAGGATTTTAAATATACACCATTGTTAGGAGATAGACCACCAGCACTTGACTACCGAAAATAAATTTATTGTAAACGGATCGTAACAAATTTTGCTTTGTCCATACTTATAAGCAAACTTACCAACCTGAGTGAATAAAGAACTGGAACATCGTTTTGTAACGGAACTTGAGAACAATCAAAACATTGTTCACAAGGTTTGTACTCTGTATACCAATGATAGGGATTCCCATAACGATCTGTTCCAAGAAATCACGATTCAATTGTGGAAAGCTTATCCCAAATTTAGAGGAGAGGCAAAATTCAGTACATGGATGTACAGGGTAGCGCTCAATACTGCGATAACACTGTATAGAAAATCCAAAAGACGTGTGCAGACCCAAGATTATGATTCGGTAATTTTTAAGATAAAGACCGACGAATATGATGACACCGAAGAAAAACAGTTACAACTGATGTACAATGCAGTAAAACAGTTGGGAGATATTGATAAAGCTTTGGTTTTTCTTTATCTAGAAGACAAAGACTATGCTGAAATATCAGAAACATTGGGAATTACCGAGGTAAATGCTAGGGTCAAAATGAACCGAGTTAAAAATAAATTAAGAACCATACTAAATCCTTAGGATATGATGGATGAACTGGAACTCTTAAAGCAAGATTGGCAGAAAAAGGAAGCACACCTTCCGCAGCTCACTTATGATGAGATATACAAGATGATTTGGAAAAAATCGTCCTCTATTGTGAAATGGATATTCTACATAAGTATCATAGAATTTGCACTTCCGCACCTTCTATATCTTATCCCTTCCGTAAAAAGCAATTTGGATATCTATTCACAATTAGGGCTATCAAATGTGATATTAATTGTCACCATTTTACAATATTTGGTAGTTTTCTACTTTATTTATCAATTCTACGTGCGGTATAAAGAGATTTCTGTATTGGACAGCGCAAAACAGCTCACTACCAATATTTTGAAAACCAGAAAAACGGTAAAACACTATGTGTTTTTCTCTCTTTCAATGGTGTTATTGACATTTGCCCTACTTATCGTTGGAGTATATCTAAGCGATAATGTTCTGGAAATTTTCAATTTAACGGGGAAAATCGAAACGGTTTCCGAACAAAAAGTCAAATTCACCTTCATGTTAGGGCTAGCAATTTTCGGCGTTCTTTTCACCGTTATTTTTGGAGGTATTTACTTTTTACTCTATGGTTTACTTACAAGGAAGTTAAGACGCAATCATAAAGAGTTACAGAAACTGGAAATTTAGTTCCCTTTATAACGGTAACGCCTTTTTTGGTGTTCCGCTTCGTATTCGGCCAACTCTTCCTTTGGAATGACCTTTAGGAAAGAAGGGTGTTGCTCAATCGCATATTCCAACTTCTCAATAATAGCCTCAATGGATTCGTTGTCATAATCAATTTCCAACGGTTCCTTTATCTGCATGGATTGAAGGATTCCTTTCTTTTTCACCCGCAATCCCTTTTTATCAAAAGAACGCCTAAAACCGTCTATAACCACAGGTACAACAACAGGTTTATATCTTTTTATAATATGGGCGGTACCTTTACGCAAAGGCTTCCATGGTGTGGTCGTTCCTTGCGGGAACGTAATTACCCATCCATCTTCTAGGGCCATTGCAATATTACTGATATCGCTAAATTTTACTTGCCTATTTACATCCTTACCATCGGCCCTCCAGGTTCGTTCAATGCTAATGGAGCCCGCATAGGCGAATATTTTTGCCACCAAGCTCTGCTTCATGGTTTCCTTCGCTGCAACGTAGTAGATGTTCAGTTTAGGATTCCATAAATACCCCATATTCTTAATGGAATCGTCCCTACCCTTTAAACTGGCATTGAACACATGGAACATGGCAACAACATCTGCAAAATAAGTCTGGTGATTGCTGACGAACAATACATTTGTTTCGGGTAAATCCCTTATAATCTGAGAGCCTTCAATTTCTAAGGTATTGAATCCTTTATAGCGTTGGTGTGTAATCATGCCTGCGATACGAATCAACCATCGCTTCAAAAATAAAATATGCCCAAAAGGATTTTCTTTAAATAGCCCCATATAATCTCCGTCGTTCGCTAATTTACAAAATAGCCATCAAAGCACTTGCTCCAAAAGTTCCTTGATTTCGCTCATCATCATGGCCGTAGCTCCCCAAACCGTATAACCATTTAATTTATAGGCAGGTACATTGATATTTTTAGCATAGGAAGTGCTCAATTTTTGTTCGATCAGGTTAGTATTATCAAGAAAATCATATAAAAAGACCTCTACCAAGTCCTCAACTTCGCTTTCTTGTATCACAAAAGGCTTAGGGTTGGAATACACCCCAATGAAAGGACGAACCATAAAATTACTGGGGGGAATATAGACCTCGCTAAGTTCTTTCAAAACTTCTATGGATTCTGGTAAAACACCGACCTCTTCATGGGTTTCCCGCAACGCGGTATCCAAAAGGTTTTTGTCCTCTATTTCCACTTTTCCCCCGGGGAACCCTATTTGATTGGAATGTACCCCTTCATACGTTTTGCGCAAAATAAGAAGCAACTTTGTTTTTTGGTATACATCTGGATAAAAAAGTGCCATCACTCCTGCCCTTCTGGGTTTCATTTTTTCAATTCTCTTAGATTCTAACCATTTGATTCGCATTGCTGGCGACATTTTATAATGAGAATCTGTTCCGGGAAGAGGTAGATTTTTTATTTTTAAAGCTTGTTGATAAAACTCTTCAAAATTCATGATGCTAAAACAATCTGCTTTGCTTGCAAGTATACTATTATTTTTGGTCTCCTGTGGTGAATCATCCAAAAAGAAAAGTTCTCCCACAAAACCTGATGCGATAAAAATAGATTCGACCGAGAAGAAAAAAGATACTATTGTTAAAACTAAAGAAAAAGCATTTGTCCTGACCGAGGAAAATGCGATAGATTTCTTTTTTGAATATGCAAAAGAGCTAAAAAAAGATAAGGTTAAACTTACTACGAGCATGGGCAGTTTTACCATTCAATTGTTCGACAATGTCCCTTATCATAAAGCGAACTTTATCTACTTAACGGAAAAAGGATATTTTGACAATTCCCAGTTCCACCGGGTGGTCAAGAATTTTATTGTTCAGGGCGGAAATTCCGATGATATAGAGACCGCTCGTAAAAGAACCAAAATTGGACGCTATCTTCTTCCCCCAGATGCAAAAAAAGGACATAAACACCATAGGGGAGTCATTTCCATGCCTAGTAGCGAACGGGATAATCCGCATATGTTGGCCTCCCCTTATGAATTCTTCATTGTGGTGACCAAGCCGGGCTCTTATCATTTAGATGGGTCCTATACGCCATTTGGAAAAGTAATCAGCGGAATGGATGTTGTGGATGCCATAAGCAATGTTCCTGTCGGTGATGGCGATTGGCCACTACAAAATATTTATATCCTGAAGGCAGAAGTGCTATAATCAAACCTCTTTTTTATAAATATTCGGCAATCGTATTTTAAATTTAACTGCTAAGAGCCGAAGTGAAATTACTACGAATATAGCTGCTAGATACGCATAGCTTTCACCGATGGGAAACAGGGTAAGTAAAAAATAACTTCCTCCCCCCAAAATACAGGCCGTTGCATAGATTTCTTTTCTAAAAATGACAGGTATCTCATTACAGAGGATATCCCGTATAACCCCACCAAAACTAGCGGTCATCGTGCCCAATGCTATGCAGATGACAGGAGAAAGCCCAGCTTGAAGGCCTTTTTCTATACCCAACATGGTGTAAAGTCCGATACCAATAGTATCAAATAAAAACAGCGACTTTCTAAAATATTTTAGTTGATTGACAAAAAGCACTCCAAAAAATACGGTTATACCAATAGTGATTACATAAGTTAAATCCCGTATCCAGACCACAGGCGTATTTCCAATAAGCAAATCACGCAATGTTCCGCCGCCAATAGCGGTAACAAAGGCAATAATGAGCACTCCGAATAAATCCAGACGCTTTTCCATTGCAACGAGTACTCCAGAAATTGCGAACGCGACCGTTCCCAAAATATCTATAGTTTGATAAAACATGAACTTATAAATTTTGGGTATAGTGGATATAATCCTTTATGATAATTCCAACGAAATCAATAGGCTTTAGTTCCGTATGGATACCTGTCACTTGTTTTATTCGCTTTTCCAGCGAGACAATAATATTGTGGTCGCCGTTTCGTTTTGACTTATCATAGAGTTCTTTGATTGTTCGCATTTCCGGGTCTTTAAATATAGTTACCTGAGGAAATTGAGGTTTATAATCTTCGGGCAATTCCCTTAGCAAAGTATCTCGCAGAGAAATCTTTTTCTTTTCGCTTATCACAGTTGTCCCTGCTGCAATATCACCCATTCGCTGACCATTTCCCCGAATCAAAATGGTTAGAACGGCTCCTCCACCAGAGGTTATGCTTACGTCTATAATACGAAGCGCCCATCGTACAAAGTAATTTGAAAAGCTTGGTTTGGAACCATCTAGCTTTACCACCCTTAACGACATTAGCCCCTTCCCAATAGTCTTTCCATCCGAGAACGTTTCAAAGAGCAAATAGTATAAAAATGCAGGTAGGCTCAATACCAAATAATAAGCCCATTTGTCGGCAATATCAATATCCAAAGAAATTAAAAGTATGAAAATCAAAATGATATAGATAACAATCACTAAACTGTCTATAAGATATGCCAGCATACGTTCGCCCAAATTAGAAGTATTTTGACTTATGCTTATATTTTGGGCAGTTTCTATTTGAAATTGATTCATATTTTAGTTTCTTTACTTCTAAACCGTCATATTTAATGCGTGAGGCTGCTTTTGTAAAGCAAAATAAAGATAAATGGGTTGCTTTTGAAAATGTTCTAAACAATAAAGACAAGCTCCAACCCGATAAGCTCTCTGACCTATACATTGAAATCACGGACCATCTTAGCTACGCGAAGACTTTTTACAAGGGCAGTAATACCGAATTTTATTTAAATTCCCTGGCCTCTCAGGCACACCAAAAGATTTATAAGACCAAACGAGAGTCCAAAAATCGAATCATAACATTTTGGAAAACAGAATTTCCAAGTATGTTTTACAATCACCATAGGGAATTATTGATATCATTCCTTGTTTTTACATTTTTTGTAACTGTCGGTGCTTTTTCTGCGGCAAATGAAGGTGATTTTGTTCGCTCTATTTTAGGAAACGGCTACGTCAACATGACATTGGAAAATATTGAAAAAGGAGACCCCATGGCCGTCTATAAACAGCAGGGCGAGTTCAACATGTTTTTGGGGATTACGATCAATAATATAAAAGTGGCCGTATACGCATTTACTTTTGGTATTTTTTTGGGTATCGGTACGCTCATGGTCATGTTACAAAATGGAATAATGTTGGGGAGCTTTCAATATTTTTTCTATGAAAAAGGATTATTATGGGAGTCGGCTCGCACTATATGGATTCATGGTACCATCGAGATATCGGTCATCATAATCGCAGGATGCGCTGGGTTGGTACTCGCCAATGGCATATTGTTCCCTGGCACCTACACCCGACTGGAGTCTTTTAAGCGAGGTGTAAAAAATGGATTGAAAATAATGGTAAGTACCGTTCCCTTTTTTATCATAGCAGGCTTTTTAGAAGGTTTTGTCACAAGACATACCGAAATGCCGGACTGGCTCGCCATAATTATTATATTGGGTTCATTGGGCCTCATTCTGTTCTATTATATCATATATCCTAACCAACTGAAAAGAAAAAAACAACATGCAACAACCACAATACATTGAATTTAAAAAACAACGGGAATTAGGGGAAATACTCTCTGACTCTTTTGGGTTTATCAGAAATCAATTTAAGCCGTTTTTTGGAGCAATCTTAAAAATTGTAGGTCCTTACCTATTGGTCATGCTGATTTCAATGGCCTTTTACATGTATACCATAGGTGATATTTTCAATTTTAACGCATTAAGTAATCCTAACGTTTTTGACAGTAATTTTTCTCCTGTAATAATGGTTCTTGCGGTCATTGCACTTTTAGCCAGTTCTATAGCCGCCTATGTTTTAGCACAAGCGACTGTATTGATTTATATAAAATCGTATATCAATACCAATGGAAACCCTGTTTTTGAAGCTATTCGCAAGGAAGTATATGATTCGTTCTGGGCATTTATAGGATTAGGGGTTTTAGTTTCTTTGTCTGTAGGAGCTGGGATGCTATTTTGTGTAATACCGGGTATTTATCTTGCTGTTCCCCTATCGTTATCCTTTGCTATTCTTGTTTTTTTGAAAAAGGACGTTATGGATTCCTATCAGTACAGTTTTACATTGATCAAAGAAAATTGGTGGATTACTTTTGCCACACTTTTGATCGTTTACATCATCGTTGCCATAGCCACGTATGCTTTTAGTTTGCCGGCGGTGATCTACACATGGGCCAAGATGGGAATATTTTCGGGAGAAATGGATGCTGAAAGCTTCGGTATATTCAATGACCCAATTTACTTATTATTGAACATTATAAGTACTTTGGTCCGCTTCTTAATGAACATCATACTTCTAGTAACAACCTCATTTATTTTTTTCAACCTAAACGAGCTAAAGAATTTTACGGGTACTTATGAACGAATCGATAACCTAGGAAAATCTGGAGAGGACTAAATGCTAAAAAAGCTGTTCTTAGGATTTGTACTTTTATATTGGGTCAATAGTTTTTCCCAAAACGATTCTATTGTCAACTACGATACATCTGAAATTACACCGTTTGAAATTTCTAAAGAAGATTTAAGAACGTACCAAGAAGATGAGAGCTTTGATTACGAGGTTGCTAAGGTGGAAAAAACTTGGTGGGATGATGTCAAAAATTGGTTTTACAGTGTTTTAAGGCGCTTTTTTGAATGGCTTTTTGGAGTTGATGAAGCAGTGGGATATTTGGCATATTTCCTAAAAATAGTACCATACCTGCTTTTGGCAGTTTTATTATTTCTGATTATCCGTTTTTTTATCAAAGCCAATACGCGTTCTTTAATTTATAGTCAGCAGAATCCTAATCTTGTTGATCTATCAGAGGAAGAACGTATTATTAAAACGCAGGACATACAAAAGCTCATCAAAGAAGCCCTATCAAAAAATGATTATAGACTGGCAATCAGATATTACTATCTCTTTATTTTAAAACTGCTTTCTGAAAGGGAGCTCATTGAATGGCAGTTGCAAAAAACCAATGATGACTATATCAACGAACTCTCTGGCAGTAGCCTGAAAAATGCTTTTGCAAAAGCAACATTATTGTACGACTACATTTGGTATGGTGAGTTTGCAATCGACCAGCAGAATTATTCCAAAGCAGAGGCCGTTTTCACATCTCTTAAAAAATCAATTGCAACAGATGTTTAAAAAGAGCTGGGTCTACATAGTAATAGCGATTATCACCTTAGGGCTAATTTTTCTTATTGAATATAACAAGCCTAAGAAAATAAATTGGTCGGAATCTTATGTTTCCCATCACAAAATCCCTTACGGCACCTATGTTTTCAATGATTTGATGAAAACGTATTTTCCGTCAAAAACCGAACAAGTACGTAAATCCCCATTCGAATTTTTGAGTAGGGAAGATACTGTGGAAGGCACCTACCTTTTTGTAAATAGAACCATAAACTTTGGGGAAGCAGAGCTTAATACGTTACTGGATTGGACGAGTAAAGGAAATACACTTTTTATTGCCTCGGATGGTTTTGAAGAACAGTTATTGGACACTTTGCACCTAGAACAGTACAGTATCTACAGTGGTGGACAACTAAATCCTATTTTTCATCACGAACTGGTAAATCCAAAATTAAAAACAGATACAATTTCCTTTGAAAAAGACTATTACACACTTGCCTTCAATCAAATAGATACTTTAAATACCATCGTCTTAGGACAGGTCTACGCGGAACCAGATAGCACTGAAATCAACTCCAAAAACATAAACGTCATTAAACAACCTTTTGGGAACGGTGAAATTATTCTCTCTACGTTTCCAAAAGCTTTTACCAATTATTTCATCCTAAAAGACGAAAACAAAGACTATACCGCAGGACTTTTATCTTACTTGGATAAGGAAAAAACCATTTTGATTGATAACCACCATAAATCTGGAAAATCTTTTTACACTTCCCCTATGTATCTTTTTTTAAATACAAAAGAGCTGAAATGGGCGTACTATTTGACCCTTATCGGAGCTTTGGTATATGTTATTTTTGAAGGCAAACGCAAACAACGGGCAATCCCTGTAGTCACTCCACTAAAAAACCAGACTTTGGCATTTACCAGAACAATTGCCGATATGTATTTTGAAAGCGGGGAGCAAAAAAAAATTACCGAACATAAGATTGCTTACTTTTTAGAATATATACGCACCAAGCTATACATAGCCACACAAGATATTGACGAATCTTTTTTAAATAGATTGGCCATACGAAGCAATAACACTTTGGAAGATGTGCGACAACTGTTTGCACTTATTCAAAACATGGAGTCCAAAGTACAGATCACCGATATGGAATTACAAGAATTAAACAGAAAAATAGAAGCATTTAAAGCGAAGGTTGATGGAAAATAACGATTTAAGTTTTGATAACAGAGTTCCTCTTGAAGAGCTAAAAAATACAGTGGAACTTGTAAAAAAAGAATTGGGAAGTGTCATTATAGGTCAACAGAACTTTGTGGACCTCTTGATTGTTTCCCTCCTAGTGGATGGCCATGCCTTGATAGAGGGTGTGCCGGGAATTGCAAAGACCATTACCGCCAAACTATTTGCAAAAACACTGAAGACAAATTTTAACCGAATACAGTTTACACCAGATTTAATGCCAAGTGATATTCTGGGAACTTCTGTTTTTAACATGCAGACCTCTGAGTTTGAATTTAAAAAAGGCCCTATTTTCTCGAATATTGTTTTGATAGACGAAATAAATAGAGCTCCGGCCAAAACCCAAGCTGCGCTGTTCGAGACTATGGAAGAAAGACAGGCCACGGTAGATGGGACAACTTATAAAATGGCAGAACCCTTTATGGTACTGGCAACGCAAAACCCCATTGAGCAGGAAGGTACTTATGCACTCCCCGAAGCGCAACTGGACCGTTTTCTATTTAAAATCAAGGTCAATTATCCTTCGGTCGAAGAAGAAATTAAAATTATTGAAAGTCATCACGGACGCAAAGGAAAAAAGCCTGAAGAAAATATTAAACCAGTACTGACCCCAAAGAAACTATCAGAATTCAAAAAGAATATCCATGATATTATCGTAGAGGAAAAGATCATCACGTACATTGCAAACATAATTACCAGTACCAGAAATCACCCGCACTTGTATTTAGGTGCTTCGCCAAGAGCTTCCATTGCCACCCTAAATGCCTCAAAAGCTTTTGCAGCAATCTCTGGAAGGGATTTTGTGATTCCCGAAGATGTAAAGAAAGCATTGGTTCCAGTACTTAATCACAGAGTAATTCTAACTCCGGAGCGTGAAATGGAAGGGATGACCACCGAAAGTGTCGTAACAATGATTATGGAGTCTGTAGAAATTCCAAGATAAAGAAATGCGCTTTCTAAGGTCATTTTATATTCACAATAGGTTCTTTACATATATCGCCGTTTTGGCTGCGTGCTTTGTATTGTCCTATTGGTTGCCAACGCTATACCCCATAGCTTGGGTATTGGTCTTTATTCTTATGGCCCTTTTCGTCTGCGACTGCTACCTCTTATATGGCACGCCCAATGGCATTATAGGAAAGCGTAATACGCCACAAAAGCTTTCTAACAGTGATAACAACGAACTACAGACCGAGCTTGTTTCAAAATATCCTTTTAAAACGGGGGTTGTTGTAATTGATGAGCTTCCGGTTCAATTTCAAAAACGGGATTTTGAATATAAAACCTATTTGCACAAAGGGGAAAAGTATCTGTTCAATTATACGGTTAGACCTGTAGAGCGGGGGGAATATATCTTTGGCAATCTGAATATCTACGCTTCTTCTCCTCTAAGGATTGTAAAAAGACGGTATATATTCCAAAAAGACCAAATGGTTCCCGTATATCCTTCTATAATTCAGATGCAGCAGTACGACTTTTTGGCGATAAGCAACCGTTTAAGCGAGTTTGGGCTTAAAAAAATACGTCGCATTGGTCATACACAAGAGTTTGAACAAATAAAGGACTATATAAAGGGTGATGATATACGGACCATCAATTGGAAAGCTACGGCAAAGAAAAACCAATTAATGGTCAATCAATACCAAGATGAAAAGTCGCAACCCATTTATTCCATCATCGATACCGGTAGAGTGATGAAAATGCCTTTTAACGGATTGAAGTTATTGGATTACGCCATTAATTCTACGCTGGCGTTTTCCAATGTAGCCTTAAAACGAAATGACAAAACTGGGATGATTACGTTTTCCAAAAAAATTGAAACGTTTGTACCAGCTTTGCAAAAAATATCCCACCTCAACACTATTTTAGAGAAGTTATATAACATTACCACAGAGTTCACAGATTCGGACTTTGGTTTGCTCTATGCGCATTTAAAACGAAAGGTAAATCATAGAAGCTTACTTTTGTTATATACTAATTTTGAGCATATCTCAGCACTAAAAAGGCAGCTCCCCTTCCTATTGGCCATTGCTAAAAAACATGTTCTTGTTGTGGTGTTCTTTGAAAACACGGAACTTGAATCCCTTATTAGTGAAGATGCCGAAGATTTGCAGACCATTTATCATAAAACAATTGCTGAAAAGTTTTCGTTGGAAAAAAGACTCATGCAAAAAGAGCTACAACAATATGGCATACAGACAATTTTGACCAAACCGGAAAATCTGTCCATCAATACCATAAATAAATATCTTGAAATTAAAGCAAGAGGACTTCTTTAATTATCTGCAGAGCCGTAGGTTCTTAAAAAAGTGGAAGAAAGTCCAAAAGACGTTAAGCTAGGTAATGTCCCATCAGCACTAAAACGTTTATTTTCATATTGGGCAGCAGTAAAATTATCAAACTCCAAGTATGTCCCAGTAGTATTTCCTTTAGGTATTTTATCCCGTTTTTTGGAAAAAAGCTCAATGGCCACACCAACCGTTATTCCACCTAAAATAGTTGCGACCAAATCATCATTGTCCCACCCATTCTCTCGCTGTCCGGCATCAACAGTTTCTTTGGCCAGACCGATTAATGTACTGCCAGCAACAGCTCCTACAAAGGTCCAGACCCTATTCCCATCAGATGCATTTTTTGCAATACCTGCTCCTGCCAAACCAAAAAGATTACCTCCTAGAAAATGCAGTGCCTTATCACGTTCCACCTGACCATACAAGTGTAGCGTAAGTATAAAAAGAAGAAATGTAGGGGTTAGCTTTCTCATTTCAACTATAAATGTACTGAAAGTAAAATGTCCTAAAAACTTTTGACTTCTTCTATCCCTTTATTAAACTCTGTCATTAAGTCTTCTACAATTGTTGCTGCTGGTTTAATTTCATGAATGAGTCCAGATACTTGACCAATTTCTAGTTCCCCTTCATTCAAATCCCCTTCAAACATACCTCGCTTGGCCCTTGCCCTGCCTAATAATTTTTTCAAACCTTCCACAGTTGCCCCATCAGCATAAGCGTTTTGAACATCTTTATAGAACTTGTTTTTCAA
>JBCCEC010000079.1:0-16846 GCA_039030475.1 Bacteroidota bacterium
ATTTTACTTTAATTGTTAGTTTACATCAGTCATCAGTCATCAGTCATCAGTCATCAGTCATCAGTCATCAGTCATCAGTCATCAGTCATCAGTCATCCAATCCTTTTCACCCCCTCCACATTAATCTTCGACACATGAATATCAAAATCAACACCTATATTTTTATACGTTTCTTTCATAGCATCGGCTACTTGTAACGCGATATGCTCACCTTTGCTCAACGCAAAAATCGACGGGCCAGAACCAGAAATACCACATCCTAAGGCCCCAGCTTTTCTTGCATTTGCTTTTATGGAATCAAAACCTGGAATCAAAATGGAACGAATGGGCTCAACAATGTAATCCTGTAACGAACGTCCTATCAAGTCATAGTCGTTTTGGAAAAGTCCAGCGATGAGCCCACCAACATTTCCCCATTGTTGAATGCCTTTTTCCAAAGTAATCGTAGTTTTTAGGATTTTTCTGGAATCCGACGTTTTTATTTCTATTTGTGGATGAATTACGGTGGCAAACAATGCTTCTGGAGTGGGTATTGAAATAATATCCAATGGACGGTAACTTCGTACCAATGCAAAGCCACCGTAAATGGCAGGTGCTACATTATCTGCATGGGCTACATCACTGGCAAGTTTTTCACCTTGCATGGCAAACTGAACCAATTCCAGGTTTGAAAAAGGTTTGCGCAAAAGTTGGTTCATGGCCCATACCGCTCCTGCAGAGCTTGCTGCGCTGCTACCAATTCCGCTCCCGGGTTTGATTCGTTTATTGATTTCAATTTCAAATCCCCCGTTATAATCACTTTTTTCCAAGAAAGCTAAACCAGCAACTCCCGAAACATTTTTATTGGTTTCCAATGGAAGTTTCTGTCCCGTGATTTTGGTAATTCGTATTGTGTTTTCGGGAATTTTTTTGACTATCATTTCATCTCCAACGGAATCCAATGCCAATCCTAAAACATCAAATCCACAAGAGACATTGGCAATGGTTGCTGGACAAAAAACCTTTATTTCCTCCATTTTTAGAAATTTCCGATTCGTATAATATCTGCAAAGATACCAGATGCGGTAACTTCAGCACCCGCACCTGCACCTTTTACAATTAAAGGTTGGTTTGGATAGCGTTCAGTATAGAACAAGACAATATTATCACTACCCTCTAGATTGTAAAAATCATGTCCGCTTGGTATTCTTTGAAGTCCAACCTTAGCTTTTCCATTTTCAAACTGTGCAACATACTTAAGCTTACTATTTTCATCTTTAGCTTCTTTATATATTTTTTGGAATCCTGTTTCGTTCTTTTTCAAGGTCTCAAAAAATTCCTTGTTGGAATTTGTCTTCAAGCTTTCTTCTGGTAGAAAAGAATCACTCACTATTTCTGTCATGTCCAATTGGTAGCCACTTTCGCGTGCCAAAATGAGAATTTTTCGCATTACATCCACACCACTCAAATCTATGGTCGGGTCTGGCTCGGTATATCCTTCTTCTTGGGCTTGCTTAACGATATCATGGAAAGTAACCGAGTCATTAAAATTATTAAAGACAAAGTTTAAGCTCCCAGAAAGTACAGCTTCAATTTTAAGTACTTTATCACCCGAAGCAATTAGGTGTTTTAAGGTATCAATAATCGGAAGTCCAGCCCCTACATTGGTTTCAAACAGAAATGGAGAATTATACTGCTTTGCAAGTTGTTTCAATTCTCTGTAATATTCGTAGTTTGACGAACAAGCAATTTTATTACAGGTTACTACAGAAATACTGTTTTTAAGATAATCGGAATAGGTACGGGAGACTTCTTCGCTGGCAGTATTATCTACAAATACACTGTTACGATAGTTAAGATGGTTTATTTTTTTAAAGAATTCTTCTTTGCCCGCTTTTTGACCATTGGCTAAAACTGATTCCCAATCTTTTAAGGAAATCCCGTCTTCATCAAAAACCATGGTTCTGGAATTACTTATACCAATGACTCGTATATTTAATTTTAGTTCTTCTTGTAAATATTTTTTCTGTTGTTTTATTTGATCAAGAAGTTTAGAACCTACATTACCAACACCCATTACAAAGAGATTGAGCTGTTTTATGTTCTCTTCAAAAAATGCTTCATGCAAGGAGTTAAGTGCTTTTTTTACATCGATTTTCTTGATTACTGCAGAAATATTTCGTTCAGAAGCTCCTTGCGCTATAGCTCTTATATTGACGTTGTTTTTCCCTAATGTACTAAACATTTTTCCACTCAACCCTTGATGACTCTTCATATTGTCCCCCACTAATGCAATAATGGCAAGGTCTTTTTCCACCAGTACAGGTTTTATTTTTTTACTACCAATCTCATAAGCAAAGGCTTCATTTACTGTATTCACAGCTTTTTCCACATCATTATCCGATATACCGACACAGATTGAATGTTCGGATGAGGCTTGGGTAATAAGGACTACGCTGATTTGTTCCAGGGAAAGTGTTTCAAAAAAGCGTTTAGATATTCCCGGAATACCTATCATGCCAGGCCCTTCCAAGGAAAGCAAACTAATACCGCCAACATGGCTAATACCCCGTACTGTTTTTCCATTGCCATTGCTGTTTTTAGTAATACGGGTTCCCTCATCTTCCGGAACAAATGTGTTTTTGATGATAATTGGTATTTCTTTACCTAAAACAGGCTGAATGGTAGGCGGGTAAAGCACCTTGGCCCCAAAATGTGAAAGTTCCATCGCTTCTTCATAGCTTATTTGGGAAACGGATTTTGATTGCTTCACCAATTTAGGATTTGCAGTGTACATTCCGCTAACGTCCGTCCATATTTCCAATACGCTGGCGCTTACGGCAGCTGCAATAATCGCTGCTGTATAATCAGAACCTCCTCTGCCCAAGGTGGTAAGGTTTCCAGCACTGCTAGATGCAACAAAGCCTGGCAGAACAGTTACGGCATGATTTGTTTTCTTGAAAAATGAGTCACAATTATGGTATGTTGCTTCAAAGTCCACATGCGCATTTCCAAAACTTTCATCAGTAATAATCAATTCTCTTGAGTCTTTAAAAGTAGCATCGATTCCAGCTGTTTTGAAAAATTCGGCAATAATAAAAGAAGATAACAACTCACCGTAGCTAACAATTTTATCGGATAGTTTTGGGGTGAGTTCTCCGATTAAAAATGAACCTTCCAAAAGTGTTTCAAGGATATTCAAATCACTTTTCACTTTACTTAAAATGGCACTTTGCGCATTTACGGGGATCAGTTCCTTAATCGTTTCCATGTGTCTATCCTCAATCTTTTTTAGCCCCTCTTTAAAGGTTAAATCTTGATTTGAAGCAAGTTGTGAAGTGTGTAACAGTAAATCGGTGACTCCACCAAATGCGGATACTACAACTGCTATCTTGTCCGAAACTTCATTTTGGACAATTGTTTTAACTCGATTTATATTTTTTGGATTGGCTACCGAAGTGCCACCAAATTTTAAGACTTTCATGAGTGATTTTTAAATGGAAAAATGGAAAATAAATAAGGAACGGACGGAATTAATAATATGACTACCCCAAAGGGGTAATAGTAGTCAAAGTGAAGGTAGATGAAAATGATGTCATCAATGCTAAATTAATATCCGTTTGTTTAAATTGCATACTACAATACTGGAGGTCAAATGTAGTGCTTTTGAGAGCTTCCTCAAATGTTTGTAGAATTTTTGCGAAATATATAGTAATAATCAATTTTTATTATTGAATGAAAATTTTCACTGCCGAACAAATCTATCAAGCTGATAAATCCACGATCAAAAAACAGAAAATAAGCAGCGATGATCTCATGGAGAGAGCCGCTACTGGACTATTTGATTGGATACATTCCCGATTGCAGGGAGCCAATGTCAATATTCAACTTTTTTGTGGAATTGGTAACAATGGGGGAGATGGTATCGCGCTTGCAAGGCATCTTAAAGAAAATGGGTATGCCATTCAGGTTCATGTAGTAAATTATAGTGAAAATCGTTCCAAGGACTTTCTTCTAAATCTAGAACGTTTAAAAGACCGAAAAATATGGCCTGATTTTATTAATGCGGATAGCGGATTGCCAAAAATATCACCAGATGATATTGTTATTGATGCAATTTTCGGTATTGGGTTGAATAGGGCTCCCGATGTTTGGGTTTCTAACCTTATTGAACATATTAATACGTCATCTGCCTTTGTACTTTCCGTGGATATACCATCCGGTTTGCCATGCCATAGCGTTCCATGGGATAGAAAAAATGTGGTTAGGGCAAACTATGTGCTCAGTTTTCAAGTGCCTAAGTTGGTGTTTTTCCTTCCTGAAACTGGAATCTATCAAAATCAATGGGAAATTCTGGATATTGGATTGGACCCTGAATATATGGATGCAACAGTAACGGATTACGAATTAATTGGTAGAAACGAAGTATTGCCCATGTATAAACCACGAGAGAAGTTTTCGCACAAAGGTACTTATGGGCATTCTTTGATCATTGGTGGAAGTTATGGTAAGATAGGAGCCGTACAACTTGCCGGTAATTCGTGCGTAAGTATTGGAAGTGGTCTGGTTACCGCTTTTGTCCCTGAGTGTGGTTATCATTCTTTGCAAACAGCGACTCCTGAAATCATGGTGGTAACGGATGATGAAGATGATAGTATTACCAATATTGAAATTTCATTTAAGCCAACTGCCATAGGAATAGGTATGGGTATGGGAACCAAAGCGGTTACATCAAAAGCCCTTGGTAAATTTTTGAAGAAAAATACAGTTCCGTTGGTTATAGATGCTGATGGCCTCAATATGCTAGCAAAGCACCCTGAGTTGATTAAAAATATTCCTAAACGATCGGTACTAACACCACATCCCAAAGAACTCGAACGTTTAATTGGTACATGGACGGATGATTTTGATAAACTGGAAAAAGTAAAAGCTTTTTCTACAAAAAACGATTGCGTAGTGGTAGTTAAGGGAGCACATAGTATTACGGTTTACAAGGAAAAAGGCTATGTAAACACAACTGGAAACCCGGGCATGGCAACAGCGGGAAGTGGTGATGTATTAACGGGTATTATTACCGGTTTGATTGCTCAAGGCTACGCTTCTTTGGATGCCGCAATTTTTGGAGTTTACCTTCATGGTTTGGCAGGCGATATAGCCGTATCACAACATGGGTATGAAGCTTTAAAGGCTTCTTATCTCACAGCTAATATTGGAAAAGCCTATTTAGAACTGCTAAGGCCTCCAAATCAAGAAGGTCAAGATCAGCATACTTAGAGTTTGTTTTTCTTCTTTTTGGTTTTGAGCCTTTTTTTGATCCAGGCCAGTGCATTATCATATTCGATAAAGAATTCCATGTTCTTTTTGTAGAACAACTTCTCTATCTTAAAGTTATGCATATCTATTTCTTTCTTGGAAACGATGGCAAATGCCTTTAAGTTCTCTAAGCCTCTTAAGTAATTATATATGGTGGGATCAACTGCATAAGAATTTTTACGAAGACTTATATAGCCAAAGTTTTTGTTCCTAAAGTGTATTTCTGAAATTCCAATAATTTGATACGCACGTTCCAGTGTCAATGTAGCGCCTTCCTCAAAAGTTGAAACCATGTAGTTGTCAAAAACTTGAATGCTACCTATATCCAATTGATACTCACGTGTAACAACAGCTTTCTTCGTAGAAGCAATTTTCATCCCCAAATAATTATAGTGTCTCGTGAACGAAAATATATGTAACGCCAGAGGGTTAGAAAAATATTAGATTAAAAGCGCAAATATCGTTTGTACGGTAGGTTTGGTTCAAATAAAAAGGGGTGACGATTTCGTCACCCCTTTTTATTCTATAATTCCTAGTTGATTTATTCTGTTTTCGGAGTTTTTTCGGGCTTCTCGATTTTAATGGTCAACTCCTCCTTCTTCTCGTCCAAATCCATATAAATACTATCGCCTTCTTCCAATTTAGAATTCACAATTTCCTCCGCTAAGGCATCCTCAATATATTTTTGAATCGCTCTTTTTAAAGGTCGGGCACCATACTGTTTGTCAAAACCTTTGTCTGCAATATAATCTTTTGCCTTTTTGGTAAGGTCAAGGTTGTACCCTATATCCCTGATTCGTCCAAAAAGTTTGTCCAATTCAATATCTATGATTTTATGGATGTCTTCACGCTCCAACGGATTAAATACCACAACATCATCAATTCTATTTAAAAATTCTGGAGCGAAAGCTTTCTTAAGCGCATTTTCAATAACACTCTTTTGATGTGAGTCAGCTTGAGCCTTTTTTGCAGCCGTCCCAAATCCAACGCCTTGACCAAAATCCTTTAACTGACGTGCTCCAATATTGGAGGTCATGATAATAATGGTATTTCTAAAATCTATTTTTCTTCCAAGGCTATCCGTTAGGAACCCATCGTCCAAAACCTGCAATAACATGTTGAAAACATCTGGATGTGCTTTCTCTACTTCATCAAGAAGGATAACGGAATATGGCTTTCTACGTACCTTTTCGGTTAATTGCCCTCCCTCTTCATATCCAACATACCCAGGAGGCGCTCCTACCAATCTTGAAATGGCGAATTTCTCCATGTATTCGCTCATATCAATTCGAATTAAGGCATCTTCTGAATCAAAAAGTTCCTTGGCAAGTATTTTTGCCAGCTGGGTCTTTCCAACACCGGTCTGTCCTAAGAATATAAAGGAGCCAATAGGCTTGTTAGGATCTTTTAAACCAGCTCTATTTCGTTGTATGGCCTTCGCCACTTTAGCTACGGCTTCATCCTGTCCAATTACAAAGCCTTTGATAAGGCTCGGTAATTCTGCAAGCTTATTACTTTCCGTCTGTGCGATTCTATTGACTGGGATACCGCTCATCATAGAAACTACATCGGCTACACTTTCTTCTGAAACAACTTCTCTGTGTAACTTACTTTCTTCTTCCCATCGTTCTTGAGCGGAAGCCAATTCTTTCTCTAGACGTTTTTCATCGTCACGAAGCTTCGCAGCTTCCTCATACTTTTGCTTCTTAACAACGCTGTTCTTTAATTCACGTACATCTTCCAATTGGTTTTCCAATTCCAAAATCTGTTTTGGAACATCCATGTTCACGATGTGGACTCGCGAACCTGCTTCGTCAAGGGCATCAATGGCTTTGTCCGGTAAAAAACGGTCTGTCATGTAACGGTTCGTCAATTTAACACAGGCCAAAATGGCTTCGTCCGTGTAATTAACGTTATGATGATCTTCGTACTTACCCTTAATGTTCATCAAAATTTCAATGGTTTCTTCGACCGTGGTCGGTTCTACCATTACCTTTTGGAAACGACGCTCTAATGCACCATCTTTTTCGATATACTGTCTGTATTCGTCAAGAGTTGTTGCTCCAATACATTGGATTTCACCTCGTGCAAGTGCAGGTTTGAACATATTTGATGCATCCAAACTTCCTGTGGCACCACCAGCACCTACAATCGTATGGATTTCATCAATAAACAAAATAATATCATCGTTCTTTTCCAGCTCGTTCATCACCGCCTTCATACGCTCTTCAAACTGACCACGATATTTTGTGCCTGCAACCAATGAGGCCAAATCTAAAGTAACAACGCGTTTGTTGTATAGGATTCTGGAAACCTTTTTGTTTATAATTCTTAGTGCCAATCCTTCAGCTATAGCACTTTTACCTACGCCGGGCTCACCAATTAGCAACGGATTGTTTTTCTTTCTTCTGCTCAATATTTGAGAAACTCGCTCAATCTCTTTTTCCCTACCTACAACAGGATCTAGTTTATTCTCTTCCGCCATTTTGGTCAAATCACGACCAAAATTATCCAGGACAGGTGTCTTGGATTTTTTAGTTCCCTTTTGGGAAGAACTTGAACCGAACGAACCTTCTTTCGAATCACCTAAATCATCAGAATCACTAGGAAAGGATTCAGCCTGAGGTGAGTCCAAATAATCGTCATCGCTCGTAATCATAGACTTAAATTGTTCTTTCACATTATCATAGTCAACTTTTAGCTTGTGTAAAAGCTTAGTAGTTGGATCGTTTTCGTTCCTAAGGATACATAATAAAAGATGTGCCGTATTAATAGAGGAACTTTGGAAAAGCTTGGCCTCTAGAAAAGTGGTTTTTAATGCACGTTCTGCTTGTCTTGTTAAATGTAGATTTTTCTTGTCTTTTTGTATAGTTCCCGTATTTGGGTTGGCCGGACTTAGAATTTCGACCTTTCTTCTCAGGTGATCTAAATCCACATCCAATGCATCAAGAATATTGATGGCCTTACCGTTACCATCCCTTAAAAGCCCAAGCATTAAATGTTCGGTTCCTATAAAATCGTGCCCTAGTCTCAGGGCCTCTTCCTTACTATATGCAATTACGTCTTTTACTCTTGGGGAAAAATTATCATCCATACGTTTCCTTTTCAGCAATTAAAATTAATAAAAGTATCCTTACCATGGTCAAATACCGTACCCATATTCGATAAACTTGTATTAAAAGTCGGAATAAAGTACACTTTGTACACTGTTTAACAAAGCTTTATTAGTATTTCTGGACTGAAAGTAATACTGTTGATAATTTTTTTAATAAAGTAAGTTGCAATTGTATTGAAAGGTGTGATTTTGCGTATATTGGCATGATATTTTAACCACAAAAAGCAACAAGATTTTAGCATGGCGGAAGGAGAAAAGTTAATTCCTATCAATATTGAAGATGAGATGAAATCTGCCTACATTGATTATTCAATGTCGGTCATTGTGTCACGTGCCCTGCCAGATGTGCGGGACGGACTCAAACCTGTGCATAGAAGGGTTTTGTATGGAATGCACGAACTTGGAGTTAGGTCCAATAGTTCACATAAAAAATCTGCTCGTATTGTAGGTGAGGTATTAGGTAAATACCACCCACATGGAGATACTTCCGTATATGATAGTATGGTGCGTATGGCACAAGAATGGAGTTTAAGGTACATGCTGGTCGACGGCCAGGGTAACTTTGGCTCTGTAGATGGCGATAGTCCTGCGGCAATGCGTTATACAGAAGCAAGAATGCGAAAAATCGCTGACGAAATGTTGGCGGATATAGATAAGGATACCGTAGATCATCAACTCAACTTTGACGACTCACTTAAAGAACCCACCGTACTTCCTGCTCGTGTTCCCCAGCTATTGGTGAACGGTGCATCTGGTATCGCGGTTGGTATGGCTACAAATATGCCGCCACATAATTTACCTGAGGTTATTGATGGTACCGTTGCCTACATCGAAAACAACGATATAGAGATAGATGAACTCATTACTCATATTAAGGCCCCTGATTTTCCTACCGGAGGTATTATATATGGTTATGATGGTGTTAAGGAAGCTTTTCATACCGGAAGGGGTAAGGTCGTAATGCGAGCTAAGGCTACGTTCGAAGAAGTTCAAGGTAGGGAATGCATCATCGTGACTGAAATACCTTATCAGGTCAATAAGGCAGACATGATCAAAAAGACTGCAGACCTTGTCAATGATAAAAAGATAGAGGGAATTTCCACAATACGGGATGAATCCGATAGAAAAGGGATGCGTATCGTTTACATTTTAAAGCGTGATGCCATTCCAAATATTGTGTTGAACACACTTTATAAGTATACTGCCCTTCAATCTTCATTTAGCGTAAATAATATTGCACTTGTAAAGGGTAGACCTCAATTACTCAATTTAAAGGAGATTATCCATCATTTTGTTGAGCACAGGCATGAGGTAGTCGTCAGAAGAACAAAATACGACCTTAAGAAAGCAGAGGACCGTGCACATATTCTAGAAGGACTTATTATTGCTTCCGATAATATTGATGAGGTAATTGCAATTATAAGAGCTTCTTCCAATGTAGAAGAAGCCAGAAATAGTCTGATGGAGCGTTTTAAGCTCACAGAAGTTCAGGCTAAAGCAATTGTAGAGATGCGACTGCGTCAGCTTACAGGTCTGGAGCAAGATAAGCTTCGCGAAGAGTATGACGAATTGTTGAAGACCATAGAAGACTTAAAGGATATTCTGGATAAGAAAGACAGAAGAATGCAGATCATTACCGATGAACTTCTTGAGATTAAGGAGAAATATGGTGATGAACGGAGGTCGGAGATAAACTTTGCGGGTGGTGATTTGAGCATTGAGGATATGATTCCAGATGAACAGGTTGTTATCACGATTTCCCATGCTGGATACATCAAAAGGACTTCTTTGTCAGAATACAAAACTCAGAATAGAGGTGGGGTTGGCCAGAAAGCTTCTTCAACCCGTACCGAAGATTTCTTGGAACATCTCTTTGTGGGGACGAACCATCAGTACATGTTGTTTTTCACGCAAAAAGGTAAATGTTTCTGGATGCGGGTTTATGAAATTCCAGAGGGCAGTAAGACTTCCAAAGGAAGAGCTATTCAGAATTTGGTCAATATAGCGCAAGATGATAAAGTCAAAGCTTTCATATGCACCAGAGACCTCAAGGATGAAGATTATGTAAACAGTCACTACGTAATCATGGCCACCAAAAAAGGAACGGTCAAGAAGACTTCTTTGGAACAGTATTCACGACCAAGACAAAATGGTATTAATGCTATCACCATTAAAGATGAAGATGAGTTGCTCGAAGCTAAATTGACGACAGGTACAAGCCAAATTCTTTTAGGGTTAAAATCTGGTAAGGCCATTCGATTTGAAGAAAGCAAGACAAGGCCTATGGGCAGAAATGCTTCTGGAGTTCGGGGAATTAGACTGGCCAATGATGATGATGAGGTCATCGGCATGGTGTCGGTCCACAACTTTGAGGACGATATCTTGGTAGTTTCAGAGAATGGATATGGCAAACGCTCAACTATAGATGATTACAGAATTACCAATAGGGGAGGAAAGGGTGTAAAAACTATTTCTATAACCGATAAGACAGGAGGTCTAGTAGCCATAAAAAATGTTTCTGACACAGATGATTTAATGATAATTAATAAATCAGGTATCGCGATTCGCACCAGTGTTGAAGATTTACGCGTTATGGGCAGGGCTACCCAAGGTGTAAGGCTAATTAATTTAAAGGATAATGATTCCATTGCTGCCGTAGCTAAGGTTATGAAAGATGAAGATGCTGTAGAAGAAGCTGAAATACTTGATATTGAGGTAAATGGAGATGATGGCACAGCAATTGATAATGAATCCGAGGAAACTAAAGAATAAATAAACACTAATAATTATAATCCAAATTCAAAATGAAAACTAGAGTTTTAATACTAATCGCCCTGGGGGTTTCTACAATGGGTCTTGCCCAAAAGAATGAAATCAAAGCAGCGGAAAAGGCATTAAAAAGTGGAGATGCAGCAACAGCCAAGACCACTTTGGAAAGCGCAGCTTCGTTAATCGATGCTGCCGACCCTAAACTACAAGCACAATATTACGCGGTGCGGGGCAATGCTTATGCAGATTTAGCAAAAAAAGGAGATGCAACAGCTTTCCAACCTGCTATTGATTCCTACAACAAAGTTATATCTATCGAAGAGGCCAGTGGTAAAGAGAAATATACTACTGTTGCAACACAAAGCTTGTCACAAATGACTGCAGATTTAGTGAACGCTGCTGTTGAGGATAACAATAATAAGAAGTTTGAAGAAGCTGCCGAAAAATTATATATGGGCTATACTTTAAGCCCAAAAGACACTATCTATTTATATTACGCAGCAAGTAGTGCGGTAAATGGGCAGAGCTATGAAAAAGCATTGACCTATTATAATGAGCTTAAAACTGTTGGTTATGACGGTAGTGATGTTACTTATACTGCGGTAAATATAGAAAGTGGCGAGACCGAAACTATGGATCTGACTACTAGAGACCTGTATGTTAAAGCAGGAACGCATAAAGACCCAAAAGAAGAAAAAACACCATCTAAAAAAGCTGAGATCGTTAAAAATATTGCACTCATCTACCAACAGTTAGGTGATAATGAAAAAGCTCTAGCCGCTTATTCAGATGCAAGAGCAGTTGAGCCAGATGACGTTAATCTAGTCTTGGGACAAGCCAACTTGCACTATGCAATGGGCGATAAGGATAAATTCAAAGAATTAATGGCCGAAGCTTCTGCTATGGCTCCTGATAATGCAGATTTGTTATACAATATCGGAGTTATAAATATGGAACAAGGCAACCTTGAAGATGCTAGAGATGCTTACAAAAAGACCTTAGCTATAGATCCAGGTTATATTAATGCGCTGTTAAACCTTTCGACTACTTATGTAAACGAAGGGAACGCTTTAATAGATGAAATGAATGCTTTGGGCAATTCAAGAGCTGATATCGCTAAGTATGACGAGTTGAAAGTGAAAAAAGATGATTTGTTCCAAGAAGGTGCAAAAATATTGGAAGATGCGCTAAAAACAAATCCTGATAATCAGGGAGTTTTATCGCAACTAAAGAATATATACGGTGCTTTAGGCGATACGGATAATTTTATGAGAATTAAAAAGCTAATCGGAGAAGAATAGTATTTTCCGTTATTCTTAAAAAGACCCTGATTTCTAGAAATCAGGGTCTTTTTTTATATGATTTTTTTAATGACCCTTAGCTGATGGGTGTATTTGTTTTCTTGTGTATTAAAAATACCGGTATGGTCTAAGCGGTCTACTCGAACATGTCCGTAGACGTGTATGATATAATTATCTTGTAAAATAATACCAACATGGTCAATAACACCATCGCTGTTATCAAAAAAGGCCAAATCACCTGGTTCGCTTTCCTCTATAAAGCTAAGTGCTTCACCTTGCTTGGACTGTTGTTCAGCATCACGTTTTAATACATGTCCATTTATTTTATAGACCATTTGGGTAAATCCGGAGCAATCTATACCAAATGGACTTTTCCCTCCCCATTGGTAAGGTGCTTTCATATATAAAAGTGCTGTGTCTATAAGATCGAGCTTGGACTTTTTTCCTTTTATGGAGTCTCCTTCAAAGGAATGGTTCAATGCTGTTGCAGCAGATATTATAGATCCAAGCACGATGGGCATTAGTATACCATCAGCAGTGCAAATATGAGAGACAATATCTGAAGAAAATGAATTGTCCATGGAAGAAGCTTCTAATGTTTTAAAAGCTTCTTCTTCTATCAGCGTAATTTGATGATTGGGAATCCAACCTTCAAAATGATCATAAGCCACTCGGATTCTGCTCCATTTCTTGCGTTGCTCCAGTACCTTAAAATATTCTCCATACAATAATTGTGAATTCATTTCACTACTATCATCTGGAAGTGTTCTAATGGGAACAATACTTAGATGGCAAATTCCGTATTGCATCTATTTATAGCGATTGAATTAATTCCTTTCTAAAACAATTGCCGAAGCACCACCACCACCATTGCATATGGCTGCAGCACCAAGTTTGGCGTTGTTCTGTTGGAGCACATTTAACAGGGTTATGGTTATTCTAGCACCTGAGCAACCCAAAGGGTGTCCTAAAGAAACGGCACCACCATTTACATTTACATTGGAATCGTTTAATCCTAGTAGTTTCATATTGGCAAGGCCAACAACAGAGAATGCTTCATTGAATTCAAAAAAATCGATATCATCTATCGAAACACCTGCGCGATTAAGCGCTTTTGGCAAAGCTTTGGCGGGTGCGGTCGTAAACCATTCCGGTTCATGTGCAGCATCGGCATAGCCTGTTATCGTTGCTAAAGATGTTAGGTTGAGCTCAGCAGCTTTTTCTGAGCTCATGAGCACCACTGCGGCCGCTCCGTCATTTATGGTGGATGCATTGGCGGCTGTAACGGTTCCGTCTTTTGTAAACGCAGGTCGGAGCGCTGGAATTTTTTCCATTTTTACATTGCTGTACTCTTCATCTTTGCTCACAATGATGGGTTCTCCTCTGCGTTGCGGAACTTCAACAGGAATAACCTCATCGTCAAATTTTCCGTTGTCCCAAGCTTGGGCAGACCGTTGGTATGACTGTATGGCATACGCATCTTGGTCTTCTCTGCTAAAATTATATTCTTTTGCACATGTATCGGCACAAACACCCATGGCATTTTCGTCATAGGCATCTACCAAACCATCTTTTTGCATACCATCGATCAATGTGGCTGGCCCAAATTTTAGGCCATTTCTCATATAGGAATAGTGAGGGATAAGACTCATATTTTCCATACCTCCAGCTACTACAATGGAGTTTTCTCCCAAAGCGATGGATTGTGCTGCTTGCATGATGGCCTTCATTCCAGAGGCACAAACTTTATTGACAGTTGTACAAGGAACGGTATTTGGTATTCCAGCATATATAGCTGCTTGTCTTGCAGGAGCTTGTCCGGTTCCAGCCTGTACTACATTGCCCATTAAAACTTCTTGGACCATTTCAGGTTTTAAGCTTATTTTTTCCAATGCTCCCTTAATGGCGGTAGCTCCTAATTTGGTTGCCGGGACGCTGGATAACGCTCCCATAAAGCTTCCTATTGGAGTTCTTACAGCGGATACGATTACAACTTTGTTCATGTATGCTTTTTTACTGTTGCGAAAATACTAAATTTAAATACAAGCTCTAGTGCAAAACGTTACCACCACTTCTTATTAATATTTTTCTATTTTTGGTGCTAACTGTATAGTCAATGGGAAAAACTTTAGATAACATTTATAAGCATCAATCGCTTGCCTACAAGTATTTTCTTTATTTGGTTTCAGTTGCATTAATCGTGTTTTTTTTTCCAAAAGGTGGAAAATTTAAATACGAATTTCAGAAAGGAAAACCTTGGCAATATGAAAACCTGTATGCCCCTTTCGACTTTTCCATCAAAAAGACAGATGAAGAGCTGCTCTTGGAACAACAATCGATTAAATCTAAAAAACTTGACTACTACAATTATGATGAAAAGGCCTATGATGAGGTACTGGAAGAATATTCGAATAGTTTCAGCAGAGTTTTTTCTTCCAATAGGTATACTACCGAGCAGCGAACCCAACTTTTTGCGATTGGGGAGAAAATATTGGATTCCATTTACCAAAATGGCTTTATTGACGAGGAGATTTTAAGTGATGAGATTTTTTTGTTAAAAGAAAATCGTGGCATAATAACGTCCAGAAATACAATTGTTACTTCGAGCAGTGCACAGGAAAAACTTGGACAACTTTTAAGAGACTACAATTTGGGTAACAATCGTGGCCAAATGATGAAACTCATCGGTTCGGTGCTCAAAACAAACTTATCTTACAACAAAAGCCTTTCAGATAAGGCTTTGGAAGAAGAGCTTTCTAAAATTTCTTTTACCCGGGGCAATGTTACTGAAGGGAAACTGATAGTCGCAAAGGGTGAGGTCGTAGAAGCTGAGAATTTAAAAATATTGAATTCTTTAAAAAGCGAGTATGAATCTGAACTATGGAGAGGGAACAACTATTATTTTATCCTCTTAGGCTATATCATTTTAGTTGCATTGGTATTGATTATGTTACTTCTTTTTCTAAAAAGGTACCGGGGTGAGATTTTTAACAATAATAATAAGGTAACGTTCATTTTTGCTAACCTTTTGTTGATGGTTTTTGCAACGACCTTAATGGTGAAAAATAACGATAGTTATGTTTATGTTGTACCGCTCTGTATACTTCCTTTAATATTAAAAAACTTTTTTGATGCTAGGTTGGGACTATTTGTCCATGTTCTAACGGTACTCATATTAGGTTTTGTGGTCCCCAATAGCTTTGAATATATTTTTCTTCAGATAATTGCGGGTATCGTTACCATCTTAACTGCATCCGAACTATACAAGAGAGCCAATCTCTTTATTTCGGTCGGTCAGATTACGCTTATCTATATTGTTGGGTACTTTGCCTTTCATGCAATTCATGAAGGAAATCTTGAAAACATTGAGTGGGTATTATTCGGGATTTTTGTATTGAACGGACTCTTAACCTTGTTTGCCCAACCACTTATTTATATATATGAGAAGATATTCGGACTTATCTCAGATGTTTCTTTGTTGGAACTTTCAGATACCAATTCTAGATTGTTAAAAGAACTTTCTGATAAGGCCCCGGGTACATTTCATCATTCATTACAAGTTGCTAATCTTGCAGAAGCAGCTGCCAATGAGATAGGAGCTAACGCTATGCTGGTTAGGGTAGGGGCTCTGTACCATGACATAGGGAAAATGAACAAGCCCGCTTTTTTCACGGAGAATCAAGTGACCAACGTTAATCCACATGATGAATTGCCACCAAGAGAGAGTGCCAAAATAATTATTGACCATGTCATTGAGGGAATTGAAATAGCCCGGAAAAATAATCTTCCAGACAGAATAATCGATTTTTTACGCACGCACCATGGAACTTCTTTGGTTTTTTATTTCTTTAAGAAGCAACAAGAATTAGAGGAAAACGTAGATGAAAATGATTTTCGATATCCTGGTCCGATACCGTTTTCAAAAGAAACAGCAATACTAATGATGTCTGACGCCGTTGAAGCTGCGTCTAAAAGCTTAAAAAAACCAACATTTACAATTATAGACGAATTTGTAGAAAAGATTGTAAGTGGTCAGATGAAAGCAAATCAATTTCTAAATGCAAATATTACTTTAAAAGAAATTGAAATGGTGAAGAAAGTATTGAAGCATAAGTTGACCAATATTTATCACCTTAGGGTAGAGTACCCAGATTGATAACTACTTAGCTATATTTACTTAAAAAAGTAAAAAAATAGTTGCGATGTTACGTATGAAAAGGTACATTTGCATCCGCATTTTCAAAGTGCATGTTCTTAAAAACAATGGGAGAGGTGCCGGAGTGGTAACGGAGCAGATTGCTAATCTGTCGACGCGTAAGTGTCGCATGGGTTCGAGTCCCATTCTCTCCGCAATTTTTTATTGCAATTG
>JBCCEC010000080.1:0-16812 GCA_039030475.1 Bacteroidota bacterium
AAGAGAACCCTGAGATGATCAAGCAGAGATAAGATTTTGGAATCGGGAGCAAGATGAACGGTTGGATCGATCTAATTGAACCCGCCCCATTATATGCAATAAAATGATAATCTTCATTAATTAGTTCAAATGGGTCTTCGTAGCCATAACTTTTGTGTTGAAATTTAACTGGCGGTCCTTTTGGTAGTATTTCTCCCGCAGAATATTTGAAGCATCTTTTTCCTTTCTCTAAAAAACATTTTATAGTATTTATCGTAGGATAGTTACTTTTGATTGTAAATTCTTTTTCTGAAAATAAATTAGTCAAGAATTCATTAGTTTGAACTAAATTTATTTTTACCCCTTCAAGTTTGATTTTATCTAATCGGTTCAATTTATTCAAATGTATGCTAACGATTAATATATACTTTATTGAAATAAAGTATATCGTCTGAGAGGTGAAGTTCCAAAATTTACCACAAAAAACTAATCTTTATTCCTATCACTTATCAACTTTATCGTCAACTGCTCTTTTTCCTGCCGCACTTCAATGGCGTCCCCAATTTCAAAACCCAGATCTTTGAGCCAATCGCCTTCCAAACGGATTTCAGGAACGGCTTTGTGATCCCACCTACGGCGTTGGAATTTTTGGTAGACTTTTAGAATTCTAAAAGAGGGCATGTAGGTTTTGTCCGTTTTTGCGAATATAAGATGTCTATTTATACTTGGCGTTCGGTATTGCGAACACGGGAAGATAAACATCAGTATTTCAACAAATTATAAGTAAAATTAAACGCTTCGCGAAGTCAAAGGTTTTGACCAAAAGGCCTTTGCTTTTGAGTGTGGTATAGGTCGCACCCAACGCTATATGATTGAAAACGGCAAGACCAATCCGCGTTTGCTCACGCTACTTAAAATTGCGCAGGGGTTGGAGGTTTCTTTAGAAACGTTGTTTGGTTTTGGGGATTGAGCTTTAAAACCGTCATTTTAATTATTTTTTTGGACTTCGACTGCGCTCAGTCTGACAGAAGCACTCGAAATGACGGATTTTCAGATTAGTCTTCTAGGTTCACCTGCCAAGAAACACCATACTTGTCCTGTACCCATCCAAATTTTTTGCCAAAGCCGTAGTCGCCCGTTTCATAATTGTCCAAAGGCACCATGACCATACCTTCATGGGCCACCAGTTTTTCGAACAGGGTTTCAATCTCCTGCTCTGAGCTGCTGTCCACAAAAAGGGACACTCCTGGCGAAAAGGACCATTTATGGGCATAATTGCTTTCAGATACACGATATTCAGTCCCATTTAGCGTAAATACACCATATTTAATGAGTTCTGGTGTTCCGCCTGCTTCGCCTTGGGCGTAGTGGGCAATACTTTTTATTGCTGAATTTGGGAAAAGCGAAGTATAAAATTCCATGGCTTCTTTGGCCTTGCCGCACTGGTCGCCTACAAAAGTGAGAAAGGTTGTTGTTTTCATTGTAGTTGTTTTTTCGGTTCGAGGTTATAAGTTCCGAAATTTCTGCCAAACGCTTATCCGTTTGGGTGTTTTACCAGATGCGACTTTGCTTATGCTTTGGCTGCCGCTTTTATCATTTTTCGTATGATCACCACTTGTCCAAAATGGTAATAGGAGTGTTCAATGATGACATCGATATTTCTGTGATAGCTACCGTACTTCTCATCCACAAAAGTTTCTTGCAGCTTTTCTTCCGGCAGGTTTTCCACGAGCCGGATAAGCCTTTCCGCATCCTTACAAAACTTGTTCACTAGGTTTTTCCAGTCTTGTTCAGATGTAATGGGGGGATAGTCAAAACTATAGTTGTCCCTGATTTCAAGATTACCTCCTTCAAGCACATTCGCCACGCCCGCTATATAATAACTGGTATGGAAGGTTAGATCGGCAATCGTATTCAACCCATTAATTTTTTGCGTGGCTTCTTTCCAATCCAAATCAGAAATTTGCACCTTAAAGTTGGTGCCAATTACCCATTTCCCCTCAGTGAGCACTTCCTTTAATCTATTTGCCAAGAGTTGGGATAACTTCATTTTCATGCTTACGCTTATAAAAATTGCTTTGGACTTTGTTTGATTTTGGGAGTGAATTTATTTAAAATAATCGTCAGTTTGCGTGTTTTCTGGACTTCGACTGCGCTCAGTCTGACAGAAAACGCCCATCTAGGGGTCGAGGCAGATATCGAGAACACGATTTTACGCCTGAATATACCAACAAGACTAATTCCGTTTTGATTTAAGTGGTTTCCCCTTTTTTATGCTTAGGAAGAAAACTTTTGTTCTTTATTCCTGCGCTCCCTCTTTTAGGGTTCCGGCATCATATTTTTCCTTAAAATAAAATCCTATGATAAAGCCAAGTGGACCGGATAAAATTGACGATACTGTTGTCAACAAATCTTTGTAGTCTTGAATTTCAAACCCTTCCGTAGTGTATCCTATTACAAAGGTGACGAAGATGACACAAAAGAACAGAATGACAAAAACGAAGGCCAAAGCTCCCCTGTTCTTTTCCCGTTTTTCATCCACGGTGGATTTTTTCACTACCACCTTATGAATCCGTTGTCCTAAATCGGTTAAAATATTCCCTTCCATAATTAGCGCTTTTTTTGAATTTTATAGGTAGGATATTCTTTTTCCAATTCGAGTTTTAATGTATCTTCTATTTTGTCCAGTTCTTTTTCATCTGGAGTCACTATATTTTTGTTCAATGCAATGATGCGCTCCAATATTTTCTTGGTCAATCGCAATTCATATTCCAGTTCCACATTGGTTTTGCCTCGGTCCATCATGTTATTTTCGGTTTTAGTTATAACAAAGAGTCTATCAAATTAGGAGGGATATTGGTCTCCTTCCTATCCAGTTTGGTATTCTTTAGAAACTCATTCGCAAACAGTTTCTGCATGTCATCGGATAGCAAGGCGCACCTGTACATTCTCCATGTTTTTGCATCTGCTCCGTACATATGGTCTGTCAATCCCGGAAATTTCCAGTCGGCATTTTTCCCCCAATGAATGGTAAAAGGGATATTGTTCGCCTGTAGAACCTCAATCATTCTTTTGGAGAATGTCTTTAGGCTCATAAGGTTGTTGGTCTCGTTCCACAGTACGCCATCAATTTCGATCATACACGTAATTGGGAATCTAGCAAAGGAAAGTGTTGCATTGGACTTTTTGATAAAGCGCATGGCGAAAATCCCCGGAACGGGACCTTCATCAACACTAAGCTTTGTGAGTACTTCCATTGCTTTACGGGAATCTTTGTGGTCAACCCCAAAAGAACAGGCAAAGGCGGGGCCTTGATAAGGCGCATCCCAAAAAATCTCCGCCAAAGTGCCTGTCGCTTCTTCGTTTACATCAGGAAGTATGGAATTTTCCAAAACCTGAATAAACAATGGAATTGTATTTGGAAAATGAGATCCTATTTTTACGGCTAAGTTTATCAAGTCACGGTATACCGAAGTTTTGATCACCGGGAACGGGTCGGGATAACTTTGACGGAATGGTTTTTTGTACATGCATTCCACAACATATTTTCCATCATCCTTATATTGATTGATAAATATTTTATAGTGGTAGGGAATGTTACCCTTTCCATTGGAATCGGTCTCTCCTTGAATCTTAAAGCTTGAATTTTTAAAGTCTTGGGTTTCTGCCAAAGTTAACGCTACGTTTTTGTCTATTTTGCGCACATAGCGTTTTAACAAAAACAGGTTTTGTGCTTCAATGACCACCCCATGGATAAAGCCAAAAGAGCCAAGCCCTACCAAGGCAGCATTGAAAAGCCCATCGTTGCGAATTACCCTTGACCTTAGTTTCTGAACAAAGGCATCGTTAAGCACGGGTTTGGTGTGTCTCTCCAAATACACGATATCTCCAGGATTGGGTCCAATTATCAGGTTTAATCCCACCACATAATCCTGAACAGAACCTACATTGATGGCGGATCCGTGCACTCCTGTCGAAATACAACCTGCAATGGTTTGTCCGTTGCTGGCTCCAGATGCTTTTAACGATTTTCCATGTCCGGCAAGTTTTTCGGAGATTTCCTTGATGTTGTTTCCACACTGAAAAAGGAACAGATTAGAGGCATCATAGCTAGACATGGCATGAAGGTCCTGGTCCATGAACGAAAAATAAGTGTTCATGTGGGCATTGTAATGCATGCGGTCCTTTTGATGCGCTATTTTGGACATGGACCAGGCAGAACCATAAGCCCTAAAACCCTGGTTCTGGTTTTTGGTCTCGGTGATAAGCCGTTGTATTTCTTGGGCAGCATCGTTATACCTATCAATAGTGGATGGCATAATATGGGTCGCTTCCAATTTGGTCTTGTATAAAAATTTGAGGGGAAAAGGACCATTGCTATGAAGTGTGTCCCATTTACTTAGTGTCAATTTTGTTGTCTTGGCCATGGCTTTTCAATTTTTCATGCATACGTACTTGATCTTCACTCTACGCTTTCTTCCAAAAGTGACCGCACTTAAAAGCACTGCTCCCAGCGTATTTCTATATTCCACGGTATGTATTTTCCCGGAAGGACATAGATCCGTTTTCTTGATCAATAATGTAAAATCCTTAGTGGTTGCCCCAATGGTTATTGTAGTATCCAGCTCTATAACCTCCATATCTCGATAATAATCATCTCGAACAATCGGTGCCGCAGGATTATATGCTCCCTCTACGCTTCGTAGCCGAACGGAATAACAGGATTGCAATAATAGCATGGCAATAAATAATAATAGAAATGATGGCAGGATGAATCTTTTGAGTTTCATAATTGCATCGGTTTTAGTGAAAAAATTGAAAAATGGGTGGGAGAAGCTTGACTATCAACAATTTACTTCATTCATTACTATGCTAGCGATAAAACTGTATGATTTGTAAGATATTCTGTATGATTTGAAAAGAACGATTACTTGAAATAGTCTTATTGCGATACTAATTGATTGTGCAATACATCGGTATTAAAAGAACTTAAACGTTAGCTCTCTTAATCTACTCAGGGTGTTTTAACCAAGAAAGCCCACCCTTAAACCGACCCATGGGTCGGTACGTGTTTTGAGATTACCTACAATTTGGTCTTTTTATACTTTTCACCGATTTTTCCCCTAGCTACGTCCCCAATTCTTTAGGTTGCCCAAATTCCGCCGAATCTTTGTTACAGACTTAACGGTCTATTTAACCCTAAAACCAAATCCTATGCAAAAGAACTTAAAAAGACGCGAAACCATGCATCGTTTGTGTTCCAAAGGCTTGGAAGTGTTTCATGAGAAAGGCTACTACCATACTAGTTTGGATGATATCTTGAAAGAGCTTGATTTATCCAAAGGAGCTTTTTACCATCACTTTAAATCCAAAGAGGATTTCTTTGTCCATATCGTACAAAACCTTATTGTGCAGAAAGTATATGCACTTTTAGTGGAACCTCTAAATACACAAAAGAACCCATTGCCCGTGATTTTGGAAAGTTTGGAAAATGCTTTGGAACCAAGTCAAGGTAATGCTATGGCATACGGTTTTATGCTGAACGATTTTTTAACCGAGTTCAATAAACGCAATACCGAGATAAGCACGTACCTGAAAGATATTTTAAAAGTTTGGGAAGTCAATTTAGTTTCGGTGCTGAAACGAGGAAAAGTTGATGGCCATATTGCACGTCATGTGGACTGCGAAGGTGTTGCGACATACATTATCGCTTCTTATTTGGGTATGCGTTCCCTGTTGATTGATACCACGAATAATCAGTTAAAGTATCAATATATGCAACAATTGAAGCATTATTTCAGCTCTATTGCGGAAAGAAATGTAGCGGCTTAAGCGTCCAATACCTGACGGATTTTCTCAACGACGTCTTCAGGCATTATGGTTTCCATTACTGTCCCGTATCCTTTGGGAAACTTATTTCCGTACACCGAAGTTGGTATCAAAGGAAACTGCTTCCTATCAGATAAAAGTGCATTTTCTATGGGCTGATTAAACGGATAAAAGCCTGTAAATGGATGGGTGACCCCCCAAAGCGTTACGACTGGAATACCGTAGTTGGCCGCCAAATGTGCGTTTCCACTATCCATGGAAAGCATAAGGTCCAAATTGGAAATGAGTGCTAATTCTTCCGAAAAATCAAGCTGACCGGCCATGTTGACCACCTCTTTAAATTCTTTTTCAATAGTGTTCAACTTCTCCACTTCACTAACTCCCCCTCCAAATAACAATATTTTATACTTTTCGGTATTATCTAATATTCCGATAACCTCTTTCATAAGATGAAACGGATACATTTTACCTTCATGTGCTGCAAAGGGGGCAATGCCTATCCATTTTTTGGTGTCCTGTTTAACGATATCCAGTACTTTTTCTGAAAGTGGTTCTCTTTTTAGCAGTTTGATTTTGGAAAAATCGATTGGAAATCCTAGCTGCTCAAAGACATCCGCATAGCGTTGATGTGTCGTTTTAGCTTGTTTAAAAACTTTGTTTTTTGCTCGTGTGAGTGCCTTTTTTTCTGCCCTCCCTTTATCCAATTGCACAAAAGGAGTTTTATTTAGCGTAAAATACTTTTTAAGTATTTGGCTTCGTAACACATTATGTAAATCTGCAACGTAGTCGATTTGTGGCTTTTTTAATTCTTGGTACAATCGCCATAAGCCAACCAATCCTTTATGCCGTTTTTTGATATCGGCTTCATAGACCTCAACGTTGTCTAATCCAGAAAATAGTGGAGCAAATTGTTTTTTAGTAAGAATGGTGAGTTTTACATGGGGATATTTTGCGACCAAGGCACCCAAAACTGGAACTGTCATTGCAACATCCCCCATAGCAGAGAGCCGAATGACCAAAATATGGGCATGTTTACCCTTTTTGCCCACGTAGAACAGGGTTTAATTCATCATCGTTGTACATTTTCATCTGCTTGTAGACCTTCATGTACTTATTCCCCTTTTCTATATCCTCTAACAATTGGTCGATCGCCGCAGACAAATCTTCTCTTTGTTCTAAGAGTACATTTAACTTTTCGGTACATTTTTGAATGTGTTCTGGAGAGGCATCGGTTCGGTCTGCCTCTTCTTGCATATGATAGATTTTGAGGGCAAGAATAGAGAGCCTGTCAATCGCCCAAGCAGGGCTCTCGGTATTAATTTTTGCCCCTTCACTTATTTGAACCGATTGGTATTTATTTAAAAAATAGCTGTCTATAAATTCAACCAAATCTGTACGATCTTGGTTACTCGCATCGATTTTACGTTTCAAGACCAAGGCATCATCAGGATTTATTTGTGGATCTCTAATAATGTCCTCGTAATGCCATTGTACCGTGTCTATCCAGTTCTTTCTATACAGCAAATGCTCTATTTTGTCTTTAGCATATGGGTTTGAGAATTCTTGATGGACATCGTCTTTTATATGGTACGTATCGATACTTTCTTGAAAAATTTTAAGGGCAAGTGAACTGAACATGAACAGCTGATTTTAAACAAAGATATTGCTTTATGGCTTACGTATTAAGTTCCAATAAAAAAAGCAATAAGGGAAGCGCTATACAGCTAATGATGATGACTTCTCGCAGTCGCATTTTCTTAATACTCTCAAGATAATTGGTGAGGAAAACAGCCGCTGGAAAAAAGGAAAATATCACAGGAGTAGCATTATTGGATTTGAACAGGCTCACTAGAATTGCCAAAACAAAAACCAGAGAGACAATCTGCAATACCAGTTGTTTACCACCTCCTTTTTGCTGCAACCTTACAAAGACCAAAACAATTACAACCAGTATTAAAAAGGTGTAAATCAATAGTTTTATGGTTGAAGCTTTTCCAAGGAAACCAGTCATTAAAAAGTCGATTGAAAAACTATAGTGTTCCCAAAAAAAAGAAAGATTCCCATCTAAGGCCAACACAGCATATGAAAGTATAAAAACTGTCAGAATACCTATAACGGGAACCATCCAATTCTTGACCGTTTTTCTATCATAAACGTTGATTACCGCAAAAACAAGTAGTAGGAAAATCAAGGCCCAGTCATAGAACAAACTCGCTATACAGATTAAAAAAGATGCATCAAAAATCTTGTGCTTCACATTTTTCATTGACTTAATGGCCAATAGCCTCCATACTGCCAGCAATATGAAAAAATTACAAAAAATAGCACGCTCGTGAAGAAGAACATCTGAAAAGCCTACAAGTAAAAGCACAAAAAAAAGCGGCGCATACGAACTAAAATCCGTTACTTTTTCGATTCTTACGATTTTATTGATCATGTAAACAGAAAATAGAAGCACTCCAACGGTTAGGGCCTGTAATGGAATTGCATCTATATCTATTTGGTAGCCTGTCCCAT
Source organism: Bacteroidota bacterium (assembly GCA_039030475.1). Classification (GTDB taxonomy): domain Bacteria; phylum Bacteroidota; class Bacteroidia; order Flavobacteriales; family Flavobacteriaceae; genus Flagellimonas. Next base: position 8,326 of record JBCCEC010000080.1, read on the forward strand.
AAAAAACAAAAAAGCAATAAAAGAGAAACACAAAGACCGATAGAACAATATAGTTTATTGGTTTTGTTTTGCTGAAAAAGCTTGAAATCATGTTTGGTTTTACTACTTTTGTAACGTAAATATAGCTAAGATGAGCAAGTTTTTTTACGGCATTGAAGACTTATTTGTGAATGTTCTTTTTGCGCCTTATGATTTTTTCCGATTTATAGAAAGCTGGTGGGCTTCAAACTCCATCAACTGGATTTTCTTCGTTATTGGTTTTGTTGCCATGATTTATTGGATGGGGCGACTTAAGATTTTCAATAGCAATAATGAAGAGGATAAGAGCATAAGCTCACATTCTTATTTATAGGTCAAATCCTAAATCCTTTCTGTAATACATTCCTTCAAAATGTAGCTTTTCTATGTTTTGATAGGATTTTTGTAATGCTTCTTGAAAGCTTTCACCAAAAGATGTAATTGCTATTACGCGTCCACCATTTGTTACTATTTTGTCGTTGTTTGATTTGGTTCCGGCGTGAAAGACCAAAGAATCCTTAATAGTTTCGATACCTGATATTTCCTTTCCTTTTTCATACGCTTCAGGGTAACCTCCAGATACGGCCATAACCGTGGTAGCCGTTCTTTCGTCTATCTCCAAGTCAACTTCATTTAACTTACCATTCGCCATAGCAACAAGAATATCCACAACATCCGTTTTTACTCTGGGCATTACCACTTCTGTTTCTGGGTCGCCCATGCGAACATTATATTCAATGACCTTAGGGGCGTCACCAACTTTTATCAAACCGATAAATATAAATCCTACATAAGGTAAACTATCTTTTTTAAGGCCCTCTACGGTAGGTTTTACGATTTGCTGCTCAATTACCTGCATAAAAGCTTTATCTGCAAAAGGAACGGGCGAAATGGCGCCCATACCGCCTGTATTCAAACCTGTATCCCCTTCTCCTATGCGTTTATAGTCTTTTGCCGTTGGCAGAATTTTATAATTGGTTCCATCGGTAAGCACAAAACAGCTTAATTCTATTCCGTCCAAGAACTCTTCGATGACCACGGTAGCACTTGCCGAACCAAATTTTGAATCCACCAACATCGATTTGAGCTCTGCTTTGGCTTCCTCCAAATTTTGAAGAATCAGGACCCCTTTCCCTGCTGCCAATCCGTCTGCCTTAAGCACATAAGGAGGGTGTAACGTTTCTAAAAAAGCATATCCTTCTTCCAAGTTGTCTGAAGTAAAACTTTGATACGCAGCCGTAGGGATTTTGTGGCGCATCATAAATTTTTTAGCAAATTCTTTACTGCCTTCAAGCTCTGCTGCAGCTTTTTGTGGGCCAATGACAGCGACGTTCTTTAGTTCTGCATCTTGCAAGAAAAAATCGTGAATTCCATTTACGAGAGGATCTTCAGGACCAACTACCACTAAATCGATAGCATTCTCCAAAACCGCTCTTTTAATGGCACCAAAATCATTTACACCAATAGCTATGTTGGTGGCGATTTCTGATGTGCCAGCGTTACCGGGGGCAACAAAAAGTTGTTTTATTTTAGGGCTTTCAGCGATTTTATGGGCAATTGCATGTTCGCGACCCCCAGAACCAAGAATTAAAATGTTCATCGATTGGAAATTTTGTCAAAAATAACCCAATTCGAATATTCGAAAAGTGATATCCTTGTTTATTTGCCGTTCAAATGTGAAAAATCTCGATGCTCTTTTCGGTGGAGCTCTTCTGGGGTCAGGGATTTGAAGTATTCGAATACTTTCTTCAAGCCTTCTGAACGATGCACCTGTGGTTCCCATCCCAAGATTTCTTTTGCCCGACTGATATCTGGTTGACGTTGTAAAGGATCATCTTTGGGCAATGGTTTGTACACTATTTTTTGGTCCGTGCCTGTAAGTTTGATAATTTCCTGTGCAAACTCCAGAATGGTAGTTTCATCTGGGTTACCAATGTTGATGGGCTCAACGTAATCGCTCATCAATAGACGATAAATTCCCTCCACCTGATCATCGATATAGGTAAAGGACCGTGTCTGCGAACCATCCCCAAAGACGGTTAAATCCTCTCCCCGCAACGCCTGACCCATGAATGCAGGAACCACACGACCATCGTTTAAACGCATTCTAGAACCATAGGTGTTGAAAATACGAACAATGCGCGTATCCAATCCATGATGACGATGATATGCCATCGTAATGGATTCCATAAAGCGTTTAGCCTCATCATATACACCTCTTGGGCCAATAGGACTTACGTTGCCATAGTACTCCTCATTTTGTGGATGCACCAACGGATCCCCGTATACTTCTGAAGTGGAGGCTACCAAAATCCTTGCATTTTTTTCTTTTGCGAGACCCAACAAATTGAGCGTTCCCAAAGAACCGACCTTTAAAGTCTCTATTGGAATTTTCAAATAATCAATGGGACTTGCTGGGGAAGCAAAGTGCAATATGTAATCCAAGTCACTCCCAAGATGCACAAAGGTTGATACATCATGGTGATGGAACTCAAATCTCTCTAGTGGGAAAAGATGTTCGATGTTCTTGAGATCTCCTGTTATCAAATTGTCCATAGCGATAACATGATGCCCTTCTGCGATGAACCTATCACAAAGATGAGAGCCAAGGAAGCCTGCAGCTCCTGTTATTAGGGTTTTTTTCATAAACTATACTCCTCTAGAAAATAATACTGTGGTAACTGTTTTAAAAATTATCCGCATATCAAGAGTTATCGATTTATTTTTAATGTAATATAAGTCATACTCCAACTTTCGTATCGAATCTTCTAAATCTTCACCGTACTTATATTTTACTTGAGCCCAACCAGTAATACCTGGCTTAAACAAATGCCTAACACTGTAAAACGGCGTTATATCGTTTAGCTGATCTACAAAAACCTTTCTCTCTGGTCTTGGCCCTATAAATTGCATGTCTCCAAAAATAACTGATAAAATCTGTGGTAACTCGTCTATTCGAAAAGCTCTGAGCACCTTTCCAAATGGAGTTATCCTGGCATCATTTTTTTTTGCCATTTGAGCTCCAGAATTTTCTGCATTGGTTACCATAGACCTAAACTTATAAATCTTGAATTCCTTTCCATGCTTACCTACTCTAAGTTGTGTGTAAAATAAAGGGCCGCGATTAAAAAATAGATTAAAGAAAACCACAAAAGGGCAGATTAAAACGAACAACAAACCCACAAAGAAAGAAAGAAAGAAATTTACAATATAACTGAACAGAACTTGTAAGTACCTAATCTTCTTGTTTCTTACCTGTAGTATTTCATAAAAACTATGGTAGTGGGATTTAACAGGAAGTGCCTCATATATATTTTCGTAAAAAGATGTGTAGGATATTACTTCTTTTCCCCTTAAAATCGAATCAAGAAGGAGTGTTTCTATTTCCTTAGGTATCTTACCATAATCTTTTACATTCAAAATCCAAGTATCAATCTTTTTTGTAGCTTCTTTAAAGATTTTCTTTGAGGAAATCGAATTGCTATCATCCATATTATAGGTCAATTTTACTTTATAAAAGGTTTTTATTCCTTCGCCATTTATATTATCAATGTTATTTTTTAGACCTTCAATAGAGTTTTTATCATAGATGTAAATTACATTCTTTGTTGTGGGTATTAGTTTAAAAACATTACCAAAAAGCAATCGCCAAAGCCAAATTTCGATGGGTGTCAACAACAAAAATGAAAGAAGTGGTATTCTCCAAAAACTTACATCAAAAGTGAAAACGGTAAAAATGAAAACGAGGAAAACAAACATTGCAGTAACATATACAGATTGTGACAGAATGTATCTTTGTCGTGCAACCTTTTCCAAGTTATAAAAATCCAAAACATACGACATTCCCATATAGGTCAAAATACCGAATGAGAAAACAAAAACCTTTAATTCCAAGGAAATAAACTCCTTGTCTATAGCATGGTTTACAAAGAGGTTGATTGAGGCAAGTATAATCAAAAAGTCTCCTATCAAAAGGATGAACTTTCGTTCAATAGAATTAAGTATAGAAGGTTTGCGTATCATGAAGCAAAACTACAATTAAGAAGATATAAAGGTCAGTTTAATTATTGAATTTAAATAGACCCAATATCCATTACCTCAGTTTAAAGTTAAAAGAGTTGCTTAGAAGAATTCCAAAATATATAAAGAAAAACAATCCTCGCTGTATATAAATGTAATCTTCAATCATACAAAGTGCTAATATTAAAAATAAAAAAGAGTATACGCTGTTATTTTTGATAATTATTGCCTTGTACACCAAGATTGCAAATAATGATAATACAATCAATAATCCAAAAATACCATTTGACAGTATTTCCTTTAAAAAAACATTGTGGGGGATAAGCTGGGTTAATTCTTCTCCTATAAGGACTTTATGCTGCGCAATATTTTTTTCCCCTATCCCGAACCAAATATTTTCTGAAATAATGGACATTGACTTCTTAAAAAAAATCAACCTATCACCTATTGACTTTTCCAAAGTCGTTAAAAACCTATCCTTTATCAAAAAAAAAATAGTTCCAATAAGTATAAAAAAAGGAATTATCAAAGCTTTATAATAATTCAATAAAATCATTACATTAAGTATAAAAAATAAGACGATGGTCATCTTTGATCCAAGAAAAAAAATAGAGAATGTTAAAAGCATAAATAATAAAACACATCCTATTCTTTCCTTTTTTTTCTTTTGCACAAAGAAGTGACGGTTTAGTAAAACTGATGAAAAAACGATGTAAGACCCAATATAGGTTCTATGATAAGTGCCAGGAAACCGATGCTCTATTGCCCAAAACAAATAATTATCTATTTGCACAGTATATCTGGGATGTGAATAAATAAAGTATAGGTAATAAAAACAACAATAAAGAATATAAATAATAACTCCTAAGATAAAAAGCTTTAATATCGACGAAGTTTCTTTGGTCAAATCTTCCCTTAGATTATAAAACGCTATAGGCAACACCAAACAAGATATCTTGACATCATTAAAAATTGTATTGCCTTCAAATGATTTTCCTGATAAAATCAATGCTATCGAATCAGCAAAAAAAAACAATAAAAAAATAACTGAAATTAGGTTTAACCCAAGCCTTTTCCGGGAAAGTATTACAAGGCAGTTTACAATTAAAAGACCCATTGCTATCGATGAAAAAATCAAGGGTAACGGCAATGGTAAAATCAAAGCGAAAACATAAAATCCAAAAAATTCTTTTTTTAAGCTCAAAGGTCTACATATATCTTTAACAGTTCTTTTTTAATAATTCTATTAGAGAAATTGTTCATTACTCTTTCACGTGCATTTTCCCCTAATCTTGATAAAAGATTGTTGTCGAATGAAAGCTCGTCAATCGCAGAAGATAATTCTTCTATAGATTTTGGTGCTACTGTAATACCGGTAACCTTATGTTTACTCACATAGGGTACACCCGTACTTAAGTTTGTATTAATGACAGGTTTGCCAAGTAGCATTGCTTCTAATTGAATAATACCAAAAGCTTCACTAGGTTCTATAGATGGAAAAGCAAGAAAGGAGCACTTTTTAATGTACTCATATTTTTCTTCTTCTGACACAAATTCATTTATGAATTCGATTGTTTTACTTGAATTCAATTTCATGCTTTTTATGGTTTGTACAATATTGGCATCTCCGTCTCCTATGATCAATAACTTTTTATTTGTTTTTGAGCGCTCATATGCCTTTAATAAAATATCAATCCCTTTGTAATACGACAACCTCCCCAAATATAGAATGTAGCCTTTATCCAGATTTGATGATTGTTTGTTCTCAGTATCTATACTTAATGGCAATATTCTAACTTTTTTCTTAAAATGGGATATCACAGAGGAAAAACGTTTCATATTGGGTGATGTAGTCGTAATCAAATCTGCTTTTCTGCAAAGAGCAGCTTGAAAAATTTCAATAATTCTCTTTAAGAGTTTTTGCTTGATGATATCACTATGCCAAGTAACGACTATTTTTGTTCTTCCCCTTAGAAAGGGAGACATTATAGAAGCTAACGGAAAAGGTTCATGAAAATGCAAAACATCAAATCTGTTTTTTATTCTAAAAAGAAAAAAGAAAAAAGAAAGAGAAACTGGCATTGAGAAAAAAGTTCCGAAGGAAGAACACCTGATGACCTTCACGTTGTTCACTTCCTCAAAAGATGTTCTAAGTTTAAAGTTTTTATGGACACAAAGCACTGTGGCCTCATGCTCATCTGTACTAAACTCTGCATATTGCTTTACTACGGTCTCAATTCCTCCAATATCCGGATAATAAAATTTATTTATTTGTAATATTTTCAAAACCTTTTTTTTGATAAAGTGCCAGTACTTTTTCGCAATGATTGGAAATAGAAAATTCCTGCATCTGATTAAGATTATTTTCTACAATATGTTTTTTTTCTTGTAGTGTCATTTCTTCTAAGACAAACCTTAGCTTTTTAACCAAAGTATAAACATCTTTTTTAGGGAATAAAAAACCTGTTACACCTTCCTGTATCAAGTCTATATTCCCCACACAGTCAGTACCAAGAACAGGGACTTTACTTAGCCCAGCTTCAATAATAGCAGTTGGAAGACCTTCAAATAAGGCGGCAGACAGATAAACATCAAAATGCCAGAGCAAGTCAGAAGCCCCTTCTACATCTCCCCAAAAAAAAATTCTTGACTTGCTTTCCAATCCTTCTAACTTCTCTATAATTGACTCTTTATATTCCTCATCCCCTGCCAAATGCCCCCCCATTATATGCATAGCAACATTTTCTTTCTTGAAAACCTCCATAGCATCTAAAATTGTTGCTAAATCTTTTTGGTGGGAAATTCTAGATAAGGTTACTATGTTGTACTCAAAAGAGTCTTTTACTTTTTTGATTTCTTCTGGAAGTTCTTCACGACCGGCCGAAACACCATTAGGGATTATTACATTTTTTTTTGGTTTTACATTGACGTATTTTAGGAATAATCGTTGCTCAGAATGACTTACTGAAATAGATTTATTGTATAGCTTGGAAAAGACCTTCTCAAAAAGAAGATATGCTTTAAGTTTTAGTCCAGAATATTTTAGGTGAAAGCCCCTAAAGGTATAATACATATCAACTTTAAATAAAAGCCTTATAAAAAAACCGAACAAGGCACCTCCTTTACCATTACAGTGAACAATATTGGGTTTCTCGATTCTCATAACGGATATCAGCTTGAAAAGACTCTTTAATTTAAAGTTGGTCAAGTCAACATCATAACTTGTTTCAGTATTATCAACATATTCTTGAAAAAGGGAGTCATCTACACGTTTTCCTACGGAAAAGTTATGTATTCTTCCATTGCTGGCTTTTATTAACCTCAAAACATTTATAGGGGCCCCTCCAATTTTATATGCAGGAAAAATATGTAACACCTTTATCATTTGTACACATCTATATTTTCAAAATAATAACTGTAATTCTTAAAAAAAATCAATAAAAACACTACAATAAGTATTGTTAACCTATTTAAAAAGTGTCTAGAATGATACAGAGCAATCCCTAATAACAACCCCTCAACCGCTAAGAAATAATACGTTATTCTCAGCATATAAGAAAAGCTATTTAGAAAAAAGTTCAAAGCAATTCCGAGTACAAAAATGTTCAATAAAAAATCGAAAATCTCACTTTTGACAAATTTTCTGAAATAAAAGAAAAAAAGCGTGCTCAGAATATACCATAATTGAATGGGAGAGAAACCCACAGGTTCCATTTTTGAAGCATAATTTATTAACTTGGCATACATGAATTCGTTCCAAAAAAGGCCAAATCCAACGATGTTGGTAATTAAGAATTCTGTGGAAATAAAGACAAAGAAAAAAGAAAAAAGCACTATGCCCAATAAAAAAGCCGAGGGTATTTTTCTTTTTAAAAACCATATTACCGTAAATAGCACAGCTGATATATGGAAACAAGACCCTATCAAAATGCTGGCAAAAAAATATACCTTCTTATTTCTTACTCTGTACAATACCGCCAAAAGGGTGAATCCCAATGCTATCCCTTGCCTAATCTGATTAGTTTCCAAAGGTAAAAAGTATGTGCCAAAAAGTATTGCGGATGTTATTATGGGCAAAGGGGATAATTTCCATACAACATACATTTTAAGACCTATCGCAAGAGTAGCAATTACGATAAAATAGAAAACAGGGTTGTCATAAATAACCTTTATAATTGCAGAAAAATAAACAAATCCATAATCCAAGTTATATGAAGATGCATTTTTTGAAGTCGCATCTCCAAAAAACTCTAGATAGTTTTTTGTGTCAATTCCGCTATCCCCCCTTAAGCCAGCTAGCAACATCAAATAGACAAAACAAAATAAAAAAAGTAGCAGTACTTTTTTTTTAGTCAAAACTTCTATTACAGAGGTCAATATAAACAATATGTATACTAGCAGATAGCTCAACATTATTTTAAATGTAGGAAATGATTACTAAAGTGAATC
>JBCCEC010000081.1:0-16306 GCA_039030475.1 Bacteroidota bacterium
GAATTGTGGATTTAATAGGTATTTTTATAAAGAAAAATTACGTTTGACATATAGCTCCAAATACAAAAATATCAGCTGCTTGAAACTGGCGGTACTGTGCGTATTTCTATGCACCAAGATTTCCTTTGGACAAAAAGATGTTAGCTCCACTTCAAAAGTACAGTCCATTTTTGACAGATTTATGCGCTACAGGCACCAAAACAAGGTGGATAAAGCCTTGGAGACTTTGGATGAAGCTGCGGAAATTGCTGAAAATAACGAAGATGCCAAACTCTTATTGGATACCTATCACCAATATGCGAGATTATTTTTGGAAGAAGGAAATCGTGAAACCACTATTTTCTATTGGGACAGGGCGAGTATTCTTCTTAAAGACCTCTCTTATCCCTATGGCCAAGCCTTTCATGATTATCTGGAAGCAGCGATTCGTTTTGATGAAGGCAATAATTTTCAAGCATTAAAATTGTTGGAAGAGTCAAGGAAGTTAAGTAATAACAGAAATTTAGGAAATAATATTCTTTTACTTGAAGGGTACATCTTTACGAATATCACTAACTACGAGGATGCCATTAAGAATTTGCATGCCCTTATTGTTAACTCAGATGATAAGGAAAGAGCTTATTTAGCAACCAAGGCCAATCTTCATTTGGCTAAAATCAGTATTGATTTGGAAGATTTGGAAGAAGGAATCATCCATTCAAAAGCCGCATTGGAACTAGCGGAAAAGCACGGTTTCTCCAAAGAGGTACAAATAGCTTACCAAAGACTTTCCGTTATTTATGAAAAGAACGAAAGCTTTGATGAATCTCTGTATTACAAAAAGAGCCTAGAGCAAATAAAAGATTCTATTTTTAATATTGAAAAAGTAAAACTTGAGGCAAAGACAGCAGATAGAATACGGTTTGAGCATCAAATGAACGAAATCAATAAGCTTACTGCTAAAAATGAAGAATTGAGCGAATCTAAAAATCGCTCGGAAATCACCGCAATATTGACCTCTGCTTTTTTAACCATAATTTCATTATTGGCGGTATCCCTTTTTAGAAACAATCAAATCAAACTTAAAACGAACGATCTTTTATATACCAAGAACAAAGAATTGGAGTTGGCAAGAGATTCCGCGGTATCCGCAATGGAAGCTAAAACCAATTTCCTTTCAACGGTGACCCATGAGCTGCGTACGCCCTTGTATGCTGTTACAGGACTTACACATTTGTTGCTAGAGGAAAATCCAGAAGAGCATCAAAAAGAACATCTAAGGTCCTTAAAGTTCTCTGGTGATTATCTGCTCAACTTTATCAACGATATTCTTCAGATAAACAAAATTGATGCGGATAAACTAGAACCATTGAACATTGAATTTAAATTGCATAAAGTTCTTGCAGATGTCGTGGATTCCCTCCAACAGAATGCCCATGAAAAGGATACGACCCTAGTTTTGGACTATGACCCGAACATTCCCATACAACTTCTTGGAGATCCAATTAAGATATCCCAAATATTTATGAATTTGGTAGGGAATGCCCTTAAATTCACTAAAGAAGGTAAGGTCGAGGTTATTGCCAAATTATTGAAAAAGGACACAGAGAATGTACAATTATATTTTGAGGTAAAAGATAATGGTATCGGTATTTCTGAAGACCAACAAAAAAATATATTTGACAGTTTTGAGCAGGGCTCCGTACAAATTAATAGAGAGTATGGTGGCACAGGGTTAGGATTGACCATTGTAAAAAGCCTATTGGGTCTCTTTGACAGCAAAATACATCTGGAAAGTGAACTAGGACATGGAAGTTCTTTCTTTTTTGAACTGGAGCTAACATACGATACCAATACTATGGACGAAGTCGCCTTTGAACTAGATGTTGAAGAATTTCAATTTGAAGGGTTACATGTACTTGTAGTTGAGGATAATAAAATCAATCAGGTTATCACCAAAAAGATGCTGGACAAAAAGAAAATCACTTGTGACATTGCCAATAACGGTAATGAAGCAATTGATCACGCAAAGGCCAACACTTACGATGCTATTTTGATGGATATCCACATGCCCGGAATAAGCGGTGAAGAAGCAACACGTCAAATACGGAAATTTGATCAGGATATTCCAATCATTGCGTTAACGGCAATTTCCCTCGACGATAGTTTGGAAAGCTTCTATGAAGCTGGTTGTAACGATGTGGTAACCAAACCGTTTAAACCCGAGGTTTTCTATCAAAAAATAGGTGAAAATATCTTCAAAAAGAAAATGGAAGGAACGGTTTAAATAAGCCCCTTTACCACTTGTTCTAAAGCTATGCTGTCATTTTCATTAAAATGATGAGCCACTTCCAGATAAAACAATTGTGGTAATTGTCCATCTAATCTAACATAATCCTTTTCGGTGGTCAGTACAATATCAAAACCCTTTAACTTATCAATTTCCTGTTTGGTAAAGTAGTGATGATCCAAATACCCAAAATGCTTAAATTGAAGACCTATCTTTTTTAGATGATTGACCAGAGGCATGGGAGACGCTATTCCCGTAACCAATGCAATGTTTTTTCCTTCTAATTCAGAAAACTCCAAGTTACCGTTACCACTACTTAGATTCGTGCCATAATTTAGGCTACTAAAAAGAATTCTTTGATTTGAAAACTGCTTAAGCTTTTCAGAAATCATTTGCTTTTCTTCAAGCGATATCGTTTCTGGGCATTTGGTGACAACGATTAGATCCGCACGTTTAGCCTCCCGCTTACTATCCCTTAAATCACCTGTTGGCAAGTACCAGTCATCTACAAACAAGTTGGTGTAAGCTGTCAATAAAATAGAAGACTTTGGTTTTACCCTTCTGTGCTGAAATGCATCATCCAGAAGAATAAGGTCCGGTTGTACCAAACCTTCAAGTTTGCTGATACCATTTCTTCTATCTGCATCTACGGCTACGGTTACTTGTTTAAATTTTTTGTGAAGCTGAAAAGGTTCATCTCCCAAATCCTCCACTGATGATTCAGGCCCTGCAAGCAAAAAACCTTTGGACTTTCGTTTGTATCCCCTGCTCAAAACCGCAACCTTATGTTCGTCGAGCAAACGAACCAAATACTCTATCATCGGGGTCTTTCCAGTACCACCAACACTAAGGTTACCTATACATAGTGTAGGTGTTTCGTAAGATACAGAGGTGAAAATTCCTTTATCGAATAAAAAATTACGAACATATACCACAATCGCATAGATCAAAGAAATTGGGAATGCTATTTTACGGAGCAATTGCAACATGGAACGAAAATATAATATTTTATCTTTAGCCTTACATAACTATAGATAAATAGCATGATGACCGTAAAGGACGTTACAAACATACTGGAAGAACTTGCACCACTTGCCCATGCAGAGGAATTTGATAATGTTGGGCTATTGGTGGGAGATAACAATAGTACCGTTACCGGTGTTTTGGTTACACTGGATACCTTGGAAAACGTTGTTGACGAAGCTATTGAGAAAAAATGCAATCTAATCGTCAGCTTTCACCCCATCATTTTTAAGGGCCTAAAAAAACTTACGGGAGCTAATTATGTTGAGCGGGTCGTGCTTAAAGCCATTACGCACAACATAGCAATTTATAGCATGCACACCGCATTGGATAATAGTAATATGGGAGTGAATGCTAAAATCTGTGAAGTGCTAGGTATCCAAAATCCAAAAATCCTGATTCCCAAAAGGCATACAATTAAAAAGTTGACTGTATATGCCCCATTTTCAGATACAGATGTCATAAAACACGCTTTATTTGAAGCTGGTGCAGGGGAAATAGGCAATTACAGTAATTGTAGCTTTGTTACCGAAGGTGTTGGTAGTTTTAAGCCTGGTGAAGGCTCCAACCCTACACAGGGAACGGTTGATAAAATTCATTTTGAAAAAGAAGAACAAATCAATGTCATTTATTCCTTTGAAAAAGAAAAACAAATTCTAGATGCACTATTCAAAACCCACTCTTATGAAGAAGTAGCCTATGAGATAGTTGCATTGGAAAACACCAATCAAGACATTGGCATGGGCATGGTAGGTATCCTTGAAACTGAAATGGATGAAACACTGTTCTTAACCATGATCAAGGAAAAAATGAGGGCATCCCTGGTTCGACATTCAAAATTATTAGGAAAAAAGGTCAAAAAAGTTGCTGTTTTGGGAGGCAGCGGTGCTTTTGCCATTTCGACAGCAAAAAGAGTAAAAGCTGATGTTTTTGTTACTTCTGACTTAAAATATCATCAGTTTTACGAGGCCGAAGAACAACTTGTTTTAGCCGATATTGGGCACTTTGAAACTGAGCAGTTTACAAAAGATTTATTGGTTGATTATCTTATCAAAAAAATTCCTAATTTTGCAATCTCTTTATCGGAGAGCATAACAAATCCCATCAAGTATTTATAATTTATGGCGAACAAAAAAGAAAACACCGTGGAAGAAAAATTGAGAGCACTGTACGATTTACAGTTAATCGATTCCAGGGTTGATGAAATACGTAATGTTAGAGGTGAATTACCTTTAGAAGTACAAGACTTGGAAGATGATGTACTAGGTCTTAAGACACGTATGGATAAACTGAAGACAGATGTTGAGACGGTTAATTTTGAAATTGCCGCCAAGAAAAATCTTATTGAAGAATCCAAGGTGCTGATTAAAAAATATGCCGATCAGCAAAAGAACGTAAGAAATAGTCGTGAGTTCAATTCGTTGAGCAAAGAAGTTGAATTCCAGGAACTGGAAATTCAATTGGCCGAGAAGAACATTAAGGAATTCAAGGCGCAGATAGAGCAGAAAAAAGAGGTAATTGCTTCGACCAAAGAAAAACTTTCAGAGAGAGAAGGACATTTAAAGCACAAAAAAGGTGAATTGGATGCTATTCTTGCTGAAACTGAAAAAGAGGAAAAAGCACTTTTGAAAAAATCAGAGGAATTCGAAGAAAAAATCGAAGACCGATTGATTCAAGCTTATAAAAGGATACGCCATAATGTAAAAAATGGTTTGGCCGTTGTAGCGGTGGAAAGAGGTGCTTCTGGAGGTTCATTCTTTACAATTCCACCTCAGGTTCAGGTTGAAATCGCTTCAAGAAAAAAAATTATTACCGATGAGCATAGTGGTAGAATCTTAGTAGATCCACTATTGGCAGAGGAAGAACAAGTACGCATGCAAGCGATGTTCGCAAAAATCTAAACGGATACTATTTTCATAAAAAAAGACCGCCTTAAAGGCGGTCTTTTTTTATTCTGTAATTTTAAGGATGAAACTTTTAGTAACACTCGTACTATTCTGTATATTCCAAAGCATGTCATCCCAAGAACTTGCGCAATACAAGTGGCAAAATAGGTTGGTTATTCTCGTTAGCTTAGATTTAGAATCCGAATCTATGAAGAAGCAAGAAAAGCAATTCCATGATACCAAGAAAGCAATGGAAGATCGGGAAATGGTAGTACTACGACTATCCCCAAAATCAAAAGAACTGAAAGCCTACAACATATCACAGAATTATGAAGGGGTTTTGCTCATAGGCAAAGATGGCGGATTAAAGGCGAAATATGATTTTGTGGTGGCACCGTCCGTTATTTTTGAATTAGTGGACAGCATGCCAATGCGTAGGGCAGAAATGCGAAATAAAAATGATTATTAACTAATTTGAGTTAAGAGTTTTTCCGCAACCAAAAGCACAAAAGTTCATTTAATGTAACCTATAAAATCTAGTCGTTTACCCCAATTGTGAAATTTTGAGGCTTTCAAATTTTATAAAAGACGTTGAAAACAGTTCTTAGAACCGTGCTTTTAAAAAAAAGGTGCTTTCCCTATTGCTGATTATATTTTCCAATACATCAGAGTTGGGTGTACCGATCATTGGTTTATACCCTAACTCTATTCTTAAATTGCGTTCTGATTTATAGCCCATCCCAAAATTCAATCGCATCAATTCTCTTTGTGGAAAGCCAGCGTTATTCGTATTAATATCGTATTGTATTTCACCTCCCGTAATCAGATAGAACTCTTTGTTTAAAAAGTATTTGATTGCAAAACCGGCACTCAACTGCTCTTGGTCTCCAAACTTGGTATAAAAACGTTCTACGCGCACCGCCATATCCCTGGTCATTGGAATATCGACATGACCGTGGACAAATTGTTCTGCATTGACCCCCATTGGAAAGTCCATGTTGTATTGTGAGATTTGGGTATTGTAATTTTTATCTTTAACCGCTGGTTTTTCCAAGTGTTTTTTCTGTGCAAGCGTAGTAGTACACATTAAAATAACGAAACCAAAAAGTAGCAACTGTTTCATAACAATTTAAACCAAACACCCACATTTAAAACCTTAGAAAAAGAAATAACCAATAGAAAGCTGAGCTACACCATTTCTAATTTTAGCATCAAGACCATCTCTATCATTAATATCAGATAATCCTACGATATACCGGACGTTAAAATTGAGTCCATTTTCAAATTTATAGCCTACCCCAAGATTTACTCCTACATCAACACTACTGAAAAAATCTTTAACATCTGTATTATCTTCTTCTTCCTCGGCTGAAAGTAACAGGCCAATCTGTGGACCAGCTTCGAGGCTCAAGCCTTTTGTTACATAATATTTTCCGACCAACGGCATACTTAAATAATCTAGATCTACACGGTCATCATTTAAAGTATAACCTTGTCCGGAGTACAGTAGTTCTGGTTGAAACGAAAATTTATCAGAAATAGGCACCTCGGCCACAACACCAAAATGATACCTTGTAAGATAACCAGTATCTCCGGCAATGTCTCCTGAAATATCTGAAAAGTTGAAACCTCCTTTGATTCCCAATCCCAATTCTTGAGCATTAATATCTGTTAGTCCAACAACTAAAAGAAAAATTAATAAAAAAAAGTGTTTCATGATTTTAATTTTTTTAGTGATTTATTATTAAAATATGTTTGGCATACATTACTTGCCATAAAAATTAGAGCAACGGAATACCAGTAGTTGACCAGTATATCGTTTTAACCGTCTTACTTCTTTAAATCCTTAGTCAAGATTTTTCTTGTAACGGTTCCTACCCATATTAAAGACGCCTACTTTCACACCAAAACCAGCGGTAAAACCGTTCAGCCTTTTAATTGGGCTCGTAGCCAAATTTAGTTTGCCGCTAAATCTATACTTAATACCAGCTTCCAATTGTAAGTACCTTGATATATTGAAGAGTGTACTTACCCCTGGTTCAATAATCAAAACGGGATTCAAATCTTCAAATTCCCTGTCCTTAAAATCTTCGTCAAAATCTGGGCCTGATAATATCCTATTCGTGAAAAAACCAACTCCAACATGCAAGGGAAAGGAAAGACTGACTCTTTTCTCACTGAATATAATAGGTTCTAAATGAATACCAACTGTTCCACCTCCTACTACATTATCAATAGCTGTATCTGGTATCAATGGTTGGTCAGACTCAAAACCAGTTATTGACAGACCAATCTCAAATCTTTGATTGGCAACATAGGCAATTTTAAAACTTGCCCCATAAGCTGGTTCTCCCCTAAGTTCTCCATAATGACCATGAAGTCCTATATAAACTCCATGCACATTGTTTTTTCTATCATTAAATGTTATGTATTTATCCTCACTATCATCTTGAGCATAGATAGAAATACAACAAATTAAAGCTAGGAAAGATAACCTAATATGTGGACTATTCATTTAGTTGAGTTTTGTCCTAACATTTCTATCTGATTATTTTTTTGAGATTGTTAAATATTAATATTTAACAGTAAAATTAAATTCAAATAATACGTTTGTGTTTGTCAAAAAATCAATTTTTAAAAAAGACTTTATTCATAAAGAAAGACAACTCAAAAAGTATGGGGTTGCACCATTCAAGAAAAAAATGAAATAAGTTTCAAGGAGATTTCATTGAACTGCTCGGTGTTGAGGGGGATTGTACCAAAGTGTTAGGACAACTTTATCGCATTTAACTGTATCATGAAAAAGATAAATAGCCAGAAATATGAATCAATTTAACGGTTAGCAACGATACTGATTTAATGAGAAGAGGTCACCGTGTCTTCCAACAAACTTAAAATCTTATTTTCTACAGCTTTAGAATCCCAATGTGCTTCAATATCAGGCATTGACATTACTTCTTGCATGATTTTCTCTTGCTTGTCCCCTATTGCCAGAGCTTCGGCATAAGGCCGTTCAGAAAAAGTAACACGACTATATACAGGAATCCATTTTTCAGGATGATTTTCAGCAAATCGCTTTTCAATTTTCTTTTGTAACAAGAATTTTGAATCTGCAGTTTTATGGCTCATTTCCATAAAGTTCCGATAACTAAGTTCGGCAATGGCATCCGCATTGGGTTTGCGCTTTTTTTGATATTCACTAAAAATCGTTTCCCAATCGTCTCCAAGTGTTTCCATAAGTTCATCCAACTCATAAATATCTTCAAAACCCGCATTCATTCCCTGGCCATAAAATGGCACAATAGCATGAGCGGAATCACCAACCAATGCAACTTTGTTCCAATAGGTCCACGGATAGCACTTCATGGTCACCATGGCACTGGTGGGGTTCTTGAAAAAATCCTCGGTCAGGTTTTCAATTTCCTTTCGCACATTTGGAAAATAAGTCTTGAAAAAAGTCTTGGCTTCTTTTTTATTGGTAATGTTTTCAAACGAAACATCACCTTCAAAAGGTAAGAATAGGGTACAGGTAAAACTTCCGTCTAAATTTGGCATGGCAATCAGCATAAACTTTCCTCTTGGCCAAATATGAAAGGAGTTTTTATCCAATTTATGCGTACCATCCTCGTTGGGCGGAATTGTCAATTCCTTATAGCCTACATCTATAAAATCCTGGGAATAATCAAACCTACTGCGACGTTGCATTTTATGCCTTACACGAGAGAAAGCGCCATCACAACCAAAAATAATATCGTATTGGTATTCTTTCCACTCGCTTTTTTCTGATTCTCCCGTAAATATCTTAGCTGCTGGTAAATTAACGTCCCAGACCTTTTCATTAAATCTAAAAAGAACTCCTGCCTCTTCCGCCAAGTCGATCATTCTCCTGTTTAGGATTCCACGGGAAATTGACCATATTGCCTCGTCCTCTTTGCCATACTTTTGAAAATAAACGGGCTTATCGTTTACGTGCATGGCCCGTTTATCTAGCGGAATCGCAATTTCTTTGATACGCTTTTCCAACCCTACTTTTCGAAGTGATTTCCATCCACGATTGCTCATGGCCAAATTAATGGAGCGGCCAGAGAATTCTATTGTTCGTATATCTGGTCTTCTATCAAAAACGGTAACCGAATGTCCTTTTTTCTTTAAATAAATAGCTAAAAGAGAGCCCACCAATCCAGAACCGATGATGGCAATATTTTTAGAGGTCTGTATCATAAATGCCTATAGGCGAATTCGTATTAAACTTTAAAAATACGGAAAATTGAAATATCAAAAATCAATCGGAATAAAGGCAGTTGCACTTGATGGTTAAGGACACAAGACCTGCTTATGTTGAATTTTGACATTTATTTAACGGTCGGTCGTAGGCTTTTGGTGCGAAAGTTGGCGTATATACTATGAATATTCCGCTTCGGCGCCACTATATGCAAAAAGTCCTTCACAAAATTTGTGAAGGACTTTTTCCCATTTAAGTAAGGTAGTAAACAATTCCCTACTCCAATATACCATCTACGATACCGTATTTCACAGATTCTTCTGCACCCATCCAGTAATCGCGGTCAAAATCTTTCATCACCTTATCAAAATCTTGGCCACAGTTATCTGCCAATATTTTTGCTCCAAGCTCTTTGGTCTTTATAATTTCCTTGGCCTGAATCTCAATATTGGAAGCTTGCCCTTGAGCACCACCACTTGGCTGATGAATCATTACACGCGCATGCGGTTGTATAAATCTTCTTCCCTTTTCTCCAACAGACAATAAAATTGAACCCATTGAAGCAGCCAAACCTGAACAAACTGTAGAAACTGGGCTTTTTATTTGCTTGATGGTATCATAAATAGCGAAACCAGAAGTAACATAACCTCCTGGGCTATTTATGATAAGTTGGATTTCCTTGTTGCTCTGTAAATCTAGATACAGTAAGCGGTCAATAACATGTTTTGCGGAATCATCATCTACCATACCCCATAAAAACACCTTGCGCTCTTCCAACAATTTTTCTTGGACCAATTCTTGAACTTTTCCTTTTTTTGAACTCATTTTTTATTTCTTGAAAGTTTCAAAATTAATCAAATTCCAAAGAAGTTATCGCTTCAAACATACCTCATTCTCCAAATAAAGATAATTATGACTTTATCTCTACCTTTTCCGATACAACATCTTTAATTGGGATGACAAATTTTCCTTTTTTTGTCACCAAGGTCAATGTATTGTTTTCAATGGCTTCCACTGTTCCCGAGTTTTCCCCTATTACCACCTTATCACCAACGGCATATGTTCTTCTTGTGTAGAAAGACCTCAGCATATCGGTAATGATATCCTTAGAGCCAAGTCCAAGTCCTATGGCAAAGGCCAACAAAAACGCACCAAGAATAAGGGTAATATTATTGGTGATAATTGTAGTATCGATTCCCGCTTGGTTCAATGCAGTAATAGAGATAAAGATTACGATGATATAAAAAAGTAGATTACTCACTAGATTGGATCCGCTAAACTCTAGTGAATCGAATAATTTCTTTACCGTGGTCTTAATAAAATTACCAATGTATAGCCCGATCATCATCAATGCCAAAGCACTGAACAATCTGGGTAGGTAACGCAAAAGATTCCCTATTTCGGTAGAAATGATTTCCCAACTTAATATATCGGCTGCAACGATCAAGAACACCAATAGTAATAGCCATTTTACAAAACCAAGAATTACTTTGACGATATCGATTTTAAAATCTCCTTTACCAAAAAGGTTCATCTCGTTTATCTTATCGCTCAATGTATTGATTTTGGCAAGCTTCAAAATCTTTCCTAATACAAAAAGTATAATTTTGGTTACCAACCATCCTACCAATAGTATAATGAGTGCGCCAATAATCTTGGGCAGTGCCAACGCAATATCTCTGCCCATTGCAGCGAGGGAATCAAAAGTCAAGTTCTTCCATTCGTTAATTGTTTCCATATGTATTGTTTTATCGTGTTGTTTTAATTGTCTTTTGTGGTTCTAAAAAGCTTGCGCAAAGCGGAACCAACATTAAAGGAGAAAAGCGAGGCCAAATCCATTAACAACTTAGCCGCGGCTATATCGTTCATGACCTTCTTCTTCATTCCCGGAGGAACTTCTCGTAATGAAGCTTCTAATTCCCTAAATGGATTTCTTCTTTGCTTTGCCATCTATGGTAACGTATTATAGGTTTCCACTAATCGTTCTTTTGCCCTTTTCAATCGCATTTTTACAGCACTTTCACCAAGCTCCATCAACGTTACCAATTCTTTTATTGATGCTCCATCTTGGTATTTCAACAATAAAATGGATTTTTCTTCTGCGGAGACCAATTCCAAAGCCTCTCTTAACTTGCTCGCCTTCATCTCATAGAGACTTTCCTCGGGCACCTCTTCTGTCAATTTATATTCGGAATCTTCTACAGGAGAAGATTTATCACTCATCTTTCGCTGTTTATTTCGATTGACATAGTTCACGCAAAAATTATACGTGAACGAATACAACCAGGTCGAAAACTTGGACTTTCCCTTAAAAAGCTTCAACTTAATGAACAGTTGCAGAAAAACATCTTGGGTCAAGTCCTCGGCTTCATCTTGCGACCTTGCAAATCCGTAGCACTTGTTGTAAACCATTTTAGCATAACGATCGTACAGTTTCCCAAACAACAATGGATTGTTATTGGCCACTATACGTTTAACCAGCTCCTCATCCGAAACATTCGCATACGGGTCGTCCGCCTGCGACGATTCCTTATCGAGGTTATTTATAAGAATAAGAAACAGCTTCTTTAAAAAGGTCACTTAAATGTTGGGTTATGATTCCGTTAGTATTACTTTTTACGGAAACGTACTACAAGATATATTAAAATGACATTATATTTGAAGCAAAACTCATTATGAAACGTATTCTACTTTTAACATTCATAGCTTCTCTAATGCTTTTGTCCTGCAAAACAGAGAAAAAAAAGACAATAGTCGAAGAAAAACAGCAAAAAAACATTCTTGAAAAAATTGCGGATGCCCACGGTTATGAACATTGGAAGGCCGTAAAAGAATTTACCTTTACGTTTAATGTGGATAGGGACAGCACCCATTTTGAAAGAACTTGGGTATGGCAACCAAAATCCAACACCGTAACTTCCATTACTTCAAAAGATACCTTGACTTACAATAGAAAATCCATGGATAGCACCGCCATAAAGATCAATGGTGGTTTTATAAATGACAGGTATTGGATTTTGGCACCATTTAATCTGATGTGGGATGCGAATAATTTCACGTATGAACATACTGAAAATGAAAAGTCACCTATAGCCGAAGAGCCCATGCAAAAATTAACGGTGGTCTATGGCAATGAAGGAGGCTACACACCCGGAGATGCCTACGACTTTTACTTTAAGGATGATTTTATAGTTCGTGAGTGGGTTTTTAGAAAAGGAAATCAAGCAGAACCTTCCATGGCAACCACTTGGGAAGATTATGTTGATATGGGCGGTTTAAAATTAGTGGGCGATCATAAAAAGGCCGAAGGCAACTTTAGCATTAACCTCACCAATGTAAATGTTCAAAAAGAATAAAGGCTAGGACTTTTTCCTTTTTAATAGCATCGTTGTCATTAAAACAAGTAAAACACAACCTAAAAGGGCGTAAAAACTGTGTTTTAGAGATGCACTTTCCGCTAAAAACCCAAGGATTACAGGGCCCAATAAAAAACCTGAATACCCAGTTCCCGCAATAAAGGAAACACCTTGGGCGGAATCTACACCTTTTACGTTTCCTCCAATTCTAAATAGTTCTGGAACTATTACGGAAAAACCAAGACCGTTAAGGGCAAAACCTACGATTGCCAGAACCGTATGCTCTGAAAGTACCAATACGTATCCTAAAATTGCTATTAATGCTCCTAAAGCCACTATTCTCACAGAGCCAATCTTCGCGCTTATCCCGTCCCCTAAAAATCGGCCCAAGGTCATTGCAGCTGAAAATGCCAAAAAACCAGATCCTATAAGTACGTTCGGGGAAAGCGCCACCTCTTTAAGATAAAGTCCGCTCCAGTCCACTATAGCTCCTTCACTGCCCATGGTTACAAATCCTATTATCCCCAGTAAAAACAAGGGCTTAAATAGTTTTAAACTAAACGGTTCTTTATCTACTGGAGCTGCTACAACACTTTTATAGTTTTTGTAGAACTGTAGGTTTATGATAAAAACAATCACAACCGTAATACCCATATGCAATACCGGATTTCCGATAATCGGAATCAGAAAACTCCCAAGTCCTACGATCACACCTCCCAAACTAAAAAATCCATGTGCCGCCGACATGAAGTTCTGTTTATCTTCCTTCTCAATTTCGGTAACCAACGTATTCATGGAAATATCCGTAAGTCCGTTAGAAGCACCAAAAAGAAATAAGGATAGCATTAGCACGTAATAATTTGGGGCTAAAAGCGGGAAAAGGGCCAAGATGCTGCTCAACACCACACCTAACCACGTAGCCTTTCCTACCCCGAGCTTGTTAATGATTTTAGAGGCCAAGGGAAAGATGGTAAAGACACCCAAAGACAGACAAAATATGGCAATACCTAAATCCGCTTTATCAATATTCAATTTATCCTTTATGGTAGGAATGTATATGGCCCAAGTACCAAACCAAATATTTAAGCTGGCAAATACCCATGCTGGCGCAAAGTATCTGGGATTGGAAAATATGAGCTGAAGTGATTTCATTCAAATCTTTATCTCAACAAAATAACTAAAGACTCCGCTATACTTTTTAGCATAAATCATTCTTTACATAAGACATTTTATTCTTAACATGCTATTTTTTGAATCTATTTAGATAGTTTTACTACATGAAACCGATGTTAGAAGCCATCAATGTTGCTACAAATACGTCCTTAAAAATTGAGACCTACCGTGCAACCGATTATTGTGAGTCTACAGGTTGGCATATTCATCCAGAGTTTGAATTGGTCTATGTGAAAAATGGTTCTGGCATGCTCCATGTGGGTTCTCAAAAAGAACAGTATAGCGATGGGGTCATTATTTTTTTGGGTGGAAACATTCCACATGCAGATTTTGGGAACAAGGATCATGATAACAATATTGAAGTGGTAATTCAATTTAAAAAAGAGTCTTTAAACGATAGACTAAACATCTTCCCCGAGTTTAACGGAATTAAGCGATTAATTGAAGCATCCGGACAAATATTGATTTTTGATAGGGCAACTAAAGAAGCATTATCAAACAAATTTGAAAAATTTGAGATGCTGGACAGTCAAGGAAAGTTGATCAACTTACTTTCCATTCTGGATCATCTTTCCAAAAAGAGTACTCCAAAACAGTTGTTTGGAAATATCCCCTTGAGCAAGTTCAAAAAAGATGAAATAAAAAGATTGGAACAGACTTTTGAGTATGTCAACACCAACTATGAAAAAAAAATAGCAGTTACTGAAATAGCCTCACAATTGGGGTTTACCCCAAATTCTTTTTGTAGATTTTTCAGGAAAATGACCCATCGAAAGTTCGTCAGTTTTGTAAATGAATTTAGGATTGAAAAGGCAATTGAACATTTTAATGTGAACAACACGAACATTGCCGAAGTAATGTATAAATCTGGGTTTAATGACCCATCTTACTTTACAAGGCAGTTTAAAAAGTATAAAGGAACCACACCTTCCAACTATTTAAAGGAAAAATACGGACTATAGCTTCAAAGTGATTCGCTATTTCAAATGTATTCAAAAATAAAAAGAGGGTGTTTAAAAAGTGATTTCCCTCCACACGTTGGATTGAGCAAGTCAAAATGAATTCATACTTATTAAGTAAGCAGCTATTTCGACAGGCTCAATATGACATGGCAGAAAGCTTTCTAAACACCCTCTTTATTTTATAACTAGACAATATGTCTTAGTAGTAACCCCGATTTTTATTAGTTACATCTTGTTATAAAATTCCATCGGGTAAAATCCCTCTCGTACAAACCTCCAAAATAGGTAACCCTATCCCCAACGAAGTATTGCGTTGATGGCGACCATTCCGCCACACCATCACAAGGGCCTGCCGGATTGGTACCCGTAGCAGGATACAATGAGTTTGTACCCTGAACGTCCAAAGCAGAAATACTCGCTTGTCTTGGTGGCAATAGATTGCCGCTCAAATCCGTAATGGTCGGTTGTCCGTTTCTACTAAACGTAAAACTACCGTACATCATGGTTGAATTGATATCAAACTGACCTGTTAAAAAGACTGCGGAATTGCTTTTAAAAAACTGGTCTTGTGCATCGGGCACAATATTATTAAAATTAATAATGACGAAATCATCCCGATCCGAACGATTTTGCTCGTGAATATAGCCCAGTGTATGACCAAGTTCATGGATAATCACCACAGCGGTGGCTCTTGTTCCCAAACGGATAAACCCTCTTGAACCGTTCATTCCCAATGTGGCGACACCAGAATTACTATTTGATCCCGAGGAAGAAATTGTTATATAATTGGACTGATTCGTACGCTCTTTAAAAGTAACGTTGGTTTTACTGGTCCACTCATCAAAAGACGCTTGCAGCTCCGAACGAACGGAAGCACTCAATCCATTGATAACGTAATAGACAACACCATCCGTCCATTTTTGAACACCTCCGCCCAATGCCAGACTGGTTGCACCGGCATCTGGTGTTGGATTTTCGTCAAAAGCTTCCGCAGAATCCGATAATTGGTCTTCAAACAATCTTAAGTCGCTTCCGGCAAGACTGTAGGTTCCGTCTTCTTCAAGCCTTACTTTTACCTCACTTCCCAAAAAGTATTTGGTGATAAAATCCATATCCTGTTCCGTAGTGGATACTTCTTCATTTGGGATTGTAGCATTTTGGTCTTCGTCAGCATCGTTCTTTTCGCAAGAAGTAATGGACAATACCATAATTACAGCTAAAGTCAGCATGGCATTTAAGCCGACTTTGAGCCTTCTTTTTTCATTTTTAAATTTCATGTTCATATAAGTTTTTGGGGTTAAAACTTAAATATGTACGTAAGAAAGACAGAAATAGTAAGTAGCTACTTCGTTTTTTCGATAAACGGGAAAAAAAATTCTTGGATTTTAGCGTTATAGCCTTGTTAAAAACTTGAC
>JBCCEC010000082.1:0-16272 GCA_039030475.1 Bacteroidota bacterium
CTGCTTTTTGTGTAAAACCCTCTAATTTTTTTCCCGTATTGTAGACTTGACTGATTACCGCAGTGGAAACTTTTAATCTTGGGTCCGACTTAACCGTTACCATTGTGGAATCCATTAGTTCTCCATAGTGTACCTTTACTTTATAAGTTCCTGGTTTCACTTCTACACCGCCACGTTCTTTTTTATCCTTGCTAATTTTTCTTGATGGTCTATCTGAACCTTTTTCATCAAGGTTCCAGTAGATTCGATGAAAACCAGCTTTTTCAGGAGTCTTGAATTTTAAGGTTCGTATCAATCTATCCCCATCAAAGAATTTGAAGAAAACGGAGTCTTTTGTTTTTTCTTTTTTCTTTTCGGTTTCCTTCTCTTCGTCATTCTCCTCCTCTTTTTTATCTTCTTCTTTTTTGGAACTGTTCCCTTCTTTCAGATAATAGGTAATCATAGCCCCGTATTTTCTGTTTTCTGCATTGTACAGCGCATCTCCTCCAAATCGACTTCCTGTAGGTTGTTGGTAGGCGGCCAAATAAGCATCGGGACTATCAAAAAGACTAACTTCCTTTTGAAGTAGGGAAGGAGTTTGTGCTAATTCCCGTAATGGGCGAATATCGTCCAGCACCCAAGCAGAACGGCCAAACGTTCCTAGAATAAGATCGTTTTCCCTTGGCTGGATGACCAAATCCTTGGTAGAAACGGTAGGGAAACCTTCTGTCCACTTTTGCCATTTGTTACCGGCATTTAAGGAAACATAGAGCCCATCATCGGTTCCTAAAAACATAAGATTAGGATTTTTAGGATCTTCGACTATGGACAGTGTATAGCTTTCTACATCGTCAGAATCTACAATACGTGTCCATGTTTTCCCATAATCTTTCGTACGGTATGCATAAGGTGTATAGTTGAATCTTCTATAATCATTCGCAATCAGAAGCGCTTCGCCTTTGTTGTTTTTTGAAGCTTTGATCTGTGGAATCCAACTTCCTTTTGGTAATCCTTTAATATTTGAGGTGATCTCGGTCCAACTACTACCTCCATTTTGGGTATAATGTACCCGACCGTCATCTGTACCTACCCAAAGCATATCTTTTTCTAAAGGAGAAGGCTCAATGACCAGAATGGTACAGTGATTTTCGGCCCCGGTGGCATCCATGGTAAGCCCACCACTTTCACTTTGCTTTTGTTTCTCTTTGTCATTGGTACTTAAATCCGGGGAAATCACTTCCCATGTCAATCCTTTGTCGGTTGATTTATGTACAAATTGGCTTCCAAAATAAACCGTAGTGGTATCAAATGGGTCTTGTCCTATTCCCGCATTCCAGTTAAATCGAAGCTTGGTTTCCGCATCTGGTGGGGTAGGGCGTACGATGTAATTGTTTCCGGTTTTCCAGTCGTACCGAGAAACATAGCCTTGCTGACTCATGGCATAGCCAAATTGATTGTCGTCCAAGTCGGGGACCACATCAAAACCATCGCCAAAAGCGATTTCTTGCCAATAACTGTTCCGTATACCTTGGGTCTTCCAGACATACGCAGGGCCTCTCCAAGAACCATTGTCCTGCATTCCGCCATATACATTATAGGGATATTCGTTGTCGACATTAATGTGATAGAATTGCGCTACGGGCAGATTACCTATAAATCGCCATGTTTTACCACCATCTTTGGAAATGTTCATTCCCCCATCGTTCCCATCAATTAGAAATTGACCGTTTTCAGGATGAATCCAAAAAGCATGATGGTCTGGATGCACACCGTTGGTGACGTCACTTCCATAGGCGTTCATCAATTGTTTAAAATTTTTGCCCCCATCTTCGGATACGTTCACAAACGTAAAAATGGAATACACTCTGTTCTCGTTCTGCGGATCTACATAGATTTCAGAATAATAGAAAGGACGGTTACCGATATCATTTTTATCGTTTATTTTCTTCCATTTGAAGCCGCCGTCTTCAGATTTATATAGTGCATTTTTCTTTGCTTCGACCAAGGCATAGACCACATTGGGTTTGTTTTGCGCAATAGTGATGCCTATTCTACCTAAATCCCCTTTTGGAAGGCCATCTTCATCGGTCAATTCTTTCCAAGTGGCACCACCATCATGTGTCATATAAAGACCACTGCCTTCGCCACCTGATTTAAAGAACCAAGGATCACGTTTATGTTCCCACATGGCCGCAATCAGCTTGTTTGGATTTGAAGGATCCATTACCAAATCGGCAACCCCCGTATTGTTGTTCACAAAAAGGATTTTGTTCCAAGTTTCGCCGCCATCGGAAGTTTTGTAAACGCCACGTTCAGGATGTTCGCCCCAAGGTGAACCAATGGCACCCACATAAACCACATCTGGGTCTGTCGGGTCAATGATTACCCTATGAATATGCCGAGTCTTTTCAAGGCCCATGCTTTTCCAGGTTTTTCCACCGTTCAGCGATTTGTAAATACCGTAACCACCGTTAAGACTGTTTCTGGGATTTCCTTCTCCAGTGCCCACCCAAATCACGGATGGATTTGATTGTTGAATGGCAACCGCACCAATAGATGCCGTTACTTCTTCATCAAAAATGGGTTCCCAGGTAATACCACCAGAACTGGATTTCCATAGTCCGCCAGAAGCAGTGCCGACGTACATGATATCTGGATTGGAATGGACCACGTCTATGGAAGTTACCCTTCCGCTCATGCCTGCCGGACCAATGTTTCGGGGTTTCATATCCTGGACCAAATCCATGGAAAAATCTTGTGCAAATAGGGTAATAGATGCAAATAGCATCAGCAAAGTGTAGCTTTGTTTCATTTTGGGTTAATTAGTCGGATTAAAGATAACCAAAAGTGTAACGTGATTTCTTAAAGACTTGTTAATGGATTCCGCTTAAATACACCAAAAAAATGTATTGAAAATAGCTGTTCTTCATTTTTATTTACCCCTTTTCTGTTGCTATATTTGAAAGATGTTCGACAGTAAATTACTTTTCTTTTTCAGTGCCTTGGGAGTATTTAATGTTCTCTTGTTGGCCTTATATTGTTTCACAAAGGCAAAAACAGTAAGTATCTATTTGGGTTTGCTTCTTATAGCGATTGCGATACGTGTGGGTGTTTCCTGTTTTTATTTTTTTGACAAAGGATTATCACCAATAATCATTCAGCTCGGTCTTATGGCAAATTTAGCTTCGGGGCTCTTTCTTTTTGCTTTTATAAGTTCCAACAATGGCAAGATACTAAGGTGGCAGATGAATCTGCTTATCGCTTCACTATGGGTACTTTTTCTGTTTGGACTTTTATATCCTTTTTCAAGTCATTTTCGTACATGGGATTTTTATGTGAGATATACGTTTCATGGTATCTTGACATTACTCGTGCTCACTAGTTATCTTAAGTTTCGGTCACTGGACAGAATGAACGATACCCTAATAAGACTAAAGTATTTCGTCTTGGGTTCATTTACTCTGGTTTGCCTGTCTTTTGTAGTATCGTTGTATACCAATTATGTATTGGGTCCACTACTATTTTCGCTTATTTTTTATGGTGCTGTTTTTTTAATTCTCAAAAAGAAACAATTGATCAAAACTGTTGTTCGTAAAAAGTATGCAAACCGTAAAATCCAAGAAGCGCTGGCACCCGATATGCTTGAACAATTGAATTCGTTTTTGATAGATACTGGATTGTTTAAAAATCCAAACCTTAAAGTGAGAGACCTTGCTACGGAGTTGAACATACCGGAGCACCAATTATCACAGCTGTTAAACGATAACCTGAAATTAGGTTTTTCAAACTACATCAATAATTATAGGGTGGAAGAAGCAAAAAAAATGTTGTTGGTGAATAACAAAATCACTATTGAAGCAATTGGTTATGAAGCTGGCTTTAATTCTAAAGCCTCTTTTTTTACCACCTTCAAGGCAAGAACGGGCACTACTCCCAATCAATTCCGAAAACAGAAATTAGTTCAAGATTAGAAAACTGAACTTGTATTCCTCTAAAATATTCACTTTAATTCCATCAAAACGATATCATTGTGTCTACATTAAAACTAGATTCAATGAAAAAACTAATCTGCGCTTTACTGCTTATTTTAGCTTCAATTTGTAATGCTCAACAAGTACCAAAACCTTTTTTGATTGATAAGGCCCTGTTATCAGGGAATGGGCTCGAAAAAATAGTATTAAAGGATAATCCCAAAAAGCGGTTTTTTCAAAAGCGTTTGTTCAAAGGAGATGATTTGAGTGTTTTTATGGTTTCTTCGGAAACTGGTACTAACACGTTTGAGAATTTTCCAATAGATGAGTTCGTTTACATGTTCAATGGAGAAGCTATTATAAACTCCAATACAGAAAGAGAACAGCATTTTTATGAAAGGGAGTTTTTTATGGCGCCGAAAGGTTTTACTGGAAAATGGCATATTGAAGCCGGAGAATATTTACACTACGAGCTATCCGTGATTTCAACCCAACGGGCCGATAGTACCAAGATAATTCCTGATAGTAGACATATACTCTTTGATAAAGAAAGAATTTCTGGCACGAACATAACCTTGAATGAGAAAGGATATTATTCCGACGAACTGGCAAGGGGAGCCGAACTAACAATAACGTTTAAAGCCGAATCCCCCAATGAACATTTACTTAACGGAATGGATAATGACCGGGTGATAGCTCTTCTGTCCGGTCAGGTCGATATCAAGGATTCACAAAACGAAGCAAAGAGCTTCTATGCCGGAGATTTTTTTATACTACCGAAAGGTACCCGTGGTGAATGGAAAGCTTCCGGGCATGAAATCATTAAGTATATTCTTGTAGAGAAAACAGTTTGATAATGAAAATGATATCATGAGAATGATTTTTTGGTGAAAATCCCAAAGAGTTCATTTCCTTGCCGTGGGGTAATGGAGTTGTAGCAACGTTCAAAAGTGTTCGTTTTCAAATGTGAGGTCAGATAGTTTAAATATAGTTCTCGGTCACCTCCAAAAGGTCGTTTTTCCATATCCTCCGTTAATGGAATATCGAACCAGACCCCCACTAATTTGCCGTTATCCCTTAGCAATTTGGACATATGTTCAGCATAGGCAAATCTATTTTTGTCCGTGGGAACGAAGGAACAGAAAAAGGTTTGCTCAATAATTAGGTCATACTGACCTTGGTGCTCAAAAAAGTTTTCATGTACTAATTGGGCTTTTGGAAATTTTGGATTTCTTTTCTGAAAAGCCTTTAAAGGGGAGATTGAAATATCCATTACATACAAGTTATGAAATCCTTTTTTCCATAAATATTCCGCTTCGTATGCATTCCCCGCACCCGGAATTAATATTTTGATATGCTTATCCGTAAGTTGGTCGATGTAGGTTTTCAATGGAGTAGAAGGATATCCAATATCCCAACCAGTGCGCTCTTTTTCGTAGCGCTGGGTCCAATAGTTTTGTTCGTCTTTTGTTGTCATCAACGATAATCGGCTTAGTCATTAAAAATAAGCGAAAGGATTCACATGAGAAGGTTATGAATTCATAATAGAAATTAATGGTAAATTACATCCAAAGAAAAGAGTTAAACTATAGTCAACCTCATAATCCTAGATTCCTTAAAAATATAAACCATCAATGATTTTACAAGTTAAGAACCAATATCAATTTGCACATAAGTCAATTATTCTTTTTGGTCTTTTTCTATCATTCTTATATGGATGTAAAACTAAAGAAAAAGAATCTGCTGCTCAAAGTAACATAGAAAATTACGTTTCCGAGGAGTATTCAGATGTAGTAGCCCTTTTCAAAGAATGGCGAACATTTGAAAAACTTCCATTTGTTAATGGAGCGCCCGATTACACCCAAGAAACCTTTAAAAAACGTTGGCCAAGATTTCAGGAATTACAATCAAACCTGAAAGCTATCGATACCACAGGATGGCCCGTGGAACATAAAGTGGATTGGATGTTGGTTTGGGCCGAGATGAACGGATATGATTTTAACCATCGCATTCTAAAACCTTGGGTTCGTGACCCCGCTTTTTACAAATCGGTTTGGACGTATAAAAGTGACGTCCCTGCCCATGAAGGGCCTACGCACCACGCCATTACCGAATTATGGACCTATGATTTTCCTTTATCCCAAAAAGAAAGGACTCGCCTTTTGGAAGATTTAAAAGTGATACCCGTACTAAATGAACAGGCAAAACTTAATTTAACGGGAAATGCAAAAGATTTATGGATTACGGGGATTAGGGATATTCAAAACCAAAGTAACGTCTTGAAGGGTTTAAAAAATCAAGACACGGTTAAGGATGATACCCAACTGGTCGCTATAATTGATGAGGCGATAACTTCTACGGATGATTTTGTAGTATGGTTGCAATCCAAGTCCAAATCAAAAACAGGCCCGTCTGGTATTGGAAAAGAAAATTATACTTGGTATTTGCAAAATGTGCATTTGGTACCTCTAACTTGGGACGATGAAGTCATGATACTTAAACGCGAACTTGCACGTGCATGGACATCGCTCAAATTAGAAGAACATAGAAACAGGAACTTACCGCAATTGGTCGCCGCAAATTCACCAGAAGCCTACAATAAAATGGCGGATGAAGCAGCAAAAAGTTTAATCGAATTTTTGGATAAACAAGACATTGTTACGGTAAAACCCTATTTTGATGTTGCACTTAGACAGCATTTAGGAGAATTTGTGCCCGAAGAAAAACGGAATTTTTTCTTGATTGGGGAACATTATGACCCAAGACCGCTGTATTCCCATTTTTACCATTGGTTCGAATTGGCAAGAATGGAACATGAACCACATAAAAGCGAAATACGAAGAGGACCCTTACTGTACAACATATTTGATTCAAGGAACGAGGGTACCGCTACCGCAGTAGAAGAAATGTTTATGCAGGCAGGTCTGTATGATGACAGTCCAAGAACCAAAGAGATCGTGTACATTATGATTGCCCAGCGAGCTGCAAGGGGATTAGGTTCGCTCTATGCCCATGCCAATGAAATGACCATGGAAGAAGCGGGGGGCATCCATAGTGAATATACCCCTCGCGGTTGGATGAAAACCGAAAAGGAACTATTGATTTTTGAGCAACATCTCTATTTGCGCCAGCCAGGGTATGGAACCAGTTATATTACGGGAAAATATTTGTTGGAGAATGCGTTGGGAGATTACGCAAAAATGAAAGAGTCACAAAATAAGCCGTTTGTTGTAAAGGATTTTTTCGATGCATTGAATAGCATAGGCAACATTCCAATTTCTTTAGGGCATTGGCAAATGACGGGTTCGGATAATCAGCTTAAAATATTTAAAGAAGAATAACTTTAATCCTTGTTTTCTACCGAAATTAAAAGGTTCTTGGCCTGAGTAATACTATTCAACGGAGTACTATTCAGAAACATAAAGTTAGCAGCTATACCTTTGACTGAGTACTCTTAATCATAAATAATTATGTACTTTCTATATAGAATTTCATGGTGTTTTTAAAGGTAGTAACTTAAATCTTTTACGATCATATTCTAAAGAATCCCCAAAAATCAACTACTTTATGGTCTTGTAATCAATCGTTCAAAAACCATTTAGATGAACAAACCATCTTGGTACTATCTCATCCTATTGATATTGGCCGGAGAAGCCGTTTTTATCCTTCCCTTTGTACTACCACGTATTTTTAGACCTACGGTTTTGGATGTTTTCCAATTGGATAATGTACAGTTGGGACTCTGTTTTTCGGTGTACGGTATTGTTGCCTTGCTGTCCTATTTGGTAGGTGGCCCTTTGGCCGATAAATATCCACCAAGAAAACTGATTGCCATAGCCCTTTGGATGACTGCGCTTGGTGGAATTCTGTTCGCTACATATCCCGGCTATGAAGTTTTAAGACTTCTATATGGGTACTGGGGCTTCACGACCATATTCCTTTTTTGGGCTCCCATGATAAAGGCCACAAGGGTATGGGGCGGTGAAACCTCACAGGGAAAAGCGTTTGGTTTTTTAGATGGAGGTAGAGGGCTCACTGGAGCTTTGTTTGGGCTATTGGGGGTCTTGGTGTTTTCAATGTTTCTAAAAGAAGATGTAAATGCGGCAGATTTATCTGAAAGAAAGGAAGCGTTTACCTATGTCCTCTATATTGCTTCGGTCATTATATGCATCATCGGTATTTTGGTTTGGTTGTTCATGAAATCAGGAATAGATGAAAGTAAGATTCTGATTGAAAAATTATCTTTTACTGATATCAAGAAAGTCTTGAAACTTCCTTCTGTCTGGCTTCTTATGATAATTATCCTTTGCGGTTATGTAGGTTATAAAATAACGGATATCATATCCCAGTATGCCAATGAAGTAATGTTCTACAATGAGGTGAAGTCTGCCAAGGTAGGGACCTTTTTGCAATTTTTAAGACCAACAACCGGAATATTGGTGGGCTTGGTGGTGGATCGGTTCAAAATTACATTTTGGTTATTGTTAAGCTTTTTGTGCTGTGT
Organism: Bacteroidota bacterium; assembly: GCA_039030475.1. Taxonomy (GTDB): domain Bacteria; phylum Bacteroidota; class Bacteroidia; order Flavobacteriales; family Flavobacteriaceae; genus Flagellimonas. The sequence continues at coordinate 8,455 of JBCCEC010000082.1, forward strand.
TTTGGGCGGGGTTCTTTTTGCGACAGGTATTATAGGTCCTTCAACGACCTTATTGTTCTTTATTTCTGTAATTATTATTTCTGTTGGGGTGTATGCAGCGCGAGCCTTGTACTTCGGTGTAATGCGGGAAGGGAAAATACCACTCGTATTGACAGGTACGGCGGTTGGCCTTATTTCTCTTGTAGGATACACTCCCGATATTTTTGCAGGTCCGGCCTACGGCTATTTTTTGGATGTATATCCAGGTGAGCAAGGGCACCAATATGTTTTTTGGATGCTTACAGTTTTTTCTTCGGTAGGTGCTATTGCTGCTTTTGTGTATTATAAAATGTATCGAAAAAAGGACTAATGTTTTAATAAACATGTAGTTGCTGAATTGTCTTTTTAGTATCTTCCGTGCCCTAATTAAACTACAACTACATGAGAAGTCTAACAGTATGTCTGTTCTTTTTATTCAGTACGCTAATGATTGGTCAGGTAAATCCTAAATGGGCGCGATACCCAGCTATTTCTCCAGATGGAAGCACCATTGTCTTTACCTATAAGGGAAATCTTTTTCGGGTTCCATCAACAGGGGGTACGGCAACACAGCTCACCTTTCATAAGGCCCATGATTACAAGCCAGTATGGAGTAAAGACGGAAAACGAATCGCTTTTGCCTCTGATAGGTATGGTAACTTCGACGTTTTTGTAATGGATGCCCTTGGTGGAGAAGCCTCTCGCTTGACTTTTCACAGTACTGACGAAATACCTTATACGTTTTCGCATGATGACAGTACCGTTTTGTTTGGTGCGGTTCGTCAAGATGCTGTGAAGCATAGGCAATATCCCACTAGCGCTCAGCCAGAATTGTATGAAGTAGCCTCCAGTGTGGGTAAGGTCAATCAGGTATTAACCGTTCCTGCGCAAGACGTACAGATGAGTTCTGATGGTGGCTTTTTGTTGTATCATGATAAAAAAGGATATGAAAATGAATTTAGAAAACATCATGTCTCTGCAATAACCCGGGATGTTTGGATGTATAATAAAAATGAGGACAAGCATACCATGCTTACAAAATTTAGGGGAGAGGATAGAAACCCGGTACTTTCCAAAGACTAAAAAACGGTCTATTATCTAAGTGAAGAAAGTGGGAGTTTTAATGTGCACAAATTTAGTTTGGATAATCCTTCTCAAAATCAACAATTGACCAATTTAAAAACCCATCCAGTTCGGTCGTTGTCTTATGGTAATGAAACTATGACTTTTAGCTATGACGGAGAAATCTATACCCTGATCGACGGAGCCGAACCGCAAAAAGTAAATATCATTATCCGAACCCAAGATGGCGTAAATGCAGATCAGTTTATTTCCATCAATTCAGGAGTGCGTGAAATGGCGGTATCGCCAAACGGCAAAGAGATTGCTTTTATCGCTAGGGGGGAAGTCTTTGTTACCGCCGTAGAGGGAGGTCTGACGAAACGGTTGACAAACACCCCGGAGCAAGAACGATTTGTGAAATTTACTTCGGATGGAAAGGCCGTTGCCTATTCCAGTGAGCGTGATGGTAAATGGCAAATCTATCAAACCAAAAAAGTACGAAATGAAGAAACCTATTTTTTTGCTGCAACTTTATTAAAAGAGGAAGTCTTGCTCAGTAAAGATGTAGATTGTTATTTGCCGGAATTTTCGCCAGATGGCACGTACATGGCCTATATAGAGGACCGAAGAACCCTAAAAGTATTGAATTTAAAGACCAAGGAGGAGAGTACGTTACTGACGCCAAAGGAACTGTATCATTTTAGCGATGGGGACAAATACTTCAAGTGGAGCCCAGATAGCAAATGGTTATTGATAGCTTGGGGCGCTACGCTGAGCAATGGGGAGATTTTATTGATGTCCGCCGATGGCTCTAAAAAAGAAAACCTTACCCAAAGTGGATATTACGATTACAAACCCAAATGGGTGAATAAAGGAAACCAGCTTTTGTGGTTCAGCAATAGGGACGGACTTAAAAGTTATGCAACCAGTGGTAGGACCCAAGGTGATGTGTACGGTATGTTTTTGACCCAAGACGGGTGGGACAAATTCAATATGAGCAAAGAGGATTATGACCTCATGAAGTTGTTGGAAGATAAAAAGGATGATGAAAAAGACGAAGATACTTCTGATTCAAAAAAGAAAAAAGGAAAGAAGGATGACAAAAAAGAAAAGGAGCCAGTAAAATCGTTACAGTTTGATTGGGAAGATATGACGGAGCGTAAAGCACGTTTGACGATACATTCTTCAAACTTGGCAGATGCAGTTTTATCCAAAGACGGCGAGAAGCTTTACTATTTGGCCCGATTTGAAAAAAACCTGAACCTATGGGAAACAGAACTTCGCACCAAAAAAACCAAAATGCTAGTTTCCCTGAATGCCAAACGTGCCGCTTTAGAATGGGACAAAGAACAGGAGAATCTGTTTTTATTGAGTGATGGTAAAATTATGAAGGTCGACTTAAAAGCAGGAAAGACGAAACCCGTAAAAATGAAATCTGAAATGCAATTGGATACCAATGCCGAGCGACAGCATATGTTCGAGCATGTTTGGTTGCGGGCCAATGCCATATTCTACCACTCCAATTTTCATGGGAAGGATTGGGAAATGCTTCGTGAAGAATATGAAAAATACATTCCACATTTGGGCAATTCCTATGAATTTGCCGAATTGGTTTCTGAACTTTTGGGCGAATTGAATGTAAGCCACGCTGGTGGTCGGTACAATGGTAATATTCCCAATGGAGATGCTACTGCAAGTCTGGGGATATTTATGGACTACGACCATGCAGGTGATGGCATAAAAATCGCGGAAGTCATAAAAGGCGGTCCACTTGATAAAGCAACATTTTCAATCAAGCCCGGCACCATTATCGAAAAAATTAATGGTGAGCCTATTTTGGCGGATAACGATGTTGCAAAATACCTGAACCGATTGGCGGACCAGTTTACATTGCTGGACATTGTTGAACCAGCCACGGGAAAAAGAAAGCAAATCACGATAAAACCTATTACGCGGTCTCAAGAAAATCGCCTGTTATACAAACGATGGGTGAAACAAAATGAGAAAGAAGTGGAGGAGAAAAGTAACGGAAAACTGGGCTATGTCCATATTCCTGGCATGAGTGATGGTCCATATCGCAATATTTACGAATATATGTTGGGTAAATTTTTTGATAAAGATGCTGTTATTGTGGATACCCGTTTTAATGGAGGCGGTGATCTGGTAGCCGATTTGGCCATGTTCTTTACTGGGGAATCTTTTATTACCTATGCTACGGAAGATAGGCAAGTAGGAGGGGAGCCAACTTCAAGATGGACAAAACCAACATTGGCCATTTTCAATGAATCCATGTATAGTGATGGGCATTGCTTTGCAAGTGGATATACCGATTTAAAGATTGGAAAAACGGTGGGCATGCCCGTACCCGGAACGTGTAGTTTTGCAGGTTGGGAACGCTTGCCCGATGGTGGCAGGTGGGGCGTAGTACCCGTTAGTGCCAAAAACAAAGCTGGGGAATGGATGGAAAACAACCAGACCGAACCTATGATCAAGGTGAAGAATATGCCAGATGTCATCAATAAGGGAATTGATCAACAATTGGAGCGTTCCATCGAAGAACTTTTAAAAGAAGTAAACTAGCGTGAGTTCAACATAAGAATTGATTTGTAGCTCTCATTTTCAATATTTCATAAGAGTGTGTCAGGTCGAGCCTTTCGCCTTAGCTCAAGATAAACTGAAGTCGAGGTCTGCTTGAAAATCAAATCATGAAGACTTCTCGACTGCGCTCGAAGTGACAGCCAACATATTTATGGACATTGGTCTACCATTTGTTGATATTTTATATCGAACTCATGTTAAATTAGCTACGTTTGATTTATCGGGAAGTCATTTTTAATCTTTCTTCACAACGGGAAACGATTTCGGCAATTCTTTTTTGACGTGTCTCTTCACGTTTGGCATTGTTCAGCCAATAGAGATAACTCTTACGTTGTCCTCGTGTAAAGTCTTGAAAGTTCTCCCATGCGACTTTGTTTTTGTCAAAGGCACTTTGCAGATCATCTGGAACAACTCCGTTTTCAACATGGTCCAAGGCGGTCCATGAACCGTTCTTTTTGGCAATCGCTATTGATTTCGACCCGCTTTCATGCATTAATCCGGCCTTGGTCAATTCTTTGATATGATCTTTATTGACTTTGCTCCAAACACTTTTTGGTTTTCGGGGACAGAAGTATTGCCGCCGTTTGCCATCACCCAGACTTTTTACGGTACTGTCTATCCAACCGTAGCAAAGTGCTACACGTACCGCTTCTTCCCATCGCATACTGGGCATCTCGTGCGCTATTTTGTAAAAGATGAGGTAGATTCCTTCGGTGGTAGCATAGTTTTTATGCAACCACTCACGCCATTCCGAATCATTCTTGAAGTAGTATTCCTTAGTTTCCATGTAGTTTTTTAAAATAGTCAAATGCACTTTCCAAGCGCGAACCATACCAAGAGAAAAACTCTCCATTGACCAATTTGACCGGGATGCCAAGTTGCTGTTCCAATTCCAATTTATGCGCTTCTTTGAATGGAAAGGGCTCAGATGATAATAAAATATAATCCAATGCTTCGCTTTTTAAGTCATCGAGCTCTATGACGGGATATCTATCCAGTCCTTCAAATACGTTACTATATCCGTTTAGTCCAAGCATATGATCAATAAAAGTATTGTTGCCGACAACCATCCAAGGGTTTTGCCAAATAAAATAAGCTACCCTGTATTTTGGGCTTGTTGAAATTACGGATTCAAACTTTGATTTTTTAGCTAGAATACGGGCGCACAGCCCCGAAGCTTTTTCTGTACAATCGAATAGTTGCCCATATTGACGTATCATTTCCAAAGCGCCGTTAAAATCGGCAACTTCCGTAACATGAACAGGATATTCCTTTTCCAAAGTTGCTACAATTTCCTGGCTATTTTCTTCTTTGTTACAAAGAATAATGTCCGGCTTTAATTTTTTGATTTTATCGTAGTTGACGTTCTTGGTACCACCGACCACTGTCTTGGTTTTTCGAAGATGGTCTGGATAGATACAAAATTTGGTGATACCCACCAACGATGCTTCTAACCCCAAATCGACCAATGTTTCTGTTTGGGATGGATTAAGGGAAACGATTCGCGACGGAGGTTTTGTTATTTTCACCGTGCGCCCCATTTGGTCCGTTATCTGAAAGCTACCCATAGAAAAATGATGCTGACTATTGTACTGATTTAAGAACTAAAAGTTACAATCGCTCTGCCAAAATAGCAATCATGGTTTTTATGCCTTCCCTATAATTACCCAATCTTAAATTTTCATTGGGGCTGTGTTGATTGTTATCCCGATTCACCGTTGGTACCGTTACCGCTGGAATATTTAACGTATTCACAAACGGTGAAATGGGAATGGAGCCCCCACTCATCCGAATACGGATGGGGTCTTCACCAAAGGCATTTTTTAGGGCACTGGTAAGCCATAGCCCTACTTCAGAATCAAAATCGGTTCTAAAGGATTGGTACGAGATTTCGTGGGTCATAGTTGCAATTTTTGCATGTGTCAAGCGCTCTTCTTTGGTGGGTTCCCTATCCAATACATGGTATCCTTGATTGGTTACATGCTTTTTGATTAAATCAATGAGGCGATTTGGGTTAGATTCCAGGACCAAGCGCACATCGATTTCCGCTCTTGCCCATCCAGGGATTATAGTACGCACTTTTTCATTGATCCAACCGGATTGCATGCCCCTAATGTTCAACGACGGGTATTGAATCGCTTCTTGATAATAACTACCTACTTTGTCGGTTTCCGCAATTTGAAGGCGCTCCTTTATCTGAAATTCATCATCGGGAACGGCCTTTAAGATTTTTTCGGTGGTTTGGTCGATGTCGATACCATCATAAAAATCAGGAATGGTAACTCGACCTTCGTCGTCTTTCATGGAAGCCAACAATTTGGAAAGTCGCAAGGCAGGATTGGGTGCATAGTTGCCAAAATGCCCACTATGTTGTGGAACTACAGGGCCATAAGTGGTTAATTGTATGGTGGAAATACCTCTTGCTCCAAAGGTTAATGTTGGTTTGTTGGTGATATGTCGAGGACCATCAAAGATTATAAGCATATCCGCTGTTAAAAGTTCGCTGTTATCCGTCACGGCTTTTGGAAGATGAGGAGAACCGAGCTCCTCTTCAAAATCCATAATTACCTTAATGTTATAATTTGGATTGATGTTCAATTCTTTAGCAGCATCCAAAGCGGCAAGAAACATGGCAACCGGTCCTTTTGCATCGCTTGCGGCCCTGGCAAAAACACGCCAATCATCTTCATAATTTTTGATGGTATTCCATGGAATTTCTTTCCACTCCCCGTTATTGTCCATTTTTTTAAGCGCAGGTTTATACGGACTTTCCTGAAACCATCTGGTCGAATCTACGGGTTGCCCATCAATTTGCAGATAAATGAGTACCGTTTTCTTGGCTTTTTTGTGTTTTCGTTCGGCCAATAACAACGGAACAGTTGCTGTTGGAATTCGGGTGGTGCTAAAATCTCTGGATGTAAAGGCATTTTCGCACCATTTCACATTCTTTTCGATTTCTTCGGGGTAAAAAGCGTCGTTAGGAATGCTAAGCAATTCTTTTAAAGTCCCAAAAGAGCTTAGCGTATACTCTTGGGCAGTACTGTTTAATTTTTCTTGACTTAGTTTCTGCGAAAAACCGGTTGAGATAAATAAAAATATCAAAGCAGAAAAGCATACTGGAATCGATGTAGAAGACTTCATGGGTTGGCGTATTGCGTTGTTGCCTAAATTTAAGGATAGTAAGTCGATTTTACGAATGCTTAATCAAGATAACTACTAATGACCTTATTTAATATTAAAAATACGTTTTGCAGGCACGATATTGAAAAGGAGTGAGTTTTGTGAAAAAGCGGGTTTTTGTCTGTTGTCTTCTTGCGCTTGCTTGCTACCAGTTGCAAACTGGCTGCAGCGTGGTGGGAGCGAAAGTAGTTTACCATCCTTGTTGCTTAAGCAAGATGATAATATCTTTTAGAGTGGAAACCACATTTTGTACCTCCTGGCGGTCAAAAACATCTTCTTCCAAGTAAAAAAGCATTTCGATGCATGAATAAAGAATTAAGGATAAATCTTCAGGTGAACCATAAGAATCCGTCATATATTCTGAAAGTTGGTTCTGTTCTGTATAATGGTCCAGCATAGTGCTAAGATAATAAAATGTTTATAAATGTGGTAACTTATAAGATGTAACATAGAGATTTTTAAAAATCCAGCTTTGTTATCGCTAAAAGAACCTGATGGCAAAGCAACAAGACGATACAAAAAAAGAATTGGATCCTAGAATTATGGCAATTGCCAAAAAGTTGGAAACTCTAAGAATAGAAAAGGGCTATTCAAGCTATGAAAATTTTGCCATTGAATTTGGCATATCCCGCATGCAGTACTGGCGTATGGAAAAGGGTACCAATTTTACCTTTGCGAGCTTGTTAAAGATACTGGATGCCCACAAGATCACACTAAACGAATTCTTTAAAGATCTTTCCCTAAATTCCTAAGATGAACCAAGGCAGTTTTTCATGGGTCATCTTATGCTCACTCTTGCTTTCTCCCACTAGATGCAATCTAGCGGTAGCCCTTAGTTTAGCAAGGTCATTTATTTAGAGTTCATTACCTTTTGATTTAGCTCAATAACAATGGATGACAACCGAACCGATAAAGGTGAATTAATAGCGGCGCAAAGTTTTCAGGCTTATCCCCCGATTA
>JBCCEC010000083.1:0-16105 GCA_039030475.1 Bacteroidota bacterium
AGCATAAGCTTCTAAGGACTTTCAAAAATATATAGTGCTTTCATACGTTTTACCTCAAAACCAAATTATGAAAACCATCTATGCCACCACTATACTCTTATTTAGTCTAAGTATTCTTACAGCACAACAACTTACTGAAAGCCAGATACGGAAATTAACGGAAAAACCTGAGAGCCTTAAAGGTGAAATTGTTAAGGTAAACGGTGAAAAGTTTATCCAATTAAGTTGGGGAGACGAAACACACGAAGATATTAATGAGCTTGAATACTTATTATATGTTTCCGGAATAGGTGAGGAACTAGCTTTACAGGCATCGATAGATATCAGAAAAAATAAGTACAACTACCCCGTTTACAATCGGTTTGGTAAATTGTACCAATTTCAGGTTGAAGCACTTTACGAAAAAGAATATGAATCAATAAGGTCACCGATCAGCGATACCTTATCGGTTTATGTTCCTTCAAAAGAATTACCAAGGGTTAACATCTGGCCGCTATCAAAAGAAGGTGCCACTGTAACCTTACATTGGAAGTATAGTGATGAAATCGATGACCTAGCCGGTTTTAGGTTGTATGAAAACGGTAAACTGATTCTTTCTGAAGAAAAACTGACCACCAAAAGCAGGAATTGGAAATCCAGCTCCCTAAAGCCTGGAAAGTATGAATATCAAATTGAAGCTGTTTCTAAATTTGATGTCAAAAGTGAGCTTTCGAAGCCAAGATTCTTTACCATAAAGACCGAACACTAAAAATAACTCGTTTTTGTAAAATTGATGTTGTAACTTGATAAGGTTCTAATCTAATATCGACTTAAGCTTAAAGTCAACATCCTTATAATGAATCTTCAAAAAATTACATTTACCAATAAAGAAGGTCAACAACTTGTAGGCCGTATAGAATTTCCTGTAGATAGACATCCACATAATTATGCGCTCTTTGCGCATTGTTTCACCTGTACCAAGAATCTTTCCGCCGTTAAGAATATCAGTAAAGCATTGACCGCAAATGGCTTTGCCGTACTTCGGTTCGATTTTACGGGTTTAGGTGAAAGTGATGGTGATTTTGCAGATACCAATTTTTCTGGAAATGTGGAGGATTTAATAGCTGCAGCCGATTTTTTAAGGGAGAACTACGAATCCCCCTCATTGTTGATTGGGCATTCTTTGGGCGGTGCCGCAGTAATCTTTGCAGCGGCCGAAATTGAATCTGTGAACGCAATAGCTACCGTAGGTGCTCCCTCCAATCCCAAACATGTAAAACATCTTTTTAAAAGTGGGCTGGAGGAAATCAATACAAATGGAGAAGCAGTTGTTAATCTAAGTGGTCGCGACTTTAAAATTAAAAAACAGTTTGTAGATGATTTGGAAACCAAATCACTTCCAGAAACTGCAAAGTCACTACGAAAGCCTATGCTCATTATGCATTCGCCACAAGATGACACAGTAGGCATAAAAAATGCTGAGGAAATCTACGTAGCGGCACACCATCCTAAAAGTTTTGTGTCGTTAGATGGCGCAGATCATTTATTGTTCAATAAAAAAGACTCTACTTATGTTGGAGAGGTTATTTCTGGTTGGGCAAAAAGATACCTGTCCATAGAAAAAGGAGTTGATGAAAGTTTACGAACAAAACACCAAGTTGTGGCTAGCTTGGACGGAGATGACTATTTTACGACACAAATGAAAGTTGGCAGCCATTATATGATTGCCGATGAGCCCACGGAATATGGTGGAAATGATTTTGGGCCTTCTCCATACGAGTTGGTTTCCGCGGGACTGTCCGCATGTACCGTAATGACGATTCAAATGTATGCTAGAAGAAAAGGATGGGCCATAGATAATGTAGAAGTGCACACTTCTTACAGTAAATCCCATGCGGTGGATTGCGAAAATTGCGAAGACGATACTTCTAAAATCGATACGTTTCAACGAGAAATCAGATTAACTGGGAATCTTGACGAAAAACAAAGAGCAAAGATTATGGAAATTGCCGATAAATGTCCTGTTCACAGAACGCTGCACAGTGAAACACAGATTTTGACCAAATTATTGGATTAATTTCCTGTTTCTTTTATACTTTGCCTTTAAATCATAAATCGCTATTTAAAATTCAAAGTACGCTAGATGCAAAGTCGAAGTTTTGAAGTAAGTACCGGAACTAATGTGAACGGCATGCACTTAATCGCTCTTCCAATGGAAATTGCGAAACCTTTTATTGAAAAAAAGCATAAACGTGTCCGAGTGGTAGCACGCTTTGAGGATAAATCCATCGAAATTTATGCAGCCCTCTTAAAAAGAAACAATGCCTACTTTATGATGTTCGGAAAGAAGAATCAAAAGGCATTGGGCGTGTTCCCCAACGATTACTTCCAATTACAGCTTTTTGAAGATACTTCGAAATATGGTGTGGCCGTTCCCGAGGAGTTTGATGCGGTCATGCTTAGCGATTATGATGCTCACAACATATTTGAAAACCTTACAGATGGTAAGAAACGTGGTATTATTTACATGATTACCCGCTATAAAAACGCTCAGACCAAAATTGACAAAACACTTTTGCTGTGTGAAAATCTTAAAAGGGGCATTCGAGATAATAAAGAATTGTTAAAGCCATTTTAGTTTGACATCATTTCAATAATTCCTAACTTTAGAAAAATCATAAAAACTTTACCATGGACAAACGTAAATTTTTGAAGCATACGGTAATGGCGACCACTGGAATGTCCATTGCCCCTTCCCTTGTGCTTTCATCCTGTAAGACCGAACCTAAAAAAGAAAAAGAGATGGAGGTTCCCGCTACAGCATCAACAGTGTTTTCACTTCCCGAGATTCCATACGGGTACGAAGCGTTTCCAGATACCATTGATGCGATGACCATGGAGATTCACCATTCAAAACATCACCAAGGGTATACCAACAAGCTTAATGCTGCCTTAAAAGAGGAAAATATCTCTGGGAAAACAATTGAGGAAATTTTGAGCATGGATAATTTGCCAACAGCAATCCGCAATAATGGCGGTGGATATTACAACCATACCCTCTACTGGGATATTTTAACTCCCGGTGGCAGTATGAGCGACACCTTAAAATCCAAGATTACCGAAGATTTTGGTTCGCAAGAAGCTTTTACCAAAGAATTGGCAGAAGCTGGTGCAAAACGATTTGGTTCCGGTTGGGCATGGGTGTGTCAAGATGTGGATAAAAAGCTTCACATCTGTTCTACTCCAAATCAAGATAACCCTCTTATGAGCGTTGCAGAAAAAATGGGAACGCCAATATTGGGAATAGATGTATGGGAACACGCATACTATTTAAAATACCAAAATAAGCGAGGGGATTACCTTCAGAATATTATTAAAATCATCAACTGGGAAAAAGTTGAGTCTAGAATATCTTAAAAATTTAGTTTAAATAGGGCTGCCAAAAGGCAGCTCTTTTTGGACAACAAATCATTACATCCTGACATCTTGTTGAACTTATGTTTCAATAAGCACTAGATTTAAATGTTAAACGGCATCTAAAAGATAACTACGCCATCCTAACAAGACAATACTATACATACCCCTTTTACCCTTAAATCGTTTACGTTATGGATACCAAATATCAACTCATAGACAATGAAGAAGCCAAGCAATTTCAATTTAAGATTGATGATGCTATGGCTAAAATCGAATACATAAAGGCAAAAGAAAAAATCTATCTTACCCATACCGAAGTACCCAGAAACTATGAAGGCAAGGGTGTCGGTTCCGAACTCATAAAACAAACACTGGAACACATCAAGGCAAAAGATCTTACACTGGTTCCATTATGCCCTTTCGTCGCCATGTATATAAAACGGCATCCCGAATGGAAAACATTGGTTTTAAAGGGAATCAACATTGCCTAATAATTTTAGGTAATCTTTGCGCTTTAAATCAAGGTTCAATTCCTTTTTTTGACATTCCATTGGACTAAAACAATTACTTTTACGGGTGAAACCCTACCATGTCCAAAATCCCGAAATTCAATGTAATCGACCCAGCAAAAAGTCCTTTTTTCTATGGGTATGTCATCCTGTTCATGGGAACTATTGGCGTGTACTGCAGTATTCCCGGTCAAACCATAGGGGTATCTGTTTTTACAGATCCGGTTAAGGATGCTTTGGGGCTAAGCCGTAATCAGTTTAGTAATGCCTACATGATCGGAACCATTATCAGTTCCCAGGTCATAGGGAGGGCAGGTGTTTGGTTCGATAGGTACGGAGCAAGGTATGTTGCCTTAGGGGCAACATTGACATTGGCGACGACGCTTTTACTCTGTTCCCTATCGGTCCACATGAGTGAGTCTATCAAGCATTTACTTAATCAAGACACATGGATCATCCCATTTGTTCTAATGACGTGTCTATTTTTCTTATTGCGGTTTGCAGGACAAGGTGTATTGACCATGACGTCGAGAAACATGATCATGATTTGGTTCGATAAAAACCGGGGCAAGGTGAATATGTTCAGCAGCGTTGCGCTTTCCTTTGGTTTTTCCTCCTCCCCTTTATGGATTAATGCAATTATTGAAACTGATAGCTGGGAAAATACATGGCGAATCTTTGCAATAGGAATTCTGGCGTTTAGCGTGCTGGTTTTCCTATTTTATAAAAACAGACCTGAAGAACATGGCCTTTTACCCGATGGGGTACCTGAGAAAAACTTGGAGGAACAAGAAAAAATCAAAATTGCAAATAAGCAGTTCACACTAAAAGAGGCTAAAGGTACACGCGCTTTTTGGATGTACGGATTAATGCTTGCTTTTAATAGCTTTTTTATCACCGGGCTTACGTTCCATGTTGTGTCAATCTTTGCCAGTGAGGGATATCCAAAAGCTGATGCTATTTCTATTTTTTTACCTGGTTCTGTAGTTGCCGTTACAATTTCGACCATTTTTAACTGGTTAAGTGATTCGCTTCCCTTAAAACTCTACCTCTATTTAATGCTTTCGGGCGGTATTCTAGCAGCTGTGGGCTTTTTGTTTTTGACCAGTGCCATCGGCATTCCTTTCTTAATTGCCGGTTTTGGTATCATGGGTGGATTTTTTGCCGTTCTTAATGCTATCGCTTGGCCTCGCTTTTATGGTCGAGACCATTTAGGTGCCATTACTGGAAAAATAATGAGCTTTCTGATTCTGGCAAGTGCTTTGGCTCCACCTATTTTTAGTTTGTGTTTTTCCACGTTTGGCTCTTATAGCCTAGTGGGCTACATAGGGCTGGCATTCTTGATATTCTTGGTTCTGGGAAGTTTAAAAGCGAACAATCCTCAATAACGAGATACTTTATGAACTCATTTAGACTTTTTGGATTGAAGCGAAAATTAGGAATTCTTCGCCTTTTTGAAGTCATTTTTGAATTACATAGCTGGGCTACGGAAGGAAAAAATGGCAAAGAAAGGGTGAAAAAGGTCAATTTTTTAGCCAATTGAAAAAGTCTAAATGAGTTCTATAGCCAAAGAACAACTCCAAAAATTAAATTTCTTAAATTTATAAGTATCATTAAATTACAGCATATGAACTTCAAGATTTCTTCATTAGTTTACCTGATTGCATCCTTTTTTCTATTCTTTTCATGTATGGCCCAACCAAAAGAAGAGGAGTTGCTGGAGGCAATTGAAATGTTTAATACTGCTTTTGCGAATAGTGAACTCTCAACGTTGGATGCTATGGTAACGGAAAACTATGTTCATACCAACGGAAATGCCAAGGCTATTGACAGGCCATCTTGGTTTAAATATCTAAAATCAAGGAATCAAGAAATTGAATCTGGTACCTTAAAGGTGGAAGGGTACAACATGAGTGAGTTGCATGTCGAATTACATGATACTATGGCAATTGCTACAGCGAAAGTATCCACATCTATGATTAAAAATGGAGAAGCACTAAAAAATGAGTATCGCGTTACAAATGTTTGGGTATATGAAGATACCATTTGGAAAAGGGCTGCTTTTCATGATACCAAAATAAAATAGCATACGTGATCAATCTATAACCAATTCAAAGAACAATATGAAACTAGGCGCATTTTCCATCAGTTTAGCTGTAAAAAATCTTGAGACATCCAAAAAGTTCTACGAGACTTTGGGTTTTACCGTTTTTGCAGGGGAGTTAGAACGGAATTACCTTATCCTAAAAAATGAGCATACCCTTATCGGACTTTTTCAAGGGATGTTCGAGAACAATATTTTAACCTTTAACCCAGGTTGGGATACAAATGCCCAAAATTTGGACTCTTTTGACGATGTACGTGCCATACAAAAGCATCTTAAGGAAAATGGCGTAACACCAACAAAGGAAGTAGACGAGAATTCAGAGGGGCCCGCAAGCTTTGTAGTTACCGATCCCGATGGAAATACTATTTTAATTGACCAACATGTATAGTGGGCATTCAAAAAAAGCATAGCTTTTTTCATACTTTAGCCCCACGCTATGAATTTAGATGACCTCATACAACAATTTCAACAAAAGGATAAAATTGCCTTTGAAAAATTGTACACTATGTATGCTGAAAATATTTGTGGGGTCATCAATACCATCATACAAAATCCTGAACGTGCTGAGGAACTATGTCAAGATGTATTTGTGAAGATTTGGGAAAAATCAGATAGCTATAACCCAACAAAAGGTCGTTTTTTTACCTGGATATTGAATATTGCGCGCAATACGGCTATCGATGAACTGCGTTCTAAGACCCATAAAAACCAGAAGAAAAACCTACATGTTCATTCTCTCGTAGGTATTTTTGAAAAAGGAGAGGATTTAAACTCCAAAGTAGATACCATAGGCATACAAACGCTTCTTAAAGGGTTAAAAGAAAAATGTATGCTATTGATAGATTTGCTATACTATAAGGGATACACCCAAAAAGAAGTTGCCAAAGAATTAAATACCCCTATTGGAACCATAAAAACAAGAATTCGAAGTTGTATTTCCGAAATACGGAAAAACATGAAGTTATAAATGGATATTGAAAAGTACATAGCGTCCGGAATTTTAGAACTCTACATCGCTGGGGCATTAAGTGCCGAAGAGAATTTAGAGGTACAACACTATGCGCTTCAATATCCTGAAATTCAAAAAGAAATTGAAGCGATTGAAGAAGCTATGCTTCAGCTTACCAAATCAACCAGTCCTGAATTGTCCGATACCAGTTTTAAAAAGGTATTATCCCGTTTAGATGATACCATTCCTTTCTTACCTGCAACTTCAGAGAAAAGGATTCCTTGGGCAAGCTATGTGGGTTGGGCCGCTTCATTGTTGTTGATTATTGGTATGACATGGCTGTATCTTCAAAATAATGATTTAAAATCTGAGATTGAACTAACGAATAAAGAGAACGAAGATTTACAACAAACTATCACTAAAACTCAAAATACTATTGTTGAAAAAGAGGCACTGTTACAAGAACTTAGAAATAAAAATGTTACAGTGGTAGCATTGGGTGGTCAAAAAGTGGCTCCTACTTCGTTTGCCAAAGCCTATTGGAACAAGAATAAAGGGCAGGTCATCATCGATTCCCAAGGATTGCCAACACCACCAGCAGGATACACCTATCAGATATGGTCGTTGACTTTAGACCCTTTAACCCCCACCAGCTTAGGTTTGTTAGACAACTTTGATACTGATACCAGCAAAATGTTTACGCTCCCAAATACCAATGACTCTCAAGCTTTTGGCATAACCCTGGAACCAGAGGGCGGCAGTCCAACGCCAACCATGGAACAATTATATGTCCTAGGAACAGTTGGACCATAAAGCATAAGGTTTTGCTATAGTTGTTTCCGAACCTTTAAACAGTTTCTATAAAAAAGAAAACGACTTGGTACAACCAAGCCGTTTCTAACAACTTATAAAACTAAGAACACAATCTTATAATTTAATACCAATGCCAAATCCAATAATCCAAGGATTGATGTCAACATCCGCATCAACTGTTGCTTCGAGAGCGGTAGTAGCATTAATAGTAGCATCTGTACTTAAAAAGAGCTTTTTCACATCAACATTCAAGAACCATTTATCGTTGAGCATAAAATCAAAACCTCCCTGTAAAGCATATCCTATAGCGGTATCATAGTCAATATCATCGACCGTAGGGCCTTCATCTACCCCATAAAATAAGGTTAGGTTAAGTCCTGCCCCAACATAGGGAACAAAATCACCTCCAGTAAAATGGTACTGTCCTGTCAATGTTGGAGGAAGTAACCATACATGTCCTAAATCAATATCCCCTGCAGCGGTACCCACAGCTTCTACATCGTGCTTTGCCGTAGCCAAAATCAACTCAACCGACCAATTTTCATCGAAGAAATAAGATATATCCAATTCAGGAACAAATGCCGTAGATATTGATGCATCACCACCTATAGCTTCAATGTCCGCACTTTCATCTGGTGCAACCACTATACCTCTTAGCCTAAATTGCCATCTGCTAAAACCGTCGTTCGAATCTGTATCCTGCGCATTTGTGTAATTCACAAAAGCCAATACCACTCCCATTAAGGAAACTACTGTTTTTTTCATTTTGAGTCTGTTTAAATTTCCGTCAAAACTAAACCTCTGCTCAATCAAAGAACATGACCTTTGTCATAGATGGAAAATTTATGATTTTGAACGAAAGCCCCTATTTTAATCACGCTAGTATCCTTAGCATAGAAAAGAAAGGGGTTCACAAAGCATGTGACTTATCAATAAAAATGAAGAAAAATGGTTTAGCCTGGCATTCCACTGTAGAATAATGGATTGTAGTTGTATTATTTTCAAAATCTCTCGTCATTTGTACTACAGGGAAGATAGTTGCCTACCAGTTACAGCAATAAATTAAACTTTAAGAATACGCAATGTTGGATTTAATGTCATTAAAAACCGAAATATTAATTACCGTCATATCATTGGTTTTAATCATTGGATTAAACTCTTTGACCAAAAGGGCCATACGCAGGTTTGGAAAAACCAGTTCTATAAACATGAACAGCAGAAAAATCATTTTCTATCTAAGCAACTTGTTTTTTTATGGTCTTGCGATAATAGTGATTACCTTGATTTGGGGAGTAAACCTTCAGGAATTCTCGGTCTTTATTTCATCAATATTGGCAATTTTGGGTATTGGATTTGTCGCTCAGTGGTCTATACTATCAAACTTGACCGCCAGTGTTATTTTATTCTTTAGTCATCCGTTGCGTCTTGGTGATAGGGTCAGGGTTCTGGATAAAGATTTTGACTGGACCGGAGAAGTCGAGGATATTAGTGGTTTTTATCTTTTTATGCGAACAGATGATGGTAGAAAGATTACCATACCTACCAATTTGGTCATTCAAAAAGGTATAGAAATCCTTAAAAAAGAAGAGCTCGATAACAACTCTGATAAAATTGATGACGTCTAATTAGAATACGCCACAATACTTCCGTGGTGCATCTTAAAAACAATCAATCCAAAAAACCGTTTAAAGCATTCCAACTTTTTTTGAAGCATTGGGGCCCAATTCGTACAAAGCATTTAATAGTTCCTTTTTTAGTTCCCGTACTTCCTTAGTTTTTCCATTCGTTTTGTAAATTTCAGCCAGATGCTGAAGTATGGCCGGTTCCTGTGTTTTACCTGCAATATGATTTTGGGCAAGTTCAAGTGCCATTTCAGGTTCTCCTTTTTTAAGGTAGCTGTAGGCAAGCATACCAAAAGATTCCGGCGTGGGCCTATTTTCTACTTCCCTTTTAGCAAGTTCCAATGCATTGTCCAATCCTTGCAACTCTTCTAAATACAGATTAATGGTATATGCGTTGTACATATCGCCATAGGCTTTATCCGACACACTCTTGTAATAGGCATCAAGAGCGGTTTTTTTTAACGCATCATCATTCATGAATTCAGCGATTTCAGCTCGTAACAAATGGTAATCTGGTAGTTTATGGGTCTTTGTTATTGCATTTAGAATACGCAGTGCCTCTGGACCATCCTTTTCATGGGAAAAAACAATCCAAGCTATACCTTTTTTAGCATATGCATTTTTTGAATCTATCTTTAAGGCCTTCAAATAGTGCTTATAGGATTCCTGTATACGTTCCGCATGTCCGTAATAATCCGCTAAATTGGTATAGCACCATAACAGAAGCTGTCTGTTTTTTGAAGATTCAGCTTTGGTGGTCGCCTTTTCCATCAAACGAATCGTAGTGTCAAGATTGCCTTTGTAATCGTTCCATTTGGCCAAACGTATGAGATATCCAAAATCGGACATATTACGGATGCTATCCAGATATTTACTTGCCGTATTATAATTTCCCAATTCCATATGTACATCGAACAGAAGATTGTGAGATGCCTTGACACCGCTACCTTTTTTCAATGCTAACTCGGCAAATGTAAGTGCTTCTTTAAATCGATGCTGCGAAATATAAATTCTTGCCAGCGCCCTATAGTACCCTGCTTTACCTATGGCAGTGACTTCAACAGCCTTGGCTAGAGCCTTTTCAGCCTTTTTCAAAAAGGCTATATTGCCCGTACCCGTAAAAAATCGATTATATTCTCCTGCAACATTACCCAAGGCCAAAGCTTGTAGACTATCTGTTTTTATTTTGTTGTTCCAGAGCTTAAAATACTTGGAAGTTGTTGAATTCGATACCGCGCTTAAATAGGACTCGTAATCTTTGGAATCTGTTTTAAATCTTGGTTTTTGATTGCAAGCCACTGCAAGTATTAGCAGCATTAATAGTGCTGGATGTTTCATGAATTTGATTTTTTATTGAATAAAAAAGGAGAGCGAAAACCCCTCTCCCACTCCTTTTCATAGTTATTGTTCTGGATTTCCCAGATATGGAAAACTTGTTCCTATATTAGCGGTTAAGCTCACTCCATCCGAAGTCAATCTTGGTAGGTCGGGTGTTCCGTCATCATCCAAATCTTGACCGCTAAAACGGTTTCCTTCTGCCCCGCCAAAAAATAGAATTAACGAGACATCAATAATGTCATCACTTGGCATTCTCCCAGTAAGTGCAACTTCGTCTCCATCAGGCACCAAGACATTCCCATCATTATCCAAATCGGTTCCAGGGTTAAAGTATGTCGTAGGCAAATCTGGAGCTACTTCCAATACATCGGCCGCCAAAACTGTGGTCAACGTTGTAGCATCCAATCCAAGTATATTGTTTTCGTAATTGACAGCGTTTGGATCTAACCCCAATTTATTGGCATATACATCATGGTACTGCTCGAGTCTGGCTTCAAAACCACTCTGAAAGTTTGCCACCATTTCCGAAGGTATGGCCACATTATGTGCATCCTTAACACTTGGTTGACCGTCCATGTCAAAACTAAGTGTTGTATTTATTCCGGGGCGACCCATAAAATCAACTTGTGAAAACGTACCGGAAAAATCTATCATTTCCATGTCGTCATCGTCCATCATCATGGTATCGGGCGCATTGTCATCATTACTACAGGCGATTAATAGCCCTGATAATGCCATCACTAGCGTTATATTCTTTATATAGCTCAGTATCATGTTATTTTTAGTATTTCTTATCATTGTTTTCTATTTGTAGTTACCCAAGTTTTGTAGACTGTAAGTCCCAAGGCATTAGTTCCCGTCGGTGTTCCCAACATGCTATTTGGAATTTCAATGGCAATGGTCATAGTATTGGCGCCATCAAATGTATCTTCTGCATCAGCAGCTGCCAAAAAACCACCTGGAGCCGAATTAACCTCAGGGGATATTACGGCATTGAACTGGAAAAAATCGAAAAAGAAAGGGTCTTGTCTTGGCCCAGCAAATAATGAAACATTATCTGATGTCGTTTCTACAATTGCCGTGGCTCCCGATATCTCAACATCACCAAGAGGATTGTCCGATAAAATTTGACCGTTAGTGCCTGTCTGAGAGGGAGCAACAGGTCCAAAAAAGTACATTCTTCCATCTCTGGCTATGGCCTGTATGACCCGATCCTCCACTAGATCTCCATCTAAATCTATGTTGATTTCTGTAAGCACGTCTTCATCAAAGCTACCGTATGGTAGGTCTGGCAGAACATCTGATTGTAGATCTATTAGAAAAACAGTGTTGTTGGAACCTTCTATAGGTTCAAAAGCAAAAAAATCCGCAATATCGGAAGTGGTTCCAGTTGTCGAAGGAGCATCAATATGATCCGCGGACACCAAAACCATTGTAGCAGTCAGCAAAACGCCCAGACCAGCTACATACTTAGTTGTTTTCTTCATTTTAGTATACATTTTTGAATTAAATACAACGATACCTACGGAACTATAGAAAGTGGGGTTTGGTTTTGATGTGTTAAAAAAAACTTAATCTATTTCTGCTATTATAATGATCATACGTGCAAAAAGTCCTATAATTTGTGTTATTTTGATATGCAAACATAACCTAATGAATCCCTCATCTTCCGGCTGGATAAACAAGTTTGGATATCTTGTAAATAAAGAAAATCTTGATTTTCCGGACTTTGAAAGCCTCTACAAAGAGCTTAAGACGAATGGCTTTATCTACGGGGTTCACCTAAATATTCCCTCTTTTGTTCCAGTGGAGCACAAGCTTACCGAAGATGAAATTGCAAAAATAAACTTGCTCACGGCACTGTATTTTACCTTTAGGTTCGAAAAAAAAGAAACAGATTTTGATGTCTTTGTAAATACTGTTTTTGATTACTACCAATCCTTGGAGGTTGGTAAAATATCGTTCCTGAACAAAATATTGAGTGGAACGCATACCGAATCCCAATTGGAAAAGCTCTTGGATTCCAGAATTTATCTGGACAGTAATATCTTTAATAGAGCTTTTGGAAACAGCCTTACCAACTCGTTATTGTACGTAGATGTCCTAATTTTTAGAAGCTATCTACAAGGTTATACCCCCATAAAGCAACATGCACAGTTATTGGAATATGTAACCATCAACATTGCCTACCATGCACTGAACTCAAAAGATACCAATAAAAAAGATGTAAAACTTGTACAGGTTTTGGCTTCTTCTTTGACCTATGTAGATTTGGACGAGACCGATTTTGATGGTACCTATAGGGATTTATTAAAACGAAGTTTTACCGTTTACGAAAGAGAATATTTTATGGATATCGCATGTTTGACCCTATGGGAAGATGGGTCATTGGACTACACGGAATCCGATTATATTTTTGGTCTGGGCACGGACTTGGGAAAGACAAAAACAGAGGTAGAACATGCTTTAAATTTCGTTAAGAATTTCTTCGAAGAAAACAGTGAAAAAGCAACCTATTTAAACGATAAAAATTTGGCGTTTCAGTTCTACGAAGGAATGTCCAAAAGTGTAAGCAAACTGATTTTACGCAATAGCAAAAGGCTAAAAAAAGAGCTTCTTGAAAGTAAGGAACTTGTTACACTTTTATCAAAATCTACGGTCAAGGATTTAAGTGCGGAAGAAAAGAAAAAAGTACAAAACCACTTGTTGGATATTTTCAAAACCATTCCGTCGTTGGCCATTTTTATGCTACCGGGCGGAGCAGTTTTATTGCCAATTTTTATAAAATTAATTCCTAAATTGCTACCATCGGCTTTTGATGACAATCGAATCGAAAAATAGTGGTTTTTCTCTTAAAAAAGTTACTATAAGAGAAATCTATATTTACTTTTTTATTAAAACAAATGTTTGATAACCAAAATTTTATAGTTCTTTACTCCAACCAAAGCTTGAAGTCTTTTACCCGCTCCCGACTTACAATGATTTCTTGCTCATTAAAACGGTTCAGCTTAATTTGAAGCCTGGAATTGGTATATGAAATGATGTCGTTGATGTGATTGATGTTCACATAAAATTTTCGGCTCACCCGAAAGAAAATTTTTGGCGAAAGTTCTTCTTCCAAATTTTCCAATGTGGTGTCCAACAGATAACTTCTTCCCTCGGATGTTGCTGCATAGGTGCCTTTGTTTTCACTATAAAAACATTCTACATCATCCGCATTTATAATTTTCAAATGCTGCCCTACCTTGACCGTAAATCTTTTTTTATACTCACGTTCCAAAGGATTGACCAATAGGTTTTTTATGTCGTTAAAATCAACCGATATTTTGTGCGAATCCGGTTTAAAATCTTTATACTTTTTTACAGCACTTTCCAGCTCTTCGTCATCAATGGGTTTTAGCAAATAATCAATGCTATTCAACTTAAATGCCTGCAGTGCATATTCGTCATATGCAGTGGTAAAAATTATGGCACTCTTCACTTCGATAATATCAAATATTTCAAACGAAAGACCATCCGACAATTGAATATCCAAAAAAATAAGATCAGGGTGTGGATTGTTCTGGAACCACTCGATAGATTCTTCAACGGAATGCAGCATCGTTGAAACCTCAACATCCAATTCTGCAAGCAACCTGTTTAATCGCCTTGCGGCAGGTTTCTCGTCTTCAATGATAATAACGTTCATTTTATATTTTTAAAGATTATTTAAAAGTACGTGTATCCCGTTCTTCTTTCTCCATATATTTTTGAATCTGCTTGGCTTCCCACTTTTCTACGCTGGAATGACTAAAGACCCGAATTGCGTGAATAATAAGAAAAATTCCCCAAACCACCGGTGTGGATACTAAGTCCCATATCAACCAATTGTTAGCTTCAAAAGCTTCTGAACCCATATTCTGGAAAAAATCATAGTGGTATGCTTTTACACAAAAAATGACGATGTTAATGATAATATAAATGCTTAGATGCGAATAAAACTTCTTTAGTTGTTTTACTCTCTTCCTAGCTTTTTCCCTGCTCGCTTCTATATTCTTCATCTTACTTGTATTTATCCATTTCTTTTTTATCCTCTTCAATATACTTTTTGATTTGCCGTTCTTCCCATTTTTTGTTGAAAAGTGGGTTGAAATCAAAAGTCTTGGCAGCGTGGAAGAAAATCCCAATGCCCCAGCCAAAAAGTGTTACAAAATGGCCCCATTGCCAAAAATCCTCTGTATTCCTGTAGATATTAAAAAGGATAAAGGCGTTCACTATGATATAAACTGCCAAATGAACATAAAATCCTTTTAGCTTTTCAATTTGGCGCTTTGCGCGCTTTAATTTTTCTTGATCGAATGACTCCATGACTATCTCCATTTATCGTTGTCCTCTTCTTTTTGCATAAACTGCTTAATCTTGCGTTCTTCCCAGCTTTTTCCAAAAAATGGATTAAGGTTAAAAGTCCCTATGGCATGAAAAAAAACGCCTATCCCCCATCCAAATGCGGCCCATAAAAACCACGCATATCGGAACCCATTTGTTAGGTAATTTATTAACGCTAAAACTGAAATGACTATAATATACGTCCAAAGGTTTGCATAAAACTTTTTTAATTGATCTACCCTTTCCCTTGCCTTTATGTATTTACTTTCCTTGCTTAAATTTTCCATTTTGATTGTTTTTGGTTAGATGTATAGCTAAATATACTGAAACATTAGAATTTAGTGTCGCTCATAAACTCCTTGATTTTACGCTCTTCCCAGTCTCTGCCAAAAATAGGATTATACCCATAAATGCTCATCCATTTTCCAACCAATCCTATTCCCCAACCTATGGCAGGAAAAACAAACCAAAGAAAACTGGTTGTTCTGTAATTGATATAGGCCAAAATAGGAATGACAATGCAATAACTGAACAAACTGGAATAGAATGATTTGATATTGTCCACCTTCTCTTTCGCTTTTGTGCGTTTGTATTCGTTGAAGTCTTTCATGGTGCTATGTTTTTAATTGTTAGTTGTTTTTTAATTACATGGCAAACTTCGGGATATTGAAAGGCAAGTGAAAAAGTAGATTCGCGAACTGTTATTTTTTAGGGATGAGTTGTATGGGTTAGGAATTGGGTGTTGGGTGTTGGGTGTTGGGTGTTGGGTTTTGGGTTTTGGGTTTTGGGTTTTGGGTTTTGGGTTTTGGGTTTTGGGTTTTGGGTTTTGGACCCATTTCTCTCACTGCTCAATGGGCGATGAGGAGGAAGAAGTTCTAGATACAGGTAGAAGAATAGGAGATGGCGTAGACCTCAGAAGAGGAGGCGAATGAAGAAGGAGGGACCGAGATGTCGGGAAGGACAATAATAGGGGAGCGAGAAGCACAGCCTCGGGAGTTCACAGGCA
>JBCCEC010000084.1:0-16084 GCA_039030475.1 Bacteroidota bacterium
AACCAAAGCAATCCAATACAAGTATTCTGGTATTATCTTAAACCAATTGGCAAGTAAGAAACCTGCAATCATTATTACGTGTGCTAAGAAAGCCCAAATTAAACCATAAATAATGTTGGTTTTGTAATTTGTAATATGGTTTCGTGTTTGTCTTATCGTCCAAAAGTAAATAGGAATAAAAAGAACAACTGAAGTCAACAGACCAGGGTTGTATACCCAATTTACAAGACTTGCTAAAATATGAACTAACCCATTTATCGCAATGATTCCGTTCATAGCGAATAAAGGGAAAACATGTTTTGGACTCCTCCAAATAGAGAGAAATCCCAACAGCCAAACCAATGAGGTATTTATAACAAAAACACTGGCCTTAGATAACGGGTTAATACTGGTATCGGTCTCATCAAGGACAGATCTTATGAAGTTATTGTTATACTCATAAAAGGCATAATAATTTCCATAAAGGTCAATCCAATGTTCTTCAAATTGATGAATGATATAAACAACTAGTAAAATTAATGCCAAAAGCCTAAAGTCCGAAACTAAAGGCAAGTCACTTGACTTATCCTTAAACGCAAATATTCCTATGCTAAGGAACGGAATAGCATAGGTGCCAATTTTCATCCAATGTTCAATAAGAAAGTTATGCTGCCCCAAGGGAAGCCAAAGTGCAAGAAAAAGAATCACTATGCTTGTAATCAATTTTTTTTCATCTTTCATTGCACTATTGTTAATTTATAACTGAGCATGTTCAAAAGACGAACTTGAAGAAGATCTAACCGCGCGCTCCCACTTTTCTGGATAGGGCTCTTTTAGCAAAGAGCCAGGCTCTATGTATTCAAATAATTCACTGTAGTTTTTTATTTCGGTAAAATCCGTTCTTCGTACCCTATGCCAAGGTTTTAGTTCTTCGGTGCTTTTTAAACCCATAGCACCAATGATTTCGGCCACACTTTCTATGGTACTGTCATGAAAGGTAGCAGTGCGTTTGGCCTTGTCTTTTACATTTAGGGCTTGCATATAACTAGGGTTTTGCGTTGCTACGCCTGTAGGGCAAGTATTAGCATTACATTTCAATGACTGAATACATCCAATTGCTAACATCATTCCTCTTGCCGAGTAGCATAGGTCCGCTCCAATTGCGATGTTTTTAATGATGTCGAACCCAGAGATTACCTTTCCACTGCAAATAACCCGAATTTTCGATCTCAAATCAAAACCGGTTAATGCATTATGTACAAAGATTAAAGCTTCTGTCAAAGGTGCTCCAATGCTATTGGAAAATTCGAGTGGGGCAGAGCCAGTGCCTCCCTCACCACCATCAACAACAATGTAATCTGGTAAAATACCCGTTTCAACCATAGCTTTGCAAATAGCCAGGAATTCCCTGCGTTTACCAATGCACAGTTTGATTCCAATTGGTTTTCCCTCAGAAAGGTCGCGGAGATCTTTTACGAATTCCAATAGCTCAATTGGGGTTGAGAAAGCAGAATGCGCAGGCGGGGAATTAACATCTTTGCCTAAAGGCACATTTCTGATTTCAGAAATTTCCTTGGTCACCTTTGCGGCCGGTAATATACCACCATGTCCTGGCTTGGCACCCTGAGACAATTTTATCTCAATCATTTTCACATTGGGATGCATGGATTTTTCCTTAAACGAAATTGGGTCGAATTTCCCTTCCAAAGTCCTGGCCCCAAAATAACCTGTTCCAATTTGCCAGATCAAATCCCCACCGTTCTTTAAATGATGTTCGGTAAGACCGCCTTCGCCGGTATTATGTGCAAACCCTCCTTGGTGAGCACCTTTGTTCAAAGCCAGAACAGCGTTCTTGCTCAATGCACCATAGCTCATTGCTGAGACGTTTAAAATACTAGCTTCGTATGGCTGCCAGCAGTCCGCTCCACCTATTGTAACATGCATTGTGTTCGGATCAACCTCAGTTGGCGCTAAGGAATGATTTACCCATTCATAGCCAACTTCACCAACACCTAGTTGCGTACCGAAAGGTAGTGTGTCAAGTTGTCTTTTAGCACGCTGATAGACCAATGATCGCTGCTGGCGCGAAAACGGCACACCACTGGAATTTGATTCAATGAAGTATTGATTGATTTCGGGCCCAATCCCTTCCAGTAAATAACGAAAATTACCTATCAGCGGAAAGTTCCTACGTATAGCATGCTTTTTTTGAAACATGTCATTTAATCCAATTAAAACTAATGGAATGACAATGATCAAACTCCATAGAATGGGTGGCCATGCAAACTGTATAATTACAATTAATAAAATGATAAGTGTCGAGGAAATCAGAAACTGTCTTTTCATTTTATAAATAATTTAATGATATACTAGTTCATAAAACTTATGCTCGTATTTTTTTCATTTGAAGGTAATTATCAATGCTCCATGATCCGCTTCCTGCGAAAAACAGATAGAAATACGTAAAGCAATACAGGAGAGCTATTTCTCCACCGTTTACTATGGGCAAAAAGGATTTGCTGATAAAAACCATACAATAAGCTACAGCCATCATCCCACTTAATATAAAAGCGGTCCAACGGGTGAAAAGCCCAATGAAAAGTAAAATACCACCTAAAAATTCAAGAATACCCGCTACCCATAATAAAGGGGTTAGTTCCCCCTGCATACCTTCAGAAGGGGGATACCCAAATAACTTTTGTGTTCCATGCCAAAAAATGAGAAAGCCAACTATTATCCTCAACAATGCACGGGCTGCAGGCTGCCATTTACCCCAAAAATCATTCATTTGTTTATTTTAAAGATTAGTAAATGATTGAGGCAAATTAAAGCTCAAACACCAAGTCGAAAGCGAAAATATGCAAATCGGTAAAACGGGGTTCTTCTCCAAAAAAGGACCCGTACGTAATCTCTGCTCTTAGTAAACCAGGAACTATTTGCCTATATAGAACTACATCTATTTCTTGTCCGAGAATATCTCCTTCTTCTTCGGAAAAATAGGCGTGATAACCTAACCAACCCCCTATGCCCCAGAACAAATTGTTGCATTCTGCGGTAAAATAAGGGTTGTGTAATCCATCAGCCGGTGGATCGATAAAAACATCGGATATCCGGTGCAGACGTTGGCCTGTTGATAAAGGAAATTGATAAGACGCAATACCATTGTCAGATGAAGCCAGTTCATAGCCAATACTGAAAATGCCAACACTTGGAAAAGAGACCCCTACTTCCGCATTTATTAAAAAGGCTTCATAATCCGTGGGATTGTCACCGAATTCACTTTGGTATGCGAATGCAGTTCTGTAATTCAATGCTGTTTTGTCCTTTGGTAACGGACCTCTGTCAATAGTAATTCCATACGTTTGATTGGATACATTTGGAGCGTCTTCCTGAAAATCCAAGAGATGAGTGAACAATCCAAACCTGACTTTTTCATTTTTGAAATACCGTAACATAAAAGCATGGGAATCACTACGCCAATCCACCTCCTCTGCAACCAGACGATTAACTTGGTACATATACGCATATTCAAAGGCCAGCCCTTTTTGGTCGTTCTGTACTCTTCCATATAGGGCGTCAAAGGTTTGGTCGTCCTGCCTAGCGGAAACCCTCCCAATAAAACGCTCATCCTCAACGATGGCTGCTTGCCTTCCTACTTTGACTTCCAATACCGTCCCGTTGAACGAACTATTGTATGCGATATGCGCTTGGTTTAATTCAAGGGTCTCCGGGTCCGTTACGTTGGTTAAGTCGGTTAGACCGTTTACACTATCAAAGTATAGGTCGGGCGTAAGTGCCACCACACTCTCCCCTTCGATGTATATCTGGAAACCCTTGTAGGCCTTGGTCAGATAGCCAAAGTTTGTGCCAAAGGTATAGGCTTGGGAGGCACTGGCCGCGTCATCATTTGCATGCCAAAACCTCAATTTACCATTGAACACAAACTCTCCAGATCCAATGGCGTTTGACAAATTATCTTCTTGGTTCTGTTCCTGACCATTGATTGCAATACTCGTCACTAAAAATAGGGATGCTGCTATCCATGCCATCCAAGGATAGCGGCTGCTTTTGTTTTCTGTTATCATTGCTTATGCGTTTTATTAGTCAACGATAAGTTTCGGTGGACGTTTACCTTCTATAAAATCCCGTATTGCAATACTAACTTCTTCAGCGGCTTCAGTGGCCGAAAAATGATTGGCCTCAACAAATTGCACATAGCCATCCTTTACAAAGTCGGGTGATCTTGCATACTCTTCTTCGCGTTGTGCGGGATCTTCGGTTGCTTGCAAGAAGAGTATTGGCATGGTCATGTGTTGGATTAGGTTCTTCTTTCTATAATCCAGCTCGATATCAAAACTGGTATCATAGGTTTGTGCTACGGCCTCAGCGATTCCTTCAGTTCCAAATTCTTTGTAAAGTCGATCCATATGGTTAGGAGTGAATTCCATGGATACCCATGCAGAATTATAGGTCGCCGTTATCATAGTTCCATCTTTATAATTTTTGGGATCTGCTAAATTCTCATGGGAAGGTCTTGGTAACCCATGGGGTTCGTTAAACGATTGTTGCATACGTATCCAATTGGTTACCCTTTTATTGGCTCCGGGTACTTCCATCATATTATCAGCTATGCAGCTTCCACGATCATGGGATACTAAATCAAACTTATCGACACCCATTTTATCCATAAGTTTAACCAAGCTCTTTGCAACTCCCTGATGTGTGAGGTCCTGCTTTAAACTCTTATCAGATTGGCCATATCCTAATTGGTCTACAGAAATTACATAGTAGTCCTTTGCCAAATCAATCATTTGGTCGTGAAAACCCCACCAGGATTCAGGAAACCCGTGGACCATTAAAATAGGTGACTTCTGAGGATAACCAGCCGTAACAACATGCCATATGGAACCTTCTACTTCTATGAACCAGTGGATGCCAAAGACGTTTTTGCCCAAGAACTCCAACTCCCCATGTTTATTGAAAGATCCTTTTGGAGGTGTGGCCCCTAGGTAACGCTTCATATCCTTTGTAAACTTGGCCAATTCATAAGGTTCATAACTGATAGGTACACCGGTACCCACATTCATCAGTTCATCTGGCATGGTCGCAAGAAGATCACCTTGATCCTGTTCTTGTGCAAATGTGGTCATACTGATTAGCGTCAGTAAGGAGAAAAGCAAGCTTGCCTTTTTTGCGGAATAGTTTAAAATAAAGTTCATTTTCATATCGGTTTTAGGTTATCAATTTTTATTTAGATGAATAGGTTACTCGTTACGAAGTTGTTCAGCTTCAATTGCCGTTACAATGGAATTGGCAATAGCTATTTCTGCCTTGTCTATGGCTACGTTCACCATTTTAATACAAGAGATGGCGTACTTTTCTGCATGCTCGGCTTTCTTTGTTGCCCTATCCATTGTGGCATCTTGCTTAAAATGGGCTATGCTGCCTTTTAAATCGGATTTTTTCTTCTTTATACGTTTTATGGCTTTGGAAAAATCACCTTTTACCTCTTTCGCTTTTTTATCAATAGTGGACTTCAGTTTCTCTAGTGATTCATTATGATTTTTTTCCGAAGCAGAGACGTAGTCTTTAAGTTCATTAAGCTTCTTCTTAGATGTTTCCAATCTTTCGGATAACTTCTCTTGTATACTTTTTTCTTGGACTTCCATTTTAGTAGATTTAGTGGTTTTAATGATTAGTTCTAAAGTATTTAAACTTTGTAATTTTCTCTTTGAACTAATTCAAGAAATCAGATTTAACTCAACTTGCTTAGATGTTAAAATCTAAAATCGAGGTGTAAACAGATTAAGCTTTTAATTATTTATTTTGTGGATGTTCTTCCACAATCATGATATTTTCCATTAGCGTTGGTAATATGAAAAGTATGCTTCTTTTCTTGATAGAATAGTTTAGGATAGAGTCCATTTTATGGTGATTTTTAGGTTGTCAATTGTTTTTAAGACCTGAAATAATACAAAAGTATTTACTTCCCAATCCCGACCTAAAACTATACCATTAAACTACCGGGATAAAGGTAAAAACTGTACTTAGCGTGGTAAAAATGAGACTAGTTTAAATGGTTTCCTTAACTCTAAACATTGAACTATTATGCTTTGATTTAGAGTCACGGCTATGTTGAATTCTATTGTGATGGCTTTATGTTATGTATATTCACTTCCTTATGTTTTCCTTTGAGCAGTACATTTCCTAAGGATTTGGAAGTGAGGAAACCTTTAGTGTCAATGTCTTTTATTAATTCTGCAGATACTAATAGCGAAACGTTGTAGTTGTTACATTGCCACTGTATTCTAGCCATGGTATTGATGACGTTCCCGTGATGTGCCAATTCCTTTATATAAAGTCCACTAAAGAAAGTACTTAAGTTGAAGTCTCTCAGCCCTATTTCATACTTTCCATCAAAATGATATCAGATTGTGTTGCAAAAGGTGCTACTAGTCTAAAAACTACATTCCAATTTTGATTTAATTTACTGTGTATAACAGGTTCTACTGTTATAGAGGTTCGATTTCCAGTAAAAGGTTCATAACCATACTCGTAGTCAAAACTAACTGGAAACTGGACTAAATTTGCTGCTGGATTTTGAAGCTCAAGTGCTAAGCTATAGGTTTTAGAACTAGACTGCCCGATTAAAGTAATAGCATAACTCATAGAAATTAAAATAAGAATTACTTTTTTTTGATAATTCTAACCCCATTCCCGGGTAGCCGATGGTAATACCAATATTCATTTGCTGAAAATTATATCCCGAAAATTAATATTGGAAATGATGCTGTGAAAAGTGAAATATATCTATTTGATGGTAAAAAAGAATTTTCTTGAATATTTATTATGCTCTAAATGCCCTAAATTCTTTGGGTGTATTACCAGTACGTTTTTTAAAGAATTTCAAAAAATTTGTTGTTTCATTAAAACCACATTCATAAGCTATTTCCTTAATTGGAAAATTAGTGGTAACTAACCGACGTTTTGCTTCGAGTATTATATGATCATTAATATACTCTTTGGCCGTATTTTTTGTAAATGCTTCAGAAAGTTTATTCAAGCGTTTGTACGTAATGTTTAAAAATTCAGCATAGTTTTTAGCCGCCCTTGTCCTAGAATATTTTGAAGCAACTAGTTTTTGAAATTTGCTGAAGTTCTCATAGTCTTCCTTATCAGAGTTTAATGCATGACTGGTGTATAATTGTGCTTTTAATAAAAATACAGTTAGTATGGAGCCTATCACGTCGGCTTTAATGTTCCCAAGATCAAGTGAGGTTTCTCTTTTAAGTGCATTAATCAATATATCCCTATCGCCAAAATCTGAAAAAAGACATGGATTTAAATGATAATTAAATAAAAAACTTATTTTGGAAAAAGCAGAAAGTGAGAAATGATGAAGCATAAACTCCTCGGTAAAAATGGTTCCGTGACCCTTATAGGTAGGAGATTTATCGAATTTATGAATCTGTCCCTTGGAGATAAAAAGACAATCACCCTTGGTCATTTTATATTCAACAAAATCGACTTCGTGGCTCATTTCACCCTCTGTAAGTAAGAGGAGAGCAAAGAAATTTATACGATGTGGCTTAAAAGGATTTTTCTTAGTTGAAGGTTTAAAAGAGAAAACGTCTTCCATCTTTAGTAATTGGAAGCCAAATTCCTTTTTATAACCAACGGACTCAAAACTTGTGCGATGTAAATCCTCTCTTAACATTTCAAATTCAAACTTGTTTAATGAATGTAGAAAAACCAAATAAAATTAATATTCGAAAAATGTTTTAGAACCTTACAATATAAAGTCTTTTTATTCAGCATTTTTGATGAATCTAACGGTTGGCCCATTTATTCTTAATCATTTTAGCTATTTAATGCTTTACTTCATACCTACTGGAGTAAATAGCTGATTTAATTTTCCTCTAGTAAGGGGTATTCGAACCTCACTATTTTCTTTTTGAATTAGATTCAAGAAATCAGATTTAATCCGATTCACCTAAGAATTAAAACCCAAAACCGAGACCAAAAGAGAACCGTACACCGTCATCGCTATTAAAAATTCCCAACTGAGCGGTTATAAAGTTGGAAGCATTTACAAATAAACCCCCACCATAAGAAGTATTCCAAGTATTTGAATTGTCATTGGATACCCATACCCTGCCATAGTCAAAACCACCATAAGCCCCTAGGACCATTGGAATGATACTTGTTCTTATATTCTTGAGTGCTATTCGTAAATCCGTATTTTGATAGAAAGAGTACTTACCTGTAAAGCGTTGAAAACGATATCCTCTTAGACCATTTTCTGCCCCGATACTGGCGCCTTGGTAAAATTGGAAGTCGTCACCAATATTTACCTGTCCGGCAATCTTGGTTGCCAACACAAGTGCACCTGACGATGTTAATTTATAATCCAAGGACAATTTTGGAATAATGTAACCAAAACCCTCACTTCCTTCTTTTGTATTTATTTTATATCCCCCATGTAGCGAAAAATCAAAACCTAGTGTTGGAAATGCGGCATTGTCAGCATTTTTATAAGCATACTCAACATCAGCTCCCAAGAAGGAGTTTTCGTTATCCAAATCGGGGTTTGCCGCATAGAAATCTTCTATAAACCTTCCATCCGTTTCCTCAACTATAATATTCTCAAATGAAGCTCCGAATCTAAATGTGGACCCATACCTTCCTTTCCATAACAAAGAAGGGGTGAACTTTATGACTTCCATTTTGACCCTATTGAAGTCAAAATCTAAGTCATCATCAAAATTTTCTGTCTCATTTCCAAAACCAAAAAAGTTAATACTAAAATTTGGGCTGGTGTATTTAGCATCAATTGTAAGCGAAGCATTGCCTAAAGCTCTTGCAAACTCACCTTTATAAGAGAAATCATATCCACTTGTTGCAAAATAAAAAGCAGTATTGAATTTATGTTGACTTGTAAACGGGTCTTGCAAAAAGCCCTTATATGTATAGGTGTCACTAAGGCTAATCTTGAAACCGTCATCTGGATTGGAACCTATAGAGGGAATGATTAAGTTTTCACTCCGTTTTGCCTTAAAAGGGTCGTACGTATTTATGCTGTAATTATCTGTCAAGTGTTTTTTTCCATTCTTGGTCTTAAACGTATTCTTCTGGGTTTTATAATCATAGACATGTGTCTTTTTCCTCCGCCCTACATCATAAATGTCATTGTTTTGCCCGCCTATTAATCTAATCTTGGGGCCTATGTCCTTACTGTTTTTTACTTCAAAATAATCATCGTCATCCAAGCCATAGAGCCAAATCTCCTTGGTAACTTTTTTATCGAATTCCCTTTCAAAAAAGATATCGTCTTTTTTTCCTTTTTTTATCCTATAGCCAATAACCTTGGTTATTCCGTTACCCATATCTTCAATATGGAAAAAATCGTCTTTGTCTGTGCCTACGATAACCGCTCTTTTGTTTATTATTTGGTAATATTCCAATGCTATCTCTTTGAGATTGGCCTTTCTTGACAAGAGTTTTCTCTTAATATCTTCCACGGTAGCATCTTGAACTTCTACGGGGAACTCATCAAGTGCGGAGTCTATTGTTTTTTCGTCTATATTCCGTTGGATGAACTCAGCTTGCGCTATCCATTGTTCCAAAGTGGTTTCTGGAAGTATATAGGTATCCAAGGAATAGGTTTTTGGTGATGAATTGAAACCCTTTACACTTCTAATCTCATCGTGAAATCCTTCCATTAGCCTTAGTGCCGGTATTGCCCTTGTTGCAAGCCCCATCAGAAATCCATCGCCCATTATGGAATATGCTTGATCTCTATCTCTAGGTACTGGCCTGTACACCTTGTCACCTGATTTTTTGCCTTCAAATTCTGCCCAGCGCCATTGATCGTTATGTCTGTCCCAGTCACCTATAAGCATATCAAAAAGGCGTGCCTTGATATATGCCTCTGAGTCCACGGTATATTTCTCATCAGAAGAAATCTTTTCTATTAAATCCGATGTGCTGATCAATTTGTTGGAATACCCAAAACTTTGTTGGTCACCGTGGCCATCTGTAGCCCGCTCTTCAATCATAAAAAGTTGATTGCCAAACTCATTATTATATTCACCAAGAACTTTTTGCTTCGGAATATAGTAGAGAACAGGATTGGTATGATAAATACCCACCGCATCAGAAAGCTTTCCAATGGTAAAAGGAGCATATGGATGGTCACCTGTGTAGTAATCAGTTAGAATTCGGTTAGGGGCCAATCCTTCTGTCTTGCCTATAATGAACTCTTCCTTCGCCACCATTGCTTGCAAATAGGCCTCAGCACTCTTTTTTAAGGCCCGCATTACATACTCTTTACCCTGGTCGTTTTTTAAACGCAACGATTTAGACTGGTGCCCACCGCCTTTCCTCACTACCTTTAAACCCCCGAATAGAGTATCTAAATCTACAGTTGGTGCACTAACTGGGGTACCGTAGTATTTCCGGTACCGCTCTCCCCAAAACCATTTGTGAAAACCACTTTTATCAATTTCTGTTGAGTCATAAACAGTTGCGGTAATCTCTTTTGGAAAATTAGTATCATAATTAGGTGATGATACATTCTTATTTGGTTTAAATAGTTGACTTTGAAAGACTATTTTATTTTCTGAAGCTGTAAAAAAGCTAACTTGAGACGAACCGCTTGTCGAAATATCCAATCGGGAATACCCTTTTGCGCCATAGGCAAATTGTCCACCCTCTCTATTTCTTACGGGTGTAACTTTTCTTAGTGATCCACTTATAATTTGATGAACATTGTTTTGTGTTAAATACTGTAAATTCTGTTCTTGACCAGAAAGAAATATAACTTTGTCATTGTATTGGGCAAGGGTTACCAGTCGCTTTCTAAAGGACCTGTAAGTGCTATTCTGTAGGCTGTTGGTATTAAATCCCCCTGTTTTTTTGAATACATTTTTTATTGTTCCCAAGACAGGTATTGGGGATATACTCTGTCCAAAAGAATATTGACCTCCACCATTGCCATTGCTGTACATGGGATGGTGTACGGCGAAGAGAATTGTCTTTCCAACATTTTTTTTCACCAAGCTTTCTACCTCTGAAAAGAACGATTCTCTATCTCTAATAGCACAGTTGTCATTTATCTTGGGATATTTGTTCCAGTCCGCAAAATACCATTCACTATCCACCACAATTAGCGTGATGTTATCATTTATTTTGATGTCTTCAATTGGGCAGCCGTTTTCAGGGAGAAAAGAGTTTTTACCAAGACCATCATCCAAGTAACCTTCAATGGTTTCAAGAACGTCCATATCTGCATCCCATTCTTTTGATCCTGGGACGTAAATAACCTTTCCTTTAAATTTGCTCAAGATTTCTATTTGTGGTTTGAGCTGATTTTTCATTTTCTTTCCTCCATCTTTCTTGTGATTAGACAAATCTGAAACCGAATTCCCCAATACTAAAAGCGTACTGTTCTCACTACCTTGGCTAACGATGTTAGTTAAGGTATTCAGATAGTCTTCTTGATCTGTTTCTTTAGAATCACCTAGTCCTCCGACTAAGAAAAGACTATGGTCTGTAGGTTTTTTTTTGAGGGTGGTGTCTATCTTGTTTTCCTGGATTGATTGTATTTTGTAGTTAGCACATCTTACAAAAAGAATCCCAAGCAATGAGACGAGTAGTAGTTTTTTCATAATTGGTGAGTTAGTAAAGGTTATTGGCAAAAAAGTATTTAAATATTTTACCGCGATGGGTTTTGCCTTCCGTAGCGATATATAAACTCTGCTGGTCATCAAAGCAAATCCCCTCGGGTTGTGGTATTTGTTTTTCATCTAGAAAAACCAACCTTGTAAATTCTAAATTTTTGTTGAAAACAAGTAAAAGACTGCCTTTCGCAGAAATTATATAGGTGTCTTTACTTTTAGGGTGTAAGGCAATACCGGACGGAGAAAAATGCTTTAGACGAGATTTATACTTTTTAAAGTCTTCCTTTTTTATTTCTGGCACCCTTAATTTTAGAGTACTAAGGAGTTCTTTTATATCAATTAATAAGTAGGGCTCTTGAAGGAGTTGTTTGGTAGATAAGTCATAAGCATAAATCGCTTTTTTAGATTCTCCTTTAGCTTTGTTAAGTATTTTTCCCTTGCATGCTAAAAGCAATAATGCTCCATCTTCATCGAAGCATAAACCTTCAACATTTTGTTTGGTGGACAACGGGGTATTCATGATTACGGTTGTACCTTTTTCATTGTCATAGAAATGAAGATCACCTCTATTCTCCACCAGTACGGTTTCATCTTG
Organism: Bacteroidota bacterium; assembly: GCA_039030475.1. Classification (GTDB taxonomy): domain Bacteria; phylum Bacteroidota; class Bacteroidia; order Flavobacteriales; family Flavobacteriaceae; genus Flagellimonas. Next base: position 12,256 of record JBCCEC010000084.1, read on the forward strand.
TACTACAGCAATCCCTTCATAATCTCTACTTGGTCCAAACTTGAATTTGTTTTGAATTTCTCCTTTATCTATATCTACTTCATAAATGTTGCCTTTTTCATCATTGTGTGTATAGATAGTATTGCTCGCTTTGTTATAGGAAAGCCCTGAAATCTCTTTGAGCTTATTGTTAAGTGTGAATACGACAGGAGTTTTAAAATCATAACGGACAGTTTCACTTGATACGGGAGTGTCTAAAACGAGTGGGGCAATACTTGTTTTGCTGAACATCACACCCTGAGAAAAATAGATATAACAGACTATGGATCCTAAAAAAAGAATAAGTAAGGATATACTGATATGAATCATTTTCACCCTCATTTGTTATTCAGAATTGATTTAGAACATTTGTAAAAACGAAGGTTAAAACAGTAAAAATAAATCCGATTAAAAATGCATTGTAGGAATGTTCCAATATTTTAAATCCTCTGACCATATTCTTTTCATACACATAGTGCATGCGGACTTGATTTCCCAGTTGTAATTCTTGGCTTTGAACAATTTTATGGTATGCTTCTTCATATTCCTCCAAAGTCAAGTAACCCGATAATCCGACCATAAAAGAATGAGTTTCTGGGGCTGGATATTTTGAAATGATTTCCTTTTTATGACTCTTTATTACCTTAGAAAGAGGGGGTTTAGCTGCTAGTAATGCCAAAACCAAAGAAACAAAGCAACAGCTTACCAATACCAAACCGATCAGTACGCCATTTTCTATTTCTGAAATGTGTTCGAAGAAAACCACAATCCCAGAAATAAGCGTTGTATTTATCCGGATTAATATGGCAGCTTTTCTATCCAAAACATTTACCATGTTCACCATGATTTTGTTTTGGTTACGTTGAAAAGTGGCCATTGACTTTCTTGGCTCTTTTTTAGTCCAATAACGACTGTTGGTCTTGTCTTCCTTTATTTTCTCTTTTTCTAAAGCTTCCATAGTTGTGTTTCATTGTTAAATCAAATCAACAGGGTTTTCCATTCCTATTAACCCAATAGGACATCCATCTGCAAATTATAGGTAAAGAAATTATCAGTGCTTGAACTAATTCAACAAGTGATTCTGGTCAAATTTTAATCGTATCTTCCTTTAAAATCATTAAGAATCAAAAAGGAAAAAGTGAAGGCTGGGATGTTATATCTTCTCATGGATACAGAACTTAATTGTGTAACACGAAAATGACACTAGTGTTAATGGTGAAGTAATAAACACATCATAGACTTAATCTTTATCAATAGTATATGCTCCTAATTTTTTAAGTAAAATTAAATTCCCTTTCTATTTGAATAAAGGTAAAAATGATACTATTGATGATTAAAATGAACCTATATCTAAGTTGATTGAGCGGTAGTTTCCCCAGAAAGGCTGCTCTAAAAAACATCACTTTGATGTACCGGTTATCAGTAGTATTAAAAAATTAATTAATTGCCTAAAAATACCTGTGGATTAAAATTTTTTTGGTCAAATTGTTCACTCGTAGAGCGGTAATTTCATAAATTTTTGTTTAAAATAGCTAGCCATACAGACGGCTATCCCGTAAAAGCCACCAAAAGCAACTAGTTTTTTAATTAATGGATTATGATATAAGGATCTCTACTTTTTAATGACTTTTAAGTTTTTTCTTTGAGCATTACACTCATTACGTTGTCTAAGATTAAAGGTTGTTTTGCTTTCTTTTTTGCAAAGTCTCTATAAATGTATCTCATTGTAAATCAAATCGACGGGATTTTTTAACCCTCCTAACCCAATAGCACATCCATCTGCAAACTATAGGTAAAGAAAGTATCAGTACTTGAACTAATTAAAAAGTGATTTTGGCCGTATTTTAATAGTATGGGGCTCCCTTAAAAATCGTTTGCGAACGATAAGAAGAAAGTAAAAGTATCTACTAGTGTTCTCTTACGGAGTAGATTTAATAAGTAACAAAGAATTCTTGATGCAGAATACCCCCTATATGAATAAGGTTTTAGTTATCTATCGTGCGCCTTAGTTTGGAGTACCATTCGGGAGTGACCCCCATAAAACTCGCGATTCTTTTCGATGGTGTTCGTTCAAAAAAGATTGGGTAATGTTCTTTTAAATACACAATGAATTCCTTTGGGGTATGTGCTACCATATAATTTCTCATTTCGGTGGAAATTATATAATCACCTATAATACTATCTTGATAATATTGGTTGAACAAAGGAAACTTGCTTCGCCATAAGTCATTGGTGCTTTTGGTTATTTGAAAAACTACTGAATCTTCTAGAGCGGTAATTTCGTATTTTGTTGGTTCCTTTAAAAAATAGCTATCCATACAGACAGCTACGTCAAATAGGTCGTCAAAAAAGAACCAGATAGTTTTTTGATCTCCATTTGCATTGATTAGAGACATCTCAAAGGAACCTGCTACAATGCAACTGATTATTTGTTGATTACTCGAATACGATATGAGGACCTCTCCTTTTTTAACAACTTTTTTTTTAGCTTTTTTTTGTAAGTCCTCCCATAAATCATCATTCATTGAAAATGATTTTTCTATTTTTTCTTTGAGTATTTCAATCATTGGGTTATTTAGGGTTAAGAGTTGTTCTTATGTTTTTAAAAGAATGATACGATAAACAATAAAATCAAAACCCTCTAATTGAGATTAAGACTAATGACACATTTGGTTTAAATACGGACCGTATCAGATTTAATTAAAACAAAACCATAAGGTTGTTCTAAACAACCTTAATTGCCTGTCGATTAAGTAGGGAAAATATCAATATTTCAAAAACACAAGCTTGAATTAATTCAATAAGGTATGAAATAAATTGATGTTTATTTGGCCTTTTCAATACAAGTAGATGTGTTAATGGACGAATTAATTCAATTCTTCAAAAATGAAATCAGCAACTATACAGAGAAACCTTTTGAGGATGAATGGAATGCATTCAAGCCATCTTTAAAAAGTGTGAGTTGTAAAAAGGGGAGTGTTATTTTTCATCCGACAAAAGTGTGTACAGAAATGCTTTTTGTTGTAGAAGGGATTGTGGTAACAGAATATTTCAATGAAAACGAACAAACCATTACTCGTTTTTTTAGATCTAAAAACCTATGCACCAATATTTCAAGTTTTTTAACAAACAGAATTGCAAATGATATTGTTTCGGCAGTTACTGATGTAAAGGGAGTTTTGATGCCCAGAGAGCTTTTTAACAGAAGTTATCTGTACTCTAATGGCATTGGGTTATATTTTAGAAAAAGACTATTAGAAAATTTGCAGGAGGACAAAATGTTTATCTCGATTAAAGCAATGGGGCTTGACACAAAACTCAATTTCCTTTATCAGGAATATCCAGAAATAATTCACAAGGTATCCTGGAAAAAAATTGCAAATTTCCTAGGAGTAACCCCCGAATGGCTCAGTAAAAAAATCAAAAAAAAGATGCTTGATAATAAGTAGTAAATTCAAGTTTAAACTTAGCTTGCCGTGCCCCGGGTATCATTCCTTGGGGAGAAAGTTCAAAGAAATAGTGAAGTTGCATTTGGAATATTATTGAAGTTAGCGACCCAAAGAAGAAAATGAAGATTGCTAAGAATAAACTTATTAAGCGATGTTTTAGAAGTATTTAAAATAAACAAGTATAAAACCAAGTACTGCATTTGGGTTTTTGAATAAAACCTGTGTCTTAAACTGAACATATTTTAGGACTCTGATGAATTTCTGAAACGGTTCCAAGAACTGGTTAATTTAAGGGACTAATTCCGAATAACAATATCCTTAAAACATTTGGTAATACTTTAACGTTAATTTTATAAAACACT
>JBCCEC010000085.1:0-15825 GCA_039030475.1 Bacteroidota bacterium
TCTTTTAGTATTGATTTAACATACAAAATCATATTTCCAAATAATAATATTTTCGTTTTGTAGTTATTATCTTACACAACCTAAGTGTTATGAAGTGTGTCCTATACATTAGCAAGGCCCTAAAATCGTTTACGAACGAAGAATTGGAGTTGCTTTCAACAACTTCTACCGGTAATAATCAAAAGCGGGATATTACAGGCTACCTATATTATGAAAACCAACGTTTTTTACAATACATGGAAGGTGAAGAGCACATTATCAATCAAATGGTGGACAAAATAGCCCATGATGAAAGACATGAGCTGTTGGCCTTAATAGAAAAACAGGATTTGGTCCATAGGCGTTTCCCAGAATGGGGAATGAAAAATATTGCTGATCTAATGTTCTCGAACAGTGCAATAGAAACAACTATAATTCAAACTATGTCAATTTTTGGAGAGAATCACTTAAATATCTCTGAAAGAACACAGAAAGAACTGTTCAACCTTATGGACGATTTATCCTCGGTCTCTTTAAAAGCATAAGATTCCCGTATTCTTAGCCATAACGACAAATAACGAAAAAAGCACCGCCAAGGCAGTGCTTTCAACCGATAAAACAAGTAAACTTAGTTGGGCATTACAACATCTTCAATAATGTGAATCACACCATTGGAAGCCATAACATCCGTCTTAGCTATTTTACTGTAGTTTCCGCCAGCATCCATTAGATAAATTCCATCGTCTTTTTTCATAGCAGTTATTTTCCCACCGTTTAACGTGGTAAGTTCAGCTTTCCCATTTCCTTTATCTAAGGCGGCAACGACATCTGCGGCAGCTATTTTTCCAGATACTACATGATACGTTAAAATGGCGGACAGTTTTTCCTTGTTTTCGGGTTCCAATAGTGAGTTAAGCGTTTTTGCATCAATCTTCGCAAATCCAGAATTCACTGGTGCAAACACGGTAAAAGGTCCATCACCTTTAAGAGCTCCAACCAAATCTGCGGCTTTTAGCGCAGTGACCAAAGTTGAAAAATCATCTACCGATACTGCAACATCTACGATATCTTTAGATTCTTGGGCTTTAGTTTGCTGCACGAATAAAACCAATGCGAATGTTGAAAGGATAAAAATTAATTTTTTCATTTTTCTGTTTTTTTTAGATTTAAGTTTTAATACTAATTTTTGGCGCGCTTTACATTTTCATATACACACAGTTTTCTTTTATGGATGAACCCAGTAGTTTTTTATCATATCTTTAACATTGATGAAAAAGCCCCATAGCGATCAAGAACTCATTTTAAACTTGTCCAACGGAGATAAAAATGCACTCTACGCTTTGTACGACAACTATAGTGGCGCATTATATGGCGTTATTTTGCGTATCTGCAGAAACGAAATGCTTGCACAGGACGTATTACAGGAAACCTTCGTGAAAATTTGGAAAAATAGCAGTAGCTATAATCCAGAAAAAGGAAAATTTTATACTTGGGCTTACCGAATCGCAAGAAATACAGCACTTAATGCGTTAAGAAAAACGGACAACCTCATCCAAAACGAAGATTTAAGTGTACATACCAATAAAACAACTGCTGAACCCGAACCCGACTATATGCAATTGAACGGTTCAATAAATACGTTGGAACCCCACCATCAGACAGCAATAGATTTGGTTTATTTTAAAGGATATACCCATCAAGAAGCACATGAAGTAATGGGAGTGCCCTTGGGAACCTTTAAATCCTACATTAAACAGGCATTGAAACAATTACGAAAAACCTACACCAAAGAATTAATATGGGTTTATTTTATTTTTGAAATGATAGCATGATGGAAAAAGATAAAATATTAGGCGAAGGGCTTTTAGAGCAATACTTGATGGGAGAGCTTTCCAAGGAAGACGTTTTAATGGTAGAAAATGCCCTGCAAAAAGACGCTGAACTAAAACAACATTTTCTGCAACTTCAGGATGATTTTGAAAAATTGGGTTTTGAAAATGCGGTTGCTCCACCATTTCAAGTAAAATATGAGCTCCAAAAAAGATTAGAAACACCTAAAGTAAAAACAACCACTCGAACTCCACTTTTAGCTGCGGCAAGCTTAGCATTGATTTTTATGCTCAGTGCTGTTTGGCTGTATACAAAATGGCAAAATGCCGAGAAAAACTTAGAGTCACTCCAGATTACAACAGCAGACCTACAAAACCGATTGGACAATTTAGAACAGAGTTATCTGCTTACTTCAAATCGTTTGGAAACGATCAATAACCCAAATGTTATTCCCCTTGTACTTTATGGTAATGCTATTGCCCCCAATTCCAAAGCGGTTGCCTATGTAAATCATAAAACTAAATTGGTTGTGGTAAACCCGCAGGGACTGCCTAAACTTCCAACGGACAAAACGTATCAAATGTGGAGTGATGTGGAGGGTGAAATGATCGATATGGGACTTGTTCCAACAGACAAAGAATTGATAACCTTAAAATACATTGACAAAGCCGAATCATTGAACATTACCATAGAGCCTGCAGGTGGTAACGACCATCCTACCGTGGAACAGTTGGTATCCAATGTTATTTTATAGTTGTAGGCTTCCCATACAAATCAAAATCCGAAGCTTCCGTAATTTTAATTTGCACAAAGTCCCCTATCTTAACATAGTGTTGGGTCGCATCGATTAAAACTTCATTATCAACATCTGGGGAATCAAACTCGGTCCTACCTACAAAAAAGTTTCCTTCCTTACGATCAATTAAACAACGAAAGTCTTTGCCAATCTTTTCTTGATTCAGTTCCCAAGAAATCTGTGATTGAATCTCCATAATTTCATTGGCACGCTGCTGTTTTACTTCCTCGGGCACATCATCTTCTAGGGAATACGCATGGGTGTTTTCTTCGTGACTGTACGTAAAGCATCCCAGTCGTTCAAAACGCATATCCTTGACCCAATTCTTTAAGGTTTGAAAATCTTCTTCGGTCTCTCCAGGATATCCTACAATAAGTGTTGTTCGTATGGTCATATCTGGAACAGCGTCCCTAAATTCCTCTAAAAGTTTTGTGGTTTTTGCCTTGGTAGTTCCCCTGCGCATGCTTTTTAAGATAGGGTCCGCAATATGCTGAAGCGGAATATCAATATAATTACAAACCTTAGGTTCCAGTTTCATTACATCCAAAACATCCATGGGAAAACCTGTTGGAAAGGCATAATGTAAGCGAATCCATTCAATACCATCAACTTTTACCAAAGCTTGGAGCAATGTTGCCAGATTTCGCTTTTTGTATAGGTCCAGACCATAATACGTTAAATCCTGCGCAATTAAAATAAGTTCTTTGACGCCTTTTGCTGCCAACTTTTCAGCTTCAGATACCAATTCTTCGATCGGTTTGCTTTTATGCTTTCCACGCATTATCGGAATAGCACAAAAAGAACAGGGTCTATCGCATCCTTCCGCAATTTTTAGATATGCATAATTCTTGGGTGTCGTTGTTAATCGTTCCCCTATCAACTCATGTTTATAATCAGCTCCCAGCGCCTTTAATAGATTAGGAAGGTCACTGGTTCCAAAATATTCATCCACATTTGGTATCTCTTTTTCCAGGTCGGGCTTATACCTTTCGCTCAAACAACCGGTTACAAATACCTTATCTACATCACCTTCTTCTTTCTTTTGTACATACTCCAAAATGGTATTTACGCTTTCCTCTTTGGCATTTGCGATAAATCCGCATGTATTGATAACAACAACGTTCCCTTCCTCCTCATGAACCACTTCTTTATTATTGGCACGCAATTGCCCCATGAGGACTTCGGAATCGTAGATATTTTTGCTACATCCTAGCGTTACTACGTTGATCTTATTCTTTTTTAAGGATTTCGTCCGCATACCGTTGTAAAATGGAGTGCAAAAATACAACAAGACAAGGCATTACATCGATTTAGGTGCATATTTTTCAAGAACCAACGTTAAACCTATATAAGAATGCACGGTCTAAATCAAAAATCCCAAATCATGAAAAAAAATCTACCCATTCTACTTCTTATCACTTTTTTATTTTTGAATTGTTCTGATTCATCGGATACCGGTGAAGGACAAATAGATGAACGTGATATTGAAAATGTCTACTTCCCACCTGAAAAATCTGTGGAATGGGAAACAGTTTCCGCCACAACCTTAGGTTGGAACGCTGATTCTGAAGAAGATGTTCTTGACTTTTTAGAAGAAAACAAAACCAAGGCCTTTATTATTTTGAAGGATGGGCGAATTGTAGTAGAAGAATACTTTGGCGACCAAACCCAGAATACAAGCTGGTATTGGGCATCTGCCGGTAAAACGCTTACGGCATTCACGGTAGGAATAGCACAAGAAGAAGGGCTTTTGGACATAAATGACAAAACATCTGATTATTTGGGTGAAGGATGGACCAGCCTTTCTTTAGAAAATGAAAACAAAATCACCATTTGGAATCAGTTGACGATGACCAGTGGCCTGGATGATACAGAGTTTGATTGTGTAACTCCAGATTGCCTTACCTATATCGATGATGCGGGTAAACGATGGGCCTATCACAATGGTCCCTACACCCTATTACAAAGTGTTGTTGCCAATGCTGCGGAAGAGGAATGGACGGCGTATTTCAACGAAAAACTTAGGGATAAAATTGGGATGGATGGGTTTTGGCTCCCTACTAACGATACCAACAATGTATTTTTTAGCACGGCCCGAAGTATGGCACGTTTTGGTCTGTTAAATCTAAACAACGGTGTTTGGAACAACGAAACCATCCTTGGAGATACCGATTACAGAACCGATATGAAGAATACCTCTCAAAACTTGAACAAATCCTATGGTTACCTATGGTGGTTGAACGGGAAACAAAGTTACCGAGCTCCAATAGTACAAACAGAGTTCCAAGGGGAGCTTATTCCCAATGCACCTAGCGATATGTATACAGGTCTGGGAAAAGATGACCAAAAACTCTACATTGTTCCCAGCAAAGGTTTAGTCATTTTGCGAATGGGAGAAGATGCTGGAGAAGATGTACTTGGACCTTCCAGTTTTGACAATGAACTCTGGGGAAAATTAAATGCTTACATCAACTAGATTGGATGAACGTATTCGGTTAAGCTAAACGCTTTATGCATATCGCTTTAAGATTTTTTTTAGAGCGTCTAGCGTCTAGCGTCTAGCAAAAAAACATCTCACTACATACACAAATACCTGCTTTACGCTCCAATACAGAAATCAATCCATATAACCCTCAGGGATTTTTCTCACTTTGGTCGAGCTTTCAAAAGCTGCACCCAATTCATACAATTTAGCCTCTTGAAACTGTTTTGCTATAAAGGTTAAACTAATTGGTTCTCCAGATTCTTTATAGCCCATAGGAACGGTCAGCGCTGGATATTCTGCTGCAGCTGCAATACCAGCATCATAATTATTGATGGAAAGCACAGCATCTAATTGATGTTTGTCCATAGGGTCATTCAAATACTTTCGTCCTGTAGCTTTCAATCTATCTTTGATTTCTTTTAGCGCATCTGCCGATGTCGAATCAGCTATAATCCCATCAAAACGAGCTTGTCCATAAGGGATTCTCGTTAAGGAATCCTGCAGATTGAATGCCACCGCATCTGCAACATCTTCAATCTTTACCGCATCCTTATCCTTCACCTGACTTTTTAGATAAACCGGAAGGTCATTCTTCATATCGATATTTAAAATCGAAAGAAACCCATCAAATTCTACTTCCATGGGTTCAAACTCAATAATGGTAGCGCCAGCAGCTTTTAGCCTTTCCATGGTAACTTTATATATGGAATCATTTTCGATATAGTTTTTAATCGCTCCAAAACGTTTTCCTTTGAGTGATGCGGTTTCGGTTACATACCAGTTTTCATCCCAATCCGTTTGTACAGATTTGCGGTCTTCTTCATCATAACCTCGCATGGCATCCAAAAGAATACCATTATCAATGACGTTTTTGGTCATAGGCCCGGGGGTATCCAACGTGCTTGAAATGGGAACAATCCCGGTTCGGCTCAAAAGTCCAATAGTAGGTTTCATCCCAACAACCGAATTTTGACTGGAAGGCGAAAGAATAGAACCTGAAGTTTCGGTGCCAACGGCCGCTACTGCATAATTTGAAGCAATTGAGGTTCCACTGCCCGCGCTGGAACCACCAGTGTCAAAAACTCTTCTACCGTAAGGATTAAGTGTTTGTCCACCAACTGCACTTTGCCCATTGGGGCAAACACCACAAATAAAATTGGCCCACTCACTTAGATTCACCTTACCCAAAATCAACGCACCTTTTTCTTTAAGACGTTTTACAATGAAAGCATCATCTGTTTTGTTCTCCATTAAAGCAATGGCTCCAGCGGTAGTATTCATATTTTGGGTACCAATGTTATCTTTCAATAAAATAGGCATTCCATAAATGGGATGGTGTCCTTTTGAATCTGCATCCATTTTTCTGGCCTCTTCGAGCACTTTGGGATTTAAGGAAATTATGGTGTTAAGCGTTGTGCTATTGTTCAGCTCATAGTTATAAATACGGTGCAAGTAAAAAAGCACCAATTGCTCATAGGTAAATTTGCCTTCAGAGATATATTGTTGAATCGAAGGGATATTCTGCTCTAAAACCAAAGGCTTTAAAGATTCGTACGTGGCGGAATCAAAAGCAGAAACTTCCTCGTAGAGTGGCAAAAAGACCTCATTTTTATCCAATACCTTGGATTGTATGAATTTGTAGCGCATTCGCTCCTTTTCATGTTCCGCATTGGCTGCAACCTCTGCTGAATCATTGTAAGATTGCCACAATACGACCTCCTCTTTTTCCGTAGACTCTTTAGCCTTTTGTTTACAACCGACTAAAAAGGTAAAGACAATACTAAAACATATATATGCTAATTTTCGTGATTTAAAAGTAAGGTTTTCCATGTAGCGATGTTATTTTGGTTCATGCGAACAAACTCGTCCTTGTCCTGCTTTTGAGCTAAAGCTAAGGATTTTTGTGCAGATAGTATTGCATTTTTATAATCACCAAGTTCGGCTTCTACAAGGCTTTTTACTCTATGGAAATAGTACGTATCACCACCTAATTTCAACGCCTGCTTCAAATACTGTAGAGCACGAGGATATTCTATGTTTTGCTCTTGTAAATAGCGCGCAGCTTCATAGTATGTTTGCGCCGTTGGATTCTCTGAAAGTCGTCTCTTTATTTCTGCTTCCATTTGGGCATGGGTATCTACCATAAAGGGTATGGTCGCTTTTGTATTGGCCCAGATTAGCTCCATCTTAACGGTATTATGGGTAATGGAGTCAAAGGCAATCACAAAGTTTTCTTGGTGCTCTTGGGTTTTCTGAGGTTCAACCGTAATACGAAACAAGTCTTCTTCTGGATTATAATTTTTACGACCATCTCCCCAATGCTCTGTATTGGTATGAAATGCTATTTGCCAATTTGTTTCTTCTGGAAATGCATACAACGCATAAGTACCTTTGGGCAAATCGTTTCCCAAGATGTTCATATCTGTATCTACAGTAATTTTTGTTGATGCATTGGCCCCTACCCTCCAGATACGACCATACGGCACCAAACCACCAAAAATTTTACGGCCTCTCGTCGCTGGCCGGGAATATGCTACTGAAATCTTGGAAAGCCCCACCTCCTGTTCCACTTGAGCGGATGGGCTGGCTTTAGGGTGATTGATTTGGGCGTATGATGAAACAATGAATATTAAAAAAGAAGTAGTTATCAGGATTTTCTTTTTCATCTTAGATTTTAAAAAAAGAATCGACAAACTCATACTTATTGAAGACCTGTAAATCTTCAATGCCCTCACCTACACCAATATATTTTACAGGTATCTGAAATTGATCTGAAATACCGATTACAACTCCGCCTTTGGCCGTGCCATCCAATTTGGTTACTGCCAAACTACTAACCTCTGTGGCCTTGGTAAACTGTTTTGCCTGTTCAAAAGCATTTTGCCCTGTTGAACCATCCAATACCAACAATACTTCGTGCGGAGCATTGAGAACAACTTTTTGCATCACCCGTTTCACTTTAGAAAGCTCATTCATTAGGTTGACTTTATTGTGCAACCTACCCGCAGTATCGATTAAGACGATATCTGCATTATCCGCCACCGCCGAATTAAGGGTATCGAACGCTACAGATGCAGGATCACTACCCATTTTTTGTTTGATAATGGGTACGTCAACGCGTTTTGCCCAAACTTCTAACTGGTCAATTGCCGCTGCCCTAAACGTATCGCCAGCACCCAACACCACTTTTAATCCTTGATTTTTGAATTGATTGGCCAGCTTTCCAATTGTAGTGGTCTTCCCTACGCCATTTACACCGACCACCATGATCACATAAGGTTTTTTGTCCGTTGGAATAATAAACTCAGTATCCTCACCAACGTGCGTTTCTGAAAGTAGACCTGCTATTTCTTCTCTTAGAATTGTATTTAGTTCATCGGTCCCTAAATACTTATCCTGAGAGACCCGATTTTCTATACGCTCTATGATTTTAAGCGTAGTATCAACACCAACATCCGAAGTAATCAAAATCTCTTCGAGGTTATCCAAAACCTCATCATCAACTTTGGATTTACCCGCTACTGCTTTGCTCAATTTGCCAAAAAAACTGGTTTTTGACTTTTCAAGTCCCTTGTCCAGGGTTTCTTTTTTATCTGAGGAAAAAATCTTTTTAAATAGGCTCATATACAATCAACATCAGCCCCAAAGATAGGAAAGTAAGGGGAGTTTTGTTAAAGCTGTCCAAGAGTTTGGCGTAAAATGAAACTCTTAAATTTTGTTCTTAAATCGTTGTTCTTTTTTGAAAAGTCCAAAAATGAAAAAAGCCGCTTAAAAAGCGGCTCCGTATATCGTGCTAGGGATTGATTATTTTTTGTTCAACCAATCGTTCACTAACTCTGGTGACATTACCGACTCCACAAAAGTATATGCTCCAGTCTTAGGAGATTTTACCATTTTGATGGCCTTTGTCAATCTTTTTGAACTACCCTGTAGTGTTGCTACCGTTTTCTTTGCCATGGCTCAATACTTATTTAATTTCTTTATGAACTGTCATACGTTTTAGAATAGGATTGAATTTTTTGATTTCCATCCTATCTGGCGTATTCTTCTTATTTTTCGTAGTAATGTAACGAGAAGTTCCTGGCATTCCAGATTCTTTGTGCTCTGTACACTCTAAAATAACTTGAATTCTATTTCCTTTCTTTGCCATTGTATCGTACTTAAAATGTAACCTTCACTATTTTTTGGAGTTTATTTCCTTTAAAACAGCAGAGATTCCTTTCTTATTGATAATTTTTAAACCTCTGGAGGAAACGTTCAAAGTGACCCAACGGTCTTCTTCGGGAATATAAAATTTCTTTTTAGAAATATTTACATCGAATCTTCTCTTGGTTTTATTTATGGAAAAGGATACGTTGTTTCCGAACATCACCTTTTTTCCTGTAACTTCACAAATCTTAGACATCTCCCTAACTTTTGAGTGATTTTATTGAGGCTGCAAATTTATGGCATTTTAATGGGACGCACAAAATTCTTTTTTAGAAATTTAAAATTTCTTTGAGCAATAATTCAAATGCTTTGTTTACAGACTTCTGAACGATACGTTCTCTATGATTTCCCATAACGAATTTTTGAGCAAAAGTACGCTCGGGAGTACTTATCCCAATAAAGACCGTTCCCACTTCTTCTTCTGAATCTCCCTTGGTCGGACCCGCATTTCCCGTTGTTGCAATAGCAAAATCTGTCTCCAAGAGATGTCTAACGTTGTTAGCCATTGCGATTGCCACTTCTTCGCTGACCACAGAATGTCTGTCGACCAATTCCTCAGGAACACCCAACGCCTTAATCTTGGTTTCGGTAGCATAACTTACAATACTTCCTTTAAAATAAGCCGATGCTCCTGGAATAGATGTTAGCTGCTGTGCTATCTTACCTCCAGTAAAACTTTCAGCAGTAGACAGTGTTAACTGTTTTTGTGTTAACACTTTCCCTGTTTGCACTTCTATGGATTCATCCTCTTCTTCACCATAAATAATATCTCCGATCAAAGGATAAAGCTTTTTCACTTCTGATTCAACTGCAAGGACCAAACGTTCTTTGTCGATTCCTTTTGTACTGAGTCGAAGTCTTACCCGCCCTAAGTTAGGAAGGTAAGCCAGCTTTATGGCATCTGGCAAATTGTTCTCCCAGTCCGCTATTTTTTCCGCAATTGCACTTTCCCCCAAACCATAGGTCATTATGGTTTTATGGAAAATATGTGGGCGTTCATAATGCATTATAATTTTAGGGATAACGGCACTTGTCATAAGACCTTTCATCTCAAAAGGCACCCCTGGTAGAGAGATAAAAGCGGTTTTTCCCTTCTTCATCCAAAGTCCCGGGGCGGTACCATGCGCATTATGCAATACTTCTGCCTTAGAGGGTACCAAAGCCTGTTTTCTATTTAGGTCTGATATTGGCGTGGGAATGTATTTCTCAAACAACATCTCAATATGGCCCAAGACTTTTTTATCTAGAACAAGCTCATCATCAAAGAATTGACAGAGGGTGGGCTTCGTAACATCATCTTTGGTAGGACCCAAACCTCCGGTGATGATAACCACAGAAGACCTCTTTTGAGCTATTTCCAGAGCATCTAATATATGGTTTCGGTTATCTTGAATCGATGTTATTTGATAAACCGAAACCCCTATTTTATTTAATTCTTTGGATATAAATGCAGAATTGGAGTCTACAATCTGTCCAATGAGGATTTCGTCCCCAATGGTAATTATTTCTGCCTGCATTTAAAAGTCGAAGTCTTTTTTAAGTTCTGAAATTACTTGATGTACATCCTTTTTAAGCATTGGAAATTTCTCTTTGATTTCATGCATATTTGAAACATTCTTTCCCAAGGTCTCAATTTCAAGTGCGGTAGCACGTGTCTGTTCCATACCCAATAAATCCACGTTTGGTTTTATTTTATGGGCCAACTTGTAGACATTTTCATGGTCATCGCTTTCGATGGCTTTTTCCAAACCTTCTAAATCTGTGGGTACTTCTTCCAAAAAAACAGAAATTACAGAAACTATAAAGTCTTGGTCGCCTTCCGCCATTTCGTTTATTTTGTCGAGGTTGTATATCATTATTTCACATTAATTTCAAACATCGTTTCTCCTTCCAGTGTACCAGAAAGGTAATCATTTGGACTTACTTTACCAACCCCGGCAGGTGTGCCTGTAAACAAAATATCCCCTTTTTTAAGCATAAAATAGGTGGAAACGTATGAAATTAACTCATCTATCTTCCACAACATCAGCGAAGTATTACCAATTTGTACGTTTTGCCCATTTCTTAGCAAGGAAAATTCCATATTGTCAGTGTTTTCGTACTTATTCTTAGGCATCCATTTACCTACCACTGCCGCTCCGTCAAAACCTTTGGCTTTTTCCCATGGCAAACCTTTTGCCTTGAGCTTGGATTGCAGGTCTCTTGCCGTAAAATCTATTCCCAATCCAACTTCATCGTAATAGGTATATGCAAACTCTTTGGCAATATGTTTTCCTACCTTCTTTATTTTAATCAAAACTTCTACCTCATAATGTATATCGTTAGAAAATTCGGGAATATAGAAATCTTGCTCTTTGGGTAGAATGGAAGAATCCGGTTTTATAAAAACAATTGGCTCTTCTGGACGTTCATTTTTTAATTCGTCAATATGGGCAGCATAGTTTCTGCCGATGCATATCAGTTTCATAGTGTTATAATAATTGGGGTTGTTTTATGATAGCTTATTGTTAAGCTTGCTCAGCTTTATTTGTGTAAGAACCTTTTTGGTATATAGCGGAAAATCAGCATTTAAAATCCAACCAAAATAGCCAGGCTCTTTTTCCATAACCTCATCTACTGTTTTATCCTTATGCTTACCAAAGGAAAAGATGGGTTCATTTTTCTTGTTTATGCCTATAAATCCGGCAAAGTCCAAGGATTGTTTTCGAGTAGTAAACTCAGAAAGCTTTTTCGTATTGTTTTCCAATTCTGGATACCTGTCCAACTGTGCCAACAGCACTTCGTAAGTAGCTAAGGTATCTGCTTCGGCACTATGTGCATCGTCTAAATTTTTATCACAATAGAATTTGTATGCAGCTCCCAGTGTTCGTTTTTCCATTTTATGAAAGATGGTCTGCACATCAACGGAAACCATGTTCTTCATATCAAAATCCACATCTGCCCTTAGCATTTCCTCGGCCAGTAAAGGAATATCGAACCTATCGGAATTAAAACCTGCCAAATCACTATCCTTGATCATCTTATAGATTTCTTTGGACAACTGCTTAAACGTTGGCTCATTGGCAACTTTTTCATCGGAAATACCATGTACCAAAATCACTTCTGGGGGAATGGGCATTTCTGGATTAACAAGCCACGTACGACTTTCCTTATTTCCATTTGGAAAAACCTTTAAAATAGAGATTTCAACAATTCTATCCTTGGCTACGTTGGTTCCTGTAGTTTCCAAATCGAAAAAACATATTGGTTTGGTAAGTTTTAGTTCCATAAAACAGTCTTAACGTGATTTAGAAAATAACCAAGAAAGCAATTCTGGTTCTGCAAAGGCATTGTCCCAACTGTTATGGCCAACACCAGAATAAACCGTATAGGTAACATTGATATTCTTATTCTCCATTGCTTTTACCATATTGGCCGAATATTTTTCCGGAACTACATCATCAGCATCTCCATGAAAAACCCACCAATCTAGTTTAGTCAGTTTTTTACTGATTTTTGGATTTGCACCTCCACAAATGGGAAAGGCAGCAGCAAACATCTTGGGATTTCTTTTCACAAGTTCAAATGTACCCATACCTCCCATAGAAAGTCCTCCCACGTACATTCTACGCTTATCTAGCTTATATCGCCTTTTTAAATCTTTCAACAGACTTTCTAACAAAAGTAAATCCTTTGGGGGTGCACTGTCTTCATAAAAAACAAATTCCCTATTGGGCATTTCTCCTTTTACGTCCACTTTGGACCAAGAACTATTTGCAGCACATTGCGGAAATACAACGATGGCCGGATAGTCGTTTCGTACTTCTTCTTTTTGGAATAGTCCAGATCCATGGACCAACTGGCTTTCATTATCATTTCCCCGCTCTCCAGACCCGTGTAACAAGAGTATTAGTGGATATTTTTCGGAAGCATCATAGTTCTTTGGTAATAGAATGCGATAAGGGAGGTTATCTCCGTCCTTTTCAAAAATCATTTTTTGATATTCGGAAGAATCTTGTGCCGTCATGCCCATACTAATAAATAAAAGACATGTTGCATAAAAAGAGCTTATAATTCTCATTGATTGATGAATTGAATTTAACCTCTAAATTAACAATAGTGAAAGAAATAGAAGGGCTTTTTGGTTTAGATTTCTCTATTTATATCCCAAGCTTCAAGATAATCCGCTACCGTTTTTACAAACATACCGCCCAAAGCACCGTTGACAACCCTGTGGTCATAGCTGTGAGAAAGGAACATTTTACTGCGTATGCCGATATATTCCCCCTGATCAGTCTCAATTACAGCCGGAATTTTACGTATGGCACCTAAAGCCAGGATACCAACTTGCGGCTGGTTAATGATCGGTGTTCCAAACACACTGCCAAAAGTCCCCACATTGGTTACGGTATAAGTACCGTCTTTGATTTCATCTGGCTTTAACTGATTGGTTCTTGCTCTATTTGCCAGGTCGTTTACCGTTTTGGCCATACCCACTAAGTTAAGTTGGTCGGCATTCTTTATAACGGGAACGATAAGATTACCATCTGGGAGCGCTGCCGCCATTCCTAAGTTGATGTTTTTCTTTTTGATTACTTTATCGCCATCCAAGGAAATATTTACCATTGGATACTTTTTTAAAGCCGTAGCTACAGCCTCCATAAAGATTGGTGTGAACGTCAATTTTTCACCTTCCCTTTCCTCAAAAGCTTTTTTGTTCTTATTTCTCCAATTGACCACATTGGTCACATCTACCTCAACAAAACTTTGAACATGGGCAGATGTAGCAATACTTTCTACCATATGGTGAGCAATCAGTTTCCCCATACGGGTCAAAGGAATAATCTCATCACCTTCCGCTACTGGAACCAATACTGGAGCTTTTGGTTTTTCTACTAGTGCCTTTGAGATTTCTGGTTCAGGAGCTTTGGTAACTTCCTCAGCGGTTGGTTCTGTTTTTGGTGCTGTGCTTCCGTTTGAGGAACGGTTCTCCAAAAAAGCCTTTATATCGTTTTTAGTGACCCTACCCTCTTTACCTGTTCCAATAATGGACTCCAGCTCTTCCATTGAAACATCTTCTTCCTTTGCAATATTTTTTACCAAAGGTGAGTAAAACCGGTCTGAACTAGAAAAATCCTGTGTAGGTGCAGTAACAGTTTCCTTTATCGATTGTATTTGATGCTCCAATACTGCAGCTGGTTCTTTTACCGATTCTAGCTCTTTAACCTGCTTTTCTTCTACAGGTGCAGGTGAGTCGATATCTTCACCATCTGTTTGTATCACAGCAACTACTTCGCCAACTTTAATGACATCGTCAACATCAAAACGTTTTTCCAATAATACGCCTTCTACCTCACTGGGAACTTCTGAATCCACTTTATCCGTAGCAATTTCAAAAATAGCTTCGTCCAACTCGATGGTATCCCCAATTTCTTTCAACCACGTGGTTAATGTTGCTTCTGCAACACTCTCTCCCATTTGTGGCAACTTCAATTCAAACTTTGACATATTCTTATTTAACGTAGTAATATCGACTTATATTTTGCAAAAATAACAAAGAATTCCACGTATTCTTAATTTATATGCATTAATTAATACACTATTAACTTGCTTTTATGGAACTCTCAAAAGGTACCCTGTTCAAAATACTTCTTCCCAGGGTGACCTCATCCGCATACTCCAGTTCATCGCCAACTGCTATTCCCCGTGCAATAGTGGAAGTAATCACACCCAGACCTTCCAATTGTTTATAGATATAAAAATTTGTAGTATCGCCTTCCATGGTAGGGCTAAGTGCGAAAATGAGTTCCCTAACGTTCTGTTCCTTGATCCTTGCAATCAATGAATTTATATTCAGGTTTTGTGGGCCTACGCCTTCCATTGGAGAGATTTTACCCCCTAACACATGATACAATCCTTGATACTGAGATGTATTTTCTATGGCCATTACGTCCCTGATATCTTCCACAACACAAACCACGGTCTCATCGCGTTTAGGGCTGTCACATATTTCACATAGCTCTGTATCCGATATGTTATGGCAATTTTTGCAAAAATTGATTTGACTTCTCAAATTTACCAACGCATCCGACAAAAGGTTGGTTCTCTCCTCGGGCTGATTCAATAGATGAAGTACAAGCCTAAGTGCAGTTCTTTTGCCTATCCCTGGTAACTGGGACATTTCATAAACAGCATTCTCTAAAAATTTTGATGAAAACTCCATTATTACGATTATAAAACAAAATTACAATTTTACCGCTACCTATTTTTAGTCCGCCAACGAAGTCTTTCCTTTTAACCCAAAACCAAAGCTTCTTAAACGTCCTTTTTAGCAAAAAGCTCTTTTTAGTATTGATTGGTAGCCAATAATACCAAGGTACATGCAATTTCAACCACAACACCTGCCTCTTCTAAAACAGTTTGAAATTCAGGGTTCTCTGTTCCTGGATTAAAAATAACCCGCCTTGGATTTAAATCCAGTATTTTTTGATAATATTCCTTTTGCCTTTTTGGATTTAGGTAAAGTGTTATAGTATCTATATTTTCA
>JBCCEC010000086.1:0-15366 GCA_039030475.1 Bacteroidota bacterium
CCCCTGCTGGAGTCATCCCAACACGGCTTTCGTTGTTTTTGATTTCTTTAGGTACACCTACAATCATTTTTTTGTTTGTTTTAATTAACAATTCAAAGGTGCTATAAAAAAATTAAATACAAAAGAGTAAATAGATAAAAAGTAGGGTCAAATCGATAAAAAGTTATTATTTTAATATTTTACCCCCTAAAAAGTAGGGGTATATAGTTTTTAAAAACTAAATTTTAAATTTAATCCCTATATTTTTTATGGTCATATCATTTATGAATGATTTTTAAAACAAGCATTGTAACTGCCAGGATACCCGTAATCACGTTGGCCAAAATAATTGCTAAACTTTCCAAGTGAACTCCATAAATTATCCAAAGGATAATTCCTGCGAGCAGAACAATATACATCGTAAGGGATACATCTGCAGTGGACTTATGTCTTAATGCCTTGTATACTTGTGGCACAAACGCAGAAGTAGTCAATGTGGCCGCGATGAGACCAATGATTTCTATAGTTTCCATGAAGCTAACTATTTGTGTTTGTCACACTTCGACAAGCTCAGTATGACAAACATTTATAAACCGTACGCTCAGACGTGCTCAGCGTGATAGTATACTAAAGCACTATCCTACAATGTTCACAATCTTCCCAGGAACTACGATTACCTTTTTAGGCGTGCGTCCTTGGAGCTGTGCTTGGGTTTTTTCATGGCCCATGACAGCGGCTTCAATCTCATCCTTACCCATATCCAGAGGAAGTTTCATGGTAAAGCGCATTTTGCCATTAAAGGAAATGGGGTATTCTTTGCTACTTTCCACCACATATTTTTCTTGAAATTTTGGGAAAGGAGCTTCTGCAATAGATTCTTTATGCCCTAATTTTTCCCACAACTCCTCAGCAATGTGCGGAGCATAAGGCGAAACCAAAATGGCCAAAGACTCTAAAATAGCTTTACTGCTACATTTTTGAGAAGTGAGTTCGTTCACGCAAATCATAAACGTGGAAACCGAGGTGTTAAAAGAGAAGTTCTTAATATCTTCTTCTACCTTTTTGATGGTCTTGTGCAACGATTTTAGAGCCTCCCCTTGCCCCTCCAAAGGAGGGGAATCTGTTACATAGAATTCCCCGTTAGGGCCCGTGTGGTATAAACGCCATAGCTTTTTAAGGAAGGAATGTACTCCTGTGATACCAGCAGTATTCCAAGGTTTGGATTGCTCCAATGGGCCTAAGAACATTTCGTATAGCCGTAGACTGTCCGCTCCATACTCCTCACAAATGGCATCGGGGTTGACGACGTTGAACCATCTCTTCGACATTTTTTCAATTTCTCTCCCAACAATATATTTACCATCTTCTAGAATAAATTCTGCATCACTAAATTCAGGTTGCCATTCTTTAAGAGCCTCAATATCCAATTCGTCTGAAGCGCTAATTAATGAAACATCCACATGAATTGAGTCAACTTCCTCAGACTCTATTAATCCATTTGATAGATAAGAGTTAGTTCCTGCCAACCTATAGACAAAAGCACTAGTCCCCGTAATCATGCCCTGATTGATCAATTTTTTGGCAAACTCATCTTTTGGAGCTATACCCATATCAAACAAGAACTTTTGCCAAAAACGGGAATATAGCAAATGGCCGGTTGCGTGCTCGCTTCCTCCTATATATAGGTCTACGTCTTCCCAATACTCGATAGCCTCTTTAGAATAAATGGCTTTATCGTTTTTAGAGTCCATGTACCGGTTAAAGTATTGCGAACTTCCTGCCCAACCTGGCATGGTATTTAATTCTAAGGGAAAAATAGTAGTGTTATCTATTTTCTCATTACTCACTACTTTATTCTCAATACTGTTCCAGGCCCAATCGGTTGCATTGCCCAAAGGGGGTTCGCCTGTTTCCGTAGGCAGGTATTTTTCAACTTCGGGCAATTCCAACGGTAAATGCTCATCAGCAATCATCTGCGGCATTCCATCTACATAATATACTGGAAAGGGCTCACCCCAATACCGTTGGCGACTAAACACCGCATCCCGAAGGCGGTAATTGATTTTCCCTTCACCCTGACCAAGTTTTTCCAATTCATATATAGCAGCTTTAACCGCTTTCTTATAGGATAATCCGTTTAAAAAATCGGAATTGGCAATTACAGTGGTTGCCTTATCGGCAAAAGCCTCTTTTGAGATATCCACGCCCTCAAAAATATTGGGAATTGCGATATCGTAATGTTTTGCGAAGTCGTAATCGCGTTGATCTCCGCAAGGCACTGCCATAACAGCCCCTGTACCATAGCTGGCCAATACGTAATCTCCAATCCAAATTGGAACTGGTTCCTTGGTAAATGGATGCTCTGCATAAGCACCCGTAAAAACTCCCGAAATTGTTTTCACATCTGCCATGCGGTCACGTTCAGAACGTTTGGCCGTGGCTTCCACGTAAGCATTGACGGCTTCCTTCTGTT
This sequence comes from Bacteroidota bacterium, assembly GCA_039030475.1. Classification (GTDB taxonomy): domain Bacteria; phylum Bacteroidota; class Bacteroidia; order Flavobacteriales; family Flavobacteriaceae; genus Flagellimonas. The sequence goes on from JBCCEC010000086.1 coordinate 2,453, forward strand.
CTTGCGTAGTAATTTTTGATACCAATTCGTGCTCTGGGGCCAACGTCATAAAACTAACCCCAAAAATAGTATCGGGGCGGGTGGTGAATACTTCTATTTGATGGTGGTGACTGAGCGAAGTCGATATCACATTTCGGTCGCTTCGACTCCGTTCAGCGTCCGAATTATGAATCACTTTAAAAATAACCGAAGCTCCCTCGGAGCGACCAATCCAATTCGTCTGGGAATCCTTTAATGGCTGAGGCCAATCAATGGTATCCAAACCATCTAACAATCGCTGGGCATATGCGGTTATACGCATACTCCATTGCGTCATTTTTTTTCGAATGACCGGATGTCCTCCTCGTTCGGAAACTCCATTCACGATTTCATCATTGGCCAAAACAGTTCCCAACGCAGGACACCAATTTACTTCCGTATCTGCCAAATACGTCAATCTATATTTTAAAAGGATTTCTTGTTTGGTCCTATCAGAAAAACCATTCCAGTCTTCTGCACTAAAAATAGGCGCATCATCATCACAGATAGCATGTACAGTTGTATTTCCATCCTTTTCAAAAAGAGCAATTAAATCTGAGATCCCCTCGGCTTTATCGCTTGTTTTATTGTACCATGAATTGAACAATTGAATAAAAACCCATTGCGTCCATTTATAATAGCTTGGGTTGGATGTGCGCACTTCACGACTCCAATCGAACGAAAAACCAAGTTGGTCCAGCTGTTCCCTGTAGCGTTTTATATTGGCTTCCGTAGTAATTGCCGGGTGCTGTCCTGTTTGAATGGCGTATTGTTCCGCCGGCAAACCAAAAGAGTCATATCCCATAGGGTGCAAAACATTGAACCCCTTATGCTTCTTGTAGCGCGCATAGATATCAGTGGCAATATACCCTAATGGGTGTCCAACGTGCAGTCCCGCGCCAGAAGGATAGGGAAACATGGAAAGGGCATAATACTTTGGCTTTTCAGAATTGTTAAACGCCTTAAATGTTTCGTTTTCCGCCCAGTATTTTTGCCACTTGGCCTCAATTTCACGAAAATTATAGTTCATGGTAATTTCATCTTTTTCGAGTTGCAAAAATAGCTTTAATCCCCTAATTACAATTTACTTTTCTATTTTTACATATTCATTTCCCTATATGAGCCAATATATTGAACGATATCAACGAAGAAAACTAATATCCTCATATTTTTCGGTAGTCTTGAGCATTGCCTTGGTACTTTTTTTACTTGGGGCTTTAGGACTTCTTGTTTTGAACACCAAAAAGATGGCAGACCATTTTAAGGAGCAGATAACCATTTCTGTCTTTTTAAAGGACAATGCAAAGCCCGTGGAAATTGAACAATTGCAAAAAAGTTTGGCTCTTGCAGAACATACCAAATCTGCCGATTATGTTTCTAAAGAAGATGCTGCGGAGCAGTATAGCGAGGATATTGGGGAAAATTTTACAGATTTTCTTGGATACAACCCGCTTAAAAATTCCGTGGATGTCAATTTAAAGGCCGATTTTGTAACTCCCGAACAGATTGAGGCAATCGCAGATGATATCGCCTCCAAAACCTACGTGGACGAAGTTAGTTATGACAAGCCGTTGATTTCACTGCTCAATGATAATGTTAGAAAAATAAGTCTTTGGATTCTTGTTGCGAGCGCTATTTTCACATTGATCGCCGTACTTTTGATCAATAGTTCCATACGTTTGTCCATATACTCCAAACGCTTTATCATCAAGACAATGCAGATGGTCGGTGCGACTAAAATATTTATACGCAGGCCCTTTATCTGGACAAATATTAAATTGGGAATGCTGGGTGCTACCTTAGCGCTTATTGCCTTGGGCATTGTCCTCTATTATGTGAATTCCAATTTTCCAGAACTTAATCTTTTTCAGGATTTGGCAGTATTGATAGCGCTGTTTGTAGGTGTCTTTGCCCTCGGAGTTGTTATCTCCTGGGCCAGTACGCATATTGCCACACAACGTTTTTTGAATCTAAGGACTGACGATCTTTATTATTAACTTTACACCATGAGTAAGAAAAATAAGAATGTCCAAAGGCCAACATCCCAATTCATCTTTCAAAAGAAAAACTACATCTTTCTTTTTATTGGGCTTGCCTTTATTGCATTGGGTTTTATTCTAATGACAGGAGGTGGTAGTGATGACCCCAATGTTTTTAATCCAGATATTTATAATTTTAGAAGAATACGTTTGGCTCCAACGTTAGTTCTCATTGGACTTGGTATTCAAGTATATGCGATTTTGTTGAATCCTAACAAAAACAAAGAATAGTTTGGATATTATAGACGCCATCATCCTTGGCATTATTCAAGGATTGACCGAGTTTTTACCAGTTTCTTCCAGCGGACACTTAGAATTGGGGAAAGCCATCTTGGGAAGCGACTCGTTACCAGAAGAAAGCCTTTTGTTTACTGTAGTATTGCATTTTGCCACTGCGCTGAGTACCATTGTTGTTTTCCGAAAAGATGTTTGGGATATTATAAAAGGATTGTTCCAGTTTTCATGGAACGAACAGACACAATTCTCTTTAAAGATTATTGTTTCGATGATTCCTGCCGCTTTAGTTGGTTTTTTTCTTGAAGATTTCATGGAAGTTTTTTTTGATGGAGCGATTATAATCGTTGGTATTATGCTGCTGGTAACAGCGGTTTTGCTGTATTTGGCAGATTTAGCGAAGACCACGGAAAAAGGAGTTTCTTTTAGGAGTGCTTTTGTTATAGGATTGGCGCAGGCTGTAGCTATGTTACCTGGAATCTCAAGAAGTGGCGCCACGATTTCCACTGCAGTGCTATTAGGTATTGATAAGACAAAATCCGCCCGTTTTTCTTTTTTGATGGTTGTCCCCTTAATAATTGGCAAAGTAGCCAAGGATATTTTGAGTGGCGACATTAATTTTGAAGGTGGGGAAACCGCTGCTATGGGTGCGGGATTTATCGCTGCATTTGTAGCGGGACTTGCCGCTTGTACCTGGATGATCAAATTGGTGCGCCAAAGCAAGCTTAGTTATTTTGCGATCTACTGCTTAATAGTTGGTCTTATCGCCATTGCGTGGAGTATTTGGGGTTGATTTTTTATCTGTAGGTTTTATAACCTTCCGATAACAACTAGTAGTGCGACGTTAACAGTGTAATATTGTAGTTTTATCAAAAACTTTGAGTAAAGCACACTATTTGCTAACTTTCATGCATAACGCATAATCCTAAGTATCAGCCATGAAGAAAAAAATAAGCTATGTTTTTTTGGTCTTTCTTATTTCTGCCTGCAATAGCCCTAAAAATGATTCTTACTGCATTGGACCCATTAAAAACCAAAGTACCGTTAAAGCAAACCCCAATAACCTCAACGGAAGGTTTGAGTTTGATTATCTTATTTCTTCGCAATTAAAATCGAACGTAGATGGCACTCAAGAAATCTATGAGTTGGATTACTTTGTAAATACCGCTGACGGCTCTAAATTCTTAACTAGAACAACTATGATGGTCAATTTTGGGGAAATTGATAGCGAATTTGGTTCGGTCGATGGTGTCATCATAATGCCAAGTGGAAAAACTGTCGTCTATGTCAACGACGCCCAATTCAACATGAAAAGGGCAATTACCGTGGCTATGGACGGAACGCGTGAAGATAACGTATTCGATGACCTTGTATTTCTAAACGAGTTTTTTCATAACACCGCGAGTTTAAGGGAGGTTGCCGACCACAAACCCAGTACAATCAAACAAAAAACCAAAGCTTATGCCGCCACGGTAAATAGCCCAAATGGCGAGCAAGTCAAGGTTACCATGCATTTTGCAGAAAACAAGGATAAAAGGGTGATTACGACCGGCGTTCCCTTAGTAGGGCTGTTAGTGGGCGTTGTCAAAGATAAGACGATTGGTGATTGCAACAGGTTATCGGTGTACACCAAAGTAGAATCTGAAGAAGGAATCTTTGAAGCAACCTTAAATGAAATGGTCCCCTCAACACAATCGTTCGATGGCACCTCGTATAAAAAAGCTACGTTAGGAGTGACCATCGGTGCCCAATCTTTTTCAGGTCAGAGTATAAGCGATGATTTGGCCGAAGCTATGGAACGCGATTACAACAGAATACAATTTCTTCTAGATAAACTTAAAGATTGTGACTCAGACGACGTTGATTGTAACGAACGAATAGAATTGGAAATGCTGGAAGTTCAGGACAGAATACAGAGGCGTATGGCCAATAACGCATCTGACCCCAATGCTTTAGGACGAGAAGGCACCGATTTTGCGACCAAAAAAAGAGGGTTGGAACGACGACTAAATCGAATTACGGCAGAAATCATCAAACAAAAAGCAGAATGTGATAGAATAGAACTCGAATTGGATAATTGTAAAGGCTCTTGTTTAGGATTGGGAAGAGAGAAAAAGCGTTGCAAACAGGAAATAAAAGAACTTGAGAAGGAAGCACTGGAAATTTCTTGTCAAATGGCAAAACTGATGGGGGTAGAAGATGCTGCCGAAGATTGTATACAATGATTTTGAAATCACGACGTACCTTTGCTTTCTGCAAAATCGCAGTTGATTTCGTTTTGCTTTAATTTTTAAATGGTGATATCCAAAGAAGATTTTTTAAATGGCCAGATTCTTTTAATAGACAAACCCTTGGAATGGAGTTCATTTCAGGCGGTCAACGCTTTAAAATGGGCTATCCGAAAAAAATTTGGACTTAAAAAAATAAAAATTGGTCATGCAGGCACTTTGGATCCTTTGGCTACAGGCTTGCTCATTATTTGTACGGGCAAGTTCACAAAAAGAATCCCTGAGCTTCAAGGACAGATAAAAGAATACACGGGCACTTTTACCTTAGGTGCTACCACACCGTCTTTTGATATGGAAACGGAGGTGAATCAAACATTTCAAATAAAACACATTTCCGAGAAACTCATTTATAAAGCGACAGAAAAGTTTATTGGTGAAATTGAACAGGTCCCCCCTGTGTTTTCAGCACTTAAAAAGGACGGTAAACGTCTCTATGAGTTTGCAAGAGAGGGAATAGAGGTTGAAATCAAATCACGAAAAATAACAATCTCCGAATTTGAGATCACAGAAATAACCCTACCAAAAGTTCATTTTCGGGTCGTTTGCAGCAAAGGAACCTACATTCGTTCCTTAGCTCATGATTTTGGGAAATCTTTAGAATCGGGCGCATATTTATCTTTCCTCAGAAGAACCAAAATAGGGGATTTCAACGTAATTAATGCTGTACTACCAGCTGTTTTCAAGGAAAATCTTGACGATGAAAGTTAAATAAGAAAAGAAAAACAACTTAGGTATACTTATTGAAATAAAATAATTTTAGAAAAAAGCGGTTATAATAGCACCATGAACCTAAACAGAAACCAGTTATCACTTTTAATAACTTTTTTCTCTATGTCCCTTATCGTGTTGTTGCTTTACAACATACACCTAGGAGGGGTCAAAGAGGAAGAGTATGTTATTGAAATGAGTTTGGCAGATGAGGATATTGAAGAGTTGTTAAGAGAGGAGGAAGAAAGAATGGAGGAGTTGGCCAATAACGACCCCATTAAAAGTCATATGGCCTTTAACGAAACTGCAAAACCTTCAGTGGGGAATCCCGAGCCTTTAAAGACCCTGGAAGAGATTTTAGAAGAACGCGCCCTGACCAGCGATCAAAGTGAGTTTTCAGGTTCGGACAGTGAGTATGCGGAGCATTTAAAGGAATTAGCCAAAAAAAGGGAAGAGAAAAAACAAAAATTAGGAGAACGTGAAGCTCAAAAAGAGGAATTCACCAATAATTTGAAGGATAAACGTACCTCTATCTCCTATTCTTTACTGGACCGAAATGCTTATTCCCTGCCACCACCTATTTATACTTGTATTGAAGGTGGAAAAGTAGTCGTCAATATTAAAGTAGATGCTTCTGGCTATGTGGTTGAAGCAGATTTTAATGACCAAAGCTCTGGGACCAGTAACGGGTGCTTGGTGGATAATGCCATCGCATATGCACTAAAGGCAAGGTTTAGTCCAGATTCAAAAAATTCACAGATTGGAACCATTACCTATTTATTCCAAAGGAAGTAACGCTACCAAATCGTTTAATATAGTTTGCCCTTTATCTTTATTGTACCAAACTTGAAGGTCTTGTTTGAACTCTGGCGTAAGTTTTCCATGTTCTTCTTTATAGGCCTCGACCATCTTTGTTGCAATACCTGATCTTGGACCCCATTCTCCAAAAACTTCTTCTTTTTCTTGATCCCATATAATGAGTTTAGGTATGGATTGGGAGCCATTGGTCAAGAATTCGTTCATCAATTCCAAATTCTCATCCCTTAGTACAACTTTGAGTTCAATATTGGTGTTTTTTTCAGCGACTTTATTAATGACCGGCAAAGCAGGAGATGCATCTCCACACCAGCTTTCACTAATTACCAAAAAAGTAAGTTTATTGGTAAGGTTTGCTATTTTGGCCTCAATTTCCAAAGGCATTTTCAATGTTTTGTCCCAACGATTCATTCTGCGGTCGTTGAGTTGCGTGTAGTTAATCAGCGATTCTGATTGATTTTCACCAGTAGTTCTTTCATTTTGTGCCAAATCATGGACCAAGTCACGGTATGTTTTATAATCCATACCATTGGCAATGTTTTTTTGAATCAAATCTTTTTTATCGCTCTTCATACTTTTTTCAACTACAACCATTGTATACTTTTTTCAAAATTAACTGTCAAATACTATTTAAATTCTGATTTTTATCATTGGTTGTATTACATGCCAATACCTTACAGTATCAAAAAAAATGAAAACACGCTATCTGGATGCTAATCGTTGAGTATCCTTTTTTTGACCATTCCGCCTTTGGTATCATTTATACTGTTCATAACAACAAAAGCATTGGGGTCTATACGGTTGAGCTCAATGTTTAATTTTCTTATCTCCAATCGTGTGATTACGGTGTAAATTACATCATACTGATTGTGCTCTCCTTTTTTACCATAACCACCGCTTGCCTTATAAATAGTCAGTCCACGACCAAGTTTTTCAGTTACCATTACCCTAATTTCTTCACTTTTAGGGGAAATTATGGTAACCCCAGTGTACTCTTCGATTCCCTCTAGTACAAAATCCAACGTTTTTGAAGCTGCCAAATAGGTAAGCATGGAGTATAGAGCCGCTTCAATGGAAAGTAAATAAGCCGCTGCGAGGAAAATTACAATGTTTATCAAAATAATGACATCCCCAATCTTAGCTCCTATCTTTTTGCTTAAGAAAATGGCCAGAACCTCGGTACCATCTAAAACACTACCGCCCCTAATGGAAAGTCCTATTCCTGCTCCTAAAAAAAAACCGCCAAATACGGCTACCAACAATTTGTCTTGAGTGACTTCGGGGAATTGAATGAATACCAAAACCATGGCCAATCCCAAAATTGCCAAAATCGCTTTTATGGTAAACTGTCTTCCCAATACTCTATAGCCTAAAACTAGAAACGGAATGTTGACCAAAATAATGAGCGCCCACAATGGCAAGTTAGTGACTTCTGTAACCAGTAAAGAGATTCCCGTAGCACCGCCATCTATAAATCGATTCGGCAATAAAAAGCTTTCCAATCCAAACGCAGCCGAAAAAATTCCCGTGATGATAAAAAAAGTATCCTTTATGTGTGAATTTATTTTCATTGCTTCGTTAGTTTAAATTCCAGGATACCTTAGTCTACTTTTACATCAACTATAAAGTTTCTGGGTTAATCGCCAAACTCTTAAAGAGCTTTGCCTTTGTATAAAAAAACTTGTTCTGTACCTCGTTTTGCTTCAACGCGGCATCTATAAGCGTACTTTCCCTCGAGTTGATCAGGAACAAAGAACTTTCTCCAAAACTGAATTTACGCTCTTCCGCACTTAACAGCGTTCCATAGTCCCTCACAATATTGGCGATCAATTGGTTTTGGGTGGTGTAGGAATCCAACTCTTGATAAATTGCCACAACTTTGTTTTGAATTTCAACCAATGCATTGTCACGTTCAAATCGTGCATCCCGCAACTTGAATTTAGCCAGTTTTAAATCGCCGCGCTCCTTTCTAAGGAATAATGGTAAGCGAAAACTTATTCCGCCCTTATAATCTTCAATACCAAAAGAATTGATACGATCCGGTGTTTCAGTAAGAAAATTATATTCTACATCTAAAACGGGCAACAGTTTGTTTGCTTTTAATCGCCTATCCACATCCAAACCATCGATTTTAAATTCCAAAGACCTTAACTTGGGATGGTTTTCCAGCGTAAAACTGTCCAAGGGCTTGCCCATAATTTCCAGGGTAGCATCAATCTCACTAACAACATTTTCATCTGGAATTACCTCTGGCTCCAATTCCACCGGCACATCATTGATCCATAAAAAATTGGATAGCTCCAATGATCTTTTCATCAACCTTACCTTGGCCTGTTCCAAGCCCAATGCTCGGTTCTGGACAGCAATTTTGGCTTCAACCGTATCAATTATCGCAATGTCGCCTGCTAGTGCACTCTGCTTTACCCCTTGGAATCTGACCTCGGCATTCTCTAGAAAATCATCAAATATCATTGCATCTTTGTACGCCCTAAGCCAATCAAAATATGCTAATGATGCTTTGTACAGTACTTCGTTGACCAATAAATCCTGATCTGCTTTGGACTGCTCTCTAAATAATTTAGCCCGTTTTAGGGTGGCCATCCGCTCATTGATCCAAAAACCTTCCGCCAAGGACATGGATATTCCAGCGCTATAGAGGCCATCTTCCGTCCCCGACTCGTCAGAACTGATAAATGTTCCCTGATCTTGCTCAAGATTACCCTTAAGCTCAATGCCAAACCACGTGGGAACTTTAAATGTGGTATTAAACCTATCCCAATATTCAATATCCTTAAAGTCCTTTCGCTCATAATCCACTTCTATTTTTGGATCAAAGCCACCTCTTGCCTTCATTAGGTTGGCCTGACCTATAGGTATGGTCAATTGCGCCTGTTTTGCAACAGGGTGAAACTTTTTTACGTACCCCAAGTATTCCTTAAAATTAAGCACAATGGAATCTTGCTGTGCTTGCATACAAAGAATCGATAGAAAAAAGAGAATCCCAAACAGGGTATGCTTCTTATTTCTTTTTAGCATCGGCCATGGTATTTTGAGGTTGATAATAATTTGGGGGGAAGCCATTTAACTGTCTCCAAAGCTCGAACCATATGGGCACGTCTTCAAGCAGTGCAATTGTATTGGCACCCGAGCCTACCCTTAAATCTTCCGGCCATTCGTGGTCATCTGGGTCAGGGGCCAATAAAATTCTATACTTACCATTATCACTGATAAAGGTTTCTATAGCCACAATTTCACCACCATAAGTCCCATAAGAAACATTGGGCCAACCACTAAAGATGATTACGGGCCAACCATCAAATTGTATCCTGACCTTTTCCCCTAAATGCATTAAAGGCAAATCAATAGGTTCTACAAAGGTTTCCACGGCCATGTCGTACTTAGCCGGCATAATCCCGACCAACTGGTCACCCTCTTTAAAAGTTTCTCCAATACCACCCTGAATGGCTGTATTGATGAAACCACTTTGTGGTGCCCTAATGTAGTACAGGTCGTTTCGGATGGAATAATTGGTGAATTCGTTCTCCAATTTTGTTACCTGCGCCTCAGAATCAAATTGATTTGATTGTGCGGTAAACATATCGCTCTGTGCCTTGGAAATTTTATCGGTATACTCAGCCTGAACACGATTGATCTCCACCTGCGCATTGATGACCTCATTCTTGCTCGCCAGCAACTTGTTTTCTTGAGAAATCAATTTGGCCTGAGTTTCCTGTAATTTCAAACGCTTTTCTTCCACGTCCGTTACCGCTTTCAATCCTTCTCCCTCCAATTGTTCGGTACGGTCATATTGCCTTTCTGCAATCATGATATTGGTCTTTGCAGCTTCCAAATCGATACTGTCGCTTTGTACTTTTAATCTGGACTGCAATAACTTGTTCCTGGCTTGCTCCAGTTTAAGGCTTCTTTCATTGTTCAAGGCTCCTATTTGGGTATTCAAGGCCTTAACTTTCCCTTCATAAGAGGTGACCGACATTTCTTTAGCCCGAATTTGATCCCCTGTACGTTCGACCAAGTCTGGGTCAAAGTATTCGTTTTTTATCTCGGAAATATGCAAAATCGTATCTCCTTTTTCCACAAAATCACCTTCACGAACGTACCATTTTTCAATACGTCCAGGTATCTGGGATTGGATGGTCTGTGGTCGCTGATCGGGGGTTAAAGTAGTTAAAAATCCTTTTCCAGAAACATTCTGGGTCCAAGGCAAAAACAGGATGATTATAAAAATAATAGCAAAAGCTATTAAAAACCTGTTGAAATGCTTATAGTGTTTGCGATAAGAAACTCTTTTGAGCGCCTTAAAGCTTGAAAAGTCAACCTTTCTATTCAATGGATTTGTAGAAATATTCAACATGACGCTATGTGTTATCTTTTATTTTTCCGTTTTCAATGGTAACTACCCTACCGCACTTACTGATCCAATTTTCATCATTGCTCACCACAACGAGGCTCCACGGATGAATTGGGTCTGTAAGAAAATCTATCATTCGTTCAACTTCATCATGATCAAACTGATCCAAAGGATCTCTTAAGACCAATAATTTTGGCCTTTTCACTATACTTCTGGCCAAAACTATTTTCTTGGCAAAAGTATAGGAGATCTGTTTCCCTTCTGGGTATATTATGGTATCCAAGCCATCCTCCATCTCCTTAACAAGCTTTTGTAATCCAGTAGCCTCTAGGACCCAGAGTATATCTTCTTTAGTTATTGAAGGATCGTTGTAGGTTATATTCTCTAGCAAAGTGCCTTCAAAAGGGCTTTCTTCTTTTAAGGATTGTCCTACCTTAGACCTATAATGATTCAAGTTATCGGACTTTAATCGTACCTCGTTTACAAAAATGTTACCTTGATCAGGTTCGATTAATCCAGAAATTACGTGCAATAATGTAGTTTTACCAGAAGCATTGGCTCCTGTAACGAGGATACGGTCTTTTTTATGAATGGTCAAGGATACACCATCGAGAATTTTACGTTCGCTTCCTGGTACTTTATAAACAATATCATCCAATTCCAAGGTAAAATCTTCCTGTTCAAAAAGTTCAAGTTCTTTCTGTTCTGGCTCTACATCTTTATCTACAACCTGTCCCAACTTCTCCAATGAGGTAAGTACATCATAGAAAGATTCAAGTCCAACAATTAGCTTTTCCACAGAACTTATAACAAGTAAGATGATGATTTCGGCCGCTACAAATTGGCCAATGTTCATTTCTTGGTTGAGCACCAAAAGTCCCCCTATAATAAGAAGTCCTCCCGTCACCAAAATCTTAAACCCGATCATTTGGACAAACTGCAGGACCAAAATTCGGAAGTGACTCTCCCTTGCAGCCAGATAACCGTTTACCAAATAATCATTTTTGTTTAGCGAATGATCCGTTTTACCTGAGAGTTTGAAACTTACAATACATCGTGCTACTTCCTGAATCCAGTGGGCAACTTTATATTTCTGCTTGGATTCCTTTAAACTGGTTTCCAAACCTTTAGTTATCGTGTATTTGAAAACAACATATATTAATATAAGTAAAAGTACGCCGTAGATAATAAAAAAAGGATGGTAGAGCGATAGCAGTAATAAACCAAAAATAATTTGCAATAGCGCTGTGGGAAAGTCTATCAATAATTTTGAAATTCCTTTTTGGACATTGAGCGTATCAAAAAATCTATTCGCAAGTTCTGGTGGATAGAAATTCCGTAATTCGGACATTTTAATCTTTGGAAACCTGTACGCGAACTCAAATGAAGCCCTTGTGAAGATTTTCTGCTGTACATTTTCAATAATACGTATCTGCATCAGTTGAAGTAATCCGGTAAAAGCAACGCCAAGGGTGACCAAAATCACCAGGATTATCCATGAGGTACTTACTTGTGCACCCTGTATTAAATTGATGATTGCTTGAATACCCAAGGGCAATGACAAACTCACCAAACCTGCGAAAATCGCGTAATAAAAAACTTGAAGTACATCTTTCTTGTCCAGTTTTAGCATGCGAATCAGTCGCTGCCAAGCAGTAAGAATTGTTTTAGGCATTATGTGTTGGTTTTAAGGTCCTAAAGACTAGGTCTGTAAAGTATTGTGTTGGTGTGGTCGTTTGGTTGCAGTCAGTTAACATGGGAAAATGTTCCTTGAGAAAATACTGGTGAAGACACCCTTCCAGTATTGTACTGGCCAAACTGGATGGGTAAGGATAGTCGTTATCCATAGCCACAACCATTTCGTATAGACGGTTTACCAATCTTTTATATATGATAAAATAGCCTTCTTTATTCTCTTGGTCAACTTCTTTCGTAAGATAAGATTTTGAATATTCATTAATCACTATTTTGCTTAATAATATTTCGTTAATATGTGAAAATGATACATCCTCTTCAACGGTCTGGGTCAAAATTTCTATTGCAACCCTTAGTTTTTCCTTTCTATCGGCAATACCGTTTGTAGCGAATACCATTTTATATTCCAACCATCCCCAATACCAAGAGGTTAAATACAACAAGAGTTTATGTTTGTTTTCAAAATAACGGTAGATGGAGCTTTCGTTTGATTTAATACGTTCTCCAAGCTTTCTAAAAGTAAAGCTTTCAAACCCCATTTCATCTATCATTAAAATGCTTTGCTCAATTATTCTTTTGCCTAGGTTAGAAGATTCGGGATCTTTTACATAAATCTTATTGTTTATGTCTATTCGTATTGATTGCATTAGTCTTTCCATGTACACTATACATTAAGGTTTCAAGACAAATATAAAAGTATTACTATTGAATTATAATAGTTTAACTACTTATTAACAGTAGTAATAC
>JBCCEC010000087.1:0-14750 GCA_039030475.1 Bacteroidota bacterium
GGTTCTATTTAGAAATTAAAAGTCGGAAAACTTTCAAAAATTATGACAATGATATGCTTGTAGACTGTAGCTTACTTTTTAATAAAACTTAATGGACTTAAACCCTAAGGTTATGTGTTTCAAAGAAAAAATTCAACTGTTGTTCTTGATTGTATTGTTGTCTTTGAAAGGATATGGTCAATCGGAAATTTCCTTGAACGAGATTCAAGTTATTGGCAGTCACAATAGCTATAAAATTGCCATTGAAAAACCACTTTGGGACTATCTTTTTCAATTGGATTCGTCCTTGGCCAAATCGCTACAATATGACCATCCATCCTTGACCGCGCAATTGGATATGGGCCTACGAAATTTGGAGTTGGATGTTTTCCATGACCCTTTAGGGGGGCGATATGCCACGCCCAAAGGAATTGCCATTGTAAAACAAACTGGGATTAACCCTTTGCCTTTTGATCAAAATTCTGTGTTGCAAGAACCTGGGCTAAAAATGTTCCATATCCAAGGTATTGATTTTAGGAGCCATCAATTATTGTTTAAAAAAGGGTTGTACGAACTAAAAAAATGGTCCGATAAGAACCCAAATCACAGCCCTATCTTTATACTGATCAATGCAAAAGATAGTAACGTACCACGAACTACCCAACCGTTGCCGTTTACAAAAGCAGCTTTGGATAGTTTGGATTTAGAAATCACGAGTGTTCTACCTAAAGATAAACTCATTACCCCTGATATGGTACGTGGCGATTATGATAGTTTGGAAGAAGCGATAACCACTAAAGGATGGCCAAATTTGAAGGATACGAGAGGTAGATTTATTTTTGTACTTGATGAAAAGGAAAGAAAAATCAATGCCTATATCGACGAACATCCATCTTTGAAAAATAGAATATTGTTTGTGAATATTCCCGAAGGAAATCCTGAGGCGGCATTTCGCATTATCAATGATCCAATAAAGAATTTCGACTACATCAAAACCTTGGTGGCAAAAGGCTATGTGGTTCGAACAAGGGCAGATGCAGGAACTAAGGAGGCACGAAGCAACGACTATACCCGATTTGAAAAAGCAAAAACCTCAGGAGCGCAGATAATTTCTACGGATTACTATATTCCAACAACCTTATTTTCTTCAAACTTTCAGATATATTTTGCAAAAGGTGTCTATGAGCGGATTCAAAAGTAATAGTATTCTTAGCGGACTTTTTCTTGCCATATCGGTACTGTTTTTATCTTGTAATAAAAAAGAGGAAGAAAAAGAAGAAGTGAAAATTGCATTTTTGGCAGACGTACATCTTCAAGATATCCATGCCCAATTTTCAGATACCGACTACAAGGGTGTGTTAAATTCCGAAACGGGCAAATATAACACCGTTAGAACCATGGGGGCACAACTGCGTTCCACCCGTTTGTTCAATGAAAATTATTTTGCCTTTACCACTGCACTGGAAGATATAGTGAAAAAGAATATTAAGCTAGTTGTTCTTCCAGGTGATTTTACGGATGATGGACAACCTATGAACGTGAGGGCGCTTAAAAAAATACTGAAAGCGTATTCAAAAAACCATGCGATTCAATTTTTAATGACTACGGGAAACCATGATCCCGTTAGGCCATTCACGCAGGAAGCGGGAAAAACGGATTTTCTTGGAGAAGATGGTCAGAAACAAGCTATTTATAGTGATTCGAGTATAATTCCACATTCCAAAACAGATGCTTTACCTCCCATAATTACCAAAGACATCAAAAAATGGGGATATCAAGAGATTACCGATGAACTGGCCGACTTTGGGTTCTATCCAAGAAAGGAGTTTTTATATTGGGAAACGCCCTATAGCACATATTCGTATGATGATTATACATATACCAAGGCGAGCAATGAAGCACTGTTAACTAAAAGAGTCTATCAAATTTCAAATACGCATCGCCCCATTCCCGATGCAAGCTATTTGGTGGAACCTGTTCCAGGTATATGGCTTTTGGCAATTGACGGCAATGTGTATGTGCCAAAGGAACATATACCAAATGACACAAAATTAACTACTGGTTTTCAAGGGGCAAGCGTTGGTTATAATGATGTTATTGTATACAAGAAACATCTTGTGGAATGGGTGAAAGAAGTATCCAAAGAAGCCGAGCAAAGGGATAAAAATTTAATTGCTTTTAGCCATTACCCCATAGTTGAGTTCAACGATGGGGCATCAGAAGCTATAGAAACTTTTTTTGGAACGGATAAAATGCAGTCCCACAGAATTCCACATAAAGCGGTAGCAGAAATTTTTGCTGACGCCGGACTACAAGTTCATTTTGGAGGGCATATGCACCTTAACGATACTGGGGTGCATACTTCTGCAAAAGGGAACACCCTCTTTAATATACAGACACCATCGCTTGCTGCTTATCCATCGGCTTATAAAATATTGACTTTAAATTTTAAGTATGAATATCAGGTCGAAACCATTTTATTAAAGAACGTTCCCAAATTCAATTCGTTGTTTTCATTGTATCATAAGGAACATCAACATTTGAAAAAAAACCGAGAGTCCCAAATTTGGCACAAAGATATCTTACGGTCAAAAAACTACAAAGACTTCACCAATCGCCACTTAAATGAGTTGATCCGTTTTCGATTTATCCCAGATGATTGGCCCAAACAATTTGTGGAGAACGTGGTATTAAAATCTGGAAAAGAATTACTCTCTGAAAGCATATTAAATTCTGGAGAACTTTTAACCCAGCTGGATTCAATCGATGTTGCTATTGCGGATTTTGAAGAATGGACAGGCTTCGATATGATTCTTGATTTTTATAAGTTGTACAAGGCAGATGAGCTTGCATTTTCAGAAATAAATAACCATCGGTTAAAACAATATGAATTATTGTGCCAACAGTGGCAGAATTCCAAGGAGCAAAAATTACGTCTCTGGTCAAAGATTTTTTATAGCTCTTTTCATGGTGAACCTGCCAATAATTTTACCGTTAATTTGAAAACTGGAACCATAGAACGGTTGGGCACCGAAAAATCAGTTGTAAGTGATTGATAAATTGTAAATTACATGATGCATTTACTGTTCCAATTTTGTGAGAGACTGTGCCGGAAAGAATTATTTCCGATACTATTCCTATGTTTTATAGGCAATTCGCAGAATATCAAATTTGAACATTACAATGATAATGACGGGCTGTCCCATAATTCTGTTCGCCATATCACACAGGATAACAGCGGTTTTTTATGGTTAGGTACATTTTCGGGACTTAATCGTTTTGATGGGTATCAGTTCAAACCCTACTTGAGCAGTATTAACAAAACAAACGGACTCAAAAATGATGATATTACGGCATTGGAGTTCGATAGTGATTCGAATGAACTTTGGATCGGTACCAGAAACGGGCTTACCCACTTGAATCTTGAGCGCCACTTCTTTCAAACGTTTTTGCCAGAAGCCTATAATCCAAATAGTCTGGGTGACGGTGAAATACGTTCTGTACTCGTGGATGGCAAAAAAAGAGTATGGGTCGGTACAAAGACCCAGGGACTGTATAGATATTCCCGCATTCAGGATAGTTTCATCAAGATTGATATTGATGGATTCAAGTACATCAAGGAAATCTTCGAAGATCACGAGGGAAATATTTGGGTTGGCACTTACGGAAAAAAATCAGTTGCCAAAATAGTGTTGGACGATGATGGTAATAGTAACCGGATATTCCAGTATACATTATCGGCTGTTGGTCTAGAAGAACAAAATCCCTATTTGAATTTTATCTACCAAGACCATAAATCGGACATGTTTATTGGTACACGAAATGGTCTTTACAAACTGGATAAAGAAAAAAATGTTTTTAAGGATTTATATATTGGAAATCGAGACGTGAGAGAGCAATTGGGCCCTCATTTTATTTCTGTAGCGCGTTCCCCAGAAGGGCAATATTGGGTGGGTACCTTGGGGGGTCTTCTAACCTGTAACCAACTGGAAGATATAGCTGATGGGAATTTCGATTGGCACTACACTATACTTTCAGATGATAGCTCTGTTGTAGACAATCTCGTCTACGCGCTTTATTTTGATACTTCTGGAGTGTTATGGATAGGTACCGAAGATGGTCTTGATAAATACGACCCGTACAAAAACCAGTTTAAGCTCAATAAGAATATCTCATTGCACATTAACAATCAAGTCCCAAGAATACGAGGATTTTCAAAAACATACGATGATAAAATAATCGTTGCTACTAGGCACAATGGATTGTTCATCATGTACGAAGATGAGATTCTGCCCCTTTTCGACAAAAACTATGATATTGCCAGCATCTATTCCGAAGATGGCAAAGTTTTCTACTGTGGGCTGTGGGATGGTCGTATTTTGGTATACGACTATATCAATGCTATTGGAAGAGATGTGGATTTGGGATTTCAGGGTTCATCGGTACTAACATTCAGCCAGTACAGTGATACTACCATGATAGCTGGTTCATTTGAAGGCGGTGCACTTTTCTTTGACAAAAAATCGTTGACTCCGATTCAAGATATGGGAAGATTGCTTCCCGGGCGGTCTATAAATAAAATAGTAGTTGAAGACAACAATAAAAAGATATGGTTCGCCACTGAAGATGGGGTTGCATGCTTGGATCTTATTACAAATAACATCACAAATTATAGGGCCTCTACAGATTATCCAAGAGGTCTGCTACATGATAACGTGAGCGATATCATCATAGACGCCCAGAATAACCTATGGGCCGCAACAAGACTCGGTCTCAGTTATTACAATTCAAAAGAAGACGCTTTTGAAAAGTTTGATAGCCCTGCTGAACTATCTGGTAAATGGATAACCGATATGCTTACCGATGCCAATGGCATGCTTTGGCTGAACATGAACAACAGTATTGCCAAATTGGATACACAGAACAACGATGTCAGTGTTTATAATACGAACAGTGGCAATCGACTCGATGTGTTCAGTTCAAGTGGATTTTATCACGTAGCGGGTTCAGATATCTTCCTTGGGGGTAAGAATGGGGTCATATATTTTTCACCATATAACTTAAAGGAAAATCAGTGGTCGCCAAAACCTTTTATCACAGAATTTAAAGTCCAGAACAAAATAGTCCATCCAGGGGTCGAGATCAACAAACAAAGGTTTGACATGCAAGACCTTAATTATGGAAAAAAGGTAAATCTCAATTATAACAACCGTAACTTTTCACTGCAATTTTCCAATCCGTCTTTCTCTAACGAACGTTTGAACAAATATGAGTACATGCTGGAAGGTTTTGATGAGGATTGGATAAGTGCCGAAAGCAACTCCAGAACTGTACAGTATACAAACCTCTATCCTGACAAATACACGTTCAAGCTGCGGTCCAGCAATAGTAATGGGTATTGGAGTGATTTGGCAACCTATGATATCACCATAAAATCACCATTTTGGCTAACCCCGGAAGCTTTGTTGATTACACTTTTTGTTGTATTGATCGGGTTTTTTGTTGTTCGACGAGAGTTAAAAAATAAATCCCGTCTGCGCCAAGCTTTACTTTTTGAAAAAATAAAACAAGAGCGTATTGAAAAACTGAACAATGAAAAATTTCGATTTTTCACCAACATTTCACATGAGCTTAGAACACCTTTGACATTGATTTTAGGGCCGGCCAAAGACCTTGTCAAAAAGTCGACCGAAATACAGAATCATTTTTTAGAGTCACGTTCCCAGCTTATCCATCAAAACGCCAATCGACTGCTAAACCTTGTCAACCAAATATTGGACTTTAGAAAGGCACAAACTGGAGAGTTGAGCTTAAAAGTCAGTGAAATCGATATATTACAGGAATGCCAGAATGTTTTTGATTCCTTTAAAGATTGGGCCATCAGCAAAAACATATCGTTCAATTTTAATTGCGAGTACGACACTATTACTGGCTGGATGGATAAGGATAAATTGGATAAAATACTGTACAATCTTCTATCCAATGCAATTAAATTTACTGATAGTAATGGTAGCGTAGACCTTTTTATAGGATTCACAGACGACTCAGAAAAGCATCTACTGCTCGAAGTCAGTGACGACGGTATTGGGATACCTCAATCGGCTCAAAAAAATATTTTTTCACGCTTTTACCAAGCACGGAACAGTAAAGACAGCACAACGGGTTCAGGCATCGGACTCTCATTGGTAAAGTCCCTTGTAGAAGTACATAAGGGAACCATTTTACTCCAAAGTGAATCTAACAAGGGGTCAATTTTTACAGTGAAGGTGCCGATAAAACGAAAGCACTTTGATGAAAGTGAAATACGTGACATATCAGTAAAGGCATCGAGTATAAAGATGTTGAGAAAAACTGCCCATAAAAAGAAGGTAGTACAATCGACCCATATTAAAGAGAAAATACTCATTATAGAAGATAATATTGAATTACGGAACTATGTTGAGGAGTATCTTTCGGAATTCTATAAAGTATATTGTGCAGAGAATGGGGAAGAAGGCCTATTAATGTGCCGTAAGATAATGCCCATACTATGTGTTGCCGACATTATGATGCCTGTTATGGATGGACTACAATTCTGTGAAGAGTTGAAAAAAGACCAAGCAATTAGCCATATTCCTGTTATTTTGCTGACGGCGCGCTCGGAAAATGAGGATAAAGTACAAGGATACAATGTAGGAGCAGACGGCTATATGGTAAAACCTTTTGATCCGGCATTGCTAAAGACCAGAATCGTTAATATCATCAATTCACGTAAAGAACTGAAGGCTAAATTTTCTGGTGAAGTCGATAGTAAAGTATCCCTTTTGACGCATTCGCCCATCGATGAAGAGTTTATGAAAAAAATAACCGAACTGATTGATGAAAAGATTGGAGAGGCAGATTTGACCACTTCGTTACTGTGTCAAGAACTAGGTATGAGTTCTTCCAAATTATATAGGAAAATCAAAGAATTGACCGATTTGGCACCTAATGAATTCATTCGAACGATACGTTTAAAACAGGCAGCAGCGTTGTTGAAAAGTAGAAGGCATAACGTTTCGGAGGTCTCTGTCCTGGTAGGGTTCAACGATCCTTTGTATTTCAGTCGTTGTTTTAAAAAGCAATTTGGCTATCCACCCAGTCGACTGATTAATAAAAATGTACAAGCGAAGTCACTATAAAGTGCAGAACTTTAAAATGTCCATATTTTTGAAACGATATTCCATATTGTCCAGTTTCTGAAATAGTACTTTCGTTTTTAAATTAACTAAATACAGCGTCTATGAAACCATCTGAAAATAAGAATCTTCGGCAGCCAATGAACGATGTGGATGACTGGGAGGATGATTTGTTACAGCGCTACCCCGACCCTGATGAAACCATAAAAGAGAAAGAAGACTATAGAAATTATGTTGATTCTGAAAGGGTTGATGGCGTACGTGAATTCTATCGGTTGAACCATAAATTTCAGACGTATAGTTTCGTAGAAGAAAAGGAGAGGGATTTTCTAAAATTTGATAAACGTACCATGACACTCTGGGAAGCTGTCGATTTTCTTAATACGTTGGTCGATAACAGTGATCCAGATATCGATTTAGATCAATTGCAGCATTTGTTGCAAACATCAGAAGCGATTCGTGCAGATGGACATCCCGATTGGTTTGTGTTGACCGGTTTCTTGCACGATATGGGCAAAGTACTTTGTCTCTTTGGTGAACCACAATGGGCCGTTGTGGGCGATACTTTTCCTGTAGGATGTGCCTTTTCCAATAAAATAGTATATCCCGAGTTTTTTGATGAGAATGCAGATTCAAAAGACGAAAGATATACCAGTAAACTGGGCGTGTACAAGGAAAACTGTGGTCTGGACAATGTGAAAATGAGCTGGGGACACGATGAATATCTTTATCAGATCATGAAAGATTATTTGCCCGAACCAGCACTTTATATGATTCGCTACCATTCGTTCTATGCCCAACACCGTGAAGGAGCATACGATCATTTAATGGACAAAAAAGATCATGAAATGTTTGAATGGGTAAAAAAATTCAATCCATACGATTTATATTCAAAAGCACCCACACCACCTGATGCAAAAGCATTAAAGCCTTATTATGAAGATTTAGTTGCCAAGTATTTGCCGGCAACATTGAAGTTCTAATTAGGTAACTGCCAGAATGAATTCAACATATATTGGCTTTTTTGGATTTACGTTATTCGTTATCATTTATACGGTATATAAACTTCGAAAAGATAACTTCAAAACGGCAAAGGGCTATTTTTTAGCAGGAAAAAGTCTAACCGGACCCATAATTGCGGGGTCAATGATTTTAACCAATATTTCTACCGAGCATTTGATCGGAATGAATGGTAGTTCATATAAAAACGGAATCATCGTCATTGCTTGGGAGGTTACTTCGGCAATTGCTCTGGTCATTGCCGCAATTTTCTTTTTACCGCGGTTTATCCGGATGGGTTTGACCACTATTCCGGAATTTTTAGAAAAACGTTTTGATGGCACCACACGTTCTATAGTAGCCTTTTTATTAATGCTATCTTTTGTGGTTACCTTGTTGCCAATTGTACTGTACTCGGGTGCTATTAATATTGAAAGTGTTTTCGATTTTTCCACGCTTTTTAATGTACCAAAGCGAATGGCAATGATATATATGGTCTTGGTCATTGGGGTTATAGGCTCTTTTTATGCCATTTTTGGGGGATTAAAAGCAGTTGCATATTCTGATACTTTAAATGGGGTAGGGCTTATGCTGGGGGGCTTATTGATACCTGGAATTGCGTTGTATGAAATTGGTAGCGGTAATATACTTGAAGGACTGTCTACCGTATACAATTTTGCTCCTGATAAATTTGATATTATTGGAAAACCAGATTCTGTTTTACCCTTCTCGGTATTGTTTACAGGGTTGATGATCAATCAAATTTATTTTTGGGGAATGAATCAAGCCATCATTCAAAGGGCATTTGGTGCAAAGAATTTGATTGAAGCACAAAAAGGCCTCATTTATACAGGCGTTCTTAAGCTTTTGGTACCGTTGATCATTGTTTTACCAGGGTTGATTGCCTTTTACTATTTTCAAGACTCTTATTATGAAACACCAGATTTGATTTACCCAATGCTGGTGAAAAAAGTACTGCCCACGTATTTGTTTGGTTTTTTTGCCGCGGTTATTCTTGGTGCGGTTCTTAGTACGTTCAATAGTGTGCTGAATTCGGCAAGCACCGTATTCTGTTACGATATCTATAAAAAATCCATTGATAGAAATGTTTCGGATGCCAAACTGGTACGTTACGGAAAATTGATATCGGTGTTATTGGCCATCATCGCAATAACAGTTGCACCCATGGTAGCGTATGCTCCTGATGGGCTTTATTTTCTTTTACAGGAACTGAACGGTATTTTCTTTATACCCATTTCTTCAATTATAATAGCAGGCATATTTATCAAACAAATTAATACGATCGGCGCAAAGGCTGGACTATTCTTTGGATTTACCTTCTATATATTAACAACCTTCATTTTAAAAGTTGATATTCATTTTGTTCACTTATGGGGCATTGAATTTATACTGAACTTTTTGATTATGTTTTTGTTTTCTAAATTATTTCCAACAGCAATTTTTTCAGAAGACACCTCAGGAAATTCTACTGAAAAGGGTTGGTCTTCGGTCAATTCTGCTGGAATTGTTTTAGTGGTATTGACCATTCTCATTTACGTATTGCTGTCGTAATTAAAAAGTTGCTTATAAAGTGGGATGCAAAATCCACAAGGTTACTAAACTCCCTCTTTCCGAAGCACTTCCAACGGAGGGCTTTGCAGCACGCTTTTACTGTTCAACAATCCAATAAGAAGCACCAAGGCCAGAATACTTGGTAAAACAACTAGAAAAGGAATTGCGGAAGGCACGAAACTAACTTCAAAAACAAACTGAGCCAACAAGAGACTGCCCAATAACGAAAGGACAATACCGATACCTCCGCCCAATAGCCCTAAATAAAGATATTCAAGTGCCGTAATGCGAAGAATTTGTTTGCTTTTGGCCCCTAACGTTCGCAACAGCACATTTTCCTTTATCCGCTGATATTTGCTCGTTCGTACCGACCCAATGAGCACAATGATGCCGGTTAGAATACTGAAGAAAGCCATAAAGTTGATGACCCAAGCTATTTTGTTCAGTATATCTTCAATGACCGTAAGAAGCTGTCGTAAGTCGATAATGGATACCGTTGGAAATTTTCGAACAAGCTCACGTTGTAATTCGGCCGATTTACTCGCATTAGGTGCTTTGGTGGTCAATACGTGAAATTGAGGCGCATCTTCCAACACTCCTGAAGGGAAGAGAATCGAAAAATTGATTTGCATCCGTGCCCAATCCACTTCACGAAGATGAGCAACTTTGGTTTCCATTAAGACACCCTGAACATTAAATACCAGTGTGTCTCCAACGTTAACCTGTGCATCTTCTGCTACATTATCGGACACCGAAATGGGGATAATTCCGTTGCCTTCCCGATTAAGTGGCCAGGTACCTTCGACTGTTCGTTCTGAGGCTACCAAGGAATCGCGATAGGTAACCCTAAATTCATGGAACAAAATCCATCGATTCTGTGTTGCGGTGGAATCAAGAATAAGTTCACGAACGGGACGGTCTTTGATTTGATGTATCCGCATGGTGATGATGGGAATATTGTTCAATACATCAAGTCCCGACGCTTCGATGCTATTGGTCGCAGCAATTTTTTCATCGGTTTGAACGTCCATCAAAATAAGATTTGGGGTGTCTTCCGAAGCTTCCAACGAAACCTGAGCCAATAAAATATCTTTGGTGAAATAGAGCGTACTTATCAAAAATGTGCCCACACCAATGGCTAAAATCAGGACCGTGGTTTGGTTATTGGGGCGGTATAGGTTCAAAAGGCTCTGCCTCGAAGTAAACCCCCAGGACGTTGGAAAATAGTTCTTGATGGCTCGCATAAAAAGAGTGGCCACACCTCCCAAAAGCGCAAAGACCACCAAAATGCCGAGAACGAAATAAAGTGCATATCGAATACTGTCCAATAACCAAAAGGAGAAGGAAAAAATGAACAGAAGAATCCCCAATACAACCCACAATTGTGCTTTTCGCGATTTTTGATATCCGTTCTCCTCCACCCGCAACACCTGTAAGGGCGAAACAAACCATGTGTTCAATAAAGGCATTAGGGCAAACAATACCGATAACAATACGCCCAATATCAATCCTGACCAAAGCGCATTGGGTACTAAAGAAATCTGAACTTCAAAAGGTAAAAAACCTTGTAGCAACAAAGGAAAAGATTGCTGTAGTAGCAATCCGCCCAAAACCCCAAGAATACCTCCAAGTAGGCCCATACCCGAAATTTGTAGCAGATAGATCAAAAAAGTTTGCCTTCGGGTAGCTCCAATACATTTTAATATGGCTACCGAACGTAATTTTTCCTTGATATAGATATGCACCGAACTGGCAACACCTACACAACCCAACAAGAGTGCTATAAAAGCAATTAGGTTGAGAAATTTCCCGAAATTATCATAGCTTCTACCAAGTTGTTCTGCTGTACTGATGTGCGTATCGAGGTCTGCATTTTCTACATCGAGTTGCGGGTCGACAACCTCATCCAACTCCACCAAATCTTGCTCGGGTTTTGCGACAAAATAGTAGTCATATCCAATTCTGCTTCCCACCTGTATGAGTCCTGTACCTTCAACCGCATCGTAGGGAATAATTACCGGTGGTGCCACAGAAGCTCCTATTCCCGAAGTTCCGGGAGCAGAAATCAAGGTGCCCATGATGGGAAACACGGAATTGCCCAATTTGATAGAATCACCTTTCTGCACCCCATATTGCAACATCAGCGTTGCATCCACCAGAGCACCGCCTGTCTCTTGGTAGGTTTGTGCTGCAGCTACGGGTTTGGTCTCCAGTTCACCGTAAAACGGATATCCACCTTCAATACCGCGTACGCCAACCAATTTGGCATCGCCGCTTTTTGGAAAAACCGCCATGGAAGGAAATCCCACAGAACGTCCATCAGCTCCTCCAAGAGAATCGATAATGGCCAATACCTTTTCATTAGGGGGTTGGTTACTATCAATGACAAAATCGGCACCCATCAAGGTCTTGGATTGAATGGCAATATTTTCTTCCAGGTTCTCACTGAAGGACTGGATGGAAACCACCGCAGCTATACCTAAAATGATGGAAGCCATAAACAACAGGAGACGGCTGCCACTGGCCTTGCTGTCGCGCCAAGCCATTTTTAACAGCCATTTCCATCCGGCTCCGGATTGCTTTGTTGGAGAACTTATCACGATTCGATCAAAACTTCGTTCGATACCACTTTCCCACCTCGTAATTGTAATAGATGATTACATTTTTGGGCCAATTCCAAATCATGAGTGACAATGACCAAAGTGGTGCCCGCCTCTTGGTTGAGGTCGAACAACAATTGTATGACGCGGTCACCCGTATCTTGGTCAAGATTTCCTGTAGGTTCATCGGCAAACAAAATAGATGGGCTATTTGAAAAAGCCCTGGCCAAAGCCACACGTTGCTGCTCTCCACCGGAAAGCTGTGAGGGATAATGCTGGAGACGGTCACCCAGACCAACCTTTCCCAATAATTCCTTGCCAATTTTCGCTGGATTTTTTGCCCCTTGAAGTTCCAAAGGGACAACCACATTTTCGAGGGCTGTCAGAGTAGGTAGCAATTGAAAATTCTGAAAAATAAAACCCACCTTTTCGTTGCGCAATTGGGCACGCTCATCCTCATTCAAACTTCCTAAATCGGCACCACTCAGCTCAACGACCCCTGTATTGGGATAATCCAGTCCAGCGCAAAGTCCCAAAAGGGTTGTCTTTCCGCTACCCGAAGGTCCTACGATTGCAAAGGTCTCCCCAGCTTCGATACTGAAATTGATGTCATCCAGCACCGTTAATTGTTTTGAGCCACTTGTATAGGTCTTCCCTAGGTGCTCAACGTTTAATATCTTTGACATAGCACTTTTAGCTTCCTTTTTTCTAAAACAAGAAAAATAGGCAAATGATTTTGATTTTAAGGCCCTATACGCATGCAAGACCTCTTAAAGTTTCGTTATTTTTTTCTGCTTTTCTTCCTGATTTCCTGTCGTGATGCTCCCAAAAATGCTTCAGATGTGTCAGACGGTAATGAGGGCACGGAAAACACTGTTGCCGAAGAAACCTCCGAAAAAGTGATTTTGTTCTTTGGGGATAGTCTTACGGCGGGCTATGGATTGGAACTTGAAGAGGCTTTTCCAGCACTTATCCAAAACCGTTTGGATTCGTTGGGCCTCGATTATACCGTTATCAATTCGGGGCTTAGTGGTGAGACCACTTCTGGCGGACGTAACCGTTTGAATTGGGTATTGAACCAAAAGGTCGATGTCTTTGTATTGGAACTAGGTGCAAATGATGGACTTCGCGGTATTCCCATATCGGAAACCCGTAACAATTTGCAAGCGATGATTGATTTAGTGCGAAAAAAGAATGCAGATACCCAAATTGTACTGGCCGGTATGCAAATTCCACCTAACATGGGTCCCGAGTATACCACAGAATTTCGTAAAATTTTTCCCGATTTGGCTGAGGAAAATCAAATCTCCTTGATTCCTTTTTTATTGGAAGGGGTCGCAGGTATTCCTGAGTTAAATTTAGAGGATGGCATACATCCAACGCCAGAGGGACACCAAATCGTAAGGGACAATGTTTGGGAGGTATTGGAACAGGTGGTGTTGCCGTAGGTATTTTTTTTAATTTTATGGTCCGATACCCTTTTGCAAAAAAGATAAGTGAAAATCGACATTTGAATTGTCTTGAAAAAGATTAAGCATAACCAATGAAGTTAAAAAAGCAAAGTGGTGAAAATTTAAATTGGTTAAAAAAGGCCCGAGAACATTGGGACTACAATGGCGATAAGAGACCTCCGTTCGCAAAGGAACCCGAAAAAGGGGAACGATCCGTTTGGGACTTTCCCCGTCCACCTAGTATCGAAAAAGTGACCAAATATATAAAGGTTAGTCACAAAGGGAAAACCATTGCAGATTCCCACAATGCCCTCGCTGTGCTCGAGACCGCGAGTCCTCCAACGTATTACATCCCCGAACAGGATATTAATATGGAAATGTTGGTTAAAATGTCAAGAAAAACCTCTTTGTGTGAATGGAAAGGCAGTGCCATCTATTGGGCACTTAATGACAATGCCGATATGCCCGTTGCTTGGTCATATCCGAATCCTTTTAAGGAATTTGAAGGGCTAAAAGAGTATTTGGCCTTCTATCCCCAGAATCTTGATTGTAAGGTCGACGGGATACCGGTTGAGCCGCAACCTGGAGGGTTTTATGCGGGATGGATAACACCCGATCTGGTCGGACCTTTCAAAGGGGAACGGGGAACTGGGCATTGGTGATGGCTTTTTTTGAGATTGAAGGTTTCCGGAGGTTTGAAGGGGAAAAGCCTGTTTTTTTAAAGACGAATTTTGGAATCTATAAACAGCCTAACGCTGTGCGAAAGTATAGAAGCATCTATATAGAAAGTCAGATAGAGGAGGTTTAGATTTTCCATATCTTCATGATGTGTCATTTATAAAATTTTTCGAATCTATTTATAAGACTTTTCGTGAAACCACCATAAAAAAGTTCTTTGAAATGGGATTATGGATATGGATATACGGATTATCGTTCATTGTAATTACTATTCTTATATATTGGGTGCTCAAGTAATATAAAATCTCTTGAAC
>JBCCEC010000088.1:0-14747 GCA_039030475.1 Bacteroidota bacterium
AATGGCAAAAGAAGTAGATAAGGTAGTTAAATTACAAGTTAGGGGAGGTGCAGCGAATCCGTCGCCACCGGTTGGACCCGCCTTAGGTGCTGCTGGTGTTAACATTATGGAGTTCTGTAAGCAGTTTAATGCGCGTACACAGGACAAGCCAGGTAAAGTATTACCTGTTGTTATCACCGTTTACAAAGACAAATCTTTCGAGTTTGTTGTAAAGACACCACCCGCGGCAGTTCAATTGATGGAAGCAGCTAAGATTAAAAAAGGATCTGGCGAACCTAACAGAGTTAAGAACGGTTCAGTTTCTTGGGATCAGGTAAAACAAATCGCCGAAGATAAAATGGTCGATTTAAATGCATTTACCGTTGAGTCTGCAATGAGTATGGTTGCAGGTACAGCAAGATCTATGGGATTAAAAATAGCCGGAAAAAGACCTTTTTAAAAATCTTAAAGCACAATATAATGGCAAGATTGACTAAAAAGCAAAAAGAGGCCCACGCCAAAATAGACAAGAATAAATTATATTCTTTGGATGAGGCATCAGCTTTAGTAAAAGAAATAACCAATGTAAAATTTGACGCATCCGTTGACCTTGCGATTCGTTTGGGAGTAGACCCACGAAAAGCAAACCAAATGGTGCGCGGTGTTGTTACCCTGCCACACGGTACAGGTAAAGATGTTAAGGTTTTAGCATTGGTGACCCCTGATAAAGAAGCAGAAGCTAAGGAAGCTGGTGCCGACTTTGTAGGGTTAGATGAATATTTGGATAAAATAAAAGGCGGTTGGACAGATGTTGATGTAATCATCACTATGCCAAGTGTCATGGGTAAATTAGGACCCTTAGGTAGAGTTTTAGGACCTAGAGGTTTAATGCCCAATCCAAAAACTGGTACGGTTACTATGGATGTTGCAAAAGCAGTTTCTGAGGTAAAGGCCGGTAAAATTGATTTTAAAGTGGATAAAACAGGTATTGTACACGCTGCAATTGGAAAGACATCCTTTTCAGCAGACAAAATAGCGGGTAATGCCAAAGAGTTGTTAGATACTTTGGTGAAAATGAAGCCAGCGGCGGCAAAGGGTATTTACATGAAAAGTATCTATTTGTCAAGTACAATGAGTCCTAGTGTTCAATTAGATCCAAAAGCAGTTTCGTAACTGGTAGTTCAATATTTTAACTATGACAAGAGAAGAAAAAGCAATCGTAATAGAAGATTTGACTGCACAGTTGGCTGATAGCGCTAATATTTACCTAGCAGATATATCAGGATTGGATGCCGTTGCCACTTCAAATTTAAGAAGGGCATGTTTTAAGGCTAATATCAAACTAGCAGTTGTTAAAAATACCTTGCTTGCAAAAGCAATGGAAGCTTCTGATAAGGAGTTTGGGGAACTTCCCGACGTTTTAAAAGGTAATACATCGTTGATGTTGTCCGAAACGGGAAACGCACCGGCAAAACTTATCAAGAATTTCAGAAAAAAATCAGATAAACCATTACTTAAAGGCGCTTTTATAGAAGAAGCCGTTTACGTAGGGGACGAAAACCTTGAATCACTTGTAAATATCAAGTCGAAAGAAGAGGTAATCGGGGACATTATCGGATTGTTACAATCACCGGCCAAAAATGTTATTTCTGGTCTTAAATCAGGTGGAGGTAAACTAGCCGGAATCCTTAAAACATTATCTGAGAAATAATTCGCGCACAATAACTAAGTATATTTTAAAAATTTGATTAAACGATAGAAAAATGGCAGATTTAAAAGATTTTGCAGAACAGTTGGTAAACCTTACAGTAAAAGAGGTAAATGAGTTGGCCGACATATTAAAAGAAGAATACGGTATCGAGCCTGCTGCTGCTGCAGTAGCTGTTGCTGCTGGTGGAGCCGGTGGTGGTGAAGCTGAAGCCGCTGAGGAGAAATCAGAATTTGATGTAATCCTTACAGCAGCCGGTGGATCTAAATTGGCAGTTGTAAAACTAGTTAAGGAATTGACTGGTCTTGGATTGAAAGATGCTAAGGACATTGTTGACAGCGCACCAAAAGCTGTTAAAGAAGGTGTTGCCAAAGATGAGGCAGAAGGTATCAAAAAATCATTGGAAGAAGCAGGAGCAGAAGTTGAGCTTAAATAGTAGTTTCTACCATACAAATTTGGTTAAGGTCTTTCCATAATAATGGTTGGGCCTTAGCCTATTTTAATAAGGAGTGTATAAAGCCATACACAGACCCATAAAGTATTCACGATCAAAATTTGTCCATTGATGTTCACAAACAATACTGAAAGATTAAATTTCGCATCCGCTAAGAACATACCGGAATACCCGGATTTCTTGGACATTCAGATTAAATCTTTTCAAGACTTTTTTCAACTTGAAACAAAATCTGACGAAAGAGGAAATGAAGGCCTTTACAATACCTTCATGGAGAATTTTCCAATCACAGACACAAGAAATCAATTTGTTCTTGAGTTCATTGATTACTTCATAGATCCACCAAGATATTCCATTCAAGAATGTATCGAACGTGGTCTTACCTATAGCGTGCCGCTAAAAGCGCGTCTAAAATTATATTGTACCGATCCAGAGCACGAAGATTTTGAGACAATAGTTCAGGATGTGTATCTGGGGACTATTCCGTACATGACCCCAAGTGGTACTTTTGTCATCAATGGTGCCGAAAGAGTTGTGGTTTCCCAATTGCACAGGTCTCCTGGTGTATTTTTTGGGCAATCTTTCCATGCAAACGGTACAAAACTGTACTCTGCCAGAGTAATACCTTTCAAGGGTTCATGGATTGAGTTTGCAACAGATATCAACGGCGTTATGTACGCTTATATTGATAGAAAGAAAAAATTACCTGTAACTACACTTTTCCGTGCAATCGGATTTGAAAGAGATAAAGATATCCTTGAGATATTTGACCTTTCCGAAGAAGTTAAGGTTTCCAACGCTGGACTTAAGAAAGTTCTGGGACGCAAGTTGGCAGCAAGGGTTTTGAACACTTGGCATGAAGATTTTGTTGACGAGGATACAGGTGAGGTTGTTTCCATTGAAAGAAACGAGATTATCTTAGACCGCGATACAATTCTTGAAAAGGATCACATCAATGAAATTATTGAAGCGGACGTAAAAACGATCTTGCTTCATAAAGAGAATAATGCGCAATCGGACTATGCCATTATTCACAATACACTACAAAAAGACCCTACCAACTCTGAAAAAGAAGCGGTAGAGCACATTTATAGACAATTACGTAATGCCGAGCCGCCAGATGAAGAGACTGCTCGTGGTATCATAGATAAATTGTTTTTCTCTGATCAACGTTACAACTTGGGTGAAGTTGGACGTTACAGAATGAACAAAAAATTACAGTTGGATATTGGAATGGACAAGCAAGTCTTGACCAAAGAAGATATCATCACCATCATCAAGTATTTGATTGAATTGATCAATTCAAAAGCGGAGATCGATGATATTGACCACCTTTCTAACCGTCGTGTAAGAACGGTAGGTGAGCAGTTGTCATCTCAATTCGGTGTTGGTTTGGCACGTATGGCACGTACCATTCGTGAGCGTATGAACGTTCGTGATAACGAGGTGTTTACACCTATCGATTTGATTAACGCAAAGACATTGTCTTCAGTAATCAATTCGTTTTTTGGAACGAACCAGTTGTCTCAATTTATGGATCAAACGAATCCATTAGCAGAGATTACGCACAAAAGAAGATTGTCTGCATTAGGACCTGGTGGGCTTTCAAGAGAAAGGGCAGGTTTCGAGGTGCGTGATGTTCACTATACGCACTACGGAAGGTTATGTCCCATTGAAACTCCTGAAGGACCAAATATCGGTTTGATTTCTTCCCTTTCGGTTTTTGCGAAAGTAAACCCAATGGGCTTCTTGGAAACTCCATACCGTAAGGTTGAAAATGGGGTTGTAGATACCAATGACTTTAGATATTTGAGTGCAGAGGAAGAAGAAGGTATGAAAATTTCCCAGGCCAACATCCCAATGGATGAAAATGGGAAGATTAAAGATGACAAGGTTATTGCACGTGAAGAAGGTGATTTCCCAGTGGTTGACCCAAGTGAGGTAAATTATACGGATGTTGCCCCAAACCAAATTGCTTCAATTTCCGCTTCTTTGATTCCGTTCTTGGAGCATGATGATGCAAACAGGGCTTTGATGGGGTCGAACATGATGCGTCAGGCAGTTCCATTGTTAAAACCACAATCCCCTATTGTAGGAACAGGTTTGGAAAGACAAGTTGCAACTGACTCCAGGGTATTGATCAATGCTGAAGGCGATGGTGTTGTGGAATATGTTGATGCTCAGAAAATAACGATTAAATACAATAGGTCAGAGGAAGAACGATTGGTAAGTTTTGAGGAAGACTCCAAAACATACAATTTGGTCAAATTTAGAAAGACCAATCAGGGTACCAGTATCAACCTGAAGCCTATCGTTAAAAAAGGAGATAAGGTTAAAAAGGGCGAAGTACTTTGTGAAGGTTACGCGACCGAAAAAGGAGAGCTTGCTCTTGGTAGAAACCTTCAAGTAGCATTTATGCCATGGAAAGGGTACAACTTTGAGGATGCAATCGTAATCTCGGAAAAAGTGGTACGCGAAGATATCTTTACCTCCATTCATATCGATGAATATGCATTGGAAGTTAGGGATACCAAGTTAGGTGCTGAAGAACTTACGAACGATATACCAAATGTTTCTGAAGAAGCCACTAAGGATTTGGATGAATACGGTATGATTCGTATTGGTGCAGAAGTAAAACCTGGTGATATCCTTATTGGTAAAATTACACCAAAAGGAGAATCTGATCCAACACCGGAAGAAAAGTTGCTGCGTGCCATCTTTGGTGACAAAGCGGGGGACGTAAAAGATGCTTCCCTTAAAGCTTCACCATCCTTAAGAGGTGTGGTTATCGATAAGAAATTATTCTCACGTTCTATAAAGGACAAGAGAAAACGTTCTGAAGATAAGGAAGCTATTTCTAGGTTGGAGATGGATTATGAAGTAAAGTTTGAGCAACTTAAAGACGTTTTGATTGAAAAACTCTTTGCGTTGATCAACGGTAAAACTTCGCAAGGTGTGATGAACGATCTTGGTGAGGAAGTACTTCCGAAAGGAAAGAAATACACCATTAAAATGTTGAATTCAGTAGATGACTTTGCTCACTTAGTGGGTGGAAGCTGGACTACGGATGATAAAACCAATGCACAAGTTGCTGATTTACTGCACAACTATAAGATTAAATTGAACGACATTCAAGGAAATCTTAGAAGAGATAAATTTACGATTTCAGTAGGGGATGAACTCCCCGCAGGAATCATGAAATTGGCCAAGGTATATATTGCCAAAAAGCGTAAGCTAAAAGTTGGTGATAAAATGGCAGGACGTCACGGTAACAAAGGTATAGTTGCACGTATCGTTCGTCAAGAAGATATGCCGTTCTTGGAAGATGGAACCCCTGTAGATATTGTATTGAATCCACTTGGTGTACCGTCTCGTATGAACATTGGTCAGATTTATGAAACTGTTCTTGGCTGGGCAGGTCTTAAATTGGGAAGAAAGTACGGAACCCCAATTTTTGATGGCGCTACCTTGGATCAAATCAATGCATTTACGGACGAAGCTGGAGTACCAAGATTTGGACACACCTATCTTTATGATGGTGGAACAGGAAAACGTTTTGATCAGCCGGCAACAGTTGGTGTTATCTACATGTTGAAATTAGGACACATGGTAGATGATAAAATGCACGCAAGATCAATTGGGCCATACTCGTTGATTACGCAACAACCATTGGGTGGTAAAGCCCAGTTTGGTGGTCAGCGTTTTGGTGAGATGGAGGTTTGGGCACTTGAAGCATATGGCGCTTCATCTACCCTACGTGAAATATTGACCGTTAAATCGGATGATGTTGTTGGTAGGGCCAAAACCTATGAGTCCATCGTAAAAGGTGAGACCATGCCAGAACCTGGATTGCCAGAATCTTTCAATGTATTGATGCACGAGCTTAAAGGATTGGGCTTGGATATCAGACTGGAAGAGTAGCACATAGTGAACACTATTGGAAAAAAGTTTTTTTAATTATATCATCACCATACTATTATGGCTAGAATAAAAGATAATAACGCACCAAAAAGGTTTGATAAAATTTCCATCGGATTGGCTTCTCCCGAGTCTATCTTGGCAGAATCCCGTGGGGAAGTTTTAAAACCTGAAACTATTAACTATAGAACGCACAAGCCTGAGCGTGATGGGTTGTTCTGTGAGCGTATTTTTGGTCCTGTAAAGGATTACGAATGTGCTTGTGGAAAGTACAAGCGTATCCGTTATCGCGGAATTGTTTGTGATCGTTGTGGTGTAGAAGTAACGGAGAAAAAAGTACGTAGGGATCGCGTGGGGCACATCAATTTGGTGGTTCCTGTTGCGCATATCTGGTATTTCCGTTCACTTCCGAATAAAATAGGATACTTGTTGGGCCTACCGTCCAAAAAGTTGGATATGATTATCTACTACGAAAGATATGTCGTGATCCAACCAGGTATCGCCAAAGGACCAGAAGGTGAAGAAATCAATAAAATGGATTTCTTGACCGAAGAGGAGTACCTTAATATTTTGGAATCCATTCCAGTAGAAAACCAATACTTGGAAGACACCGACCCTAATAAGTTTGTGGCTAAAATGGGTGCAGAATGTTTGATTGACTTGTTGTCAAGAATTGATTTGGAAGAACTTTCATACCAATTAAGACATAAAGCCAATACCGAAACGTCAAAGCAGCGTAAAACAGAAGCGCTAAAAAGACTTCAGGTTGTAGAAGCATTACGTGAATCCCAAGGTAATAGGGAGAACAACCCTGAGTGGATGATCATGAAGGTGGTTCCTGTAATCCCGCCAGAGTTACGTCCATTGGTGCCTTTGGATGGAGGTCGTTTTGCAACTTCAGATTTGAACGATTTATACCGTAGGGTGATTATCCGTAATAATCGTTTAAAGCGATTGATGGAAATAAAAGCGCCCGAAGTAATCTTGAGAAATGAGAAACGTATGCTTCAAGAAGCTGTAGATTCTCTTTTCGATAACACAAGAAAAGCTTCAGCGGTAAAAACAGAATCAAACAGACCTTTAAAGTCCCTTTCAGATTCATTAAAAGGGAAACAAGGTCGTTTCCGTCAAAACCTTTTGGGTAAACGTGTGGATTATTCCGCTCGTTCGGTAATCGTCGTTGGTCCAGAAATGAATCTTTACGAATGTGGACTTCCAAAGGATATGGCTGCAGAACTTTATAAGCCTTTTGTAATCAGAAAACTGATAGAAAGAGGAATTGTAAAAACTGTAAAATCCGCTAAAAAGATTATAGACAAGAAAGAGCCCGTAGTTTGGGATATTCTTGAAAATGTTCTTAAAGGACACCCAGTATTATTGAACCGTGCTCCTACATTGCACAGATTGGGTATTCAAGCATTCCAGCCAAAGCTTATCGAAGGTAAGGCAATCCGTTTACACCCATTGGCATGTACTGCATTTAATGCGGATTTCGATGGTGACCAAATGGCGGTACACCTACCGTTAGGGCCAGAAGCTATTTTGGAAGCACAATTGTTAATGTTGGCTTCCCAAAATATTTTGAACCCTGCAAATGGATCGCCAATTACCGTTCCCTCACAGGATATGGTCTTGGGTCTTTACTACATGACGAAAGAGAGAAAATCAACCCCAGAACTTCCTATTCAAGGAGAAGGGTTGACATTCTATTCTGCTGAGGAAGTAGAGATTGCTTTCAACGAAGGAAAAGTTGATTTGAATGCGGGTATCAAAGTAAGAGCAAAGGATTTCAATGAAGAGGGTGAGCTTGTAAGCCAAATCATTCCTACAACAGTTGGTAGAGTATTGTTCAATAGTGTAGTGCCTGAAGAAGCAGGATATATCAATGAAGTATTGAACAAAAAATCGCTGAGGAATATTATTGGTGATATTCTTGCGGTAACCGATGTACCTGCTACTGCTGCATTTTTGGATAAGATTAAATCCATGGGGTATGATTTCGCCTTTAAAGGAGGTTTATCCTTCAGCTTAGGTGATATTATCATTCCACCAGAGAAGCATGACATGATAAACGACGCCAACGATCAGGTTGACGGAATCATGGCAAACTATAACATGGGGCTTATCACCAACAATGAGCGATACAATCAGGTTATTGACGTATGGACTTCTACAAATGCAATGTTGACCGAATTGGCTATGAAGCGAATTCGCGAAGACCAACAAGGATTCAACTCTGTGTATATGATGTTGGATTCTGGTGCAAGGGGATCTAAAGAGCAGATCCGTCAGTTGACCGGTATGCGTGGATTGATGGCCAAGCCTAAAAAATCTACAGCAGGTGGTGGTGAGATTATTGAAAACCCGATTCTTTCCAACTTTAAGGAAGGATTATCAATTTTGGAATACTTTATCTCTACGCACGGTGCTCGTAAAGGACTAGCGGATACTGCCTTGAAAACTGCGGATGCAGGATACTTGACAAGACGTTTGGTGGATGTTTCCCAAGACGTAATCATTAATATTGAAGATTGTGGTACACTAAGGGGAATTGAGGTTAAAGCCTTGAAAAAGAATGAAGAGATTGTTGAAACACTTGGTGAAAGAATCCTTGGTAGAGTATCACTTCATGATGTATACAACCCATTAACGGAGGAATTGGTATTAGCTGCAGGTCAGGAAATTTCTGAAGCTGATGTGAAAAGAGTTGAAGCCTCGCCAATTGAGACTATCGAAGTACGTTCGGCATTAACTTGTGAAGCTCCAAAAGGTATCTGTGGAAAATGTTACGGAAGAAACCTAGCTACCAATAAAATGGTTCAGCGAGGTGAAGCCGTTGGTGTCGTTGCGGCACAATCCATTGGGGAACCAGGAACACAGTTGACGTTACGTACATTCCACGTCGGAGGTATTGCAGGTAACATTTCTGAAGATAGCAAGTTAGAAGCCAAGTTTGATGGTGTCGCTGAAATAGAGGATTTAAGGACTGTAGTCGGAGAAAATAGTGAAGGCGAAAAAGCCAATATTGTTATTTCTAGAACTTCAGAAATTAAAATCGTTGATGCAACAACAGGTATCACTTTGAGTACCAATAACATTCCTTATGGTTCGCAATTGTTCGTCAAGAACGGTGAAAAAATCAAAAAAGGAACTGTTGTTTGTCAATGGGATCCATATAATGGTGTAATTGTTTCTGAGTTCACAGGTCAAATAGCCTACGAAAATATCGAGCAAGGCATCACGTATCAAGTTGAGATTGATGAGCAAACAGGTTTCCAAGAGAAGGTAATTTCTGAATCTAGAAACAAGAAGCTTATTCCAACTTTGCTGATTAAAGACGGAAAAGGAGAAACCATACGTTCATACAACTTACCAGTTGGTTCCCACATAATGGTGGATGACGGTGATAAAATCAAGGAAGGTAAGATTTTGGTCAAGATTCCACGTAAATCTGCAAAAGCGGGTGATATTACGGGAGGTCTTCCAAGGGTGACGGAGCTTTTTGAAGCACGTAACCCATCTAACCCGGCCGTGGTTTCAGAAATTGATGGTGTTGTTTCATTTGGTAAAATCAAAAGAGGTAACCGTGAAATAATTATCGAATCCAAATTGGGTGAAATCAAGAAATACTTGGTGAAACTTTCCAATCAGATATTGGTTCAGGAGAATGATTACGTTCGTGCTGGTATGCCTTTATCAGATGGTTCCATTACTCCAGAAGATATTTTGGCAATAAAAGGACCATCGGCAGTGCAACAATATTTGGTGAACGAAGTACAAGAAGTATATCGTTTGCAAGGAGTGAAAATCAACGATAAACACTTCGAAGTTGTTGTAAGACAGATGATGCGTAAAGTACGTATTGAAGATTCAGGTGATACTACCTTTTTGGAAAATCAATTGGTGCACAAAGATGACTTTATCCGTGAGAACGATGAAATCTTTGGTATGAAGGTTGTCGAGGAAGCTGGAGATTCTGAGAATCTTAAAGCTGGACAGATTATTTCGGCCCGTGCTTTAAGAGATGAAAATTCAGTATTGCGAAGATTGGATAAAGCCTTAGTAAGTGCAAGGGATGCGGTAGCAGCTACAGCAACTCCAATATTACAAGGTATTACAAGAGCTTCCTTACAGACGAAATCATTCATTTCGGCAGCGTCTTTCCAAGAAACGACCAAAGTATTGAACGAAGCCGCTGTAAGTGGTAAAGTAGATACATTGGAAGGATTGAAGGAAAATGTTATTGTAGGACATAAGATTCCTGCCGGTACCGGTATGAGGGATTATGATAGTATCATTGTAGGCTCCAAAGAGGAATACGATGAAATCATGGCCCGAAAGGAAGAATTCAAATTCTAATAAACAAACCCTGACGGCAACGTCAGGGTTTTCTTTTAAATGAGTTCTATATAAATTAATAGGAGAAAATATAATGGCTGATAAGAATCAAAACCAAAAGCAAATTAATATTGAGCTAGATGAAAAAACTGCCGAAGGGATTTATTCCAATCTGGCAATCATTAATCATTCCGTATCAGAATTTGTGGTGGATTTTATAAGTATGATGCCCGGTGCTCCAAAGGCGAAGGTTAAAAGTAGAATTGTACTAACGCCACAGCACGCCAAAAAATTCTTGAAAGCATTAAACGATAATGTAACTAGATTTGAGAAAGCCCATGGCACCATAAAGGATTATGAGCAACCTCCCATTCCTTTAAATTTTGGACCTACGGGAGAGGCATAAACAAAAACCCTGACAAATAATGTCAGGGTTTTTTTTGGTTGTCACTTTCGAGTAAGTAAATCATGCCAACTTATTTTCGGGTGACTTTGTGCTTACCGTAACCAGCCCTTAGCATGTCCTTTTTTCGAGAAAAAGATTAGGTAAATGCCAAACCCCAGAACTAGAACGGGAAATATGATTGCTTGGTTTCCCATAACCTCTATCATGTTCGTCATAAAAGAGTTGTAAATAAACTGTGCAAAAGCCGCAAGTAGGGAAATCACAAATAAAAGCGTTGCCCATTTTTTACGAATCAAAAGTGCAATACTTCCTATTGTACCTCCGAAAACAGCTATTGCAAACGCTGCGGTTACCCATGCTGGCCTCATTTCAAATAGTTCGCGTTGTTCTTGGGTCATTTGCTCCAATTGCTCAACAGTGGTAAATGCATCACCTAAATAAGCGACTACACCCATCAAATTCCAGAGTAGAGCAACGACAGCAACGACCCAAAACCACGTGGGCGGCTTGTTAGTTACTTCAGTTGACATAATTTGTAAATTAATTGGTTAATAAACAGTAATTTACAAAAAAAATTCTTGTGAATTCTTATATTCATACAGTACTATAAAGAACACTTTTTTTGGTTGAAGCGATTATGCAAACTCCGAAGTGAAATGAAGTTTAACCGAAGGATATTTTTGTTGTGTCATCTGCAATGAGAATTGCGAGTCGGCCAAAAATACCAATTGGCCTTGTTTATCCGTGGCCAGAAACTTCTGTTTTACCCTTTTAAACTCTTTAAACTCATCATTTGAAGGGTCTTCAGCTTCTACCCAACAAGCTTTGTGTACAGGAAAATTTTCATAAGTGCATTTTGCACCGTACTCATGTTCTAGTCGGTATTGAATCACTTCATATTGTAGTGCACCAACAGTACCGATTACTTTCCTGCCATTCAACTCTAAAGTAAAAAGTTGAGCTACACCTTCGTCCATAAGTTGGTCGATACCTTTATATAACTGTTTTGCTTTCATAGGGTCGGCATTGTTGATATATCTAAAATGCTCAGGGGAAAAACTAGGAATGCCCTTGTAGTTCAATTGTTCTCCACTGGTGAGCGTGTCACCAATTTTAAAATTTCCCGTATCATGAAGGCCAACAATATCTCCAGGATACGAAATATCTACGATTTCTTTCTTCTCTGCGAAAAATGCATTCGGACTGGAAAACTTTAACTTTTTGCCATGTCTTACATGCAAATAAGGTTTGTTGCGCTCAAAAGTACCTGACACAATTTTGATAAAAGCTAGTCTATCACGATGCTTAGGGTCCATATTCGCATGTATTTTGAAAACAAAACCGGAAAAATCTTTCTCGTCTGCTTTCACCATACGCTCTTCGGACATTTTTGGTCTAGGATCTGGCGCTATTTCCACAAAGCAGTCAAGCAATTCTCGTACACCAAAATTATTGAGGGCAGAGCCAAAAAAAACAGGTTGTTGCATTCCTTTTAAATAAGAATCCTTATCAAATTTAGGATAAACGCCATCCACTAATTCCAGATTGTCTCTAAGTTCTTGTGCTGCCGATTCGCCGATAATATTTTCAAGTTCAGTATTTTCAATATCGGTAAAAGCGATAGTTTCTTCTATATTTTTCTTGCTATTGCCACTAAATAAATTGATATTTTTTTCATAGATATTGTAGATTCCCTTAAAATCATATCCCATCCCAATAGGAAAGCTTAGCGGAGTAACGGATAGTCCCAATTTTTGCTCTACTTCGTCCAATAAATCAAAGGCATCTTTCCCTTCCCGATCCAATTTATTGATAAAAACTATCATTGGAATATTTCGCATCCTACAGACTTCAACCAATTTCTCGGTCTGTTCCTCAACACCTTTGGCGACATCAATTACTACGATTACACTATCAACAGCGGTTAACGTTCTAAAAGTATCTTCAGCAAAATCTTTGTGACCAGGAGTGTCTAATATATTGATTTTCTTATCATTATAAATAAAAGCCAAAACAGATGTGGCAACGGAAATACCCCTTTGGCGTTCTATCTCCATAAAATCACTGGTCGCTGATTTTTTTATTTTATTGTTTTTTACAGCACCGGCCTCTTGAATCGCGCCACCAAACAAAAGTAGTTTTTCAGTTAGCGTTGTCTTACCCGCATCTGGGTGAGAAATAATACCAAAAGTCCTACGTCTTGAAATTTCCTTTACAAAATCCATCCACAAAAATTTGGGCAAAAATAGTGTAATTATCTCTTTATAAACGGATTTACGTCATCATAAGAAATTGTTAATATCAGTAAGATAAAAACAGTAAAAAAGAAGCAGTGGAATTGAAAAAGCGTTGTAATTTTCATTTTCACTTTAAAATTAAAATTTGTTGCTGAATAATCTTTTTAAGGATTATGAACGTATTATTATAAGTGGTAAATAATAACCAAGAATGAACCTTTTATCGATTAAAATAGCTCAATCTTTGAAATTGTTTTAATTATGCCACGAAATGACGTTCGTAGAATTTTAAAATACGAACAGAATTTAACTAGTAAGAAAAGCCCCATTTTCTTATACATTTACGAGAACTATAGGCCATGGTGAATAGTTGACCAAAACTTTCATTTATGGAAAAAATTACTTTCTTAAATCTTAAGAAAAAGGTTTTATACAGTCTTTTTTTAATTACCGGACTTACACTTTACATAACAATCACTTCGTTTACTGCGATTCCAGACAACATTGCTGTCGAAGAATCTAAAAAGAAAGACACAGATGGCGATGGTGTTCCAGATGACAAGGATATCGATATTGATGGTGATGGAATTATTAATACCGTAGAAGATAAAAATGAAGATGGGGATAATTGTTACTGGACCAATCCAACAGATACAGATGGGGATGGGGTTCCAGATTATTTGGACATAGATTCAGATAATGATGGGATTTTAGATAACGTAGAAGCACAAACAACATATGGTTACATTGCTATGTCAGGAAAAGACATGGATGGCAATGGATTAGATGATGCTTATGAGGAAACCCCTGGCAGTTGTGGAGGATTGGTTCCAATTGATACTGATTATGACCATGTTCCAGATTATTTGGATATAGATTCAGATAACGATGGAATTCTGGATAATGTAGAAGCTCAAACTACTGTAGATTATCTAGCACCTTGCGGAGTGGATAAAGATAAAAATGGTTTAGATGATCATTATGAAAGCTGCCCTGGTGGTGGAGAAGGAATAACTCCTATTGATACTGATGGTGACCATCATCCGGACTTTCGTGATATAGACTCAGATAATGATGGAATCATTGATAATGTAGAAGCACAAGACCCTGGTCATTTTCAAGAACCTTGTGGAATGGATAAAGACAAAAATGGTTTGGACGACCATTACGAGTCTCATCCAGGTGGCGGAGAAGGGATAACACCTATTAATAGTGATAACGACCCTTTACCTAATTTTAGGGATATTGATAGTGATGATGACGGTATTCCTGATAATGTTGAAGGACAGTCTACTGCTAGTTACATTCCTCCAAGTGGAAAAGATGATGATAAAGATGGATTGGATAACGCTTATGAAGGTAGCGGTGATGAAGGAATAAATCCCGAGAACACTGACGGGACGGACGATCCGGACTATCTGGACGATGACAGCGACAACGACCTTGTGATGGACAACAACGAGGGGAACGACTTCAACTTCGACGGTATCCCCGACCAGACCTATACGGGCACGGACACGGACAACGACGGGCTTGACGACGGCTACGAGGGCAGCGATGTTAACGACGGCTACGACGTGAACGATGATATCGACGACCCTGCGAACGACCTACCTGACACGGACGGTACGGAGGACGTGAACTATAGGGACTTCGACGATGACGGCGACGGCATCGATACGC
Source organism: Bacteroidota bacterium (assembly GCA_039030475.1). Taxonomy (GTDB): domain Bacteria; phylum Bacteroidota; class Bacteroidia; order Flavobacteriales; family Flavobacteriaceae; genus Flagellimonas. The sequence continues at coordinate 14,724 of JBCCEC010000088.1, forward strand.
CGGACGAGGACGTTGACGGAGACG
>JBCCEC010000089.1:0-14610 GCA_039030475.1 Bacteroidota bacterium
AGGCTGAAAGGATATGATGGAATTTTGGGCAGCATCATTTAAAAGAGGGTCTTCCTCTAGGGTGATAGCTCTTTCTGGATCAAAACTACTTACATAATAAGGGATATTGACCCCAAAACTGAGATTGCTTTTTTCTCCCAATTGTATGCCATGGGAATAGTTTGCCATAACCCCCAAATTGGAAATTACACCTTCTTGTTGATTGTACAGACTTAACCCAAGACCAACGCGTTCGTTCAACCGCCCGCTATAACTCAAAAAATAGTTTTGGTTATTGTTGTTAAAATCCGAACCTTGGTTTCTATGAAACAGATTTACGTAGGACTTGTCCTCCCGAACAGCTGAAAACGTAGGGTTTATTAAAAACCTATTAAATTTCAACAAGTTTTGAAAAGGGACATCATAACTCACATAAGGATTTCCTTCTTGTGCGTTTACTTTGCATAGAAAAAACAATGGTATTGTAAAAAATAAGGCCCGTCTTAGATAAAACAAGACTGTACCTCTGGATAAAAGGAGTAATTTTAAATCCATAGCTTAATCGTATTTGTAGGTTAAACAAACTGTGGTCAGCAGATTTGTCTTTTTTGTTTGGTCTCATTAGCAAGATTTGGGATACTTGTAAGAGCTTTACTATTAATTATAAAACAATATTACTTATTTAATCGTCAAAAAACCAATTTAATCGATGAAAAACAGTGTTTTCTTGCCAATGTGCCTAAATTTTAAGAAAACTCAAGCCTTTTTTCTAAAAATCCACTGTTTCGTAGTAATCCTATTAGCTTGTAATTAATTTCTTCAATCTTATTTTTTTGATGATTTTTGACACATACCTTATTTAGATTTAGATGATGGAGACACCTAAAATAGTTCCCTATGCAAAAGAATACAAAGATGCTTTTAAAGCACTCAATATAGCATGGATAGAAAAGTATTTTAAGATTGAGGAAATGGACCGTATTTCTCTTAATCATCCTCAAGAGTATATATTGGATAAAGGGGGGTATATTGCTTTTGCCCTAATAAAGGACAAACCCGTTGGCGTATGTGCCTTGATACCCTGCAATCATGAAGAATTTGATTTTGAATTGGCCAAAATGGGGGTTTCTCCAGAAGCACAAGGTAAAGGTATTGGAAAACTGCTTGCGCAACATATTATCAAAAAGGCAAAAGCTTTAGGCGCCAAAAGGATTTACTTGGAAAGCAATCGTATTCTACAGCCGGCTATTCATTTGTATCAAAAGTTAGGTTTTGTTGAACTCAAAGGGGTTACTTCCCCTTACGAACGCAGTGATATCCAAATGGAACTGACTTTATAAATTATCCAACTGATTACTTTTCTTATCCGTACTTATCGTCCAGAAGAAACCTACAAAGAAGAAGCTATCCGCCGCAGGTCTTATGGCCTGCCGATCAAAAAGACCATTTGCATTTGGCGTGTTCGCATACTGGTAGTTATTGATATTATTGAACCCAAGTACGTTATTGACCGAAAAGTAAAGGATTTTTTGTTGGTCTATCAAGTATGCCCAATTAAAATTCAAACTATTAAAAGATTTGGTTTTTTCTGCTAAAAACCCCTCTGTGTTTGGGTTATCATAAGGTCTGCCAGAACCGTATATGTATGAAAACCCCAATTGCGAACGTAGATCGTCCACCCAATACTTGGTAACTACGGAAAGGTTATGCTCTGGCGCAAAGTTTGGTGTAGCACGTTCCCTAAAATTTCTATAGTCCCTCTCGGTATTTAAATAGGAGTAGGAAATCCAATAATCCAGATTCTCAATGCTTTTGTTATCCCTCCAAAAAATATCCAATCCGGCAGCATAACCATCACCCAAATTGTTGAAGTTGGAATTGAACTGAGGTAATTGTGTGTCGTACTTTACCAAATTGTTGTAGTCTTTGTAATAGGCTTCTGCCCTAAAGGTCTTGCCATCGCTTAAGAATTGATAGTTTAACAGGTAATGTGCCGTTTTTTCGGAACCCAAAGCTTGTCCAAATTTTGCAACCTCTGTCAATGGATTTTGATAGAAATCCCCATAGGCCAAAGAAAACTGACCTTTTTCTCCTGGTTTATAGGCCAAGGAAACCCTAGGTGAAAAAGTAAAATCATCAATTAAGGAACTGTTTTCTGCCCTAACACCAAGTTTCATGGCGAACTTGTTGCTCACAAAAATATCTGTCTCTACAAAACCTGCCCATAATTGGTCTTCAAATCCTACGGTCAAGTCCAGGGTGTTGGGTTGAGCAAAAGTTTCGTCAAAATTGGTTAGAAAAAGTTCAGAGCCAAAATTCAGGCTAAATCGACTACTAAAGCTTTTTTTGATTTTGAATTTTATATGCGAAGCGGTTTCATCATTGTCAACGTTATTTTCTTGTATCCCTATTGCATTAGCGTCCCATGAAAACGAGGCACCGGTAGAGAGGGTCCAATCATTTTCAAAAAAGTATTTGTATGAAGAATTAAAGTAAAGATTGTTATTCTTTAAACGAAACCTGACCAAATCATCAAAATTGATATCCTCTTGGTTTATATCGAGATTGGAAAAGTTAAATCCCGTGTACAGTTTTAACATGCTTTTATCCCCTTTGCTCCTAAAAACTGCTTCTCCAGAAATAGATTCAAAAGGACTGTTCCACCTAATTCCCTGGGTGGAAGGAATCAATGCTTCGTAGGGAGATAGATTAATGTAAGAGGTATTGAGGCTCAAGGATTGATTACCCCATAATTCCGTATGACCAAGACCGCCACCAACAGACATGATGGAGATTTCGGTTTTTTCCTGATCAGGCATATCAATTGTATTCAGCAGGAGTACGCTAGATAGGGCTTGTCCATATTCTGCGGAATATCCACCAGTGCTAAAGGTAGTCCCTTTAAATAAGAATGGTGAAAACCGTCCTCGGGTTGGAATGTTGTTCGCCGTTGCATTAAAAAACTGAAAAACCCGAAGACCATCAATAAAAACCTGTGTTTCACCAGCTTCCCCGCCACGTACAAAAAGCCTTCCGTCTTCGTTGACGGTTGTGGTACCGGGCAAGGTTTGCAGAGCGCTGCTGATATCTGCCAATGCCCCGGCAGTAGTAACAATATCCAATGGTTTCAAAACGGATACTTTTGAGTTGTCACCTGCTTCAAAAGTACCTGCCGTAAGCGTTACACCCGTTAGCGCATTCACGGATTCCAATAGGCTTATCCGTAAGTTTTCAAAATAGGATACCTCACCCATCTCATAGTGCGTATCATAAGATAGCATTGAAATTACCAAGGTCTGTGCTCCAGTTGTCTCCGTTTCAAAACTAAATTCTCCATTTTCTGTAGTTGAAGCACCATCATAAGTACCTTCTAAATAAACATTAGCTCCCACAATTGGTATTTGTTTTGCATCTGTAACAATACCAGAAACAGTTGTTTGTGAAAGAAGAAATGAGACATTAAATAGTACTAGTAAAGAAAGGGTTAGTTTTTTCATGACCGTTCGTTATTTTGATGGTGCAAAAGTGCACAGGCACTATTTAACGAACCAATCCCATTGACCCAATTGTAAAATTTTGGGGATGAATTGCACCTCGATTTTTCAAATACAATTCAGTCTTAAAAAACTACATTTCAGTCGATTGAAATTTTAAAACCAGTGTTCCAAGGAGATATTTGTTGCATCAATAACAATAAAAAAATCATCATGAAAACTCTAACATTAACAGTAGGATTATTTTTAGTAAGCTTTATCACCTTTGCACAAGAAACCACTGGTGTGGATATTACGGTAACCATTGATAATGTAGCAAATGATCAAGGCAAGGTCCTGATTGCGCTCCATACCAAAGAAACTTTTTTGAAAGGAAAAGGCATTAAAAATCAAAAGGATTCCATTAAGGATGGAAAAGTTTCCTTCGTATTTGAAAATGTTCCCGAAGGCACCTATGCCATTTTAGCACTGCACGATGCCAACGAAAACAATCAAATGGATTTTGATAGTGGTGGTGTACCAACAGAAAGCTATGGAATGCCAGGTAATGAAATGTTTTTGGGTTGGCCAGATTTTGAAGATGCCCAATTTGAAGTAAAAGGAGAGGATTTAGAATTTGAAATACGATTTTAAAAACAAAACTTTTTAATGTAAAATGCCCTGATTGCCATTTCAATCAGGGCATTTTATTTTGTTCGAACCTGTAATTAGATTTCCTCAGCTAACCAAGCTTTCATCATCCATACGGTTTTTTCCTGCTCAGTAATGAAATCACTCATCATTGAATTGGTCCCTTCGTCTTTTGCTTCGTCCGAGAGGTCTAAAATTCTTCGTTCAATAATCAATAACTCCTTTAGGGAACCGACAATCAATCTGATTGCTTCTTCGTCCTTTGTAACATTCTTCCCTACGGGTACTTTAGCATTGGAAGAATAATCCTGAAATGTATGAAAGGGAACACCTCCTAGTGTTAAGACACGTTCAGCCACTTCATCAACTTTCAAGTTTGCGTCAACATAAAGTTCTTCGAACTTTGCATGAAGATCAAAAAATCTTTTTCCGCGTATGTTCCAGTGAATACCTCTTAGGTTAAGGTAATATTGTTGGAAATTTGCCAATAATTCGTTTAAATCCTTGCTCAACGACTTGGAAGTTTCCTCGTTCAAGCCTATAGCGTTTAGCTTCATCTGTATGTTTTTTTGTTCAAATTCACTATAAAGTTATTAAATTAAAATTCTCAATCCCTATAAGTTTTACTAATAGTTTTTATAGCTTTATAACTTAATATTATCGTTGATGACCATAACCCAATTACAGTATGTTTTGGCAGTGGCCGAGTATAAAAATTTCACCTTGGCCGCTGAAAAAAGCTTTGTTACACAGCCTACACTGAGCATGCAGATACAGAAACTTGAAGATGAATTGGATATCCTTATTTTTGATCGCGGAAAAAAACCTATTTCCATTACAGAAGTGGGTGAAAAGATAGTTGCGCAGGCAAAGAATATTGTGGCCGAAGCGGAACGTATCAAAGATATTGTTGATCAAGATAAAGGTTTTATTGGTGGCGATTATACCATTGGAATAATCCCTACGGTAATGCCTACGCTTCTACCCATGTTTTTGAATACGTTTATAAGAAAATATCCGAAAGTTAACCTTATTATAAAAGAGCAATCCACGGATACTTTAATACGAAATATCCTTGATGGACATTTAGACGCTGGAATCGCTGCTACTCCATTGGAAATTGAATTTATCAAGGAACGACCACTGTACTACGAACCTTTTGTTGGGTACGTTCCAAAAAACCATCGCCTATCTGAACAAGAGTTATTGACAACCGAAAATTTGGATGTGAGCGATATTCTATTGCTCCAGGACGGACATTGTTTTAGGGATGGTGTTATCAATCTCTGTAAGTCGCCAAAAAATTTACAAAAAGAGCAGTTTAAAATTGAAAGCGGAAGTTTTGAAACCTTGGTAAGCCTGGCGGATGAAGGTATGGGAATGACATTATTACCCTACCTAAACACCTTGGATTTAGACCAGAAGAAAAAGCAACATTTAAAAAAGTTTAAAAATCCATCCCCTGCCCGAGAAATAAGTCTCATCTACCATAAAAGTGAATTGAAAATACAGATTACAGAAGCCTTAAAAGAAGTAATTTCTGCAATTGTTAGAGGAGCTATTGCTTTTCAAGACGTGAAAATCATAAGTCCATTGGGGAAAAATGGTGTTTAGCTAAAAAATCTTGGTGGATAATCCAAAAAAAGAGCCGCTTAAAGCGGCTCTTTTTATGCTCTCACTAATACTAGTGTAGATTGTAATTCTGGTTTATCTACAATAAATTGTTTCAACCAGATTTTAAGTTCTTCTATTTCGTTTGGTAATAGTCTTGAAATAGCTTTTTTCAATTCTTTAGTGAATAATTTAGTATCAAAACTGACTTTTTGTAAAACAGTTTTTGTGTAATCCAACATAGCTCTAGGCATATTTCTTAGGGTTATGTTTAATAAATTAGTTGATAATCATTGTTTTATCGAATATAAAATTAAACAAAAAACAATTAATATTATTATATCGCCCTTGTTAAAAATTAGGTAATTTCATGTTAAACAAAGTGTAGTAGTACTATGAAGCTTGTAATATATATGTTTTTAGTCGTAATGTTTCTAGTTGGATGTACCAGCTCAAGGACAATTATCCAGAAAAAAACTGAATCTGTATTACTGGAATCTTTTTTCGAAAATCAATTTACAGGGCTACTTATAGTGGATGCCCAAAATAAGGATACGCTTTACCAACAAAACCATACAAAGTATTTTACGCCTGCGAGTAATACCAAGATTTTCACTTTGTTCACCGCTTTAAAAATGCTACCAGATAGTATTCCCGCCTTAAAATACATGATGCTGGAAGATTCACTTTTTATTGAGGGTACAGGCGACCCAACATTTATGCATTCTGATTTTGACAACACCACAACAGTAGATTTTTTAAAGGCTCATGAGAATATTGCCTTTCATCCAAACAACTTTAACGAGGAAAAGTATGGTCCTGGATGGTCTTGGGGAGACTATTCCTATTACTATCAACCTGAAAGAACGGCTCTTCCTATGTATGGTAACGTTACCACTGTACATAAAAACGATTCCCTTATCGTTATCCCTGCTTATTTTAAAGATAAGGTGGTCGATATGGATTTTTCAAGGAACAGGGAAAAAGAGCGAAATCTATTTTTCTTTGACTCCAAGAGAACAGATACATTGTCAATTCCTTTCATTACAGATAGCACATTGACCAAAGAACTTCTGGCAAATGCACTGGATAAAAAAATAAGCATTGTAAACCGTATGCCCGAGGGGACAAAATCAACCTTATACAGTATGCCAAAAGATACGGTGTTGCGAAAGATGATGCAGGACAGCGATAACTTTTTAGCAGAGCAGTTGCTTGTCCTTGCTTCTTCAACCTTGTCAGATACTTTGAATGTATCCAAAGCACGGGATTACATGTTGGAAAACCATTTATCCTATCTTAAACAGGCTCCACGTTGGGTGGACGGCTCTGGGCTTTCGCGATACAATCTGTTTACCCCAGAATCCATTGTTCAGGTATTGGACAAAATGCTAGGTGAATTTCCAAGGGAGATGTTGTTCAATATTTTTGCTGTTGGTGGTGTTTCCGGTACTTTGGAAAACTGGTATAAAGGGGCTCCTATGCCTTATATTTACGCAAAGACCGGTACTCTGAGCAATAACCACTGCGTAAGTGGCTATCTACTCACTAATTCTGGTAAAACACTTATTTTTAGTTTTATGAACAATCATTACAGGCAATCCACCTCCGAACTAAAACAGCGGATGCAATCTATTTTTGAGCATGTAAGGGATACTTATTGATGGTTTGCACCGAATTTATTTGGAGAACAATCCGTTAATTTGAGCGTGTTGCAGCAACATAATGGTTTTGGCGTCTTTTATTTCGCCATTTTCAACAAGTTTCAAAGCTTTTTCAAAAGATAGTTCCAAAACCTCAATGTTTTCAGTTTCATCTTCGGCACCTCCACCTTCACTGATTTTCATACTCTCCTCATACTTACCGATAAAAAAGTAAAGAACTTCGGTAACGGAGCCTGGCGACATATACGATTCGAATACCTTTTCCACCTCAGAGATTTTATAGCCTGTTTCTTCTTCAACCTCCATAATAATAGTCTGTTCCGCATTTCCTTTTTCAAGGATTCCCGCACACGCTTCTATCATCATACCATCTTCGTTGCCATTCAAATATGTAGGCATTCTAAATTGACGTGTTAGAATCACTGTGCCTTTAGTTTTATTGTAAAGGAGAATAACAGCGCCGTTCCCACGATCGTATGCCTCTCGAACCTGGGTTTCCCAGTCCCCATCTTCTCTTTGGTATTCAAAAGTGATTTTGCGCAGCGTATACCAATTATCCGATAACACTTCTTTTTTGATGTTCTTTATATTCCCGTATTTCATAGTTTTAGTTAAATCGATGCTGCTTGGTTCAGGTAACGGCGAAATGGTAGCATCTCCATGTACCCCGCTATGATTTTTTCCTCGAAATCATTTTGAAAAACTTCTGCTCTATCAAATTGATGCGCTACGGCGAATGTCTTATTTTTTAAAAGTTCAATATGTGGATGGTTCTGAGAAAAGCCCTTAGGGGCATTTGTCAATTTTTCATCTTCATAAAGTCCACCAAACATGTTTTTGAAAGAGGGCTTATTTAAAATAGAAAGTAGTTCTTCGCCATCATAGTCTATACCATCCCTGATACTTTGTAGTGTCTTGGTCTTGGGCCTCCAAAACCCTCCGGCAAATAGGCATTGCTTTAACCCAATTTCGATATAAAAATCTGCTGAATTTGGTGCTTTGTCCAAACCTGCACCAAAATGGTCCTTATATACAGGTTTTTGGGGATGGAACATTAAATTATTGTTGATTCGATTGATACCCCGTTTTCCTGGAGTGGGATAATAATCATTATGCAATTGTGCTAGTTTCGTATCCAAGCCATCCAGCCATAGGATAAAATTTGTCCGAATGGATTTATACCACTTACGATGAGTATCCATCCATTCTTTATGATTATTTAGCTCTAGCTGCTCCAGAAAGTCAAAAAGGTCGTGGAAATCCATGAATTGGCGTTTGGCGTTTGGCGTTTGGCGTTTGGCGTTTGGCGTTTGGTAAAAATAGAAAAACAAAAAAATCTAAGAATTGAGATTGGAATTAAAAATGGCTATATCATTTTACCGACATCCGACATCTGTAAACCAAAAAATCAAAACCTATTATCTCCACCAATAATGTCTCCAATACCACCTAGAATGCTTCCTTCGCCTTTATCTTTTCCTCCTCTGGGAATGGATGCCAAAACTCTTCCTGCCAATCTGCTAAAGGGCAATGATTGCACATAAACAGTCCCCGGCCCCTTAAGTGTTGCAAAAAATAGACCTTCACCTCCAAAAACAGTATTTTTTATTCCTCCGACAAACTCAATGTCATAATCTACGGTATGTGAAAAACCTACAATGCAACCTGTGTCCACCTTTAATACTTCCCCTGCCGCCAATTCCTTTTTGGCCATGGTGCCACCTGCATGTACAAAAGCCATTCCATCACCTTCTAACTTTTGCATAATGAAACCTTCACCTCCAAACAATCCGCGACCCAATCTTTTAGAGAATTCAATTCCGACGGATACACCTTTGGCAGCGCATAGAAAAGCATCTTTCTGACAAATAAACTTACCTCCTTTTTCGGATAAATCGATGGGAAGTATTTTACCTGGATAAGGAGAAGCAAAACTTACTTTCTTTTTCCCTTGTCCAATATTTAGAAAAGCGGTCATAAAAAGACTCTCTCCCGTAAGTAATCGTTTGCCAGCGGAAAATAATTTCCCCAATACTCCTGTTTCCTGATTGGAACCATCACCAAAAATGGTATCCATTTTAATATCGGTATCCATCATCATAAAGCTTCCAGCCTCAGCTACAACAGCTTCTTGAGGGTCAAGTTCAATTTCTACATATTGCATTTCTTCCCCGTAAATGTCGTAGTCTATTTCGTGTGCGTTCATAGGTTATTGTTTTTTGTTAATGGTTATTAGTTGTCTGTTTTTACAATTTGTTACTATTATTCAATACACCTAGAAAAAAAAATCACTTTTTCAACTTAACCGTCCATTCAAAATTAAAAGTGGAGACCACTACCCCATCGGTATTTACACCAACAGACTTCATCCAGATGGTCTGCCCCTCACCCGTTTCTATGGTATTCTTAATGGCATCGGCGATTACATGTCCATCTTCACAGGTAAAGGTGATTTTCCCTGTCGCTTTTTTAGAAAAATTTGCATTGTTGTTCAATACCAACATGGATATTTTTTTTCCGCTCTCCTGTATTTGGTTGATGACCATAGCACCCGTACTCAACTCTGCCGCCATACCTTGAACAGCCCAAAACATACTTTTAAAAGGGTTTTGATTCACCCAACGATGAGTCACTGTAGTTACCGTCTTTTTACTATCAATAGATTTCACCCGAACCCCGCACCACCAAGCCGAAGGGAGTTTAAAAAAGGTGAAAGTATTGAATTTACTAGCACTTGAAGCCATATCTTATTTTTATGTTGTTAAAAATAACTAAAATAACTGCTATTTCAATATGTTAAATATATGTTAATTTATAGTACTTAGTTTTGCATAGTACCATCTTTTGGATATATATTTGCATGGTAAGCTAATAGGTAAACTAAATACCTTTCAAAATTTTTCATTTAAAATGGCAACAACAATAACCAAACACGAGCGGAATCTTTCAGCTATCATACACGCCTCTACGTTCTCAAAGTATTTTATTCCCTTTGGTAATTTTATACTTCCATTAATATTATGGACAGCGAACAAATCGGAACACAAGTTTGTTGACTATAATGGTAAGCAAGCATTGAACTTTCAAATAAGCATGTTGTTATACTCCATAGTAACAGGTTTGATAAGTATTCCTTTCTTTATAGGTTTTTTACCAGATTTGTTTGACTGGAACTTATTTGGGTTTCACCGCCTTAGTGACCTTAACAATCTAGATATTCACATTAGTAGTGATGATTTTAGGTTAAGTCGTTTTTTCTGGCCTGCGGGTATAACCGGACTTATTCAGGTCGCTTTGGTCGTAATCAACGTAGTATATACCATCTTGGCAACGATACGCACCAATGAGGGACAAACCTTTGCTTACCCTTTCACTATAAAATTTATAAAATAAATGAACCGAATCAACATATTACTACTAGGACTTTTTTTAGGTGTAACAGCCTTTAGCAATGCTCAAGTAGCCCAAGATTCTGAGTTGTACCTAACCCTAAAGGAAAAAGATAGCACGCTATTCGATGCCGCCTTTAATCAATGTAATCCTGAAATCATGAAAACATTGTTTACCGAAGATTTTGAGTTCTATCACGATAAAGGAGGACTTACCGAAAGTAGAGCAGCTTTTTTGAATCCAATGCGAGAGAATTGCGCCAAACTGGACAGAAACGAACCCCAACCTGCAAAAAGAATCTTAGAGAAAGAAAGTTTAGCCGTTTATCCACTAAACAAAAAAGGTGAATTATATGGCGCTATTCAAAAAGGAGTGCACAGTTTTGAGTATTTGAACGAAAACAAAGAATACCAGAAAGGAGAGATTGCCAAATTCACCCATGTTTGGGTATTGGAAAACGGTAATTGGAAAATAAAAAGAGAATTAAGCTATGACCATCAATCACAACAATAAATAACGCAATACAAATTAAGGAGTTTATTCATCAACCTGCGCTGAGCGCAGTCGAAGTATCAAAAAACAATCAAAAACTTGCCCTGAGCATAGTCGAAGGGTCATCAATCAATCAAAAAAAGTTCTCGCTCCCTCTTCTCATCAAAGAGGGAACGGGCGAGAGCAAGAGGCCCGATTACATTGGGCACAAGAAAAACGAACAGTTAATCAAATACCGAACCGAGTTCGGCAAAATTAGAACCATGAAGTTATGAACATAGAAAATACAAAAGCACAAATGCGAAAAGGGGTTCTAGAATACTGTATTCTTTCTATCTTAAACGATAAGGACAAGTATGCATCAGAAATTCTAGGAGCTTTAAAAGACGCAAAGATGCTTGTAGTAGAAGGCACTATTTACCCTTTATTGACAAGGTTAAAAAATGCCGGATTGCTCAACTATCGGTGGGAAGAGTCCACTTCTGGACCGCCACGTAAATACTACGCACTCACCGAAACCGGAAAGTTGTTCCTAAACGAACTCAACGGCACCTGGGATGAATTAAGAAATGCAGTAAATCTGGTTACCAACTCAAAACAATAATCAAAAAAATGAACAAGACAGTAAATATAAATCTAGCAAATACACTCTTTCATATCGATGATGAGGCGTATAACAAACTTAGGCTCTATCTGGAGTCCATAAAAAGGTCGTTTTCCGGCACTGCTGGTAGCGACGAGATCATTGCCGATATTGAAGCAAGGGTAGCCGAACTTTTCCTGGAAAAAATGGAAAGTGAGCGTCAGGTGATTACTCAGAAGGAAGTGGATGAGGTCATTAACATTATGGGGCAACCAGAAGACTATATGGTCGATGAGGACATCTTTGAGGACGAACCTAAAAAAGCAAGTCGAGAAACCAAGCGAAGGACGAAAAAATTGTATCGGGACCTAGACCAAAAATACATTGGCGGTGTCTGTTCCGGTCTAGAACATTACTTAGGTTTTGATTCACTTTGGATACGGATTATTTTTATCCTATTGACCATATTTTCAGGATTTGGACTGGTAGCTTATATCCTATTATGGATTTTGGTACCGGAAGCGGCCTCTACCTCCCAAAAACTGGATATGCGGGGAGAGCCTGTCAACATCAGCAATATAGAACGTAAAGTCAAAGAGGGGTTTGATGATGTTGCAGACAGGGTTAAAAATGTCGACTACGAAAAAGTAGGCGGCAAGGTCAAAAGCGGCTCCAAGACCTTTTTCGATACTATCGGAGATATCATCATGTTCCTGTTTAAAGTATTCGGGAAATTCATAGGCATACTATTGATTATCATAGGTGCTTCAACGCTTATAGGATTGTTTGTAGCACTCTTTAGCGTAGGAATGTTCAATGCAGTGCACTTTCCGGGCATCGATTTCTATGAAATCGTAAACACAACAGGTGCCCCTGTTTGGGTCGTATCCATTTTGATATTCTTTTCCATAGGAATTCCATTCTTTTTCTTGCTGTATTTAGGACTGAAGATTTTGGTGAACAACTTAAAATCCATAGGGAACATTGCAAAATTTTCACTTTTGGGGCTTTGGTTAATTTCCATTGGAACTTTATTCGTCCTTGGATTACGACAAGCTGCTGAATTTGCCAACGTAGGGAGCGTGAACATTAAAGATGAAGTGTTAATGGAAAATCCAGGAGATACATTGCTCATAAAAATGAAGAACTCCAGATTTGATTATGGGATGGATAATGTTCGTTTTGGCGGAATGACCTTTACCTATGACGAAGATGATAATAGAATTTTAATCTCCGATGATGTGGACATCAAACTAAGAAAATCCGATGATTCCTATTTACGATTGAACATTAGAAAAGATTCGCATGGTAATTCAACGCTCGCAGCAAGGGAAAGGGCAAAACAAATTAATTATGAGTATGAACTAATGCCAAACGAAATCGCTCTAGATGAATATCTTACGACAGCGACTTCAAATAAAGCAAGAAACCAAGAAGTGACCTCGACCATTTATGTTCCAGAAGGAACGTTTATACGATTTGCAGAATCCGTGAACGGATATATAGGACGGGGCATCAAGAATGATCAAGATTACTATAGAAGCAGCATAGTGGAATATACTTGGATCATGGGAGAAGATGGGGAGCTCAAGTGTCAAGATTGTCCAGAACGATCAGAATCTTACGAAAGCGAAGACGAAGATGGCCATATTATCATAAACGAAGATGGTATTGATATTGACCTCGAGGACGGCAGTGATGCGCTTAAGGTAAAAATCAACGAGGACGGCATAAAAATAAGGGCCAAAGAGAAAAACTAACAGTTGGATCACCCTTTTCAACAATTGGGAAACCTTTAAAAGAATTAAACAACAATAAACACGAATTTCATGCTGAATTTATTTCAGTATCGCATTAAACAAAGAACCATATCAATCAATTATTAACAGACCCCGAAACACATTCAGGGTAAAAAAACAACAATCATGACAACACTAGCAAAAATTGCAATCGCAGCATTATTCTCCATTTTTGCGACTTCCTGTAACTTCGATATCAATTTCGGGGATGGAAAGAAAGGAAATGGCGAAGTAGTAGAAGAATCCAGAAATGTATCCGAAGATTTCACTGTAGTATCTGCTTCGGAAGGCTTGGATGTCTTTGTAACCCAGGACCAAGAATTTAAAATTTCTGTTGAGGCCGATGAAAACATCATCGATTTGATAGCAACTGATATCAAAGATGGAAAACTAAGAATCCATGCTTTGGAGAATATTGGGAGAGCGACCAAAAAAGTATATGTATCGCTTCCAGAAATAACTGCCTTAAAAAGCTCTAGCGGTTCTGACCTCATCGTACAGAATGTCATTAAATCAGAAAAAATAGAACTGGACGCCAGCAGTGGTTCTGATTTACACGTAGAACTTATTGCCTCAGAGGTATCTGCAGATGCCAGTAGCGGGGCAGATATTAAAGTAGCCGGTAAAACGGATTCATTTTATGCAGATGCCAGTAGCGGAGCGGATATTAGGGCACGCGAACTTATGGCCAAAACATGTAATGCGGATGCCAGTAGCGGTTCCGATATTTCCGTAAATGTATCCGAATCTCTTGTTGCCGATGCAAGTAGTGGGGCAGACATATCCTATACTGGTGAAGCAAGTGTTCAAAAGAAAAAATCTGTTTCTGGAAGCGTACATAAATATTAATGCTGTAAGCTGTAAGCTGTAAGCTGTAAGCTGTAAGCTGTAAGCTGTAAGCTGTAAGCTGTAAGCTGTAAGCTGTAAGCTGTAAGCTGTAAGCTGTAAGCTGTAAGCTGTAAGCTGTA
>JBCCEC010000090.1:0-14434 GCA_039030475.1 Bacteroidota bacterium
AGTAAAAAAGCATTCAAAAAAGCAATAGGAACGTTATATAGAGAACGTAAAATTACAATAGAAGCTGATGGAATTCGCATGTTGTAATTCCTACGAAATGGGAAACTGTTGGATTGTTAAATTAAAGTTAGTAATTTAAGAGCTGTAAGTTTTTTTCTTAGGACAAAAACTATACTTTTGCGTTAGTGTATATTAACCCTTTGAAAGCTATGCTTTTAGCGTGTTTTCATAAATTTTAATCCAACTAATATGCCATTTATTGAAGAAAGCGATTTACTAGATTTACATAAAGATGTTGATAAGGCCCAAATTATCAACGAAAGACTTTTGGATCAGATTAAATTCAAGAACAAAGATTTACAGAAAGTTAAGCTACAGCGCAATGTTCTATTAGGAATTACTGGTCTTTTTGTTATTGGATTATTGGCCATAACTTCATTTACTGCTGGGCTTAGTAGTAAAAACTCATTTGAAAATCAGAGCAATTTATTGGTTTCCATAGATAGTTTGGATGCTATAAAAACACGTATAGACAATCTTAAAGTTCAAAATGAAGAATTAAGCTTGGTAAAGGAATTTTACCTTGCCAAAGCATTCTTGGATAAAGAGACCATATATTCTGTTCAGGTAAAGTCGTTTGTAGAAAACAATATGACATTGGCATCAGAGGCGTTGACAAACACCTTATTTGTAAAAACCAATCCTTTTTATGCCTATTCGTTGGGTAACTTTGAAACCTTGGATGAAGCACAATCGTTCAGAAAACAATTGGTGGACATGGGCTTTAAAGATGCTTTTGTTGCTTCTTACCAAGACGGGAAAAGAGTACAAATAGAAGACCCCTATTAATTTGGATAAATTTAAGGCTTGGGTACAGGCCGCTAGATTGCGAACACTCCCGCTATCGCTTTCGGGTATTGTAGTTGGTTCAGCCTTAGCACATAAGCAAGGTTTTTTCGAAATTTCCATTTTTATTTTAGCATTGTTGACCACTATTGGATTTCAGGTCACTTCTAATTTTGCCAATGACTACGGTGATGGTGTTAAAGGAACGGATAGTGAAGATAGGATAGGACCTTCAAGGGCTATTCAAAGCGGACTACTTACACCCCCGGTTCTTAAAAAAGGGATAATTGTGGCGACCGTTTTGAGTCTGTTGCTAGCACTATTACTTATTTATCTCGCTTTTGGCTTTGAAAACCTGCACTACATTCTGTTATTTTTAGTTATTGGAATTTTTAGTATTTGGGCGGCCATAAAATATACAATGGGTTCTAATCCTTATGGATATAAAGGTCTTGGTGATGTCTTTGTATTTCTGTTCTTTGGTTTGGTAGGTGTTTTGGGAAGTATGTTCCTTTACACAAAATCTTTGGATTGGGTTACTACTTTACCAGCGATAACTATAGGATTGTTATGTGTTGGTGTTTTAAACTTGAACAATTTAAGGGATGTCGTTTCGGACAAAAAACACTATAAAAATACACTTGTGGTAAAGATGGGGTTTGAAAACGGAAAGATTTATCACCTTTTCCTAGTTCTGATTTCATTTATTAGTATGCTAGGGTACACATGGTTAGAAGGCATTGGTATTCTAGAATCATTTTATTTATTGGCCTTTGTACCTATCTTTTTTCATCTGTATAAAGTATTGAATACAAATGAGCCCATACGGCTAGATGGAGAGCTTAAGAAGCTGGCTTTGAGCACGTTTCTACTGTCGATACTGTTTTATTTGACAATGAATATTTTTTTGTAAATTTGATATACACTCACTAAACCTAGACTAACTTGGAACATTCCATCAAAATATTAATCGTAGAGGATAATGTAATAATTGCAGATGACATGCAATCTATGCTAGAAGAAATTGGCTATGAGATTGTTGACAATGTAATTGTATACGAACAGGCGGTAGAAGTATTAAAGAACAATCATGTTGATTTAGTTCTTATTGATATTATCCTGGCCTCTGACAAAACAGGGATAGACCTTGGGAAGCACATAAGGGAAGCATATAACATTCCTTTTATATTCGTCACTTCCAATTCAGATAGAGCAACTGTAGAAAATGCAAAGACGGTTAAACCCGATGGTTACTTGGTAAAGCCTTTTGAACAGCAAGATTTATATACTTCAATTGAAATTGCTCTTTCCAATTTTAATTATTCCAAGAAAGAGAATAGCAAAGAAATAGCTGGTGCGGAAGGTGATGCTTTTACATCTAATTCGGTGTTAAAAGATTCAATTTTTGTAAAAAAACAACATCTTTATTATAGAATACAGTTTGGTGATATCCAATTTATAAAAGCTGACAATGTTTATTTGGAAGTAAATACTGTCGATAAAAAATTCTTGGTGCGTTCACCGCTGAAGGACTATCTAGAAAAATTGCCAAAGAATAAGTTCTACAGAGCACATAAGTCTTACATAGTTAATGTAGACCATATTGATGCCATTAACTCAAAGGATATCATGATCAACAACAACTTGATTCCAATATCCAAAGACTTCAAGGAATTTATCATTTCTTCGATGAACAGTTAGATTCTTTTTTTTATTTACCTCTAGTTTTAATACTCCTATTTATCCATTGATGTATGGGTTTTGGTGGATTACCACAACTTTCAATCGGTTCACAACAATATTTTTTCACTGTCCAAGTATGCCCATACTTTAGCAGTGTAATTAATAATAAGAAAGTAAATTTTTTCATTTTCATATAGTGTTCTCGTAAAAGGGTCTTGTGGTAAAAGCAAGGCCTTTTTTAGTGGTTTAAATACGGTAAATCACTTTGATTATCCATGAAATGCACAAAACATCGATAAAGTGAGATTTTACATACAACCATTTCACTTTCACAACATAAATGGGCACTTTCACAACAATACTGAATAAGTCTTCAGCTTTGGATTTAATTTTGCCGTAAATCTAGCGTTCTTTATATAGGTTAAGTTTAAGAAAAGATAAAATAACTATAACCGTAAAAGGTTGTCTTTTCGTTAAGCTAAAATGAATTGTAATGTAAGGACACGGTAGTTTTAAAAGAGCAAGCATATATAATCATAGTGTTTCAAGTCTTACTACTAGTACCTCGGGATTAAATTAATGGGACATCATTTAAAGCAGTTTTTTTCGGTATTGTTATTGGTTTTCGTAATGCAGGTTGCCGCACAATCTGCAGACACGCAGGAGCGTAGTGTATTAAAAGAGTTTCAAGATGCTTCTGGCCCAACGAACCGCTTCGATACTTTCTTCAGCTCAGTTAATAGATACAATGTAAATTCTGCTTATGATTGGTTAGATACCATTAAAGTCTACCTTTCAAATGCGCAAAAGGTAAATGACTCCGTGGCCATTCGACTTTATAAGGTTATGCAGACCCAGGTCTATAACGATTTAGGCGAATACGATAAAAGTACGGCCTTAGCAAAAGAACTATATGCCGCAAAAGATTCTTTGGACTCCAATTCCAAACGTATAGTGCTAAACGTTTTAGATGATAATTATGCCAATTTACAACTCTACGACAAGCAAATAGAAATACGAAAAGAAAAGCGTGAGCTGGGATTATCTGACAATGTTGCTTTTTATGATATCTACAGTAATCTAGGACTTCATAGAAAGGCTAGAAACCAGTACATCATGGAAGTAAAGCCTACTATAGCGGATAATGATTCCTATGGTTTGGCAAAGTACCACAGCAAAGTGGGCAATTATCTAAGGTTGGATAATTCTGCACCAACCGCATTGAGCGAACTTAAAAAAGCCAAAGCTTACTTGGATGTTTTCATCAACGATATTTCCAAGCAGAAAACTGAGGAGCAGCTATTTGAAAGTGATCTTCTAAAAGCAGAGATAGAAGGTAATATTGGAAAATGCCATGTGCTTTTGAACGAATACGAAGAGGCAATACCCCTTTTAAAAAACAGTATCGAAGTTTTAAGTACGTCCGCTAAAAGCAACTACAAGAGCGAAGTTATTGAAAACACCTTGCATTTGGCCGATGCCAATCTGCAATTGGAGAAATATTTTGCGGCTAAAAATAGTCTGGATATCAATTTTGAGAATATCAGTACACTTCAAAGTATTAAGCGAAACAGTTTATTGGCTGAGTATTATGATAAAGTTGAAAATTTTAAGAATGCTGCAACGTATTACAAGCGGAACGAACGTATCAAGGATTCCCTCAATTTAAAACAGTCGTCCCTTATAAAACAACAATTGGTTACCATAGTCGCCAATGAAGATTTGGAAAACTCCCAAAGGCTAATAGATGAGCAGAAAAAAATAAACGAGTTGGCACGTAGCGAAATGAAGTTAAAGGACGAGCAAATCAATTTTGTATTTATTTCTTTGATTTTCACGCTACTTGGTTTCGCCGGTTTGGTCTATGCCTATCTTAAGAGTATAAAAAACCAACGATTAATAGCCGAACAAAAACATATTATTGAAAATTCGTTGGTAGAAAAAGATTCCTTGCTCAAAGAAATCCACCACAGAGTAAAGAACAATCTTCAAATGGTTTCCAGTCTTTTGAGTCTGCAAACTAAAAATACACGGAGCAAAGCTGCTATTGTTGCTTTAGAAGAAGGTAAGAGTAGGGTAAAGGCTATGGCACTTATCCATCAGAAGTTGTACCAAAATGATGATCTGTCTGTAATCGAAATGCAAGGGTATATTGAAAGCCTTATCAATAGTGTGCAGTCCGTATATAAAAAAGGAGGACATAACATCAGTATTACCATTGATGCAGAAGGAACCGAGTTGGATATAGACAGGGCAATCCCATTTGGTTTAATTTTAAACGAGCTTGTTTCCAACTCATTCAAGTACGCTTTTCCCGAGAACGATGAGCATGGAAAAATATATATTCATTTGCGTAAGAATGGTGATCAAGGCTATTTTGAATATACCGATAACGGTGTAGGTCTTCCAGAAGATGCCGATGAACGTGCCCATTCTTCTATGGGAATTCGATTGATGAACCGACTTGTAAATCAACTTCAGTCAAAGATGAACATCGATAAAGAAAATGATGGAGTTCGTTTTTGGTTTAACTTTAGTTAAACTTCTTCAATTCCCATATGACCTTTTTGGTGCCTTTTTTGGTGTGCATGTACTCAGGGCATATTGTTTCTTGGTATAAACCAAAATATACCTAAATTTGAAACAATTGCATGAAAGCTAGCTACACTAAGTACACACTCAATTTTAAAGCGCCCAGTGGCACCTCTAGAGGCGTAATGACCAAGAAAGAAACTTGGTTTTTGGTACTACAGGACACTAAAAATTATGGAATAGGTGAGTGCGGGCTATTAAAAGGTCTCAGTATTGATGACGTTCCCGATTACGAATCAAAGCTTTCATGGGTATGCGATAATATTCATTTAGGGGAAAGAAAGTTACTGGAAGCACTTATTGAATTTCCATCCATTCGGTTTGGTCTGGAACAAGCTTTTTTATCACTTGAATCCAATCATCCATTTGAATTATTTCCATCAGCATTTACAAAAAATGAGTCACCAGTTTTAATAAACGGATTAATATGGATGGGCAGCGAGGCCTTTATGCTATCACAATTGGAACAAAAGCTAAAAGAAGGCTTCAAATGCATTAAAATGAAGATCGGTGCCATTGATTTTGAAACCGAACTTAAAATTTTAAAATCAATTCGAGCAAACTTTACGGTTGATGAAATCGAGTTACGTGTAGATGCAAACGGTGCTTTTTCATTGTCCAGTGCTTTAGAAAAATTAAAAAAATTATCAGAGTGTCAAATTCACTCCATTGAACAACCTATAAAACCCAATAACTGGGAGGCTATGGCGGAGCTTTGTGAAAAAACACCGTTGCCAATAGCTTTGGATGAAGAATTAATTGGCGTTCATGCTGTAACGGAAAAAGAAAAATTGCTACAAACCATACAGCCGCAGTATATTATTTTAAAACCAAGCTTAATAGGAGGTTACGCAGCTAGCCAAGAGTGGATAAACTTAGCGGAGCAATATAGCATCGGTTGGTGGGTGACCAGTGCCCTGGAGAGCAATATTGGGCTAAATGCGATAGCACAGTGGGCACATACCTTAAGAACAACGATACCGCAAGGTTTAGGAACGGGAAGTTTGTATACCAATAATCTAGAATCGCCATTAGAAGTATCTGAGGGAAAACTTTTTTATAGATTGACCAAAAACTGGAAAACCAACATAATAGAGGAAGTATGTACATAGAACAAGGATATAAAGGAAACATAGGGATTTGGAAGTATTTTGTTATTCCACTGTCGTTTATGGCCTTCATGGCATTAAACTATATCGCTACCATAACTTCTCCAATAAGTGTGGAAGATACCATGAAGCAACTGATTGATCAGTTGGGCTCTAATATTGTCTTGATTATTCTTTTAGCGCCATTGGCTGCTGGACTTTTTGTGGTGTTAGGTTGGACGTGGCTTGTACACAGACAATCCATTACTTCGCTAACGACTTCTAGAAAGAAAGTGGATTGGAAACGAATATTCTTTGCATTTATAGTATGGGGCGGTGTAACTGTTTTATTGACCGGACTTGATATTTACCTTTCCCCAGATGATTACGTCCTCAATTTTGATTTGCAGAAGTTTTTAATTTTAGCGGTTATTGCTATTATTTTGATTCCATTGCAAACCAGTTTTGAAGAATATCTGTTTCGGGGTCATATGATGCAAGGTTTGGGAATTTTGGCGAAAAACAGGTGGGTGTCATTACTAATAACATCGGTTTTGTTTGGAGTGATGCACATTGCCAACCCCGAAGTGGAAAAACTGGGCTACGGCATCATGGTCTACTATATAGGAACAGGTTTTTTTCTAGGCATATTGACCTTGATGGACGAGGGATTGGAGTTGGCACTAGGTTTTCATGCTGCCAATAATTTGATAACGGCTCTTTTAGTCACGGCGGAATGGACCGCTTTTCAAACCAATTCAGTTTATAAAGACATTTCCGAACCAGTACTCGGTTGGGACGTTTTAATACCTGTTTTTGTGATTTTTCCAATACTACTTTTTTTGTTTTCTAAAAAATATAAGTGGAACAATTGGAAAGATAGACTGTTTGGCCCAGTGATGACCAAAGAAGAATTTGTAGCCCTTACTGAAAGTGAATCCAACGTGGCGTAACATACATCCGAGTTTTAAGTTAAACGGAGTTCGGTGTTCCCAAACGGAATTATCGGAAATTGGATATAGTCTCATCAAAGAAGGACATTCTTTTGAGAATGCAATAGGCGATTTTTTATTGGATTGGATAAGCGATGTACCAACAGTCGAGGTTTTCACTTCGGGTTCAACGGGGAAACCAAAAAAAATCGTACTCCAAAAAGAGTATATGGTAAATTCTGCCAGTGCTACAGGAAAATATCTTGGTTTAAAAGCTGGTGATACATCCTTACTTTGCTTGCCCTGTTCAAGTATAGCGGGTATAATGATGCTGGTCAGGGCAATGGTCTTAGGGTTGGAACTTGACTATGTAGAACCGTCGTCAACTCCATTGGCATTACTGCATAAACCGTATGATTTTGTGGCGTTGGTTCCCCTGCAGGCTGAAAAATCAATAACACAACTTTCACAAATTAATACGATTATCATAGGCGGTGCACCTATATCCAGTTCGCTGCGAAAAAAATTAGAGCAAACTGACAGTGCTATTTTTGAGACGTATGGGATGACCGAGACCGTTACACACATCGCAATGAAAAAAATTGGTACGGCTCAAGCCAGGTCGAGCGCAGTCGAGACCTATTTTGAAACATTACCTAACGTAAGAATTTCAAAAGATGATAGGGACTGCTTGGTCATAAACGCTCCCAAAGTTTCTGATATAGAAATTGTGACGAATGATATTGTAGAACTATTTGGTGAATCCAAATTTAGATGGTTGGGTAGATTCGATTCCATAATCAATTCAGGAGGTGTTAAATTGATTCCCGAACAAATTGAAGCTAAACTTGCACCAGTGATGACGCATCGTTTCTTCATCACTGGTGTTGCTGATGCATCTCTGGGAGAAAAATTAGTTTTACTTGTGGAATCGGAGAACATTGAAAAAACAGAATTGGTTCAGAAAATAGAAGCATTGGAAGGAATCGATAAATACGAAATTCCAAAGGAAATCTACACCCTTCCATCCTTCGTTGAAACTAAAAGCGGTAAAATAAACCGTATTAAAACTGTGGAAGCCTTCAAGGCATAAACTCAGTCAAAAGGCACATTCACTTTAAAATATCACCTTCAAACTAATTAGCGATTTTTTCCAGTTGTAATTGATAGTAGGTTAGCCTTAAATCTAAAAAACCATGTCAATTATGAAAAATCTAATCCTTCTTTTTATCATTTTAGCAACACTGCAAGTCGCCGCTCAATCGAAAACTATTACTGGAGTGGTAACCGATGAAACCAACCAACCATTACCTGGCGTAAATGTCATGGTGGAAGGAACTTCCAAAGGAACCCAGACTGATTTTGATGGAAATTATAGTATTGTGGCACATCAAGGGCAAACTTTGGTCTTTAACTATATTGGATTTAAAACTTCTAAAATCAAAATTGGAACTAGCAACGTAGTTAATGTCAGTATGAAAGAGGACTCCCAAGCACTTGAAGAAGTGGTTATTGTAGGGTATGGCTCATACGTTACTCCTCAAAAGAGCCCTCCATCTCCTACGCAAATAAAGCGACAAAAGAGAAAAGAATACCATAGCTCAATTGCGCAAACCTTGCAAGGCAAAGTAGCAGGAGTCAAAATAACAAACAATAGTGTTTCTCCGAGCGCTCCACCAAACATAAGAATTAGAGGTGTTGGTTCTATAAAAGCAGGAAAGGAACCCTTGTATATTGTGGATGGAGTCCCCATTCAAAAAATTAACAATAGCGTTGTTGCCAAGATTGACCCAAAAGATATAGACAAAATAAATATGTATAAGGGTGCCAAGGCAAGACAAATGTTCGGGTCATCTGCAAACAACGGTTGTATTGTAATAACCACCAAAAAGGGCAATTACCAGATAGAAAATGATGAAAACTATGCACACATATCCGAAAATAAATTCGAACATGTTACGCTAAGTCCATTGTCAACTTTCTCCATTGATGTAGATAAAGCTTCATATAGCAACGTAAGACGAATGATCAATAATGGTCAGCAGATTCCAATCGATGCCGTAAAAATTGAAGAGATGGTCAACTACTTTAACTATGATTATCCGCAACCTACAGAACACCCATTTTCTATAAATACGGAAGTTGTACGAACTCCTTGGAACAAAGACACTAAACTGGTTAGAATAGGATTACAGGGAAAATCATACACAGATGACGAATTGCCCCCATCCAACCTTACCTTTTTAATAGATGTATCTGGTTCAATGGGAAGCGCCAACAAGTTACCACTCCTAAAATCTGCTTTTAAATTATTGGTCAATCAATTGCGTGAGAAGGATAAAGTAGCCATTGTGGTTTATGCTGGTGCAGCAGGGGAGGTCTTGTCACCAACAAGAGGGAGTAACAAAGAAAAAATAATAAGCGCTCTTGAGAATTTAGAATCAGGAGGTTCAACAGCTGGTGGTGCAGGGATAGAACTTGCGTATAAATTGGCACAAAAGAACTTTATCAAGAACGGAAACAATCGGGTTATTTTAGCTACTGATGGCGATTTCAATGTAGGACCTTCAAGCGATAAGGCCATGGTCGAATTGATTGAGGAAAAGCGTGAAACAGGAGTGTTCTTATCCGTTTTAGGGTTTGGTATGGGGAACTATAAAGACTCCAAAATGGAAAAGTTAGCAGACAAGGGTAATGGCAACCACGCGTATATTGATACGATGCAAGAAGCACAGAAGGTTTTTGGGCAAGAGTTTGGAGGAACTTTATACACGATAGCCAAAGATGTCAAAATTCAGGTGGAGTTTAATCCCCAAGCGGTTAAAGCGTATCGACTGATAGGATATGAAAATAGAATGTTAGCAGATGAGGATTTTATTGATGACACTAAGGATGCAGGTGAACTAGGGAGTGGGCATACGGTAACTGCCCTTTACGAAGTAATTCCAAGAGGCGTAGATAGTCCCTATCTTAAAAAAGTTCACGATTTAAAATATTCAGATATGGAAGTCAAAGAAAAATCAAATGATATGTTGACCGTCAAATTTAGATATAAGAAGCCCGATGGAAATGTAAGCACCGAAATTAATCAAGTGCTGGAAGACAAATTGACCACCATTTCATCTGATTTTAGTTTTGCGGCTTCTGTTGCACTTTTTGGGCTTCACTTAAGAAAATCCCAATATACCAACAACACATCTTTGGATGATGTCGTTAGCCTCGCTGAAAATGGAATCGTAAATGATAAACAGGGGTATAGGGCAGAGTTTATACGGCTTGTTAAATCCTATACCAATAGTATGTAATAGGAGGTGGTCTAAAAAGTTTGTTCATGTGTCATATTGAGCTTGTCGAAATATTCTAACTTATTGATAATAAACAATAGGTTTCGACAGGCTCAACTTGACAAAGAGACTAAAATAGACTTTTTAGACAGCCCCTTTTATCTATGTGAAATGATGTATTTTTAGGGTAAAGATTTTCAATATGAAAAAAACTACTCTTTGCCTTTTTATTATTTTTTCTTCAATTTCATATTCCCAACAGATTTTACCAGAATCTGAACGTGCCAAAGTAGTGGACGAAATATTGGAAGAACGTTTTAACAATCTGCTCCCAAAACTTATGGACGATACGGGAATAGATATGTGGATAGTCATTTCCAGGGAATACAACGAAGATCCGGTTATAAAGACGATGCTTCCTGCAACATGGTTAAATGCCCGTAGAAGGACTATTTTACTTTTCTACAGAGACAAAGCCATTGATTCTATTGAAAAACTGGCGGTAGCTCGTTATAACGTTGGAAAAAGTATTCAATCCGCTTGGGATAAAGAAAAAGAGCCAAATCAATGGAAACGTTTAATGCAGCTCATAGAAGAGCGAAACCCAAAAAAAATTGGGCTTAACTTTTCCAAAGATCATAACATTGCGGATGGCTTGGATAAAACAGATTATGATGAGTTTATGGCCAACCTCCCTAAAAAACAACATTCAAAAGTAGTATCTGCAGAACAATTGGCGGTGCGCTGGATTGAAACGCGAACCAACAAGGAAATGATTATTTATAATCAATTGGTGGACATAACCCATGATATCATTGCTGAAGCGTTTTCAGAAAAGACGATTACGCCCGGAGTTACCACAACAACGGAAGTAGTGTGGTGGATGCGCCAAAAAATTACCGATTTGGGATTGGAAACCTGGTTTCACCCAACGGTAGATGTGCAACGAACCAGTGAAGAATTGGTTGGACATTTGTATTCTTTCTCTGGTAGACCTGATGATTTGATTATTCAACCTGGAGATTTATTACATTGCGATATTGGCATAACCTATTTACGTTTGAACACGGATTGTCAAGAACTGGCCTATGTGCTAAAACCGAATGAAACAGTAGCCCCTAAATTTCTGGTGGATGGATTGAAAGACGGGAATCGTGTTCAAGATTTTCTTACACAAAATATGATAAAGGGAAGAACAGGGAATGAAATCTTGGCCAAATCATTACAAGAAGCAAAGGATGCCGGATTTCGTCCTGCAATTTACACCCATCCACTTGGCCTTTATGGACATTCAGCGGGCACTACAATAGGCATGTGGGATGCGCAAGGTGGTGTAATGAAAGATGATGGGGACAACTACCCATTGAATCCCAACACGGTTTACGCTATCGAATTGAATACCACGATTACAATTCCAGAGTGGAAACGTGACATTCGTATTATGCTTGAAGAAGCAGGATTTTATGGTGAAGATGGATTTCGTTATGTAAACGGCAGGCAAACCGAACTTCTATTAATCCCCAGAATTAAGGAACATTTAGGAGATTAGAATTGTTCAAATAGTTGCTTTTCAGTAACTTATAGCATGTAAGCTTTTGGCTATAACAATTCAAATATATTCCTTAAAATCCGCATGCTATGAAAATACTATTTACTTGTTTCTTATTTCTTTTTGTCGTTGCGGTTTGTTTATCCCAAGAGCGATTAATAAACGGAAAAATAACAGATGGAGGAAATGATTCTTTCCAAAGTGTAAAAATCCAAATTATAAATCAAGATGTATCCACAACTTCTGATACAGACGGGTATTATAAAATCGCTGCATCACCGGGCGATGTGCTTTTTTATAGTGCAGAAGGAATGGAACCTGTACAAATTCGTGTAGAGGATGTAACCAGAACACTTAATCTGGAGCTATTTCCTCGGGTTGAAAAACTTGAAAACGTAACGGTAACGAAGAAAAGACGTAATAGTCAAAAGGAGCTGGAGATAGATTATGCCAGTAACCCAAATATTATTAAAACTGCTTTCGGATTTTTAAACAAAGAAAAAGCGTCCTACTCAACGAGGATATTGGACAATAAAGACTTTTTACAGGGAGAATATGATTTGGTCAGGGTTTTACGAGGAAGGTTTGCAGGTGTAACGGTTTTAAGGGGGGCCACTACGGGAGTACTTACCATTCCTGGAGATCCTGAATTTAACGCTTTAAGTACACAGTCGAGTAATGCTACAGTTCTAATTAGGGGTAAAAGGGCTATTTATGATGTAGATGGTCAAATATTTACTGATTTCCCTGATTTTATCGATGTTCAGAATATAGAACGTATTGCAATTATCGCATCGGCTGCAGGAACAGTTCGTTACGGGAATGTTGGAAGCGGAGGCGTAGTGGTCATCAATACAAAAACCGGAACCATAATTCCAAAGGATAAAAACAATTTGGTGATAGATGGTGCTAGACTTTTGAACAATTATTATACTGGTACAGCACTTACCGAAGCGGATATTCTTAAAAACGCCCCCAATTATCTAAAAGAATTGAATAGCTCCAATTCCTTTGAGGAGGCAAAAGCCAAGTATGAATCCAATGTTGAAAAGTATAGGAATTCCCCATACTTTATTTTAGATTCTTATCAGTACTTTTTTGAAAAATGGGATCAAGAAGCGTATGCGGACAGAATCATTGAAGATGGATTTTCAATTATTGGAAACAACCCTCTTCATTTAAAAGCGCTTGCCTACATTTATGATTCACAGGAACGCTATGAGCTTGCCAATGAAGCCTATAAAGAGGTTTTTATATTGAGACCTAATTATGCGCAGTCGTATAGGGATTTGGCGCTAAGCAATAGAAATATAAATGAGCCCAAAAAAGCGGCGATGCTCTATGCTCGTTATTTTTATTTGTTGGATGAAAATTTTATGCAAACGGACACGAGCAGTTTCTCCAAAATACTAAATAGAGAGTTTAATAACCTATTGGCCTTGGAAAAAACAGATATGATGAACCGTTCCGCTGGTAAGAAAATAAAAGTGGAGAATGAAGATTTTAAAGGGACCCGATTGGTTTTTGAATGGAACAATAGTGAAGCAGAATTTGATTTACAGTTCTTGAACCCAGATAACCAGTATTATACTTGGAACCATAGTTTAGAGGCAAATGCTGATACTATTGCCACAGAAAAGAATTTAGGATATTCATGCTCAGAATACTTGATCGATGATTCTTTGGCGGGCACATGGAAAGTGAACATTAAATATCTTGGCAATAAAAGTTTGACACCCACTTATCTCAAGGCAAAGATTTACCATAATTATGGCGAGAAATCTCAATATGGTGAAACAAAGGTCTTCAAACTAAACGTCAAAAATGCGAATAGGCAGCTTTTCAACATAACAAAAAATATTTCGGTGGCCTCAAAATAGATGCTATGAAAATATGCTATGGTCTTTTTTGGGTACATGTTATACTCTTTTCAAATATACTATCTGCCCAACTTGATTATAAAGGTAAAATTGTAGATGGAAAAAGTGGGCAACCTATACCTTATGTAAATATTGGAATTGTTGAAAAAGGCATAGGTACGGTTAGTGATGAAGAGGGTATATTTCATTTAAAGTTCAACCCTGACCTTTACGCTTCAAATGATGTCATTTTATTTTCTTCTTTGGGATATGAAAAATTAGTGATTCCCATAACTAATTTGAAATTTGTATACAATGAGTACCCAATACTTAAATTAAATCCTTCGATTTTAGAATTGAATGAGGTCGTTGTAACGGACAAAAAAGGAGAATTTGTCAAGAAATCTGCTGGTTATAAAAATACAGGTGAAATAGCATACGGATATTGGAAGGATAATATTGCTCTTGGTGGGGAATTGGCATCCCATATTCCAGTTGCCAAGGGTTTAAAACAGCTAAAATCCTTCGGATTTGAGATTTGGGAAAATGTTTCAGATAGTGTACTGGTACGTATAAATATCTATGATGTTGGAACCTTCAG
>JBCCEC010000091.1:0-13908 GCA_039030475.1 Bacteroidota bacterium
AAAAGTCTCATAAAACTTACGATTCAAAATAAAAAAGGCGCAGAATATTATACTGCGCCTTCTTGCTAATAAACTAACTCAAACAAACATTATTTATGTCAATTATTGGTAGTAAACTTTAATTTCTCATCCCCTTAGATTTCAAATACCTTAGTAGCTCTTCCGGTCGGTCGGTCATAATGGCATTGGCACCATTTTCTATAAGCCAACCCCATGCTTTTTCAGGTCCCTCCAAAAGGGCAACTTCATCTGTACGGCCAGCACAGAGATCATCCCAAAGGGCAATTGCCAAAAACCCGTCTCCATCCGCTTTCAAATCTTTTATCATAGCAAAGGTTTCAGCCTTTTCAGAATCAAAAAGCGTTTCGTAATAAAAAGGATCGATGGCTTTTTCATAGGCTTCCCGGTAAGACCTCACTTTCTTATTTTCTGGCCATAATTTGGGCATATAGATGATACTGTCCATTAGCCTGCCGTATTTCCCCTTCATAACTTTGTAATCATCGTTGCCCTTAAAAATAGCATGATCAACCGTGCCTGTTTTTTTTAACACTTCATAGGCTTCCCTCACCCAGCGGCTTTCTGTTTTATCAAGATTTACCAGTACTTTTCCTTTGACCAAGTTCATCACCTCTTCCAAAGTTGGTACTTGCTGCCTCGAATGTCGTACGCCACACGCATTCTTCAACCTAAGTTTTTTAATCTCTTCAAGCGAAAGTTTACTGACTTCACCTTTGCCATTCGTGGTACGGTCAACGGTCTCATCATGCATGGCCACTAGATGTCCATCTTTAGTAAGTCTAAAATCAAGTTCGATGACATCTACGCCCAAATCAATACAGCGTTGTATGGCCTGAAGACTGTTTTCTGGAGCATAGCGCCAATCCCCTCGGTGCGAAACTACCATGATGTAATCTTTGGAAGGGTTTTTAAGGTTTTCTAGAATTTTCGCCGCCCTACTTTCCATAGCTTGGGCATAAGTGTTACAAATACTGCTTATCATGAACAGCGGAAGTGTTGCATATTTACAGAATGTTCTCATTTCTTTCAAATCAATTGTGCAAATTTTTATCTCTTAAATATTCCAACAACAATTCTGGACGATCCGTCTGTATGATATCAATATCATTTTCTATAAACCAATCATAAACAGAGGGGTCCAAAGCTGCCCTTTCATCATCGTGCCCCCCATTATGCTGTGGCCAGAGTGAGTTTACCCAAACTGAGGAACCCTTGGCCCTAATGTCATCAAAGTACTCCACTATTTGAAGTGTGTCATACGGAACCGTAAATTCAAATGCCATTGGTTTAAGGTTTTTCAGATATTCATCAACGATAACCTTTGTATCTGGATTTCTCGCCCTAACAATGGGCATAAAATGGACTTTGTCAAGATACTCACCAAACTCTTCCTTGACCTGCGCATAGGGTATTGCGCCTTTGATGATCACCTGATTTTCTGTCTCTGTTTCTTGAACTATTTTGAAACATTGCTCGAAAATATCATAGCTCTTGTCCAAATTCACCAAAATTTTTCCTTTGCAAAGTTTGAGCGCCTCTTCCAATATTGGAATTTGATGTGGCGTTTCATGACCTATACCATCACGCAACTTAAGTGTCTGCAGATAGGTCCAAGTCAGGTCGGACACTTTTCCCGTACCTGTAGTGGTACGATCAATGGTCTCATCATGCATCAATATCAATTGACCGTCCTTGGTTTCACGTACATCAATTTCAACCATATCGACACCCATTTTAATACAATTTTCAATAGCTTGCAAAGAGTTTTCAGGGGCATTGCGCCAGTCTCCCCTATGTGCCACCACAATAACTTCTTTGTTCTGGGAATCCTTTAGATTATCAATAAGACGCTCAATAGATATGTCTTGTTCGTTAATAGTATCGACTTTATTCGATTCGATTGAAACCGCTTTGGTTTTGACCTCTCGCTTGCATGAGACGTAGCAAACCAACAATACTATCACAAGTGTAAAAATTCTTATTTTCATTTTCAGATGCTCATTAGTTGAAGGGAAGGCTTTCACCTTCCCTCTAAAAAGGATTCTAATACCCTTCATTCTGCTCTATAACACCAGGATCTGTATCTATTTGACTCTGTGGAATGGGCAAGACCAAATCATTTTCATTAATATTATCTACATTACCTCCAGCGAAAAATGCGTTCATCACTTCTATTGCCGTGCCATAGCGTTTCAAATCAAACCATCTTTTTCCCTCACCGATCAACTCGAACCTACGTTCTTGTCTAATGGCTGCCCTTACATCAGTTTGTGTCGTAGCGGTCGTACCTGTAAGACCTGCTCTTGAACGGATACGGTCCAACTGTACGATGGCCTCAGGCGTTCGTCCATTTTCATTTAAGGCTTCTGCATATTTGAGAACTACATCGGCAAAACGAATGATGATATGGTCACTACCTCCGTCATCTGGTCCTGTAGATGAGACTTCATATTTTGTCAAAAAATAAAAGGGATTGGCATCAGGTTCAATGGCAACATAGTCATCAAGTCGGGTATCACCAGCTTCAAAGGAGTCGATAAACGCCTGAGTAGGTAGATTATGCCCCTTGGCATTGGCGGTCGTTCCTGAAGGTCTGAACTGTGAGCCGGCAGAGCTACCCTCATTATCTCCATCTGCATCAAAACCACTTGCATATTGCACTTCAAAAAGAATTTCGGCATTTCCTTCATTGGCCTCTCCGAAAATTTCAGAAGTACTGGGCATCAATTCATATTCGCCTGAATTCAGCACAGCTTCCAAATTGGTTAATGCACCTGAAGAATCACCCAGTGTAAATTGGACATCTGCCAATAACGCCTGTGCCGCACCGGAAGCTGGTCTACCGGGAGATTTTGCAACAGGAAGGTCTGCAATGGCGTCCGTAAGGTCGGTGGTTATTTGGGTGTAAACTTCTGCTGCTGGCGTTCTACCTTGGCCAAAGAAATCAAAAGGACTCTCCGTTTCTACCACCACCAAGGGAACATCACCATAAAGACGAACGAGATTGTAATATAGTAAGGCTCTCACAAACTTCATCTCACCGATTCTATTGGTTTTTGTGCCCGCATTTTCAAACTCAATTTCATCGATTCGGTTTAATATCACATTGGTCCGCTGGATTCCCTCATAAGACTCCTTCCAAATATCACCTACCAAATCATTAGCTGGATTCGTGGAGAAATCATCCAATTGTCCAAAACGGCCACCATCATTAGCGGCTATTTCCTCAAAAGTATCCTCAGCAGGTATTTCACCCACACCAATGAGGTATAACCCATAAAGGCCGTTGTTCTGCAATTTAGCATAGGCTCCGCTAACTGCACTTTCTATCTCTTGCTCATTGGAAAAGAAATTGTTGGCAGCCTTTTCAGTAATGGGTACGATATCCAGCTCGTCATCACAGGAAACCAATCCGATCAAGACAATCATTATCAGAAATATGTTTTTTGTATAATTCATTTTATCTTGTTTTATCTAATTAAAATTTTACATTTAATCCTAGGGCCATGAAACGTGTTACAGGACTCGTTGATGTAATCCACCCCCTTGTTAGTGTCTGTCGCTCGTTACTACTTGTATCCAATCCATCAGGATTATAGCCTCTATACTTTGTGATATTGAAGATATTGTTCCCTGTGAGGTAGATGCGCAGGGATTTAAGTCCTAAGTGGTCCGTAACACCTCGTTGGAAATTATATCCCAATTGAAGGCTTCTTAACCTAAAATAGTCTGCATCGAGAACGGAAAGACTAGAAGCCCGCGTAATACGACCTGCGGAAGAAAAACTAGAAAAGTCGGGCCTTCTGAAAAAGCCATCAGGATTCCTGTCGTTGAAATAGTTATCGTAATAATATTGCGTTGGAACAAAGAAACCCTCTCCACTCTCGGCATCGTACACCATATTGTCAGCGGCCTTTCTGCCTTCTATGCCTTGGAACTGGGCATTCAAATCAAATCCTTTATAGTTGACCGAAAAGCCAAAACCATAGGTGAAGTCAGGGTTGTAATCCCCTAAAGTAACCCTGTCATCTGGTGTAATCTCACCATCCCCGTCTGCATCGCGAACCACATAGTCACCCACTTCGGTACCTGCTAGCGGAGTCACGGTTTCCGAATCGATTTGCTCTTGGGTCCTATAAACCCCAATGATATCATAGGTATAGAATTGGGCGATACTACCACCTTCCCTCGTTAAAAATGGCATACCTCCGTTAGATTGGATGATTTGTCTCTTTTCCCCATCGGGAGTTGCGCCCTCACCCAGTGCTAAAACCTCGTTTTCGTTTGTGGTAATGTTGGCATTGAAGCCGAATCGAAAATCACCCAATTCGAAGTTGTTTCCCCTGATTTCGAGTTCAAAACCCTTGTTTTCTAATTCCCCGATGTTTTGTAGAGATTCTTCAAATCCAGATTGTTGTGGTACAGGAACCTCTAATAATAGGTCTTTGGTTCTTGAATTGTAGTATTCCGCCGTTAACAATAGCTTATTATTCAAAAAGCCCAAATCGACACCCACGTTCAAAGCGGTATTGGTTTCCCATGAAAGATCAGGGTTGGGAGAAGTTCTGGTATAGGCCCCTGAAACTAACTGTCCATCGATGGTATAGTTTTCTGGCTCTACCAATGCAATGGAACCAAAGTCCCCAATCTGGTTGTTCCCTGTTTGCCCCCAGCTTGCGCGCAATTTTGTAAAACTCAAGAAGTTGTTTTCAGGGAAAAAGCTTTCATTGCTGAGGGTCCATCCCACGGATGCGGATGCAAAATCTCCATATTTTGTATTGGCCCCAAACCGTGATGAACCATCCCTTCTGTAAGAAGCGGAAAGGGAGTATCTGCCATCGTAGTCGTACTGTAATCGACTAAAATACGACACCAGTGCCCATTTGCTTCTGCTTGCTTGGGCCGCAGGATTGGTTGCTCCCGCTATGTTCCGTAAATTGTCATCGGCAAAATTAACACTCTGCAATCGCGTCCCGAAACGGCTTTCCTGTTGATAGCTGAACCCCAAGAGCGCATCGAGGGAGTGCTTGCCAAATGAATTGTTGAAGGTTAACAGGTTTTCAGTAATATAGTTTTCCCTCCTGCTATTGTCTTCAAAAGCTTGTGCCAAACTATTGGCAACGGGAGTTCTATAGTTTCCAATAGTTGAAGGGGCAAAAAACTCCGAAAAAACTGTATTGTAATCCCCTCCAAAAGAAGTCTTGAACTTTAATCCGTTCCAAATGTCGACTTCGACATAGGTATTGCCAAAAACCCTGAAGCGGCGTTCAAAAAAATCGGTCAACTCGGCCTTGGCTATAATATTTTCTGAAATAGGGCCGTCCCAGTTATCGTTGTTGTCATCTATTTGATTCGCAATGGCAAAAGAGCCATCGGTATTGAATATGGGATAGTATGGATGCATTAATACAACGGCATAGGCCGGGTCTGGTTGATCGTTTGGATCCGTATCATGGGCTGACCATCCCCTTTCACCTGTGGGATTGGAGTTTACCAAAGAAATGTTGGATGAAATACCAAATTTGATACGGTCACTAATCTGCGTGTTGAGTTGGAAGTTGGTGGTATATCTTTTATAGTCTGACGAAATGATAATGTTCTCTTGGTCCAAATATCCAAAAGAAACGGAATAATCGGTCTTTTCCGTCCCTCCCCTTAGGTTGAGGTAATGGTTTTGCTGTGCGGCCGTTCTAAAAACTGCATCCGTCCAGTCTGTATTGGTCAACCCGGGTTGGCCATCCAAATACCCTTGTAAAAATGGTTGAACCCTACTTCGCTTTCCTCCGCCATTTGCATCCCTAGTGGCATTGTCATCGTTGACACTTCTACCAGCGCCACCAGAAACATATCCAAAATTACGCGCATCAAAATCAAATTGAGCGGTATCGTATGCATCCGCCAGTTGAAATTTATCAACTCTATCTTGGAACCCATAATACGTATCATAAGTGACCTGCAGTTTTCCTCGCCTTCCTTTTTTTGTTGTTATCAAAATGACCCCATTGGATGCCCTCGAACCATATATGGATGCAGATGCGGCATCCTTTAAGATGTTTATCGATTCAATGTCCTGGGTGCTAACGGAACTAAACGAGGAACCCTCCGTTAATGGATTCCCATCCACCACGATCAAAGGATTGGTGCCAGCAGTCAATGTGCTAAGTCCACGTATCTGGATAACCGAATTCTCCCCAGGATTCTTCCCGTTGCCTACGACCTGTACGCCGGCCACATTACCAGATAGGGCCTGCTCAAAATTAGCAGAAGAGAAATTATTCAGCTTCTCGGTCTCTACTTTGGAAACCGCTCCATTGAACTTCTCTCTGGTAGTCGTACCATAACCGATGACCACTACTTCATCCAATTGGCTTGCATCTGGTCGCAATTGTACATCTATGCTTGTTTGCCCATTAAACGCTACCTCTTGTGTTATGTAGCCCAAATATGAAAACTCAAGAATAGCATCCGAACTGGATATTTCAATGGAATAGTTACCATCAAAATCGGTACTTATACCATTTGTCGTTCCTTTTTCAACCACGCTAGCTCCCGGTAATGGCTGACCTAGCTCATCGGTAATCATCCCTGTTATTGTTTGCTGTATTGGCGTTGCGATGATTTCTTTTTTCTCTCGACGAATGTTGATTGAAATGTTGTTATTGATTCTTTTAAAGGTAATGTTGGCCTCTTTTGATAAAAGTTCCAATATGGATAGCAGTGAAACATTGTTATAGTCCAATGTGAAACGTTCATCGAGTCGTTTTAATCGATTGTCGTAGGTAAAATTGAACCGTGTCTGTTGGTCCAGATCTTCTATAAGTTCAATGACACTCGCATTTTTTACCGATATATCGACCGACGTATTACGCAAGTTCTGTCCCTTGGCCTCATTGGCAAACAATGGGTTCAAAAGGGTCACGGTCAATAAAATGATAAAAGTTCTGAGCGTCAAGTTTAAGAATTGTTTAAGTGTAAGTGATTTCATATTTTCACAAAATGTTTGACGGTTACTGATTTATTAGTTTCTGTTGATATCATCGGCAGTCTGTCTTCCCTCGCC
Organism: Bacteroidota bacterium; assembly: GCA_039030475.1. Classification (GTDB taxonomy): domain Bacteria; phylum Bacteroidota; class Bacteroidia; order Flavobacteriales; family Flavobacteriaceae; genus Flagellimonas. The sequence continues at coordinate 7,082 of JBCCEC010000091.1, forward strand.
AAAGTGATGCAGACTGCCTTCTTTTTTATGTGTTCTCAAAGCATAGGCTAGTTGGTTTTAGTCGTTACAATATCCTTTTAGTTCAATAGTTGTATTGTTGTTGCCAAAAGCGTACTCAATACCCTCCTTGGCAAATTTGATGCTCTCCATAACCTCGTAAATCGAACTGTTGTTGAATGTTGAGGTAAGGGTGCAATCGTTCAATGTCAGGTCTTTGGTGATGATATCCACCCCGTACCAACGTTCCAAAGTCTTTAGCACCTCTTTTAATTGGGCTTCCTCAAAATGGAGGATGCCATTTTTCCAATTGATGGACTGCAGCGCATCTACCTCCAAAACGTTGATTTGTTTTACCTCTTTATTGAACAGGGCCTGTTTGTTTGGTTCAAGTTGGATTTTACTGTTTTCGCCGTTCTTTGATACGTCAACGATACCTGTAAGTACAGTAATCGCAATGTCCTTGCTTTCTGGAAAAGCCATTACATTAAAAGAGGTTCCCTTGACTTCCGTGATTACGCTTCCCGATTCGATGATGAAAGGCTTGCTTTTGTCAGGTTCTACCTCGAAAAAAGCCTCTCCCTCCAGTTTCACAGATCTTATATTCCCCTTTCCAAAATCCTTTGTATAGCTAAGGGTACTTTCAGAATTAAGATAGACCACGGAACCATCACTAAGACGAATCTCTTTCTTTTCCCCGGGAAGTGTCGTACGGTTTATCGTCAGTGTTTTTGATATTGTAGAATCGACTGTTTTGTTCTTTTGATAAGACGACCAAAATACACCTAGTCCCAAAAGGATGGACACAGAGGCCGCGATCGTCCATATTGGAGCGTTATTCTTTTTCTTGAAATTGGTTCCTTGGTGGTTCCCAGATGTTTTAATTGTATCCTTTACTTTTTCAAAAAGCTCGGATTGCAATGCCTGCTCGTCATCCATGGTATTGGATTCGTTATAATCAGTATCATCAATATAACTTTCAAAAAGCTCATCGAGATACTTTTTCTCCTCCTTTGTGCAAGTATTGTCCAAGTATTTCTGAAACAGTTTTTTAAGGTGTTCTTCCTTCATTTACCTGCTGTTTCTAATTAATAGTTGTTTGAAAATAATACGACCCTAAAAAAAAATGAAAAAAAATAGAAGAGAGTCGTTTCAAGCGAGATTTTTTCTCAAATGTTTTAATGATACCGAGATGTGGTATTCCACGGTTTTGGGGGAAATATCGAGCTCTTTGGCTATCTGATGGTTGCTCAAGCTTCTTTCACGGCTCAACTTGAAAATTTTCTTGGTCTTTTCCGGAAGTGAAGAAATACCACTATTAATTCGAAAACTTGTATCCTCAAAATTAATCTTGTCCTCAAAATCCTTGGACTCCAATATAATTTGTGACCTACCCAACAAAGACTCGTGGTGTTTTATACTCCTGAGTTTATCAAAGCACGACAGCTTTATGGATTGATAGATATAGGCTTTTACATTCTTGATCTGGACCGACCCTCGCTTGGTCCAAATGGATACAAAGACATCCTGTACAACATCCTTGGCCATCTCTTTGTTCATAAGGATTCTGTCGGCGATTTGGATAACACGTTTCCAATATCTATCGTACAAGGTCTTGAAGGCAAGTTCGTTGCCCATCGAGATTTGTCGGTAGAGTTCTTGGTCAGTTAACATTGTGCAAAACTATATACCAATATTATGAAAAGAATGATAGTCTGGTTTTAAGTAAACTTTAAATTATCGTTTGATTTTGAAAAGCATGTTAGAAAGGTAAAGAAAAAGGTAACCAATAGGGTGTATTTAGAATGTTTCTTGTAAAAGTCGGGATGACATAAACTACAAGGTTTTCAACTCCCTTTTTGAATTTGGTCATCAAAAGGCTAATCGACATTACAGGGCACGGGATACAATTAAAATCTAATTGCTCATATTCTCCCTGTCTTCTCTTAAATAAGTTGTTACGAAAGCCTTACTAATTGAAGCCAATAGAACATTAAATATACATTTTGTCTTTAAAAGCTTGTTTTCGGTTATTGGTAATTTTAACCTTTCTATTATTGTTTAGTAGAACAAGGCTGATGTGCTTATCTATATTTTCTAAAGCTATAACGCATTCAAGGTTTACAATAGACGACCGATGAGTTCTGAAAAAAAACTGCGGATCTAGACTTTTTTCCAATTTGTCCATGGATTCCCTAACAGTATACCTCTTTTTTTCTGTGTAGACTTCAACATATTGATCAGCGGCTTCAATGAAAATAATTTCATCTACCGGGATAAATATGGTTTGTCCAATAGATTTAACAGCTATTCGCTTAATATACTCTGAATCTGAATCAGGAACCATGTTCTTCGACAATGAAAACAATAAGTCTTTAAAGTTTTCATTGATGTTCGCCAAGCGGTCCTTTTCAATTAGGGTGGTGGCCCTGTTTAGGGCCAGTTCAATGCGTTCAAAAGTGTATGGCTTTAAAATGTAGTCAACTGCATTTTGTTCAAAGGCCTCAATGGCATATTGGTTGTAAGCAGTAACAAAAATGATATAGGGATAGGGCCGTTCGCAGTTAGCCAAGACATCAATACCGCTCATTTCGGGCATTTCGACATCCATAAAAACGATAGTGGGAGATTGAGTTCTAATGGTGTTCAAAGCTTCTTGTCCATTTTGATCGGCCTTCAACAACTCAAGGTTGCTAAACTTGCGCAAATGATGCAAAAGCCTTTTTTGGGCTTCCAATTCGTCATCCACTACCAATACTTTAAACTTCATAGCTAACTTTTCATGGGTATTTGTATCTCTACCATTACGCCGTCATTCACGGAAAATAGTTCCAGCCTTCCTTTTTGTCCGTATAATTTTTTAAGTCTTGTCACGGTATTTTCAAGACCAATTCCCTTATTTCGACTTTTTTCATTCGCAAGACCGGGACCCTCATTGTAAACAAATAGGGTTAGCATTCCTTCTTTTAAATTACTACCAATCTCTATGCGATTTGCATTTTCGTTTTTGGAAATACCATGCTTTATGGCATTTTCCACAATAGGCTGTAAAATAACGCTTGGTACAAGAACAGTATCGCACTCTTTTTTAGATTGGATTACCACCTGTAAATCATTATTTCTAAATTGTTCAATTTCCAGATACTTTCTAATGTAATCCAATTCTTTGTGCAATGGTATCAGTTTATGTTTGGACTCGTCCAAACACAACCGTAAAAACTCCCCCAACCGAATCAGCATACCAGATGCCAAATCATTTTTTCCCTGTTCTATGGTACCGACCACATTGTTGATAGTGTTGAACAAAAAATGTGGTGAAAGCTGTGCCTTTAAGGTGTTGAGCTCGCTTATAAGTAGTTGCTTCTCCAATTCAACCGATTCTTCTTGTCGCTGTTTTAGTTCTTTCTGGTATGCAATGGCATGTACTAAACCAATAATGGCCATGTAGATGAAAAAATGCCAATGAAATAAATTCAGGAAGAAAAGTTTGAAATACATCGTGAAGGTCTCCCAATTAAATGAACCTATCCCAAAAAAATTCCAGACTAGGGAATAAACGGCCAAATAGGCCAGAACAATGATTACGGCGAATACGATGTGGATAAAAAGTCCTCGATAATAGGTTTGCTTATCTATCCTGAACCGTTTGCCCAACCAAAAGATCAAAGGGCTCAGCCCTCCCCAAATATTCCAAACTACAAACTGGATAAAGAACAACTTTGACCAAGAATCAGTACCTCCGGCATCCAAGGTTTTTAAATAGAGCTGCGTACTAGTGAACAATGCAGCCACCACCCAGATGAGATAAATTGCGATTTTTGTTCTATTGGCCTTTAGAATCATGTAGGAAAGTTACAAATGGATTTTCAATTGCCGTTAACTATGAATGGAATATGCTTTCTTACCCTAGAATGATGTCCAAAATCATCATCAACCGAATAGGCAAGAATCAACCATGCTTCCTTTCCCAGCTCGTGAACAAAATCGTTGGAATCTTTAGAGTTCATAGGTATCGAAAAGGTTACTTTAGTGTTTGAGTTCTTTTCAACACCATCCAACAGTGTTATTGAATTTGTTCCACCATTGGCTGAATCCTTTACCGGATTCCCTATTGCTCTTACAAAAAGATCGGTACTGATGGTTTTGCCGTCAATAACATTAAAAAGCAAAAGATCACTTCCAACAATTGAATTCTTATGATTAAAGCCTACCCCGATCCAACCTTGGGTCGGTGCTTCTAGAGTACATTTTAGGTCATCACCAACAACGTTATACGTGAAGGTAATACCTGAGGCCTTGGCCGTTTGCTGTCCATGTAGACCAGTAAACGGACATAGGCCGAATATCAACAACAAAAGTTGTGAGAAAACTTTCATAGTTAAACTCCGCTTATTTCAGCAGTAACCCCTACAATTTCCCAGTCTCCGTCAGCTAGTTTGATCAAGGATAATTGGTAAAAGAAATCGTACTCTTCACTCACTGCGTTCAAGACCACCACAGCCAAGTTATTACCTAAAAATTCAGCATGGCGATAGGAAATCTTTCTGGGTTTTCCGCCCAATTTTTTCTCATTGACCATTTTAATGTAGTCTTCAGCTGAGAAGGTGCTTAGTTTGCCACCTATCAAAACATATTGAAGAGATTTGGGCTCCAGGACCGCTTCCAATAGTTTTCCGTCCTGTAAGTCGGCTCCTTTTATGAATTGAGCTGCTACTTGTTTAATTTTAGCTTTTGAATCCTGAGCATTCCCTATGGTAATAATTAGAGTTAACAGTAGTGCACTACAAACTAAATTTTTGATTTTCATGATTTTCGTTTTTAAATTCATAACAAACCTATGTCAGATCAAAATGGAATGAAAAGGACAAGTTGGGAATCAAGGAATCTATGTTGCGAAACATGTTTTTGGTATTAAACACAGCTTTTTTTATGATTTTGAGTAATACCAGTGGATATTTGAACTATTTTTTAATTTTGTTGCATCATTATTTATTCTTAACATCTATGGATTGGTTCCATACCATAATCAACTATTCTTGTATTAGATACTATCAATACTTATTACAATCCTTTGTTGGACTACATTAAAAAAGAGTAGACAATGTTGAAGATGCACAGGAGCTTACTCAAGATGTCTTTCTAAAAATGTGCAAATCCAATTTACAAACTATAGAAAATCTAAAGGGTTGGATGTATCAAATCGCCAAAAATACCAGAGTAGATTACTGTAGAGCAAAGAAAAAAAGCTCAAACTTTCAAAGAATGATTTCATGATTGAATCCGTTGACGAGGAAAATGCCGTTGAAGAGCTAGCTTAGTACGTGTATTTTATGTTTCTACGCTGGTGTAGGTGTAGATGAGCTAACCGTTAAGTCATTTAGGGTTAATTTAGCGTAAAACAGCTAATATGAAAAAATCTTAAAAACAAAAAACATTGATAATCATACAATTAACAGTGTTTTGTTGTGACTTATTTGTAGGCTCGTCGGGATGACAGAACTAATTCTATCATCACAACATGTTAACTATCAGATTTTTACAGCTTCCTTTCTGAATGGTTCACCGAACTCTAAACTCGGTTCAAAATTGTACAAATCGATGTAACTAAAATGTCGTATTGCAGTACTAAAAATACGATTTTCACTTTACATTTCAATGCTTTTTTTACAAAATGAAATCAACTCCATAAAAACTATCCAAGCACACTTCCCAATTTGAACATCGGCAAATACATCGCCACCAGTATCACACCCACACATACCCCAACGACCAGAATTATCATGGGTTCCAATAACGTACTCAACAGTTTCGATTTTTGTTGTACTTCCACACTGTACTGCTGGTTCAATCGTTCGAACATAAACTCGGTTTGATTGGTCTCTTCGGCAACTTTGACCATTGATATCATCTTATTGCTAAAAACCTTATTGCCCTTAAGGCTATTGCTCAGACTTTCTCCTTGTAGAATTTTGGCACTCACGACCTCCAGAGCATCCTGTAACGGATAAAAGCTTATCATTTTTCCAGCTAACTCGATACTATTGAGAACGGGAACTTTAGAGGCCGTCAAAAGGCTGATTGCCCTGGTGAATTGGGCCAAGTATACGGCTTTGAAAAAACTTCCCAAATAGGGAACTTTCATCAATAAATAATCCAACTTTCTCTTGAACCGATCATTGCCAAAAAGAACCTTTCGCAGCAGCAACATTCCAATGATGATAAACACGACCCACCATCCGTAATCTTTGATAAAATCCGATACCGCAACAATAAATTCTGTAATCCATGGAAGGTCAACATTGTTCTGTTTAAAAATATCCTGAAACATAGGTACTACCATGCGTAACATGAAAATCACTACCAAGACCGCAGTGATCAAAATTATTATGGGATAGGTAAGTGCGTTGACCAAACTTCGTTGTTGTTCCCCAAAACCAAAAAAAAAATCATTACCCAACTATTCTCCTTCACGACGCCTTAATGGGAAAAAACGCGGCGAGAGAGCTCAACGGAAGAATGAAGGGAACCATGCTCACGGAGAGGATCGCGGCAAGCTTAACTTTCTTCAGTTGCACCATCACGTGGATCCCACACACGGCTCGTCAAACTCTACACTGCGAAACGACTCATTCCCAAAGAGGTACGAAACGCGAACTCTCTCTCGTCGACATAGAGTTGTCTGGTAGTTTCTCACAAAACCTCTTACCTCAGCTGGCGCAAAACGTACAGTGTTGGAAAAAAGAACCAACCCCTTTCAGATCAGCCACGTGGAAAGCGCACCTTCTTTACCACACCGCACTCCAGCCATGCTTCCTTGGTGTCGCTGAACT
>JBCCEC010000092.1:0-13796 GCA_039030475.1 Bacteroidota bacterium
AAAATTGGTCAAGGTATCTTTTATTTGAACATTGGAAACACTCCCCAATCTTAATCCGAATGCTTCTGTTTCAATATTATTTTCGACCAATCTGCGAATTGCAATATTACTATACCTATTAGGATTTAATGATGCCCCAAGAACCAGAGTCTTAACCATTTGTTAATTTTAATGTTAAACTAAATCAAAGATTGTAACTAATCAAAAAAAAACTCGTCTATTGTACGAACAAAGTTAATCATTGGTAAGACTGTATCTTTTATAGTTAATGGTTAGTGTTTAGTATAGCTTATCAATGAAAAAAGCCCTGACTATCAATTATTATTGAATGTCGGGGCTTATCTTTTCATGCACATACCCGTGCCATAGGACCTACTTGCAACTTTGTTAAAAAATGTTAAACCCTTTATTTAATGTAACAACGGATACCGAGTATCGTCTAGTTAGTATCATCAATCAATAATCAATCAAAAACGAACAAAGTCATGAAAAGGGTATTCTTACTTTTCGCACTGCTCTTATGCGGTATTCATTCTACATGTTTAAAAGCAAACAATAAAACTGACACCAAAATTGGTTCTATTTCAGGCACGGTTATAGACAACGCACAGCAACAACCTATAGCCTATGCGGCTATTGTAATCAAATCGGAAGACGGTAGTAAGACAATCACTGGAGGCATAACAACGGAAGATGGGAAATTTGAAATAGATAAATTGCCAGAAGGCTCTTTTATTTTAGAAGTCCAGTTTATAGGATACAAAACACATTCGCAAAAGTTGGAAATCACTAAAAAAAATAAAAAACTGGATGTTGGCACAATTACACTAATGGAAGATGCTGAAAAACTGGAAGAGGTAGAAGTTGTGGCCGAACGCACGACTATAGAACAACGTGTGGACAGAAAGGTAATTAATGTTGGAAAAGATTTAACCACGGCAGGTGCCACCGCTTCAGATATCATGAACAACATCCCATCGGTCAATGTTGATTCACAGACCGGCGATATTTCTTTACGTGGGAACTCAAACGTAAGGGTTATGGTAGATGGTAAACTATCGAATGTACCTGTTGCACAGTTGTTGCAGCAAATACCTTCGACATCCATAAAATCAATTGAACTTATTACAAATCCCTCTGCAAAATACAATCCAGAAGGAATGAGTGGAATCATAAACATAGTATTGCACAAGAATGCCAATGTTGGATTTAACGGGAATGCCACTGTTGGTCTCACTCAAGCAATAGAAGCGAAGTTCAATAGTTCTATAGATTTGAACTATAGACAAGGAAAATTCAACTTTTACGGTAATTACGGCAACAATATTGGTAAGTATGTAAATGACGGAACTATTCTCAGACTCGATGAAAACTCGTTACAAGCTTTCGATTTTTTCAACAACAACAAGTCGCACCTTTACAAAATTGGTTTTGATTTTTATCTGAACGATAAAAACACCATTTCAGTTTTCACCAATCAAAACATTTTTGATGGGAACGGAGAAGGGATTACCGATGTTACTTATAATACAGATTTATCTAGAAACGTAACCCAAATTTTTACCGATGTAAATGAAAATCAAAGTGAGCAATATAATGTTGATTACAAACACGATTTCAAAAAAGAGGGGCATAATATAGAACTGGAAGTAGACCACAACAGGTTCAATAGCGATCAAGATGCGAATTTCAGGTCGATAGGAGCTTCTCTATTTCCTGATTATATGGATTTTGTCGATACGGAACGTACGCAGACCTTTGTAAACCTGGATTATGTGAATCCTCTAGACAGCATTTCCAAATTGGAAGTTGGTTTGGAATCCAGAACGTTTGAAACCGATGTCGACTATTCATCTACCGGGTTATCTTTTAATTCCAGTGGAGATTTGATTCCTACACCAAGCACCGATTTTATCTATAGTATGGACATTTATTCTGCGTATGTAACCTTTAGCCAAACCAGAGGTAAGTTTTCATATCAAGCGGGAGTTCGTTTGGAGGATGTGGAAGTTAAGGCAGATACGAACAGGTTAAGGGCTTTCACCGATGAATATACAGAGCTTTATCCATCAGCCTTTATTACGTACAATCCGAATGAGAAAAACCAGTTTCAAATAAGTTATAGCAGACGTGTCGATAGACCAGGGTTGGAGCAGGTAAACCCAGTTAGGGAATGGGCCACTCCTTTGATTTCTTCCTTTGGTAATCCAAGCTTGGTTCCCCAGTTCACCAATTCATATGAAACAAATTATACAAGAAGATTAAAAAACGGAAGCATTACTGCCGGGGTTTTCTATAGAGCGATATCGGATGAAATCAACCGAGCCGTTTATGTTGATAGACTGGACTTCAATAAGCTTATTCTAACATTCGATAATTTTGAAAATACGTCTGCTTATGGTTTTGAGCTTTCAACCAATTATAAGTTCACGGAATGGTGGAGTATAAATGGAAGCTTTGATTTCTTTTCACAGACTCAAAGAGGAGTTACCGAAAGTTTGAGTGGTAATAGCCCCGATCCCACTGAAAATGATATTGTGGAAGAACGGGTCGAGGTGGACAACACCGCATGGAATCTAAGGCTGAACAATAGTTTTAAGGTAAGTAAATCATTAACGTTTCAGTTGTTTGGGTTTTATAGGGGTCAAAACAGGACCATCCAATTTACCGCAAGGCCCATGTATTTTGTCAATCTAGGAGCTCGCTACAGTTTCGCAAAGGGAAAAGGTACTATCAGCTTAAACTACAATGACATGTTCAACACCATGCGTTTTGGTTTTGATGGAGATCGACCCTATGAGCAAGAAGGCGGATTCAACTGGGAAAGCAATAATTTATATGCAGGTATGTCCTATCGCTTTGGAAGCGGAAAAAACAAAGCAAAACAACGCAAAAGAAGGGACAACAATACCAAAGAATCTGGCGGAGGTATCCTATAATCTATTTTGATATTCCTTAATACGGTGTTGGTTGGTTAATAATTAAGGTCTATCATTTAAAACCCCTGGTTCTTTAACAGAATCAGGGGTTTGTTTTTACCATTTAATGATAACACTGCCCCATGTAAATCCGCTTCCAAAAGCAGCGAGCACCACCAAATCTCCCTCTTGTACTTTACCGGCCTCCCAAGCTTCCGTTAAGGCAATAGGAATTGAAGCTGCCGTAGTGTTACCATAACTCATTATATTATTGTACACCTGATCATTGGAGAGCTCAAATTTCTTTTGTACAAATTGTGAGATACGCAAATTCGCCTGATGCGGAATCAACATATCTATGTCTTCCGAACTTAAGCCATTAGCCTTCAATCCTTCTATAATTACTTCGCTAAAACGAACAACCGCATTTTTGAATACAAACTGTCCATTCATGTAAGGGAAATAAGAAATATCTTCTGGATCTTGCTCTTCTAGGATATCGGTGACCCATCTTTTTCCCATTCCGGGCGCAATCAAAGACAGTTCTTCTGCATGCTGTCCTTCTGAGTGCAAATGAGATGATAAAATTCCTTTTGAAACATCCTCTTCCCTGGTAAGTACGGCTGCACCGGCACCATCACCAAAAATAACGGAAACTCCCCTGCCCCTAGTGGTCATATCCAGTCCGTGCGAATGCAGTTCGGAACCAATTACCAATATATTTTTGTACATGCCGCTCTTTATATATTGGTCCGCTACAGAGATTCCATATATAAATCCAGAACATTGGTTTCTAACATCCAATGCGCCAACAGTTTTTATACCCAAATCACGTTGCACCAAAACCCCGGGGCCAGGAAAATAATAATCTGGACTTAAGGTTGCAAAGACAATAAAATCAATTTCATCTTTATCGATACCTGCACGTTCTATAGCAACTTTTGCTGCTTTAACACCCATTGATGTTGTAGTATCCGTCCCCTTAATTACGTGTCTCCGCTCTTTTATTCCGGTACGTTCTTGAATCCACTCATCATTAGTGTCCATAAATTTGGACAAATCGTCATTGGTAACCACATTTTCTGGAACGTAAAATCCCAGACCGGATATTCTTGAGTTGTACATAATTTTCAGTGTTGTTGGTTTTTAAAAAAGTAAGCGACTTTTTAATGGAAAAGTAAAAAATATATTCAAGCAACAAAGAATATATCAAAAAAATTAGTCAATGTATTTCCTAAACTGATTAACTTTTACAGTCGCTTTTAAATCATGAAGGAGGTTGTAAAGACCGAAGAACGTCCTATTCATATATAAAAAATGTTTTGACCCTCTATTACCGTTCATCTTCCTAATCTGCTCATCTTTAGAGTAACGTTCGCTCAAATCGGCAATTTTGTTCCAAAAATCGTCCGCACCAAAGTCAAAATTTTCCTCATTGAAAGGTGAAGTGAATATGGTAAGCATTTCCTTAAAAAGTGCTTTAAAGAATTCAAGCTCCTTTTTGGAATCTGTAGGTGTCAGGATTTCAAGTTCGTAGAGCTTTTCCATAAAGATGTCATCATTGTTGATGTTATCTTCTTTTGCCAGTTCAAAATAAGGTATGTAAAATTCATCTGGAATCTGTTTAATACAGCCAAAATCTATAGCAATTAAGGTTTCTTTTGGGCTGACCAAGAAGTTTCCAGGATGCGGGTCTGCATGAACTTTGCGCAAACTATGAATCTGGAACATATAAAAGTCCCATAATGCCTGCCCCAGTTTGTTTCCTAAATCTTGGTCAAATTCGGTTTTAGCAAATTCGCTAAGGTGCCTACCTTTCATCCAATCCATAGTTAGAATGCGCTCGCTGGACAGCTTTTCATAATATGTTGGAAACTCTATATTGGGGATATTGGCACAAGCCTGTGTAATTTCTTCGCTTTGCTTGAGCTCCAAAATGTAATTGGTCTCCTCAACCAGTTTATTCTCTACTTCCTTAAAATATTTTTCAGAATCCTTTCCCTTAAGATTGAACATTCTTATGGCAATAGGCTTTACTATAGCTAAATCACTACTGATACTTTTGGCCACACCAGGATATTGAATTTTTACGGCCAATTCTTTACCATCTTTCTTAGCTCTATGAACTTGGCCAATACTGGCAGCGTTGACAGAATCTTTTTCAAAAGTGTCAAAAATCTCTTCGGGATATTTGCCTAGATACTTTTTAAAAGTCTTTCTTACCAGAGGTGCTGAAAGTGGCGGGACCGAAAACTGTGAAAGTGAAAATTTCTCGACATATGCCCGCGGAAGAAGGTTTTTCTCCATGCTTAGCATCTGGGCCACTTTTAGGGCACTTCCCTTCAAGCTCTTTAACCCATCATAAATATCCTCTGCATTGTCTTGGTCCAATTCTTCTTTGGCCGATTCTGAATTGACCAATTTCTTACCATAGTATTTGACGTAATTACCCCCTATCTTCACACCCGTTTTCACAAGTTTTCCTGCTCTCTCAATTTTTCCCGTGGGAATACTGTCCAATGTCTTCATACGCTCTTAGGCAAAGTTTTCTTTATATAGGAATTTCCCGAAATCAATAATCTTCTCTAATGGTGTATTTTCAAACACCTCAAAAATAGTCGTTACCGACTTTTCTATTGCAATATCAGTTTTTTCAAATTCCGGTGAATTGTCATCCATCCAAAACTTTAAAAGGAACAGAAATTGAAACCATGCGCCTTCTGAAAAGATTTGCGGACTCCTTTTTAGAATCTTTAAATTTTTATCGCTATTTCGCTCCTCAATAAGTTCTGTCGCAAAATCTTTGATATGGTTTCTGAGTCCTTTTAACTGCCCTAACTTTTCCATGCCCCCTTTATGATCATTAAGCATAAATAAGACATAGCTCCTATTTAGCGTTAACGATTCAAAAAAAGTAAAAAAGAACGTGAGCATCTTTTCCTCATTGGACATACCATCATATGCCTTGTTCTTTTGCATGACCGCCATTGTATTCTCAAAGAATTTTTCCCATATGCGATGACGTAGACCTTCAAAAGAACCAAAATACTTGTAAAACTCCGATTCCTTGATCTTATGTTCTTTACAGAATTTGTAAACAGATTTAGGAATTATCTCATGTTCCAAAACATAATCCATAAACCATCCAACAATCTTATCCTCTGTTACTTTTGTGGTTGTAGTATTTGCCATTGCATGTTGTGTTTAATCAAAAATACGATTTATCAAACAGATTTTAGTTAAGATTTTAAGAATAAAAAAGGAAAACGCACTTTCATTTGAAAGTGCGTTTTCAACAACCTAACCAATAAATAAACAAACTTGTTATAGTGTAATCTATTTCATAGCAATTTTTCTATAACAGTTCAAAGATATGTATTTTGTTTATCATTTTTAAAAAAACAATAAACAAAATATGTTAAATTTTAATTTTCCGCTCAAAGCCCGCTCACAGTGTCAGTTTGTCATATTCTTAACTATGGTATTTTTTTTGCCATGGTATTCTAAAATTCAAAGAAATTCATTAGACAATGGCTACAGGTAAAATCAATGTTTCAGTAGAGAATATATTTCCACTTATTAAAAAATTTCTATATAGTGACCACGAAATATTCTTAAGAGAACTTATTTCAAATGCTACAGATGCAACGTTAAAACTCAAGCACCTTACGGCTATAGGTGAGGCCAAAGTTGAGTATGGGAACCCCATGATCGAGGTTAAGGTCGACAAGGATAAAAAGAAAATCCATATAGTAGACCAAGGTATTGGGATGGCCCAAGATGAGGTGAAAAAATACATCAACGAAGTCGCCTTCTCTGGAGCAGAGGAGTTTTTAGATAAATATAAAGACGCAGGTAAGGACTCGGGAATCATTGGGCATTTTGGACTCGGGTTCTATTCGGCTTTTATGGTTGCAGAGAAAGTTGAAATCATTACTAAAAGTTTTAAAGATGAGCCCGCTGTGCACTGGTCGTGTGATGGTTCGCCCAAGTTTACTTTAAAAGAAGCCAAGAAAACCGATAGGGGAACGGAGATTATCCTTCACATAGCAGAGGATTCCACAGAATTCTTGGAAGATTCGAAAATCACCGACTTGTTGAAGAAATACAACAAGTTTATGCCAATCCCAATAAAATTTGGGATGAAAACAGAAACCCTACCTAAACCCGAAGATGCAAAAGAAGATGACCCGGCACCGACTCAAGAGGTAGATAATATCATCAATAATCCAAATCCGGCATGGACCAAGCAACCTGTCGATTTAAAGGATGAAGACTACAAGGAATTCTACAGAGAGCTATATCCAATGCAATTTGAGGAGCCACTTTTCAATATTCATCTTAATGTTGATTACCCTTTTAACTTGACCGGTATTCTGTACTTTCCTAAACTTTCAAACGATCTAAATATTCAAAAGGACAGGATTCAGCTTTATCAAAACCAAGTTTTTGTTACGGATAACGTAGAAGGTATTGTTCCCGAGTTTTTAACCATGCTTCGCGGGGTTATAGATTCTCCAGACATTCCCTTGAATGTTTCTAGGTCATACTTGCAGGCTGATGGTGCCGTAAAGAAAATATCGTCCTATATCACTAGAAAGGTAGCGGACAAATTAAGTTCTTTGTTCAAAAATAACCGTGAGGATTTTGAACAAAAGTGGAACGATATTAAAGTAGTTATTGAGTACGGCATGCTTTCCGAAGATAAATTCTTTGAAAAAGCGGACAAATTTGCACTTTATCCTACCGTAGATGGAAAATTTTTCACTTTTGAAGAATTGGAAAACAAAATAAAGGACACTCAGACCGATAAGGACGATAAGCTTGTAGTTCTTTATGCTTCGGATAAAGACGCACAGCATAGTTATATTGAAGCTGCCAAGAAAAAAGGGTACGAAGTTTTGTTAATGGATTCTCCTATTATTTCCCACTTAATGCAAAAATTGGAAACTTCTAAAGAGAAGCTATCTTTTGCTCGAGTGGATGCGGACCATGTAGACAATCTTATTAAAAAAGAGGATACTGCAATTTCCAAACTTTCCGATGACGAAAAGGAAAAATTAAAGGGAGAAATAGAAGAAGTGGTCAAAGAAAAGGGCTATACCATACAGATGGAAGCCATGGACAGCACCTCATCTCCATTTATCATAACGGAGCCCGAATTTATGCGCAGAATGAAAGAAATGCAGCAGACCGGGGGCGGTGGAATGTTCGGTATGGGCGGTATGCCAGAAATGTACAACCTTATCGTAAACACCAACCACGAACTTGTAAGTGAAATCCTGAACACCAAAACTTCCAAAAAGCGCGAACGATTGATCAACCAATCACTGGATTTGGCAAGATTGTCCAAAGGATTGTTGAAAGGCGAGGAACTTACCAATTTTATAGCACGTAGCTACGATATGATCAAATAGTTTTAAACCATTCCTACTCTTGAAGTAAGGAATACAAAATATAGGTAAAACCGCTCTTTCCTTGGCAAACCCAAAGTAAGAGCGGTTTTTTTATGTAAAAGTTTTATATTGAAGCAAAAACCTTCCCTGCCAATGAAGAACGATTACAATAATCCCGCTTTTAAAAAAATGCTGGACTCGTTACAGCAACAAAGTTGGGAGCTCGAACTCATTATATCGGGTTTTGCCATTTTTGGTCTATTTACAGCTTATGACCCTCTTAAAATAGAGATGATCAATGCACAAAACAATGAGCAGGTATATGGCTTGGTCGTTTATCTTGTGTTACTGTTGGCATGTTCTATCCTGCTTTTCAATCTACTTTTACATGTTATTATGCGAGGGTTATGGATTGGAGCTTTGGGTCTAAGATATGTGTCAGGGGATATTGACTTCGATGTGCTCAATTACAGTAGTCGGTTCAAAAATTATCTAAGTAAAAAAATAGTTTCTTTTGATCGCTACATTGGCAATATGGAAAACTATTGCAGTATTCTCTTTGCGATATCCTTTTTACTTGTCTTCTATGTACTGGCCATAACCATCATCATTATTACCATTGTTCTAATTTCATTTTTCATCATTAACAACGACAGTTTGCCCGGCTGGCTGAGTAAAGGTTTGGGGGTAACTTTAGTTCTGTTCGTTGTTTTTGGAATGTTCCTCACTTTTATTGATTTTATTACACAAGGACTGTTAAAGCGGAATAAATGGGTAGCAAAGATGTATTTTCCTTTTTATTGGGTATTCAGTTTTTTGACACTTTCCTTTTTGTACAGACCATTGGTCTACAATTTCTTGGACAATAAATTTGGAAAGCGATTAATTCTCTTGCTCGCCCCTGTCTACTTTGCCATCTTATTGATGACCTCCTTGGAATACCGAAACTCTAATTTTCTTGATGGCAAACAAGACTCATCGAACATGTTTGCCAATCAGGAGAACTATTTTGACATGCTGATGGGAGATGAGGATTTTCCCGGCGAGGTTGCAATACCTTCTAAAATAATCACTACAAATTATTTACAGGTGTTCATTCCTTTTTCTGAAGGTATTGAAGATAGGATTTTTGGTTTCAAGGAAACGCTGAAGCCAAAAAAGGATAGGAGAGGTTTAACTTCAGGCATACAATTTAACACAAGTTGGGATGATCGGATAAAGAGCAAAAAACAAAAGGACAGTATTAGAAAGCTATACCTTAACACATTCAACGAAATGTATTCGTTCGAGATCGATAGTATGGCTACGGACAGTGATTTTATTGTAACGACCGGAATCAAGGAAATCATGGGCTTTGAAACTTATTTGGATATAAAAAACCTACAGGAAGGCCTCCATACGCTAAAAGTCAAACGGAAACAAAAAAAGAAAGATTCAATTTCTACGGTCATACGTGAGGTTATTCCTTTTTGGTATTTTAAAAAATAAGTAATGAATTATCCGTGGCATTTATATCTAATGGCAATCATGTATGTTTTCGCTGGGATCATGCATTTTATATATCCGAAAGCGTATCTGCGAATAATGCCCAAATACCTTCCTAACCATAAATTGCTCGTCCTATTAAGTGGGCTTGCGGAAATTGTTTTGGGGATCGCCCTATGTTTTGAGCCAACCAAAAATTTGGCCATCTATGGAATCATTTTAATGCTTCTTATATTTCTTTTGGTTCACTTTTATATGTTGTCCGGTGAGAAAGCATCGGCAGGAGTACCAAAGTGGATTCTTGTTCTTAGAATTCCACTACAATTTGGTTTGATGTATTGGGCGTTTTTTTATTTAAATCTTTAGAGTATGAAAATTATATCCATAAATATTGCCGAACCAACTACCATTTTCTGGAACGGAAAAAAGGAGCAAACAGGTATTTACAAGTATCCAACGAACAAATCGCTGCAGTTGGGACAAGAAAATGTTGAAGGAGATACCATTATCGACCGTAAGCATCATGGTGGTGAATTTAAGGCATGTTATCTTTTTTCTTCTGATGATTACCCCTATTGGAAAGAAAAATATCCGCAACTGGAATGGAATTGGGGCATGTTTGGAGAAAATCTTACTGTAAAAGGATTGGATGAATCAAAATTGAGGATTGGGAGTATCTATAAAATTGGAAATAGCCTGGTACAGATATCACAACCAAGAGAACCTTGCTATAAATTGGGAATACGATTTGGAACGCAAGAAATTTTGAAGCAGTTTATAAACCATGAACGCCCTGGAACCTATGTCAAAATTTTGGAGATAGGCAAAGTTAAGACCGGAGACGTTATGGTATTGGTAAAAGAATCGGAAAACACATTAACAATTCAGCAGTTTTATACATTGTTGTTCGCTAGAAAAAAAGATAAGGGTATCCTGAAGCTAGCACTGGACAATAATGCATTGCCCTCGTACAAAAAAGAGAAACTAAAAAAATATTTATAAAAAAAGAGGCCCAAAAGTAGACCTCCTTTGCACTGAAATTAACTAAACAAACTTATCTTACTTCAATAGTTTCTTTGTAAGTACCCATTTTATCTACAACAACTACGGTGTATTCGTCTTCGAAAGCTTTTTCAAAATTGAAAGCTTTTTCTACTACAAGCTCTCCTTCAATTGATTCGCTATAAACAAGTCTATCTTCGCTGTCATATACCTTTAGAATCACCTCGCCTTGTGTAATGTTCAATAGATTCATCAATATTTTATCCCCTTTTCTAATAAAAACCGGGTCTAGTTCAATAGAGATCAAACTCTTTTCTACTTCACTTTTGGCCTTACCTTTTTTATCCAAGGTATTTACCGTTCCATTTGCAACTCCTGCAGTTGATACTAAAAGGAATGCCGCTACCGTAACATAATTTAAAACTGTCTTCATAACTTTTCGTTTTTTTAAGATTACAGGACAAAACTACTACAGGATTGCAAGCCAAAACACCACCATTTTTTCCATTTTATATGGAATTTTACCACCATTGACATGTTAAATTAGCATCATAGGTAAAATAGCATAGATTTTAGTTAATTTTGCATATAAAGTATGATTACCCCAGTAATAACTTTACATAACTAAAAGTAAAATGGCCACAATGATTCAAAAACCTGCTTTTGAAAGAATTGAACCAAGTTTCGGAAACTCATTTACCTATCAAAAGTTTGACGAAAACAAGGTAAACAAGAATAACGGGTGGCATTACCACCCAGAATTGGAATTGGTCTACATTAATGGAGGATCTGGCAAAAGACA
Organism: Bacteroidota bacterium; assembly: GCA_039030475.1. Taxonomy (GTDB): domain Bacteria; phylum Bacteroidota; class Bacteroidia; order Flavobacteriales; family Flavobacteriaceae; genus Flagellimonas. Next base: position 11,604 of record JBCCEC010000092.1, read on the forward strand.
GATAGGAAGCCATGTATCCTATTTTAGAAATGGCGACCTCATTCTTATAGGCTCTAATCTGCCGCATTGCGGCTTTACGGATAAGCTTACCGGAAATAAAAGTGAAACGCTCATACAAATGAAAGCGGATTTTCTTGGGAATGATTTTTTTAGCATTCCCGAGATGCGAAATATTTATAAACTTTTTGAAGTCGCCAAAGGCGGAATTGCATTTTCAGGAAAGACAAAAACCAAAGTTGGTGATAAAATGGAGGTATTGGAATATCAGACCGATTTTCAACGTTTGCTATCTATCCTTAATATATTGAACCAACTCGCCACCTCAGATGAGATAAAAGTTCTGAATGGGGAAGGATTTTCCATGGAGACCGAAGTAAAGGACAATGATAGGATAAACATTGTCTTTAATCATGTAAAAGCCAATTTTAAGGAGGATATCAGTTTGGATGAGATTGCGGATATGGTCAGTATGACCGTTCCATCCTTTTGTAGATATTTTAAAAAAATAACCAACAAGACCTTTACACAGTTCGTGAACGAGTATCGGTTGGTTCACGCCTCCAAGCTTTTGGCCGAGCAACCTATAAGTATTACTCAAGTCTGTTACGATAGTGGGTTCAATAACTTTTCGCACTTTAATAAATCGTTCAAAGCTTTTACAGGACAAAACCCATCAGAATATCGGAATCAATTAAAAAGTGTACTAAAGTAAAATGTCACTTTTTTCAGAGAAAATAGATTTAGGGCTAAAAGACAGTGATATCCGTTACTATCCTAATTTCCTAGCCCATGAAAAAGCTAACACGTATTTTAAAACACTCAAAGAACAGACGCTTTGGCAACAAGATAAAATTAAGGTCTTTGGAAAAACGTACGATCAACCTAGACTGACTGCACTCTATGGCAATAATGGAAAAGAATATTCTTATTCCAACATAACCATGCAACCGCACGTGTTTACCCCAGAATTACTTCAGATAAAATCAATAATCGAAGAAGAAGCGAACATTCAATTTTCCACCTGTCTTTTAAACTATTATAGAGATGGAAAAGATAGTAATGGATGGCATGCGGACAATGAAAAGGAATTGGGTGAAAATCCCGTAATCGCATCCGTATCGTTTGGGGCAGAGCGATTTTTTCACCTTAGGCATCAAAAAGACAAGTCCTTAAAACATAAGCTACTTTTAGAGCATGGAAGTCTTTTATTGATGAAGGGAGAAACGCAACACCACTGGCACCATCAAATAGCAAAGACAGCCAAGAAAATTGGTGAGCGGATTAATTTAACCTTTAGAGTAATTAGATAAGGGTTTAGGCAAATAAATCGTTCAATACCTTGGCCAGTCTTAATCCACCCTTTTGCAACTGTTCAAATAGTAAATCATTGTATTTATAGCTATACTGATATCCAATTTTTTCACCAGGTTCAACCGAACCATACAACACTGCAGCCAACAAGTGTGATTCATGTACCCAGTCGTAAATTGTTCCTTCCTGAATTTTTTTGCGTTCCCGCTTGGGCAATCTATCAAGCTCGGTGGCTAATTCGGTATAGGTCATACCATAGGAAACAATCAAGTTTTTATCCCATAGCCTGTGTAAATTGGTGCTCTCGCCAAACCATTGCAATTGAATGTCGTTTCCCCCTTTATCGGCTGCTCTACTCGCATGCATAGGCTGGTGCAAATCACCGACCAGATGTACCAACATTTTTAAGTGAAATACCCTATCTTCTCGTGTACTATTTTCATCTTTTACAGTCTGGATACATTCTTTAATAGCTATAACAACATCCCCAAATTCGCTTTTTTCAGAATCTTCATAACGCATATCCAAAGGATAATTGACATAATGCCAAGGAGAAAATTTAGAATTCCTCCTATCCGCTTTTATTTCATCGGCATATGTTGAGATGAACGCTAAGCTATGTCCGTCCAGTAGATCATTTAGAGCCCGTTTGGCTTTTCCAGAGAGATGGTTCTGCGCAATATGTCCGGTGACCCTGTGTCCCGTTTTTCCCCAATAATTACTAAACCCCGCAAGCGGAATAAATAAAAAAAGAAAAAATACCTTGTTCATGATTGATGATTTTTTTCAAAATTAGAAAACTGATGCCAACATTGGTTACTGTATTCTGCTTGAAACCTAACGGCGGGTGGCTGTCGTATCAGGGTATGGCGGTCATAACCC